>NZ_OY761442.1 GCF_963664415.1 uncultured Desulfobacter sp. | reverse complement strand
ACCGTTCCCCTGGCTTTGCCGATAATCCCGGAAGACAGTTCAGTTACCATCCAGGCGCCGGCATGTTCTTCCGGGATCGGATATGGTGCTTTGAACCCCAATTTGCCGGCAGGAACGAATCCCGAGCGGGGATAATAATCAGGATGTCCTAAAACAAAGACCAAATCCACCCCGTTTTTCTTTAACCGGTCAAGTCCTTCTTTGATAAGAAGGCCCCCAACACCAGTGGATTGAACCTCCGGAAGTACTGCAAGGGGGGCCAATATACGGGCTGAAACCAACATCGGAGATTGTTTGATGTTTACTTTTGTAAAAAAGAACATGCCCAACAATAGTTTTATTTTTAACAGCTACAAGAGAAAGCAAAGGTTCTGCGGTTTGGTCATCGAATAAACCATTTACAAGCTCGGCGATCACCGGCCCCTTTGCCTTTCCAAATGCCGTTTTATGAATTTTTTCTATCTCCAGTCTATCAAATTCTTGTGAACTTCTTATTTTCAACACTCTATCCTTTTTGAATTCAATAATTAGATATTGATGTTTTGAACAACACCCCTCTCATTGACATTAAACCTTATGTGCCGGGTTTTGACGCCAAAACTGAAAATGTCCGTTCGGGATGGCTGGAGAAAAACCAGGTTAAAGCCCAAACCATGACCTCAGACCGCAGGTTTATCTGATAGATTTAGCCGATTTCAATTCATTAAAATGCTGTGAACCTCTTTATCCTCTATGCCTAAATACGTCATCGTTGTCTTAGGATCTGAATGATTGAATCTTTTTGCAATAACATCAAACCCATCACCATACTTAGTCCGCTGCTGATATCCCCAGGTTTTTCCTCACCACCACGTTTTTTTCTTGGTTTTATTTTCGGTTATCTGGTGAACTTGGCCTGGCTTCAAGTAACGGACGTCCCCTACCTTTATATTAAGAAGGTCTCCTACCCGGATGCCATTATTGATTCCCATAACAAATAAAAGGTAGTCTCTCGGGTTTCCGGAAAGAAGCTGGATGATCGCTTTAATATCTTTTTCTCTTCTGATCGGCTCCACCTCAATTCTGGAACCTTTTTTCGGATGATTGAAATTTTGACCTTCTTCCATAGCGTCCCCCCTACCCCATTATAAATCTTAAGTTAGTTGCATTATATACATATAACTTAATATTTAAAATAGCGAAAACCTTTATGGAGTAGGGTTTTTCACTGCTTTTTCGAATCTTAACTTTTGACCAAAGGTTAAGATTTGGGTAAGAGTGAAGTTGATTCAAAGAAATAAAAACTGTATCTCCTATGAAAGAAAGTGTATTATATATTGGTACAGTAAATTTTTTGGAGGTCAATGCAATGCAAAGAAATACCAGTGTCACTTTAGGTGATCATTTTTTAAATTTTATCAAATCGAAAATTTCACAAGGGCGCTTTGATAATACAAGCGAAGCCGTTCGTGCGGGTTTGCGGCTTCTGGAAGTCGAAGAAACCAAGCTGGAAGCGTTACGCGCAAGACTGGCTGAAGGTGAAGCGCAACTTGACAAAGGACAAGGAGTTGACGGCCAATCCTTCATGGATGAATTGATAGGCTGATATGATCCAATATATTCTTTCTCCCAATGCGCAAAAGAGTTTGCGTGACATCAAAGCCTATTCACTTGAAGAATTTGGTAAAGAACAGACCATCCTTTACTTAAAGCTTATTGAAAAAAAGCTGCAAATGATAGCAGAAAGCCCAGATATAGGCCGGAAACGTGAAGAAATTAAAAAAGGCTATTTAAGTTTTGGCTCATGTTGCGTATCAGGGGCTTGAAATGTTAGATGGTGAACTTTTTGACCCAATTCACCATAGGGGCCCAACGGATGCAAGTAAACATAAAGACTCTGATTGATGATACGCAATGTTACAACACTGTTCGGGAGTTGCGCTGGCCGGAAGGACGTCAATGTCCGTATTGTGATTCCAAACGAATAATCAAAAGGGGTTTTGATGAAAAAGAACCTGCCAGACAACGTTATGAATGTAAAAATTGCGGCAAACGGTTTGATGACCTTACAGGCACCATCTTCGCTGGACATCACCAACCCCTCAAGGTATGGATATTGTGTCTGTATTTCATGGGGTTGAACTTGTCCAACAAGCAAATTGCCAAAGAACTGGACCTGGACCGCACTGATGTTCAAAGGATGACCACCCAACTTCGTGAAGGCGTGATAAAAAAAAGCCTCAAGTAACCCTTGGAGACGAAGTTGAATGTGATGAGGTCTACATTGTAGCAGGGCATAAAGGCAATCCCGAAGCAGTAGCCCGAAAAGGCAGGGAAGGCCGTCGAAATCGTTTACGAGGTGCTCGTGGGCGGGGTACATTGGAAAAAGAGAAACCACCTGTATTCGGTATGATTCAGCGATGCGGTCTGGTAGTGATTCAAATGCTTGCTAATGTTCGCAGGGTAACTATTGAGCCCTTGGTAAAGTCGACCGTTTTGCCGGGGACTTTGATTTACACTGATGAATATGCGATCTACAATCGATTAACCGAGTGGGGGTACAAGCATAAGAGCGTGAATCACGGGGCTGGAGAATACGCCAGAGACGAGGATGGCGATGGTTTCCATGAAGTCCATGTCAATACCATGGAAGGCTTCTGGTCCTTGCTACGTGGTTGGTTGCGTCCTCATCGAGGCATCTCACAAGAGAAGCTCCCGTTCTATCTCGGTTTTTTCGAGTTCGTTCATAACGTCGGCAAACGGGGAAAGGCCCTGCTCCATTCGCTTGTCGAACTTTTGGTCAAATAAGACCTTGAAACGCAACATGAGCCTAAGTTTTTTAGCAGGATCTCATGTTATTTTTTACCGCAAAGCTAAAAATCACGTCGATATTATAGATATACTTCATCAAAGCATGGAGCCTTACCGACATTTGAAGGCGTAAAAACAAGGCCTTTGCTTTTTGTTACACCAGTAAACCATTTATGCGTTATTTGCTGTCGCCTGTGTCAGGTTTTTTATGTCCCGAAGAGGAGGGGCGCCGAATAGTCGGCTGTATTCCCGGCTGAACTGAGAAGGAGTTTCATACCCGACCTGAAACGCTGCTGTTGCGGCATCCAGACGTTCAGTCAACTTCAGGAGTACAGACGCTATGCCTCAGCTCATGTTGCCCCTTCTTTCATCGGAGATAACGTATATCAATGGACGTGTAACAGTTCACCAAAAAGATGGTCAGTGGACATATTTTTTAGGAGAGTATCCCATATACAGCCACAAGGCTGATGACCTTGCCTTGTTTCGTCATTTTAGAAAAAAAGGAACAGGGTATTATACGGCTTTCCATGTGTTACTGCTATTGGCCTTGATGGCTTTATGCCGAATAAAAACTGTTGAAAGAATCCGAGGAGAATCAGCCGGAGAATTTGGAAAGCTTATGGGGCTTGACCGCATCCCTGAAGTGAGATGCTTGAGGATGATCAGTACAGAATATCAGCTTGACCACACCCGGTTAGGGGCCAGGATGTTCAGTCGATGGTGTCAGGAAATTTTTTTCAGATATATGATGGAACACTTTGCTATTGACCTTCTTCAGGAGTATGGAACCCAGGACCTGCTACCGAAAAGGTAATTAATCCGGCTTGGAGAGAGTTTAGAGCAAATTGACATATAGAAGAGCTCGTTTGGGTGAAATGAATTTTCCTGGCACACAACTCAGGCTGCATTATGAACTGGCCAGTAAAGAACTTTGGGATGAGAACTCAAGTCTTGAGGTGTCATGAATCTTCCTCCAAGTAAGGAGTCCTGATTTTGAAGGTCAGGGCGGAGATTTTTTTGGTAACAGGGGATTTAGTAAAGCCCATCGTCCAGATCTTCATCAAATGGTCGTGGGTGCAGTGCTTGATGACAACGGGCGTCCGGTCTGTTGTGAAATGTGGCCGGGAAACACAACTGACGTCAAAACCATGATACCGGTAGTTGATCGACTGCGCCATCGTTTTGGTATTGGACAGTTTTGCATTGTAGCAGATCGTGGAATGATCAGTTCGGATACAATCTCCAAGCTTGAAGCTCGGCAGTTGCCGTATATCTTGGGAACGCGGATGAGGCGGGTCAAAGAAGTCAAGGCAGAAATCCTGACCCGGGCAGGACGTTACAAAGAAGTCTATCCAGAAAATGCAGACCGGAGCAAACCTTCTCCTTTGAAGGTAAAGGAAGTCATCCATAATGACACCCGGTATATCATTTGTTTGAATGAGCGCCAGGCACGAAAGGACGCCGCTGACCGCCAGACGATCATAGAGTCGTTGAAAAAACAATTGAAGAAGGTGGACAGCGTTTTGCCATCAGAAGCGAGTGTAAGGGGATATGCGGTAAAATTTTTCAATCGGTAGGTGTTGCTCTTCCGCCTACAATCAAAGCTTTGAACTGATCGTTTAAAAAAGTCTCGGGTAGTGCCAAGAACTTTTTTGTCTCATGTATCATGTTGGAATAATAGAGCATTCAAAAATTAACTGTTGAAAATCAGTTTAAATTTTGATTTACAGCGGCTATTCGTTTCAGTCATAGTGCGCTTTTAATTTTTCCGGGCTGACCCCCATATGAAAAAGCAGTTGAAGCATCCAGTTGCGAAGGGTTGTATATATCATGCCTTCCTTTTTCCATCGCCGAGCCGAGGTCACCACAGGATCTGCAATGAAGCGGATTTTATATCCTTTTTTTCTGAGTCTGAGCATGATGTCCACATCTTCCATCAGCGCAATGGGTTTATACCCACCCAACGCCCAAAAGCATTCTGATTTAAAGAAAATGGCCTGATCTCCAAAGGGAATCCGGGTAATCCTGGAACGCAGGGATGCCCCTTTTTCGATGATGCGAAATACCGGATGAGAATCATTAATGGACAGATCAAACGCACCGGCAGCGACATTTTTGTCCCGGCAGACATAAAGCATTGTTTGGAGCGCATTTGCAGGCAAAACGGTATCTGCATGGAGAAACAGCAGCAAATCTGAGGTGGCGGCCCGGGCCCCATGGTTCATCTGCACGCCCCGGCCGGCCGGCGATGCTGTTTTTATAATGTCCAGATCATTGATCGCCTTAAGGGTTCCTTTTTCAGGGTCGCCATCCACCACAATAATTTCGATGGCCCACAACATCTGCGATGCCGATGATTTTAACGCGTCAATGGTCCGGTTTATGCCTTTGGCTTCGCCGTACACCGGTATAATAACGGAGATTACAGGGATCACTGGATCGGATCTCCCGAAGTTGATTTAAAAAAAATATCCCCGTAAAAGGCCGTTGACGTTTCACCCGTATTGTCCGTGTCGGTCATAATCGCTACACCCGACGTAAGTAGGGGCGGATGTCCGAAACTGTCCACATAATCCTGATAAATATTTCGTTCCTCGGTGACCCAGGTGCCCGCCTTTTCCTCACCGCTTTGGACCGCAATCATCATCACCCTGTCTACGTAGGGGTTGGGGACCCGGGTCTCTTTGGGAGCCCGGTTGGCCCAGACATAGGTCACCACTGTTGCCGGCGGATATTGGCCGTATACCATGCGGGCGGTTTCAAATTTGGTTTTTTCCCAGAATCCTGCCTTATCAGGATCATATATAAACGCAACATAAATTCGTGCCGGATAATCATCCCCGGCTTTTTGGGTAACATCGGATTTCTCATTAATCTGCGTAATTTTCCATTGCCATTGGATAATCGGATATTGCTTCACATCAATACTGATTTTTCGAATCAGTCCCGAAGCGGATGCCAGGCTATAGGCTTTGACCACGGTTCGCCCCTGGTCCTCAACGATCTTGTATATGGTATGCGCTTTTATTTTTTTAAATGTTAAAGACTCCCAATGCAGTGGTATCATCTCGCCGGTATTTGCCTGGGAAAAGTTGCCTACGGTTACAATCGGCTCGGCGCAAAGTACAACGGCGACATGCAGGATTGTGAAAACACCTGCCCCCATCAAAATTGTTTTTTTTCGATTCAAAGCGTCATTCCTTGTTTTTTAAAAGATAACCGGTTGTGTATACTGCCGATCTGCCGGAAGGATCAAGGGTAAGAAAATTCAAATCCTCTAAAGTATCAATGTCCTGCCACACAGGCAAAGTATAGTGTGAGATTTGATGATCCTTAAATTTGTTCAGGGTCAAATCAAAGACCTGGTTGGTGGACCAGGGGATACCATGGAATATCCGAGGGCTGAACCCTGTGGCCGTAAACCCGATCAGATAATAACCGCCGTCCCGGCTTGGGCCGATGGCCGCGCTGCACTGCGCCAAGCCCATAAAGGCCTTATCGATGATACCGGACGGCAGATCCGGCAGATCAGACCCGATGAGAACGGCTTTTTCATACCCGGCAGCAAAGGTATCGGCCAGGGCATTTTCCATTTTTTTCCCCAACGTCGCGCCCTTTTGGGGGAAAAAATCCAAATCGTCTCCCAGCCAGAACCTGACAGAGTCCAAGGCGGTGTCAGGATAGCAGTACACCCGCAACGCATTCGGAGTTGACCGAACCATATCCAGAACATCCATCACAAAACAGCGGTATAAATCCAAGGCGGCGGTATCCCCTACCCCTTTTGCCAGCCGAGTCTTGACCCGGCCTTTTTCCGGGGCTTTAATAAAAACTATGACAGCGTTGTCTGTTGCCATTTTACACCTTGAAATAGGGGCAGGTTTCCCGGATGCATTCCCTGTTTTTACCCTGTTGGCGGCATTGTACATCGCCCTGGTCCTTCAAAGCCAGGGGCAGGTAATTTTTTGACAACCGGGCCACGGTTTTAAATGTTGTCCAGACCTCCCGCTGGCAGCAGCGGGCCGCCTCGATTCGGCTCAGGTCGTGGATAATCGTTTCGGACACCTGCTGGACAATTTGCCTGGCCTTGGGTTTTAACGGGGTACTTTTTAAAATCACCCCCAAGGCAATTCCGGCACCAATTGCGGCCCCACAGGTCCCCCAAAATGCGCAGACACCACCGGGAACGCTTCTTCCCCGGTCAATGGCCGTGGTGATATCGTTGTCTGTAATATCCCCGCCCAGATTTCTATAGACGGCAGTGATGACGCCGGGCACTGCAAAATGGTGCTCGGGACCATGGAGGGGAAATGAGGGATGGCTGCGAAGCTGGTTCATTAAATCAATCATATCCGTTGCATCGGTATGGGTGCAGATATGTTTGACCACCTCCACGATATCTTTTCCATGGCAGTGATCGCAGACAAAATGTCCTTGTTCGCAGACAGCGTTGGCAGGGTATTGAGCGCCGCAGAAGACACAAGACTTTGGACTCTCTTTTTCCAGATAGACCAGAGGCTTTCCGCACAGCATGCAGTCCTGTTTGAACTTCGTACCCGTTCGCGGGAATGGCGCCCCTGTCTGGCTCGAGGAGGCTTCTTTATCATCCACTGTGGGCGGCGGCAACTCGCAGCTGCAGGCATTCATCGCCTCGATATTGGAAACAGTGCCCATGTGATCCAGCTCAAAAATGGTCGTGTCCTCTCCGGCATCAGATGGTCTGATGGTTTCCGACGATTGCCCGCGTAAAAGCAGTTGTCCGTCATCGGTCATCACCGCGGCATGGGGACCAGGGTAAACAACCATGGTTTTTTCCGCAGCCTCGGGGCGAAAAGCCGTATAGGTGACGGCATAAAATTTGTGGTTCAACACCTCTTTGTAAAAAAAGCGTTTCACCACCCTGATTCGGGTGAATCCGGCTGATTCCAGGATGCTCATCAGCTGGGGCTGCACAAGGGCGCCTGACAAACACGCCCCCCGGAGTACGGCATCATTCTGTATTTCAGGGGGGCAGGGTTCATCTGTGACCACATCCGAAATAAATATGCGCCCGCCGGGGGCAAGTATCCGGAAAATTTCGGCAAAAGTCTGCCGTTTGTCCTGGGAAAGGTTGATGACGCAGTTGGAGATAACCAGATCCACGGTGTTATCCGCCAGGGGCAGTTGTTCAAGAAATCCTTTTTTAAAACTGACATTTCCGTACCCCAAATTTTGCGCCACATCCCCAAGGGGTTTTCGGGCCAAAGCCAGCATGTGATCCAGCATATCAATTCCGATGACCTGTCCCGAAGGCCCTGTTTTCCGGGCGGCAATATAGCACTCTACCCCTGCACCGCAGCCAAGGTCAACCAAAGTATCCCCCAAAGCAACGCCTGCGTCCAGGACTGGACTGCCGCACCCATAAGACCGAATCCTGGAGGCTTTGGGAATATGGGACATCTCCGCATCGGGATAGCAGACCGGATTGGTGATGTCCGTATTTTCCTGTTGTGCGGCAGCCGAATAAAAGTCTCCCACAACGCCATGGGTATCAGCCAGGGTAAGCACGCAATTGGAATGGGTCAGGGCTACAATTTCGCCCTCTTTTTCACAATGCAGCAGCTTTTCTCCCATTTTTCGCCGAATCTGGGGCCAGGGTGCTTCTTTGGTAATTTGGGCCGACTGAACCATTAACCACAATGCCAGTCGGCTGTATAAGGGCAGATAAGGGTCATGCCCCAGATATGATCCGCCGGTATGGAAGCTGTGATCAATGTCCGGGCCGCCCACTATGTATTTTAAAGGATTGTCCCCATAAACAGGATCATCCTTCACTGACAGGCTTCGCAAGGTTTCAAGCGCTTCGCTGTTTTTCCAAACCGTCTCCAGTCCCTGGATAATATGGCCGCATGCGGTCTCTTTGGGGCCTATCAAGGCCGGGGTCGGATAGATTATGCCGTCCGGGGCCAGTGCCAATGACTCCCACCCGGCATTGCCCAAGTCGTATTTGGTGCCGGGGGTGGAGAAAACCCTGGCGGCAAGATTGGTGATATTGTCAATGGACAGATTGTGGGCTTCTGCCACATCGTGTGCCTCAACCAACAGGTTAAACAGCTCATCCATGGAGACCGCCGGCAAGCTCGATGCCCGGCCTGTGGTTAAAAGCCACATGTAATGAATGGCATTCACCGAAAACTCCACGCCCAGTTCAACCATCTTTGTCATTTGATGGTAATTGTCCGGATGCACCACCATGGACAGAGTGGTAATAATATCTGATCCTTTCAATACACCAAGGGCGGCGGTTGTTTTGGCAAAGGCGCCTGCACCCCTTAACCGGTCGTTGGTCTCTTCAATGCCATCCAGGCTCACCTGGAGAAACAAACGGTCGCACGGCAAAGTGTTGAAGAAATCCATTAAGTCAGGTATCAGAATCCCGTTGGTTAAAATCACGAGCATGGTGTCGGGGTATTCATTTAAAATCAGCCGACAAATACTCTGAAAATCGGTGTGAACCAGGGGTTCACCGCCGGTTAAATAAAAAATCCGGGTGCCAAGACCATACGCCTGACTGACCGTGGAGGTAATCATGTCAAAATCCATGGTCCGGTTTGTCTTTGATGAACAGGAAAAAAGACAATGACGGCAGGCAAGGTTGCATTGATCGGTTATATGCAGCCAGAACTCCTTTAATGCTTTAAGGGGCAATACATGGGCCCGGCCTTTATACTCGGCCACCTTCGGTGTTTTTAATAAGGAGAGAAACTGGGATTCACGGACAATGGTGCTGAAATCCCTATCATCGGGTGCCAAGGCCGGATCCGCCCCCTGTTTTTCTCCGCCCTGCCCTTTGCCAAAGATAAGTTTTTGAAGCAGCTGGTCTCCAGCGGCACTGGGCACGATCCAGTCCACGGATTCGGGATTGATATATACTGCTATGTTGTCCTGTTCAAGTCTGATCCAGTGATGATACTGATCTATGTTCAAGTGCACTCCCATTGTAATTATTTAGGTATTAAAATTTAAAACAGCTACTTACGTTGCCAGCTTAGAAACCGTTCGACATATTTTAAAGCGTTTTTCGGTACCCGGGCTTTTTTCCAGGCACCGGCGGCAAATCGGCCGGATTCCGCAAGGGTCGGGTAAATATGAATGGTACCAAGAATTTTATTGAGTCCGATATTGTATTTCATGGCCAAAATGAATTCGTGGATCAAGTCACCGGCATGGGCCCCCACAATGGTTACGCCAAGGATTTTGTCCTTTTTGGGAACGGTCAGCACCTTGATAAATCCCCGGGCTTCGGAGTCAGCAATGGCCCGGTCCAGGTCGTCGATCCCATAGCGGGTCACCTCGTAGGAAATTCCTGCTGCAACACAATCTGTTTCGTTCATGCCCACCCGGGCCACTTCAGGATCGGTAAACGTACACCAGGGAATCACCCTATAATCTGCCGTGAACTTTTTAAAAGCACCGAACAATGCGTTGACACAAGCATACCACGCCTGATGTGAAGCCACATGGGTGAATTGGTAAGGGCCGGCAACGTCGCCTGCCGCATAAATATTGGGAATGGTTGTCTGGAGCCATCCATTGGTCTTAATGGTACCGTTGGGGTTCAGTGCCCCCCCCAGTTTTTCCAGTCCAAACCCTTTGGTATTGGCCACACGGCCCACGGCAAGCAAAATTGCATCAAACTGAACCGCCACCTCTTGTTCGTCAGCATTGCGGGTACAGATCAATTTTTTTTCGTCATTGTCCACTCGTATCTCTTTTACGGAATGTCCGGTGAGAACCTGAATCCATTCCCGGGTAAAGGTTTCCTGGATAAAATCGGCCACATCGTTATCCTCCCGGCCCATGATCCGGGGCGCCCTGCCCACCAGGGTAACCTTTGCCCCCAAACGGGCAAAGGCCTGGCTGAGTTCGCATCCGATAGGTCCGCCCCCCAACACGACCAGCCGTTGGGGTAAATCCCTTAAAGACCAGATTGTATCAGAGGTATAATACGGCACCTGGTCAAGGCCGGGGATGGCCGGTACCCTTGGCCTGGCACCCGTTGCCACCACTATGCTGCGGGTGGTGATGGTTTTACCGTTCACCTCAATTTCATACGGGGAGCGAATTTGGGCTTCACCTGAGATACAGTCAACCCCCAGCTGGGTATACCGCTCAACAGAATCGTGGGGTTCTATTTTTTTGATGATTTTTTCCACCCGTTCCATGACTGTTTTAAACTCAAAGTCCACATGGGTATGCTTAAACCCAAACTCCTTGGCCCTTTTGGCATAGGAAAGCATTTTTGCTGAGCGCAGCAAGGCTTTGCTGGGCACACATCCGGTATTCAGGCAGTCTCCCCCCATTTTATCCTTTTCCACCAAAGCCACACCGGCTTTCACAGCCGATGCAATATAAGAGGTCACAAGGCCGGCAGAACCTGCACCGATAACCACCAGGTTGTAGTCAAACTTTGACGGTTTGGAAAATTTTGCCATGGCCCGCCGGTTTTTCAAAAAGCCCGTAAACGCCTTTGCGATCCAGGGAAAAATCCCTAAAACCACAAAGGAGGCAAGCAACGGCAAGGAGAGAATACCCGAAGCGCTTTCAACCCGGGATAACTGGGTGCCTGCATTGATGTAGGCAAGGGTTCCCGGAAGCATGCCCACCTGGCTTACCATGTAAAATATGCCGGTTTTAATGGGGGTCAGCCCCATGACAAGGTTGATCACAAAAAAGGGAAACACCGGCACCAGGCGCAGGGTGAAAAGGTAAAAAGGCCCGTCGGTTTCAATACCCTCATTTATCTTTTTAAGCCGGTCGGAAAATCGATTCTGGATATAGTCGCGCAACAAAAACCGTGACGTAAGAAAAGCCAGGGTCGCACCGATGGTACTGGCAAAAGAGACAATGATCGTACCTGCCCAAAGCCCGAATACGGCACCGCCGGCCAGGGACATTACAACCGCCCCCGGAAGCGACAATGCCGTCACTACGACGTAGACCGCCATATAAATGAAGATGGTCAGGGCTGTATTTTGGGCATACACCTTTGCCATGGCGGCCTGTTGGGATTTAAGTGCCTCAAAAGTCAGTTGCTGATGAAGATCCAATGAAAAAAACAGGATAACGCCCAGAATAATTATTCCGAAAATGACTATTTTAAAAATGCGTTGATTCATTTTATTTCCAATACCCTTATGCGCATAACTCTTTAATTTCAAGAAAACTTTTAAAAAATAACATGTAGCCGCAATGCCGTAAATGCAGTTTTTTGCAATCTTGTCACCTCCACTTAGGTGATTTGCTTATCTCAAAGTTAGACCCCAAATCTCATAAAAGTATCACAAACCCGTCACAAGAGTATTTTCAATTGACGGTCAATGCCAAGGGCCGTTATGATTGAAACAAATCAATAAAAAGCCAAACAGGACATTAACGATTGCATTTCGTATTACCCCCAAAAAGGAGCCCCCATGCAGAGAAAAATTCTTGTGGTGGAAGATAATAGCGAACTTTCAGATCTTCTTCTCCTTCACCTTGGTGACCAGTCCTGGCAGGTGGACCTGGCACATGACGGTCTTACCGGAAATAAGAAAGCAGCCGGCGGGGACTATGACCTCATCGTACTGGACATTATGCTGCCGGGCATGGACGGCATTGAAATTCTCAAAAGCATCCGAAACGAGGGCTTGGTCACTCCGGTGCTTATGCTGACCTCCAAGTCGTCCGAGATCGACAGAATCCTTGGCCTGGAGCTTGGGGCTGATGACTATATTACCAAACCTTTTTCCATCCGGGAACTGGTTGCCCGGATCAAAGCCGTATTTCGCCGCATGGAAAACCTCTCCGCCATGAAAGAGACTGTGCCGGAACCCGTCATCCAGGCCGGGGAGCTGGCCATTAATCCTGAAAAGCGCAAGGTCACCGTCGCTGGCCGACCAGTGGATCTCACGGCAAAAGAGTATGACCTTCTCACCTTTTTTGCCCGCCGGCCCGGGCGGGTATTTAACAGGGCCCAACTTTTGGAACATGTATGGGGATACGGCCACGACGGTTACGACCATACCGTCAACTCCAATATCAACCGTTTGCGGGCCAAGATCGAATCCGACCCGGCCAATCCCCAGTACATCCTGACGGTCTGGGGTGTTGGTTATAAATTCACGGATGTGGATGAGGCCGATGTTTAACTCCTTGTACGCCAAAATTGCAGCAGGTCTTTCCGCCCTCTTCCTTGTGGTGGGCCTGATCTTTATCGGGGTGACCGTTTTTGCCACGGACATGTACCAACAGGAGGTAAACCAGAAGCTGAATACGGGCCTTGCCCAACAGATCGTCAAAGAGCGGATTCTCATGGAAGACGGCCGGGTCAACCAAACGGCACTCAAGGAGATCTTTCATATGCTCATGGTCATTAACCCCGGCATTGAGATTTACCTTCTGGACGTTGATGGAAATATCCTGACATTTTCGGCACCCCCGGACAGCGTTAAGCGCAGCAAAGTGGACCTTTCCCCTGTGACGCAATGGCTGGATGGCAGACTGATCCCGCCGGTCCAAGGGGAAGACCCCAAAAACCTTACCGGTAAAAAAGTCTTTTCAGCGGCATCTATTGAACGAAATGGAATCCTTGAAGGATACCTTTATGTCATTTTGGGCGGCGAAGAATATGACTCTGTGGCCCAGAAACTCAAAGGCAGTTATATCCTGAGGCTTTCGGCCTGGATGATCGGGGCGGGCCTCCTTTTTGCCCTGGCAGCCGGGCTGGTACTCTTTGGCCTTCTCACCGGGCGCTTGAAAAAGCTTGCCGCCGTGATGGAAGCCTTTGAAGGCGGAACCGAAGGGGCTGATGTTGACCTGCCCAGGCGCCAGGGGCCGCCCGATGAAATTGACCGGCTGAGCAATACCTTTAAGGAGATGGCTGCCCGGATCGAAACCCAGATGGCAGAGCTGAAGGCCTCCGACCAAATGCGCCGGGAACTGGTGGCCAATGTTTCCCATGATCTGCGCACCCCGCTTGCCACCCTGCAGGGATATATCGAAACCCTGCTCATCAAGGAAAATCAATATACGCCCGAAGAACGGGGTCACTACCTTGAAATTGCCATCCGCCACTGCCGCCGCCTCAACACCCTGGTCACAGAACTGCTTGAACTGGCCCGCCTGGAATCCGCCCGTATGGATCGTTCACCTGAACCCTTTGATCTCAGAGAACTGATCCAGGATATCTGTCAAAAATTTACCCTTACTGCTGAACAAAAAGCGATTGAACTGCGCCAACAATTTGAAAATTCCGTTCCTTTTGTTGAGGCGGACATTGCCCTGATTGAAAGGGCCTTGGAGAACCTCATTGAAAACGCCATGAATTATACCCCGGAAAAAGGGAAAGTTACCGTGGCAGTCTCCATGGAAAAAGAGGTCGTGATTCGGATCAGCGATACAGGCCCGGGCATTGCTGAAAAAGAGCTGCCTCATATTTTCAACCGCTTTTACCAATCCAATCCGTTCACGAGAAAAAAAGATGGGCATACAGGCTTAGGCCTTGCCATTACCGCCAGGATTATCCAGCTCCACGGCCGGGAGATTCAAGTTGAAACCAGCCCAGGCAAAGGATGCTGTTTTTCTTTTTCCCTGCCTGCGTGGCAACAGCCCAATCTTTAAAAAATTAACCACGGAAAACACAGAAGACACTGAAAATAAAATTCTGTGCTTTCCGTGACTTCCGTGGTTAAAATCTTTCATCGTTTGTTATGTCCGTCAGACGTTATTTAAACCGTGGTAATGCCCATCCTTTTCGGACACTCAGTGAACGAATTGTAAAGATAACGCCGGCGGAGATCAATGCAGCAAACGGTTCGGCCATATTCATAAACACAAAAAATGTAAAGAAAACGCCACCGGCGAAGCAAGCTGTGGCATATATTTCCTTATGAAAAATCAAAGGAATTTCATTGCAAAGCACATCACGGACAATTCCCCCCATAACCGCGGTTAAAATGCCCATCATCACTGCAAGCGGCGGATGAATACCTGCGTGCAATCCCTTTTGGATACCAATAACGGTAAACACGCTGATGCCGATGGTATCAAAAAAGAAAAGCGCTTTGGGGAACTGCAGTATTGTTTTGGTGAACAAAAACGTCAGCAGGACGGCAGCAACAATAACATAAAAATAAACAGGGTCCTGCAGCCATGAAACAGGCGTATTTCCGATCATCATGTCACGCGTCGTACCGCCGCCGATAGCGGTTACAAATCCGAGAAATACAGCCCCAAACAAATCCAGTTTTTTTTCAGCAGCAGCCAGTGCACCTGAAACCGCGAACGCAAATGTTCCCAGGTAATCAAATAATAGGATTAACACCTCTGTCATGTTCAGACAGTTAGTAACTTAATATTTTTGTATCGTCCCTAAGAAGTTTACCCGCCACCTGGTCTGGCTTGGCAATGGATACCCCATCTATCAGATTTGGAACGCTTTTTTCCGAGTTCGACAAATAAATTGGGCACAGTTCTACATTCACGTCTTTTTTGATCAAATCTTTGAGCATCATCTGAGGGGATTTATTTTGGGGCTTTAACAATACCTGCTCAGAATCCTTGATCGCCAGTAAACCGGCGTCGCCACACAGAAGAATATCCACTGTTGCGCCTTTTTTAATGGAGCGGTCTGCCAATACCATTGCCATCGCTTGTGTAACCGGATCATCCGTTGTTACGACTACATGAAGTTTTTTAGAGTTCCCTGAATCATGTCCACATGCAGGAAGAACAGAGAGCAAACATACTAAAGACAATAACACAATAGCTTTACGCATTTTCCCATCCTTTTTTTGCTGTTGTAAAAATATTTTAAGAACCCAAGTGTAGCGCTTCAGCATAATACATTTTCCTGATCAGATGCAATTTTCTTTTATACAGATTGTGTAATTTCTTCTGCCGTGATCCACTTCACCGTTTTTTAAATTCTGCTTAAAAAATTTTAGACATACCAAATATTTTTTATATTGCTGTATTTTTTATTGACAATATATTTTTTATTTCTTAACTAACTTTTGGATATTCGAATATCGTTGTAACGCGTTTCCCCAATCGCAGATGTAAGTATGTGAATCCATAGATAGGAGGACTAAATTACACGTCTTTAACATGGAAATTACTGTATTCAAATTAAAAGGAGCAAGGAAATGAGAAAAATAATTATGGCCTGGACACTATTGCTTTTATGGGTTCCTGGGCTTGGTGCCAATACAGAAACGAGCATGTACGCTGAAAGTAGCCCAACCTTTATGGCCAACGCCGGTACCATAGACAGTGATGCCTTTTATACGGTCGCAGCCCTGCCCGAAAGCGGGTATGCAGGCTTCGGCAAGGCAGGAGATGATGCGGTTGTGGCTAAATTTAATGCTTATGGACATCTGGACTGGGCAAAATCTTTTTCAGGCGTCCTCACCTCCAACGCCAATACGGGCGCTGCCGGCGAAGGTTGTCTGTACCTCACCGGGCGAACCACGTCAGACACACTCTGGGTGGCTAAACTGGCGCCCTGGGGGACGGTTCTATGGCAGAAAACATATACCTACAGCGGATATTCAAGTCCCAACATTATCGGCAGCGCCATGGTTGTGACCCAGGATGGCGGATGCGCTATTTCCATCCGTGTAAACGTAGACGGTTTTTCAGGCACGTACAACTATGACCAGGGACTGGTGAAAATCGCTGCCGACGGGATCCTGGAGTGGGTAAAATTTTATGGCACTGCCGCCTACGATTCCGCCGGGGTTGTCATTGAATCAAAAGATAATTCGGGAACGGTTGACGGCTACATGATGATCACCAACGAAGATGGCTGGGGTGGAACAGACCTTGACAACGAGGTCATTATGATCAAAGTGGATACCAATGGTGTTTTACAATGGGTCAGAGCGCTTGCAGGACTCGACTCGTCCGATCTGATGGTTGCCGACGGCAACGAATTCGTAAAAGGTGCGTGCCAAACCCGGGATGCGGGATACGCGGTTGTGGGATGCAGTTACAGTGCAAGCGACCCGGAATGGAGTAACCGCCGGACCCCCTATATTCTGAAAACAGACAGTACAGGCAATCTTGTCTGGGCAAAAAAGTTCGGCGTCTTGAGCAGTGATCCCGAAGCCAACGCATTCTCCTACGGCGATGTCACCCAGGCAGAAGGCAGTGGGGATCTGATTCTTGCCGGTTCAACCCATGCCAATCAATCCTGGCTCCTGCGCCTGTCCGAAGATGGTGCATTAAAAACCGAAAGAGTTCATCCGCTTAACGGTGTTTACGATCAACTGGGCAGTGTGGCTGCCACCGATGACGGAGGGGCAGTGGCATCCCGATGGTCTAAAACGTTTGGTGCAGGTGATTATGATGCATTTTTGATGAAGTTTGATGCAGACTTAAGTTTTCCTGATACAGACTGTGACATGGGCGAAGATCCTGAATCGGAAGTTGCAGACATGAAATTTGAAGTTCAGGAAGTCACTGAAAACTGCCATGAACTGGACTATACGGACCAGTGGACCACCCAGGATGGGGAAAACCAAGCTTATGATCCCGAATTCTGGCTTTGGCAATGTGCCATTGACCAGGATCTTGACGGCGATGGGATTGTTGACCATGAGGACAACTGCCCTGAAACCCAGAACAGCGGGCAGGAAGATGCGGACAGCGACGGAACGGGCAATGCCTGCGATTGTGATCTGGACAACAACGGCATGGTCAACCAGATGGACTTCATGATGTTCAGAAATTTCTGGGGAACCAATGAGTCAAAAGCGGACTTCAATTCCGACAGCAATGTCAACCAGACTGATTTCATGATGTTCCGACAGCGGTGGGGAACAGCTTATCCCTGGTACTAAAAAAATAAAAATTACCCAAATAAATAAGGATCAATTTAAATGAAAATCAAACATCTCTTACTTGCATTGACTATCATTATTTCAGGCATGACTTCTGCTGCCCATGCAGCTACTGTTTCAATTTCACCGGCACAAAGCTACACCGTATCCCCCGGAGACACCACCACCTTTGAAGTGCGCTTCACAGCAGATGAAGACGGGGACATATTTACCGGTGCCACGCTGAGCCTTGGCTATGACGCTGCTGAACTGAGCTTTGTTTCATATGGCACCCCTCTTGGGTGGGAAGAATTCTTTGGTTCCGCTTCTGACGAGACCCTGTCCGACGGCAGTTATATTGCCAACTTCAACCAGAATTATCCCTGGACTGGAAGCCCCATCACCGTAGAAGCCGGGCAAAGTATCATCATAGGAACGTTCACTTTTGAAGTGACATCCGGGCTTCTGGCCGATGGAGTGTCCGACCTTTGGCTGGTGGATGATGTCATGGTCGGTGAATTTACCTATTCAAGCATTATTTCATACAATGACATTTACGGCGAATATGCCTCCACTATGACTACGGCACAGGGCGCAGACTTGTCTGCGGTTCCGCTCCCTTCAGCTCTTTGGCTTACAGGGGCGGGCCTCCTTGCTCTATCTTTGATTCGCCGCAGAACCTGCTGATTTTTTTATTTCAACAAGGGGCATTGGCAACGCTGTTTTTGCATGCTTATTTCCGATGCCCCATCAAGATGATTGAAACAATAGCCCAAATTTTTATCCAGGAGAATCTATTTTGAAACATTTTTTCCGTAGTATAACAGCAGTGCTGCTGTCACTCATCTGGACTGGCAGTGTGTTTGCAATCGGCGCTGACCGTCTCAAGCAGCATCCGGAGCAGCTACAGGAGGGAACCTATGTGGAAGGACGCCTACTTGTCAAAATGAAGCCGGGCGTTTCCGCAAAATCTCTGAAAAGCAGTATCAACATTATTTCTTCAAGATCTTCAAAAACAGCTTCACCATCGTTGACCATAAAATCCTTTTCTGCCTTAAAGGGGAATAAAGGACAAGAAGTTGCCCTGATCAACTGTTCAAGCCTGACCACCAAAGCGATGCTCAGTGAACTGAAATCCCACCCGGATGTGGCACTGGCCGAACCCGATTACATCATCACCATAGATGCCGAACCCGACGATGCGGACTTTGATCAACTGTGGGCGCTGGAGAACACAGGCCAGGTCGTAGATGAAGAGCCGGGCACCATAGATGCAGACATTGACGCATCTGAAGCATGGGATCTTGTGAGCGCTTCAGCGCAAAAGGTCATTGTGGCAGTGATAGACACAGGTGTGGACTACACCCACAAAGACCTGGCAGCCAACATGTGGACCAACGATCAGGAGCTTAACGGAACAGCCGGCGTAGACGACGACGGCAACGGCTGGGTGGACGATATCTACGGCATTGATGCCGTCAACAAGGACGGCGACCCCTATGACGATCATTACCACGGCACCCATGTGGCCGGCACCATTGCGGCCGTAACAGACAACGGGGCAGGTATATCCGGCGTCACCTGGAACCAGGCAAAAATCATGGCGCTTAAATTCCTGGGGTCCACCGGTTCCGGTGCAACCTCAGATGCCGTAACATGTATTGATTACCTGGTAGAAATGAACCAGCGGTCTGAAAATAATATCGTTGTTATGAACGCCTCCTGGGGATCAACCGCTGCCAGTGAAACCCTTAAAGAAGCCCTGGAAGCCGCATCGTCCGCCGGGATCATTTTGTCTGCGGCTGCCGGTAACGACACCAATGACTGTGACGGAGAACAAAAACATTATCCAAGCTCTCTGGATGTCCCCAATGTTATTTCTGTAGGCGCCACGGACCAGGATGATGAACTGGCATACTTTTCCAATTACGGCGCATCGGAAGTGGATATCGCGGCACCCGGGGTCAATATTTTGAGCACCATTCCCGGGGGCGGGTACTCCCCGGTGTCCGGAGACCCGTTTTTTGACAGCATGGAGGCAGGAGAAGACCATTGGGACTTAGACCTGACAACCGGCACCTGGGGCATCACCGAAGAGGAGGCATTTCACGAAAACATGGCCTGGAGCGACAGCCCCTATGGAGATTATGTCCAGGGAGAATCGGGCGAACACCTTGATTATAACCTGGTCAGCAAGGCCATGGACCTTTCTGAATATGCCGGAACCCATCTTATGCTGGGGTTCTGGCTGTACAATGATCTGTCCACGGTGGTTTCCTCCTGCGGGAAAAAGGACGGCCTTTATGTGGAAGCCTCCGGGGACGACGGGGAGACCTGGACCACCCTGGGCTCCCAGACCGGGAGTGACCCAAACTGGAAAAGCTATAGCTACACCATACCGGATGGTCTGTTAACCAGTCAATTCCGCATCCGGTTCCGGTTGTTTGTTATTCCCCACGGCACAGCCGACGGGGTATACCTGGATAAAATCGGCATTGGCGAATCCAATGCAATGGGTGCGTTCAAATTTGCAAACGGTACTTCCATGGCTGCGCCCCATGTGTCAGGCGTTCTGGCCCTGGCTGCGTCCCTTTATCCCGATGAAACCATGGAAGAACGGATCAACCGTTTATACAGCGGCGGTGACCACCTGGATTCCCTAAAAAGCATTACAGCCACAGACCGCCGGATCAACCTTGCCGGCTCCCTGTCCACCAGTCCGTCCAAGGTCCCTTTGATCACTGAATTTGAGGTTACAGAAACGGATACACTCACCATACAGGGCAATTTTTTCGGAAACGACCCGGGGCGGATCATGTTTCACGACGCCTATACACCGGACACCGGTGTGGATGCCAGGATCAAGTCCTGGAGCGATACCCGGGTTACGGCAATAAAACCCGCCTATTCCGGGGGATATTTTTACCTTATCGACGCTGACGGAACCCGGTCGGCAAGACGGCCCATGGAGATCAGTCACTGGGTGGATGGCACGGCCTCGGTCACCCAACGCGATTCAGCCACCACGGCCATGGTTGACAATAAAATTTATACTTTTGGCGGATTTGTGAGCGGCAACAGTGCCCTTCGTTCCTGGGAAGTCTACTCCCTGGATACAGATACCTGGGAATACCCCTACGGCAGTTGGATGACGTCGAACAGGGCTCACCTGACCTCGGCTGTCTTGTCCGGAAAAATTTATCTTATCGGCGGCTATACCACAGCCGAAGAGGGCCACAATATTGATACGGTAACGGTCTTTGATCCTGAATCCAGGACATTTACAGACATTGAATCCTTTCCCGAGGCAGCTTGTTTCTCCCGGGCGGCCACAGCCCAGGGCCGAATATACGTGACCGGCGGTCTGGATGAAGATGACATGCCAATGGACACCATCTATGCCTTTGACCCGGCCCGGGAGCAGGGCAATAAATGGCAGGGCGAATCCGTCAGCCTCAGCCAGGCACGGTTCTGCCATGGAACGGTTGCAGTGAACGATAAGGTATACATTTTCGGAGGGTTGGAAACATGGGAAGATGGAGAAGTATTTACAGCAACCGGTGAAATATTAGATCCTCAAACAGGCACAATAAGTGAAATGGCGGCCATGCCTGCGGCTTTGGGCCGGTTCGGCACTGCCACAGACGGGCGGTATATCTACGTGGTCGGCGGTACGGGAAATGATTTCTGGTACTCCCCCACAAAAGCCGTTTTAAGATATGATACCCAGACCGATACCTGGTCCAGTCTTGCCGACCGGCAGCTGTCCCATGCCAGGCTATCCAGCGGTGCCGTATTCGTATCCGGCAAAGGTCTGTACACGATTAACGGCGGCATACTTGATGACGGGTCCTTTTCGTCAACTTCACAAGGATTGTTGTTGGATGAAGCCTTCCTTGCCGACGCAGACGGGGATCAAATCCCGGATCAGGACGATAACTGCAGGCTGACGGCCAACAGGAACCAGATCGATACCGATAACGACGGATACGGTAATGCCTGCGACTGTGACCTTAACAACGATGATGTTGTTAACCAGGCTGACTTTTCGGATTTCAGGCAGTTGTGGGGAGGAACCAGTGAAAGTGCCGACTTTAATTCAGACGGCCGGGTCAATCAGCTCGACTATATAATTTTTAAAGAAAGGTGGGGTAGCCAAGCCCCGTTTGAGTAACATTAACAGCCACGGGCTGACCTGACCTATCACCCATCAAACTTAGCCCACAACAAGTGTTGAAAAATCTGAGTGACTTTCCAGGACTTTCCTATAAAACTACAGGGGGCTGAATTCTTAAAGGATAAAGCCCCCATCACAATCGTTGTGATAAACTTGTGACCTTTGACCGATCTATTTGTGATCTTATCTTTCTAACATAAGGGGTAAGGAACCCAAAACACTTAGAAAGGAGATCCGCTATGAAACATAAACTGATCATTTTTACCCTTACCACCCTGTTCATTGCCCTTGGATTCTATGCCTTTGCAGGTATGGAAAATAAGATGAAAGATGATTCTATGAAAAAACAGTTGTCCGAAAAGATGATGGACGATATCAAGACCGAAATTGCCACCTTTGCCGGAGGGTGTTTCTGGTGCACCGAAGCCGACTTTGAAAAAGTCAAGGGTGTCCAAAAGGTGATTTCAGGATACACCGGCGGTCATAAACCAGACCCCGCTTATAAAGAGGTCTCTATGGGCGGCACAGGCCACACCGAGGCCATTCAGGTCTATTTTGATCCAAAGGTGGTCACGTATACGGAACTTTTGGATTACTTCTGGCGCCACATCAATCCCACGGATGCCGACGGACAATTTGTGGACAGAGGAAACCAGTACCGCTCCGAAATCTTCTACCACACCGACAAACAAAAGATGGAGGCCACGTCTTCCAAAAAGGCCCTGGAAGCGGACATGGTCTTTGAGAAGCCCATTGTTACCCGGATCACGAAGTTTGAGGCCTTTTATCCTGCTGAAACGTACCATCAGGATTACTATAAAAAGAACCCCATCCGATATAAGTATTATCGGTGGAATTCGGGCCGGGATCAATTCATCGAAAATACCTGGAAGAACAAGCATATGAAACAAGAAGAAATCAAAACACTGCCCATGGACAAGGAGATGGATAAAATGAAAGAGGATACAATGTCCTCATGGACACGCCCGTCAAATGCCGAAATCAAAAAAAAGTTGACCCCCATGCAGTATAAAATCACCCAGCACGAAGGCACGGAACCGCCTTTTCAGAATGCATTCTGGGACAATAAAGAAGAGGGCATTTATGTGGATATCGTATCCGGAGAACCCCTTTTCTCATCTAAGGACAAATTCAAGTCCGGCACAGGCTGGCCCAGTTTCACCCGGCCCCTGGAACCTGAGCATATCGTCGAAAAAACGGACAAAAGTTTATTCATGACCCGCACCGAGGTCCGAAGCAAAATTGCCGATTCCCACCTGGGTCATGTGTTTGATGATGGTCCGGTACCCACGGGCCTTCGGTACTGCATCAATTCAGGCGCTTTGAAGTTCATCCCCAAAGACAAGCTGACAGAAGCGGGATATGGAAAGTACGCAACACTTTTCTAACGCTGATCATTAAAACGTCTCACCATTCTGAATCCTTACAAGACCCGACAGCCCCAGGCTGCCGGGTCTTCTTTGTATGCACAGCCATAATTATCATTACCACGACACAGTGTGGGGGCAATTTGATTTTTTTTTTAAGAACCTGTATTTTCACCTAACCTTAATTGGGGACAGGTTTAAAAATAAATTTGATTTGCAAGGACATCAAATGAAATATTTCTGGTGGATAGCCCAGGTATTATGCTTTTTAATTTCCATTTTTTTCTTTGTTTTCGGCATTGATCTTATCCGCGGGGCCTATGGTTTAGACGATCCGTTCAGCTTTATCATGACCTTTTTTGCCGCAAGTTTTATTATTTTGATCAGCCTGGCATTCAGCCTGGTATTCTTGATTAAAATGATCCGGGTCTACCGCTGCCTTCGACCATCCAAGGCCCAGGAGGATAGATCCTGATGACGGTTTTAGTGTCCGTAAAAGAACTTTGCAAAACCTATGGTGATGATACCCTGTTCACAGGGTTAACTGTCGATGTAAAACCAGGGGAAAAGCTGGGCCTGATCGGAATGAACGGATCCGGCAAATCCACCTTGTTGAGAATTATCTGCGGTTTGAGCGCCCCGGACGAAGGAGAGGTCGGGATCCAGCCAGGCCTGTCCCTGGTTTATCTTGCCCAGGAAGATAAGTTTGACACAGACCTTTCCATTGAGCAGGTACTGTTTAACAGTCTGGCCTCCCTGGATCTGCAGGAAAAAGAACGCCACCGCAGGGTGAACCGGGCCTTGGGATTGGGCGGTTTTACCAATGCAGCCACAAAGACCAAAGAGCTGTCAGGCGGATGGCGCAAGCGCCTGGCCATCACCCGGGCCTTTTGCCTGGAACCGGACCTGCTGTTGTTGGATGAGCCCACCAACCATCTGGATATTGCCGGAATCTTATGGCTTGAACAGATGCTTGTAACCGCCCGGTTTTCTTTTGTGGCCGTCTCCCATGACCGGGCATTTCTTGAAAACGTATGTTCCCACACCATGGAGATTGCCAGGTACTACCAGGGAGGGGTGTTTAAAATCCAGGGCAATTATCGAAAATTTGAGCAGGAGCGGGATAAATACCTGGAGGCCCAGGCCAAAAAGCAGTCGTCTCTGGCATCAAAAATGCGTAGGGAAGATCAATGGTTGCGCCAGGGCCCCAAAGCCAGAACATCCAAGGCCAAATACAGGCTTGACCAGGCCGAAGAGCTGCGCAAGGAACTGTCCGAAGTCAAGGCCCGAAACCGACAGACGGCTCGGATGGACATTGATTTTTCCGGCACAGGCCGTCAGACCAGAAAACTGCTCAGAGTGCATAACCTGACCAAAGGGTTTAAAGACAAGACACTGTTTTCCAACATTACCTTTGAACTGGGGCCGGGCTTTTGCCTTGGCATCGTCGGGGATAACGGATCCGGCAAATCCACCTTTTTATCCCTAATCGAACAAAGCATGGCTCCGGACCAGGGAACCGTAAAATGGGCGGAAAACCTTAAAACCGCCATCTACCATCAGGAACGGACCCACCTGGACCCGGAAATGACCCTACGGGATGCATTAAATCCGGACGGCGGAGATTCAGTAAATTACAAGGGGCGCCCCATTCATGTGGTCTCCTGGGCCAAACGATTTCTTTTTATGCCTGACCAGCTGGACATGCCCGTGGGCCGGCTTTCCGGCGGGGAAAAAGCAAGAATCGTTCTGGCTGAAATTATGCGCCAGCCCTGTGATCTGCTGCTTTTGGACGAACCCACCAATGATCTTGACATTCTTTCTCTGGAAGTATTGGAAACCTCCATCAAAGAGTTTGAAGGCGCAGTGATCATTGTCTCCCATGACCGGTACCTCATGGACCGGGTATGCCATCGCATGCTCTACCTGGATAACACGGAAACACCGAAATTTTACAAAGATTTTGCCCAGATTCTAAGAGCCCGGGCCGCCCGGGAAAAAGCTGAACAGCCATCGGCAGAAAAAAATAAAAAACAGACCACCAAACCAGCCCCGGCCAAAAAAAAGCTGTTTTCCTTTAAAGACAAATATGAACTGGAAAATATAGAAGAAAAAATTCTGGATGCAGAACAACAGGTTGAAGACTTTTCCGAACAAGTCCAGCACCCCGACGTTATTCAGGACCCTACCCTGCTGGCAGACACCTGTGAAAAACTTGAGCAGGCCCAGTCCCTGGTCCAGTCACTTTATTCACGCTGGGAAGAGCTGGAAGAAAAGAAAGCTGCTGCTGATAAAACCGATTAGCGCCTGGGCTCACATTATGCGTTAATAGGCTCAGAATAACTCAGGCCGGGCTCAATTTATACATTAATAAAATTTGAATCTGACATCATCAATCGTGGCTAACAAACGTACCAATCAGCTCTATTGCCCCCCCCAAAAAACCAAACTAAACCGACCCCAAAATGTCGAACGTTTGTTAGTCCGTCTTGAGCGTCTTGTGTGTGCCGGACACGGCACATGTTCTTAAGGGTGAGCCTAAGTGAGACTTGAACCGCTTACGTTCAAAGCGTAACATGAAAATCACCGTTTTATCCGGTGCACTTGGCTTGTTGGAAAAGGCTATTAGGATAATTTAATACCTAAAATACCCATAAGCTCAAGAGCTCTTGAATCGGCGAGAAGCTTTTTTCTGAAACTTTGATGCAGGTTTTCGTTATCTCCTTCAGCTTGAAGAACCTTTGCATTATAATTTTTTTGGGTTATGCCTTGTTCCTCTTTTGCAGCTGTATAATAGGTGTTTACTATTTTTCCATATTCCGCAAGCTCATCTTTATACTTTGAGAGGAACTCAAGATTCTCACGTGATGTTTGATTTGCAGTCATGTTAGTATTTCTGTAACTATCCAATCTTTGCTGCTCCGTGCGGGAAATGTGGCCATCAGAGTTAAAGTGATCGTGCATTTGAAAAAGTTGCCTTGTTTCTTCTACAGCCTGGATTGATATTGTTAGGTCCGTTTGTTTCGGATAGTACTGGGAAATCCATGACGGCATTCTGAGTTTTTCAAGATCCTGTTCTGATGCCTTCATTCCCTCCGCAGAAAGGCTGACTTTGTCCATGTTGCTGTTTGATGAATTGATACCGTTAGAATAATGAGGTTTGGGGGTGTTATTGGGCGAATTGTAAAGGCAGGCATTCTGTATATGTGAAATATTCATTGAATCACTCCTTTTTAAAAAGACTTAAATAGAATGATGCAATTTCTATGCTATTCATCGCATACTTGCCTTTATAAAAGCGGCATTAGCTACTTTTATAAAGGCGCGGGAACCCTGGATTAAAGTTCTGGCAGATCACATCAAGGGGCTGGGGTGAAGACTACCCTTCACCCAGGCATCGTTTTTCGGTCGGACGACTCCCTCAGGCTTTCCCTGTTATTATTTTCTTATCTCAAGGGGACCAACGTCCACTCCACAATGCCTCTGTTTCCCCATGGCCCAAACAGCAACACTTAATTATGACGTTTACCAGCCACTTAATCCTAATGCAAACACTTATCCGATTCAAGAATCACCCCCGATCCGCCACTTGATTTGCGATGCCTTTAAATAACTAAGCTTCCTTCCCAGGCCACCAGCAAGATGCAGGATTTAAGGGGTCAATACAGCGACAACCGCAGGACTATAAGCGGTTCCGGCAAAATCTTCCGGAACATTTTTCCGGATGGGGTATATAATCTCTTTGTCGCATTTATTAACCAACTGAATTTATTAGCCTTAGATAAAAGGCAGATTACTTGCATTGCATCGTGTAATTACGCTACCTGTGACTATATCTGACCATTTTGATTTGAAAGGAGTTGACATGCAAATCGGGACTGTATCAACAAGTTCAGTAACAATTTCAACCCGTGGGGCCTCCGGAAAGACTGCAACACAGATCAATACCGAAGGGTTTACGCTGCAAAAAGACCTTTCGGAACCCAAGGACAATTTCAGTCCTGCCGCGCTAAGTATAAGCGATTATCAAAATCAGCTTCGACTCCAAGGCGCCCAGAAACAATCTTTTGTGGTAACCAAGGGGGGAACTACCGTTGCTTCCATTGGTCAGGATGGCGCAGCCATGTTCCAGGACCAAAAAGTTGCAAAGATATGGGATGAAGTCGGGGGCGACATGGAGGCCTTTGCATCGGCCTTAAAAAAAGCGGGTTATGGTTCAAACTCTTATGCACAGGGAACTGGCCCAACTTATGCTGAAATCCATCAACGAATCCATGGAGAATCCTATGAAACGCTGATAACACGGCAAACGATGGCGTTTTCAAAGGAAATGACTCTATTAGCAGGGCGGCAGTCCTTTTTCAGCACTATTGCTTAAAGCCTCTTTAATCGCTTCTTTCAGGTGGCCTTCCCTATTCTGAAAAATAACGCGTATAAGGGTGCCATCCATATTCGGGCGTTATTCATGATGCAAACAAGGAATAATAAGGTCCGCAAAAGGTATTCAGGCTTGCTGCGCCAAATTTTAATCCAGCCAAGAATAACAAAAGTATCCAACGCCCTCAATAACAAGACTCACAGCGTTATGTAGAAATTTTATTGTTGGGTTTTATATTGTTGGGTTTTAGTTTTTTTGAAAACGCTTATAGTCCGTGGCATTTGGAGGCTGAAGCAAAAAGGAATGTAAAAATAAACCATGGCAGAATAAAAACGATCAACGCATATATAAAACAATACGGAGTTGGATCTATCGGAAACATATCAGGCGATATAATTCAAAAAATTGATATTAATCAATTCAAAATAAAATCTCTTAGAAATTAATTTCATTCAAGAATATCCTGACTGTCACCTGGATAGCAAGGAATATTTTGGACGAGGACTTCGTATAGAAAAACGTCCATTATTCATGCAAAAAATCGCCGTAGACTTTCCCTGTCACTCCAGAGCAAGAGAAAATTGTACGGGGCATAAAATTGATCGTTGCAATTTTTGGCAAGGATTGGCCTGTCTCGGCTGCATCTTGCAGGCCAGGTGGCGCAGATCACCGAAGCCGACCTGCGGTTCACACCGGAGGAGACCCGTCAATTCCTGACCAGGCATTTGAAACCGACATTGCCCCAGGAGCTTGCAGCCCCATTGCACCGAATCTCATGCGGCTGGGTCACCGGCCTGGTTTTAGTCTATTTAGGCCTTAAAGATTGCGCCGGGCTGCAGATAAAGGACTTACCCGCTGATCTGACTGGTTTAAACAAACTTACTTTCAGCTATTTCGAGGAGACCATTTTTCAATCCCTTCCGCCGGAAACCCAGGAGTTCATGTTGAAAACATCGTTGCTGGACTCCCTGAACCCGGAGGTTTGCAATGCGCTCCTCCGGATCACGGCGTCGGAAAGGATCCTGGATGAACTGGTTGCAGGCCATTTGTTGACATACCGGAATGAATCCGGCCAGGACGGGGATGTGGTTTACACCTATCACCACCTGCTCAGATCATTTTTGCGCATCCGGCTGAAACAGACGCTGTCCCAGGAATCCGTAGCCGAACTGTACTTAAGTATGGCAGGACTTAAGGAGGTGGCCGGGGATAATCTCGGAGCAGTTCGGGCTTATATTTCCGGCGAATTTTTCGATAAAGCTACACAACGTCTGATGACACATGAAAAAATGCTTTTTGAATCCGGGCAGATCCTTTGGGTTCAAGGCACTATGAACGCTTTTCCAAAGCAGTTCATCCTTGCAAATCCTCAGCTCTTGTACATCCAGGCCAGGCTTGAATCCTTCTTGGGAAATTCCCACAAGTCGGTATCATTATATCAAACCATTCTGAGCAGATCAGATCCGAAGGTTTCTGAGGCTTTTGCCCTGAACTGCCGGATAGAATTGGGGCTCAACTATTACTATTCCGGCCATCTCCGGGAAGCCAAAAACCTACTGGAAACCTGCCTGACATGTAAAAGTACGGGTAAACGGTTGGAGGTATCCGGTCTGTTGATACTGATTTACCTTATCCTCGGAAAGATCAGTCAAGCAGACCAACTGGCCCAGACCGCAAAAAGGGATATCTGTCAACTCCCGGATTCCAGCCGGATGAGGATGAAAAACTGGATCGAGTTTGTTCGTTCCTACCGATACTTTGTCACCGGAGATTTTAAGACGGCTTATGCTAAGGCCTGCCGGAGCTTGGACTGGTATTCCAGGACTGATGCGGCCATCATCATGCCCCTGGCTTACCTTCATGCCGCATTGCCGGCCTATTTTTTAAATCAATTCAACACCGGGTACAGGTGGGCTAAAAAAGGACTGGACCTTATCCGTGAAATGGGCGTTCGCGATAACCAGAAGGGATGGCTCAACTATGCGGCGGCGCTTCACCTGTGTGGGCAAAACCGCCTGGACCAGGCTCTAACTCGGGCTCAAAAGGGAATGTCACTGTTTAAACACCAGGCAAACTACTGGGGGCAGGCCAATATTCATGATCTCATCCACTTTATCCGGTTGAAACAGACAGATCTCGCTGGGGCGGAAAAAGCCCTGGAACAGGGACTGACCTTGCTCCGCCGGACAGGTCTGACTATGACCGAAGGGATTCTTGAAACCGGCATGCTGGGGGTATGGCTTGAAACCGGCCGGTTTGAAACCGTATTGGAAAAGAAGGCGCGGGTCTTGGAAAAGGTCAGGGCCTCAAAATTTTATACCTTCAAAATCATGATGATCTCGGCCCAATGCCGACTGCACTTAAATGACCGGGCCGCAGCTATTGCGGAACTTGTGCAAGCGATTGATATTGCGGTGGAGAGCGGATACGCGCACCGAGTGGCAAATGCCGGGGCATGGATTGAGCCGCTTTTGTTGTCCCTGTATGCCACGGGCGTAAGACAGGGGTTCATCCGGGAGGTTTTTCACATGAACGGCCGGGCAAATGACCTCCTGCCTGAACCGGGTGCCGGAGAACCGGTTCATCCCTTGCAAATTTCACTTCTGGGCCGGTTCTGCATGACTTTAGGCGGACAAGACCTGAGGCCGGAAGCGTTTAACAATACCAAGGCTCTGATGATGATCAAATACCTGGCGCTTAACCATGGTAAGGGATTTAAACCCCGGGACGAACTGATTGAACTGCTCTGGCCTGAACAGGATTTCAACAAAACCCGCAAGCGGTTCAACGTCGTGGCCAGCGCCATCCGGAAATTCTTTGAGCCCGGTATCCGGCGCGGAGAACCTTCCCGATATCTAAAAAAGCAGGGAAACTCATTTTGTCTCTCTTTGGGGCTGGGAGGCAGCGTTGACGTTTTGATTTTTCAGGATGCGGTCCACGAAGGAAGTGCGGCCAAAGATATGGAAGACGCCGCCCGACATTATGAAACCGCCCTGACCCTCTACAAAGGCCCCTTTCTGGCCGAAGACGCCTATACCCAGTGGTGTATTGAAGAAAGGGAGAAATGGCAGGGCATCTACCTGTCAGTGCTGTGGAAACTGATCTGTCATTTTCTTAAAAAATCGGACCCTGAAAAAGGAATATACTACGCGCAGAAATATCTTGAAACGGATGACAGTGTTGAAACGGTCTATCAAAAGCTCATGCAGCTTTATGCCGCGGCCGGGAACCGTTCTCTGGTGAAAAAAACATTTGAAACCTGCCGGCAAAAAGTGTTTGAATTCCTGGACTGCCCTCCGGAACCCGAGACGATCCGCCTGTTCCATGAGTGCCTGGCCGTTCAGAAGGCGGATAAACATTGAAATTCCTGACCCACATATCATTTTAACTTTTCAATTTATTCCCGGTTTATCCAGCAAGAATATAATAGAGGCGATTAATTTAAACCGCTATTTTGTCAGGAGGCTAAGGAATTGAAAAAAATAACACATACACTCTGGGTTATAAATGCCCGGCTGATCGACGGCCTGGGCAATGCATACAAGAATCTAAAATCCATATACATCCATGAGGGCAGGATCAGGCAGATCGGCAACCTGACCCCACCGGATCATGAAAAGGTGCTGGATGTAAAAGGCGCAACCGTGATGCCCGGCCTGATCGATGCCCACGTGCACCTGCAAAGCGTCCCCGGATCCGTGTTTAGAAAAGACGATGAATCACGGCTTCAAAAATATCGGTATCACCAGCTTCGGTCATACCTGGCCTGCGGGGTTACCACCGTGCTGGACAATGCCATCGCAGGCCCGATGCTGCGTGAATTTACGCAATACCTGGAATCCGGCGGCGCAGGCCCCAGAATTTTTGCATTGGCTCCGGCGTTTTATCCCCCCAACGGATATCTGGACAATGGCATGCTGACCGCCTATTGGGGACCCCATTGGCGGCCCGCAAAAGACAGGACGGATGTGGTAGAATTATTCCGGGAATATGAGGGAACGGACAGGGTCATCGGGGTGAAAGTTATGCTTGAAACCGGATTTGGCAAAGCCAATATCTGGCCCCTGCTTTCAAAGAAAGTCCGGGATATCATTTCTGATGAATCCCGGAAAAGAAACCTGCCTTTATATGCCCATGCCTATAAAAAGAAAGAACAAAAAACAGGGCTTGATATGGGTGTTCACTGTTTTGTCCATTCCGGGTTTATGTTCACACAGCCCACGGACCGGTTTATCCGCCGCATGAAGGAACTTGGGACCTACGTGACCACAACTTTATCCTGTACCTTTGACCAGATGCTGGTGCAGTTTCAACGGGAACGGCTGGACAACCCGTACTTAAATTTGCGGGTCCCCCGGGAACTTTTGGAAACAGCAAGGGATGACCGGGTCTGGGAAGATTACTATGACCGTTTTTTTAAACTTTCATCTCCCAAATGGTTGCCTTCCTTTTTCATTCGAGCCCTTCCCAAACTTATAAACATCGAAAAATCAATCAAAGCCTGCCTGGAAAGCGCTTCCCGGGCAATCCTGACCCTCCATGAGGCCGGTATCCCCATCGTGGCCGGCACGGACGCCTCAAGCTGGCCTGTATTCCCCAATTTCTTCCATGGTACCAGTATGATCCGGGAAATGGAATTGCTTTACAATATCGGGATCCCGCCCATGGACGTAATTGCCTCGGCTACGCGAGTTCCTGCGGAAATGATGGGGAAAACGGACAGGATCGGTACCCTTGAAAAGGGAAAATACGGAGATATGGTCGTTGTCGAAAAGGACCCGCTGAAAGACCCTTCGGCCCTGGAATCATTGTTGTGGACCATCAAAGGCGGAGAGGCCCGGACCCCAGAGGAATGGATGGCTTGCGATCCAACGTGACAACCAAGATGTCAGATTGAAAAAATGATCAAGGTCTTTGAACCCGCTGCTTGATCGTATTCAACTCGACGTCAGTGAACCTTACAACTGGTAAGGTTCGCTTTTTTCAAAAGAGCAGACTACCTTTTAGGCAGGCTCCATTTTTCAGCCAAACAACACCTCAGGACTATCTGTCACTCCTCATGCCAAGGGAGGGTATTAGAATTTTGAAATGGCTTTTACCCCACAATGATTTCGTTATTCCTTGCTGTTCGGGAGCTGGTTAAATTTGACTATTTTTTCTAACGCATCGTCCCAATTGGCTTTGTTCCCCCAATAAATATGACCTTGAGGTTTTATTGGCACATCGCTGTCGAGACTCCCAGCAGGGACAACCAACAATCCTCCATCCATCTGCAGATTTGGAAGAGCTGAGCCACAATTCGAACAAAAACTTTTTATGTGCCCCTCTGATTTAAAATCAAAGATTTTGGCCTTATCTTTGCCCGACAGCCATATCAACCTTGCCGAGGAGGAAAATAGATTAGCGGCATGGGCGGAACCAGTGTCTTTGCGACAACGTTCGCAATGGCAAAGAAAAAAGCTTTCAAATTCTCCGATTATTTCAAAAGTAATTTCACCACAAAGGCAAGAGCCTTTATATTTCATGCACCTTCTCCTAAATTTTTATTAATTTAGTGCGTTGCTATAGAATCAGTTTTGAATCGTTTTCCATTTATCCTCTGAACAGCAGGAGAATATCCTGACTGCCACCAGAGGGCAATGGAGAATTTGAATCTCGGAAATCAGATTTGACCAATCGGCATTTTGAGTCCCTCTGTGGCGAGGACTATTCGTCGGAGAGACTCAATATTTCAGACGAATTAACACAATAGATTACCCTGTTACTCCAGAGCATTTCCAACACTAAAGCTCACCCTCCGGATCGTGAGTGGCCTGAGCACTGGAAAAAGAAGTGAGTGCCTTTATTGACAATCCTGTTGACGGCACATGATAGACAGATTGTGAGGTTTCTGATTTCCTCAAAATTTCTAAAATTAGTGATTTCAACACCAACATCACCGGTGAAATCCGGTGCATGTTGATTGTTGAATTTTCCAATAAGGGTTATACATAGACCTACCCCCATTTTTATTTCGACAGTCATAATGGGTGACCCCAAATTATACAGAAACTATACAGCACTCCGGAAATGCATTTTTTAGATACTTTTACTCCATTTAGCTAGTGTTTTTTCAAATGGTCTAAGCAGTTCCATTTGATTTATGAAATATTTTTTCTCATCTGCTGGAAAACATGAAGCACAATGAATAAAAGCCATTTTCTGCCATGGATCCATACTCACAAAATCTTCTTTGTGTTCTCTCAGCCAGTCGATTGAATTATTCGCTTTTGCAGATAAGAAAATCTCTCTTCGTGCATATGGATCAGCCGATTGGAACATATTCGCTAAAGTTGCAAAATGGTTGATATATTGATTCCGGGTGAACAGGCTTATAATAGAAAGACGGAAAAACTCATTATTCTTAACCTCATCAGATTCAAGAAGTAAAAGAAGTCGTTGTCCAATTTCTTTCCATTTTTCAGGATCAATTGACTGTACAGATGATAGATAGGTACAGATGTTTGAAAAACAAGGACCAAGTTTTTCTAAATTGTCCAGCGACACATTTATAGCCCCAGGATGACCTATTTGTGTTAGCCTCCTATAAAACCATCTAAGTCTGATATAATCGACAAGTGGCGAATTTATATACTCTTCTATAATCGATGAAATTGTTTCTTCGGTTATTGATTGCCAGTCTTCAGGAGAAATTTGATTGTAAAATATAACTTTATACGGATCTCCACCTGAGTATTTGTTTATTAATTTTAAAAGGTTCGCCTCAACAAAACTGATTGGACGATCTTGTATCATATCTGTACATATTTTCTTAAACTCGTCAGGAGTAAAAAACTTTGTTTTATGCCTTTGAAGCATAAGCCTTTGCTGCTTATCAAGAATTTTTGCAATATCAGATAAAGCTTTTTTTGATTCCTTCTCTGAGTTACAAAAAACTACTATATCATCTGCATATCGTAAAAATTTGATCCCATTTGTTGAAAGACTGTTATCCACGGGAATGAGTGTTGCTTCCGCAATAAGATGAATTGCATGTGGTCCAATCGGTACTCCGCGTGAAACACCAGCTGTTGTAGATTCTAACAGAGAAATTATCCACTTTATGCCTTGATTAGGAATGCCAGACGCAATTAGTTGGTTTTCAACAGTATGGTGATATATTTGATTATAAAAATCAGCTATATCGCAATATAAAATTGTTGAGCATGATGAACTGAAATCAAATGCTTTTGTCCAAAAGCTATTCCAGGTAGATGTACCTCCATATAAACCATCTTGAACAGTTGGAGCAAATCGATAACTGAAAACCAGATCATTTGGCAACCTTCTTGATTCAATACCAGAGCCAAATTGATATATTAACGATGTCAGGATAATTGAATCCTGAGGATCTAACTGAGTAGCCTGCCGGTATGATATTTCATCTTTCGGTACAATGAATCTTCTGCAAGCACCAGGTGAAAACTGATTCAAAGGTTTTCCACTCAATTGAGCAATTAAATCCTCTCTCTTCTCATTTATAGAATCGATTTCCAAAATTTTGGGGAATATATCCCCATCTGAGTGATTTTTAAGAAAATCTAATGCCCACTCTATCGAATCAGTATTCAAGGTCATATTGTTTATTCTCTAATATTTTAACGTATGTTAAGCGGCCGCGTATGTCTGAATTGAACGTACTTTTCAGCGGCCGCGGCTTTTTGCGGTCGGCTGCAAAAGTTTTGTTAAGTGATATTCTTTACACTAATTCTCATTTTAAGAGGCCTTGTTGGGTGTTTAACCAATCCTTGAGCAGGCCCATCAGATGCAAACAAATTGGATAGAACAGTAATTAATGCCCCTAACAATATATAGCCAAATAATACATGAATACTCAATAGACATTGGGCAAACCAGCTATCTGGTGAAGCATACATATCACCAAAACCTAATGTAGTCATTGTTACTATTGAGAAATAAACACTTCGTATCGGCTGCCAAGGGTCTAAGTTTAAAATTAATGCAGGAAAGAAGAAGTATAGAACTGCAAAAAACATACAGATACTGAAAAATGACTTTATTACCTGCATAGGAGATCGCCCATAGTCTGAGAAATACCAAAATATTTTAACAAATGTTGATAGGACATCTCCTTGTTTATCATACCAATCAACCCAGTTGTGTCGGCGGTTGCAATGTAAGCGATATTTAAACCCCATCTACCGCCACGCCTAACGGTGCCATATAATGCCTCCAAACTTAAAGGAGGCGACACCCCATGCCAAAATCAAGGAAAGAAACAAATGAAAAACTTAACAGATACTGGAAATCAAACATCGAGCGCTGGGCGGCGTCAGGGCTGACTCAAACAGAATATTGCAGACGCAATGACCTGTCCAAAGACAGGTTCACATATTGGAAAAGAAAATTTAAACGACAAAACCTTCCTGTAGAATTTATCCAGTTGCCGATGTCCGCCAATATTCATAGGACCGGATTAAAGTTAAACCTTGGCCAGGGGGTTCAAATAGAAATCCCGGACGGCTTCACCAGCGAGACACTTGAAAGAGTTCTTGCGACCTTGAAATCCATCTCATGATGAACTTTGCACCGGACACAAAAGTCTATCTGGCTCTGGGCACGACGGACATGCGCAAAGCGATTAACGGCCTTGCCGTTATCGTGAGTGAGCAAATGCAGTTGGATATATTTTCAGAATCCCTGTTTGTGTTCTGCAACCGGGCACAAACCATTTTAAAAATTTTATACTGGGATAAAAACGGTTTTTGCCTGTGGCAAAAGCGCCTTGAGAAAGACCGGTTCAAATGGCCGAATTCATCAAAAGAGGTCATGAATATCACCAGCCGGGAACTGACCTGGCTGGTCGAGGGATTGAATATAAATCAGGCTCATAAGCCCCTAAAATACTCTATGATTTTTTAGGCGGAAAACTATGAAAAACCCCGTGGTTATGGTATATACAGCGTATGACAAGAGACACTCTCAAAAACGCTGAAAGCCTGGATGAAGTCAAAGACATCGCCTTGAATTTGTTTGATGAGAACATAATTCTTCAAGAGCAGATTAAATCCCTCCAGGACAGGCTTTTTGGTCGCAAATCAGAAAAAACGCCCAAAGATGGCGAACAAATGTCTCTTTTTGATATGCCGGAGCCTGAGCTTCCGATCCTGAATGAGGACGATACCGTCACCATTACTGAGCATGCCCGCAAAAAACGTGGCCGCAAACCACTGCCGGCAGATCTTCCCCGTGTAGATGCTGTTCATAAACTCAGTGAGGATGACAGAAAATGCAATTGTGGCTGTTTGAAAGATAAAATCGGTGAAGAAGTCTCTGAACAACTTGAGTACATCCCTGCCAAGGGCAGGGGGATTCGAAATATCCGATATAAATATGCTTGCAAAAACTGCGAGGGTGTTGAAGATGACGGCCCCACGGTATCCATTGCCAGGATGCCGGATCAGATTATTCCCAAAAGTATTGCCACTCCAGGACTGCTTGCCCATATCCTGACCGCCAAATTTGCAGATGCTTTGCCGTTTTATCGTCAAGAAAAGCAGTTTGCCAGGATCGGCATTGAGCTTGCCAGGTCAACCATGTGTAACTGGGGCATGAAGGTGGCTGATGCCTGTGAAATTCTCATCGGCATGATGAAGGATGACGTTTTGGCCAACCCCATGATCGGTATTGATCACGGATTTTCATGGTACGCTAAGAAACCCTACTTTCAGAAAATAATTTTGCCAAAATCCACACTCAAGTTGTGCTGTCCCCAATAACAGAGAACGTTTTATTTTCAAAAAATCTGAGCCTCATTTTTTTAAATTTTTGCATTGTTGTGAGCAGTAAGGGTAGGTTTCTTTTTTTCTTAATTTTGATTGTTACCTGATCAGCTTCAATTTGTACATTCCCAGTCATTGCAAGAAATTTTTTATAGAGAGAATAATCACTGATATGCGAATAACCAGGTAAATCCATAGCAAAGAGTCGTAGCAAATTGTGTGTAAGTATGGACATTGTAAGATCAAAATCTACTTTAATAACCATTGATGATGATACTTTGTTTAGATGAAAGAATTCAATTTGTTCTGAAATGCCTTTTTCAACCAACCATCTTCTTGTATATTTTCTAATCAACTTGTCGCAGGGTTTATCGAAATCGTTTGTTATTAATAGAGCTGGTTTAATCTTACCATGCCCTGTTATTGCTATTTGCCGCACCTCACCACCATAATCTTTTAGAAATATCTTTTCATCATTAACTCTTAAGTTTCGGCCTTTGCCATTTGCCATTGTGACTCTAACTTTTTTCCATGATGAAGGCAACTTTTGGCTAAGTTCTTCGACTATCTTTTTTCCCCTTCTTCGGATGGTAAGAAATTTTATTTCTTTGCCAAGCTTGGCAAGATTTTCATAAGTGGTGAATTTGCTATCGAAAACCAAGTATTTCAGATCGTTGCCGCTGTTAGCATTATAAAAATCAAGGAACTCAATTGCGACTTGATTTTTTTGCTGATGCCTGACATTAGTGTCGCCATATGTAATGATACCGGAATCTGGATCTTGTGCTAATACAGCAGCTATGCTTGCCAACGCTTTATTCCGTGTTCCTGACCAATTATTTTCAAGGTGGGAATCGTCTCCCCAATACGGAATTGTTGTAAAATCAATATTGGACGTATCTGAAAGCAATCCTTCGTGAAGCAATATTTGATGCAGCCCTTTGAGAAATTCTTTATTCATTTCACTGGTGATTCGATGAGAGTAAGAAGTGTACCAACTAGTTTTTGGAAGAACATTCAAACCGGCAAATAACCCCAATCCTCTATCCATACACCAAATATCATCAGCAGAGTATCTGCGGACATTAGACAATTTAAGGGCAACGAAACACAGGATTGATGATAGTCTGTTTATTGTGCCTGTTTCCGGATAATTTGAATTTTGGATAAGCCTGTCAATGCTATATTGTTGCAGGTATGGCAGTAGACACAACACACCAAAACTATTTTGCCCGGTAAATGACTCAGGCGCAAAATCCAACATATAACTTTTCGGTGCTTCTATTTTCAATGAAGCGCTTGTCTTTTCACGAGTAGTGCTTTTTCGGCGGGGAAGTCGGGCGAATCCTTCTTTTTTGAGTAGATTGTAAATGTATCCTTCAGAAACAGTTTCTCCCTGAGCATCAAGAGCGGCCTTGATGTCAGGCACTGAAAGATAATTTTTCCGAGAATCAATAATGTATTGATTGGTTTCGCTGGTATCGTCTTTAGGTCTACGGCCAGCTGGTTTGGAAATAAAAAAATGCTGATCAGGATTTTCCTGCGACAGATTTTTCTTAAAATCACGGGTTAAAGAATAGAATGAACTCAACTTATAGCCAAATTGTTTGGCAACGTCTTCGGCTTGACGTTTTTCGACATAAAAAGCACGAAGAGCTTCGTACTTTTTTTGAGCGGTATTTTGTGGTCGACAAAAAAAATGTTCGGGTTCCATACGGCACCAAAATTAGGGTCAATTAATGTCATGATACGCATTTGTTAAAATTGATTAAAATCACAAAATTTGAAAAAATTCAAGAAAAACACTGCAATATCACCTAAAAACCGTCATTTTGTGCATCACGATAAACATTTTTCCAATCAATATCAAGATACTAGTAGTATAAAATAGCCCTAATTTTTGAACAAATTTAGCGTAGATCTATAGCAATACGTCTGTTTTTATTGGGTTTACACAGAAGTGGTTGAAAATTACGACATAAATTTTAGGGTTTTAGCATGACATGAAAATCCGTGTTGATGAAACGCCTCTTCAAGTTTTAAAAGGACCCCGCAAATCCAAATCTTATATGTGGATTTTCAGGGGCGGGCCACCAGGCAAGCCGATTATCTTGTTCGAATATCATCCGACAAGGTCGGGGGATGTGGTTTCAACATTTTTGAACGGTTATAAGGGCATCGTCCAGACGGACGGATATGCTGGATATGATTTCCTGGATACCAAAAAAGATAGGCTCATGTTGCGTATCAGGGGCTTGAAATGTTAGATGGTGAACTTTTTGACCCAATTCACCATAGGGGCCCAACGGATGCAAGTAAACATAAAGACTCTGATTGATGATACGCAATGTTACAACACTGTTCGGGAGTTGCGCTGGCCGGAAGGACGTCAATGTCCGTATTGTGATTCCAAACGAATAATCAAAAGGGGTTTTGATGAAAAAGAACCTGCCAGACAACGTTATGAATGTAAAAATTGCGGCAAACGGTTTGATGACCTTACAGGCACCATCTTCGCTGGACATCACCAACCCCTCAAGGTATGGATATTGTGTCTGTATTTCATGGGGTTGAACTTGTCCAGCAAGCAAATTGCCAAAGAACTGGACCTGGACCGCACTGATGTTCAAAGGATGACCACCCAACTTCGTGAAGGCGTGATAAAAAAAAGCCTCAAGTAACCCTTGGAGACGAAGTTGAATGTGATGAGGTCTACATTGTAGCAGGGCATAAAGGCAATCCCGAAGCAGTAGCCCGAAAAGGCAGGGAAGGCCGTCGAAATCGTTTACGAGGTGCTCGTGGGCGGGGTACATTGGAAAAAGAGAAACCACCTGTATTCGGTATGATTCAGCGATGCGGTCTGGTAGTGATTCAAATGCTTGCTAATGTTCGCAGGGTAACTATTGAGCCCTTGGTAAAGTCGACCGTTTTGCCGGGGACTTTGATTTACACTGATGAATATGCGATCTACAATCGATTAACCGAGTGGGGGTACAAGCATAAGAGCGTGAATCACGGGGCTGGAGAATACGCCAGAGACGAGGATGGCGATGGTTTCCATGAAGTCCATGTCAATACCATGGAAGGCTTCTGGTCCTTGCTACGTGGTTGGTTGCGTCCTCATCGAGGCATCTCACAAGAGAAGCTCCCGTTCTATCTCGGTTTTTTCGAGTTCGTTCATAACGTCGGCAAACGGGGAAAGGCCCTGCTCCATTCGCTTGTCGAACTTTTGGTCAAATAAGACCTTGAAACGCAACATGAGCCAAAAGATATTGTTCATGTTGGGTGTTGGGTTCATGCTCGTCGAAAGTTCAAAGAGGTAACAAAAGCGCTTGGCAACAAGGCGAATTCTTCCGGGAATGCCGGTTCGGCATTGTTGTATATCAGCAAGCTTTATAAAATTGAAAAAGAAGCACGGGAACAAGGGCTTTCTGCGGAACAATTGTACAATATGAGACAATCCCAGGCGATTCCAATTCTTACCGAGTTTAAGAAGTGGATAGATGAAAGAGTAAACAAGGTTCCGCCCAAAAGCCTGCTTGGCAAGGCAATCAATTATACCCTCGGCCAATGGCCCCGATTGATCCAATACACAACGGAAGGGTTCATTCGACCGGACAACAATTTGGTTGAAAATGCCATCCGACCTTTTGTCATCGGTCGTAAAAACTGGCTGTTTTCCGATACGGTTCAAGGTGCAAAGGCGAGTGCGGCAATTTACAGTCTGATAGAAACTGCAAAATCCAATGGCCTGGAACCGTACTGGTATCTCAAGTACCTGTTTCGGCATCTGCCTGAGGCAATGACAAATGATGATTTTCTGGCGTTGCTCCCCTACAATGTGAAAAAAGAAAAAATTTCTGAATCTGTCCCTTGCTGAGTGGGGTTAAAACACCGCTTACGTTGCAATATTGTAAAGTTTGACGTAGCCCAGCAGAAAAGCATGCATTCTCAAAACTAACTGATCGAAAATCTGTTTTCTTTGACACACAAGCGATATCAAAATAGGTAGTATTAGTAAATTTAGCATTGCAAAAAAGAGTACCACATAAATTGAATCGTAGCTCTCGATTTACCACTGGATTATGCCCACCTCCTAAAAATTTTGCGGCAGATAAGTCAGATCTTGAAAAGTCACACTCATAGAAATTTGAGGATAAGAATTCAACTGAAGTTAAATTTGCTTTTCGAAAGCTTGCGCATGTGAAGTCAACAAGCGCACATACTGAATTTTCAAAATTCGCTTGGTGCAAATCTGTTTCTTGGAATGTTGATCCTCGAATCTTAGCGCCTTGAAAATCAGCTTCCCATAAGTGACACTTAGACATATCAACATTTGATAAGGATGCATCTTTGAACGATGCTTTATATAAATCAGCCCCTTCGCCTTTTTTGTTCTGAAAAATTGTATCTGAAAAACTTAGACCTACAAAATTTGCATCTCGTAGTCTTATGATATCATTAGAATTTGAAACATATTCATTCCACTCTTCGAAATTATTTTTAGTAGCGCAGCTTAGAAGTAAACGATACTGTTCTTGATTTAATTCTTCTTTCACTAAAACACCTACATTTATTTGTAATACCACTTAACAAGTAGCTTTCCGATTGTCCGGCTATCTTGAGCATTCTGACATCTAACCACATATCATGAGGAATCAACGGATAACCGGAACGGTTAACATCTTAGTATCTATATGAATTGCATATCATTATGGTTGACGAGTGTAAAGAATATTCAGGGAATAAGACTTTGTAAATGAATTTGCCAGAAATCAACCGTTCTTGTGTCATCCGATATTCTCTGAACACTCAAATATTCGTGCGGTATCCATGATGAAAACAAGTAATACCAAGGCCCACAATAATGGTATTCAGTGTCGCTGCGCCAAGTTTTAAACCAGGCAGGAATAACAGAAGTAACCAACACCTTCAGTAATAAGCATCACAGCGTTTATGTTAGACATATGGCTCTCCCTATCCCCCAACGCCCTAAAATAAAATAGAATAGACCTGTTCAATGTGTTGAGTATGATTCGCCTATTGAAATCATTTCTGATTATCATTGATGAACTTTTCAAACTGAAAATTTGGAAAGCAATTCACTAAACCTAAATCCACCACCTAATATGTTATTTCTCTGTTAATTCAAAAGGTTCACAAGATTTATGTTTCACCAAATTGGTGAAAGACAAATGCAGTTAATTAATTGATTTTACGTTGAAATCAGAAATTAGATGGTCGATTTGGGTAAATATCTAATCTTGACTTTTGATGAAAATTAAGATTCATGATTTAGGGAATTTATATTGGGTCAAAACACAGCTATATTTTCATAAAGCTTTTATAAGAAAGGCTGTGTAACCTACTCAGATTTTTCAACTTTCGTTGTGGGCTGAACCACAATAAAAAACCAGGTCAGCCCGTAACTGTTTATATGAAAGTTCCAATAAGTTGTTAAATTACTTTCATGTTTTGTTGTGGGGTGAGCCTGGGTGTTGATAGGCCAGGTCAGCCCATGGCTGTTATAAAAAAACTTTGGTCCTTGTCATGAAATCTATTTATTCATAGGTAATTGAAACCTTAGGCGTTCCTGGTGGAAGATATACATGCATTCCGTCAATCACTGCCAGATTATTGCTTCGTTCAACAAACGCCTGTTTGATTCTCGAACCAAAAGGACAACGATAAACATAGCCAACATACTGCGAGGGAATTTCATTGATTTTAATGAATATATTTTTCCTTTGGGGGGAATGGGATAACTCGTAACCAAACGAACCACCAAAAATGGTGGGAGCTTGTTTTACAGTTATCATTCGATTGCCACTTTCTAACCAATGGGGCATGATACCCGGAGCAATGAAAATTTTACCATCTTGATCCTCATCAGCCTCGAAAAAGAGTATATCGCGCATAAGCATCATAAACTCTGCACACGCCCAGCCATGGGGAATATCTCCCATATACCACCACTCTCTTGCCGGAAATGACTGGAAATTTGCCTCTATAGAATGACAATGTTGTTCGTTCCAGCCGCCCTGAACTACATCCCACATCTCACCATTGGAGGAACTACGCGTAACTTTCGAATATCCTGCATTGCCGATAGTCCATTGTAAACAAGCATCCATCCGAGCCGTGTCACCGATTAACAGAAAAGCATGGGCTAACTGCAAGGTCAGATAGGGACCAAAACAATTCCAGGCAGACTCATGATAAAAACCACCGTTACGAACAAAACTCTGCCAGATCGTTTCCAATGTCATGCGGGCCGCATAATCAATATCATGCCCGAGCTTCGAATTCATATACAATCGACAGGGATGAAAATACGCGAGTGTTCCGTAAGCGATATTTAAACCCCATCTACCGCCACGCCCAGCGAGCCCATATAATGCCTCCAAACTAAAAGGAGGCGACCCCATGCCAAGATCAAGAAAAGCAACAAATGAAAAACTTAGCAGATACTGGAAATCAAACATCGAACGTTGGGCGACATCAGGGCTGACCCAGACAGAATATTGCAGACGCAATGACCTGTCCAAAGACAGGTTCACATATTGGAAAAGAAAATTTAAAAGACAAAACCTTCCTGTAGAATTTATCCAGTTGCCGATACCCGCCAATATTCATACGACCGGGTTGAAGTTGAACCTTGGCCAGGGTGTACAAATAGAAATCCCGGACGGTTTCACCAGCGAGACGCTTGAAAGGGTTCTTGCAACCTTGAGATCCATCTCATGATGAACTTTTCACCAGACACAAAAGTCTATCTGGCTGTGGGTACTACTGACATGCGCAAAGCGATTAACGGCCTTTCCGTTATCGTAAGCGAACGAATGCAGTTGGATATATTTTCAGGATCCCTGTTTGTGTTCTGCAACCGGGCACAAACCATTTTAAAAATTTTATACTGGGATAAAAACGGTTTTTGCCTGTGGCAAAAGCGCCTTGAAAAAGACCGGTTCAAATGGCCGAATTCACCAAAAGATGTCATGAATATTACAAGCCGGGAACTGACCTGGCTGGTCGATGGACTGAATATAAATCAGGCTCATAAACCCCTAAAATACTCTATGATTTTTTAGGCGAAAAACTATGAAAAAACCCTTGGTTATGGTATATACAGCCCATGACAAGAGACACTCTCAAAGATGCTGAAAGCCTGGATGAAGTCAAAGAAATCGCTCTGAATTTGTTTGATGAAAACATAATTCTTCAAGAGCAGATTAAATCCCTCCAGGACAGGCTTTTTGGTCGCAAATCAGAAAAAACGCCCAAAGATGGCGAGCAAATGTCTCTTTTTGATATGCCGGAACCTGATCTTCCGATTCTGAATGAAGATGATACCGTCACCATTACAGAGCATTCCCGCAAAAAACGCGGCCGCAAACCACTGCCGGCAGATCTTCCCCGTGTCGATGTTGTTCATAAACTCAGTGAGAATGACAGAAAATGCGATTGCGGCTGCTTGAAAGATAAGATCGGTGAAGAAGTCTCTGAGCAGCTTGATTATATCCCAGCCAAGGTTCGGGTGATTCGAAATATCCGGTATAAATACGCCTGTAAAAATTGCGAGGGGGTTGAAGATGAAGGCCCCACCGTATCTATTGCCAGGATGCCGGATCAGATTATTCCCAAAAGTATTGCCACTCCGGGACTGCTTGCCCATATCCTGACCGCCAAATTTGCAGATGCACTGCCATTTTATCGCCAGGAAAAGCAGTTTGCCAGAATCGGCATTGAGCTTGCCAGATCAACCATGTGTAAATGGGGCATGAAGGTGGCAGATGCCTGTGAAATTATCATCGGCATGATGAAGGACGACATCCTGGCCAACCCCATGATTGGTATTGATGAAACTCCTCTCCAAGTTTTAAAGGGACCACGGAAATCCAAATCTTATATGTGGATTTTCAGGGGTGGACCACCAGACAAGCCGATTATCCTGTTCGAATATCACCCGACAAGGTCTGGGGATGTGGTTTCAACATTTTTGAACGGTTTTAAGGGCATCGTCCAGACGGACGGATATGCTGGGTATGATTTCCTGGATACCAAAAAAGATATTGTTCATGTTGGGTGCTGGGTTCATGCTCGTCGGAAGTTTAAAGAGGTAACCAAAGCGCTTGGCAACAAGGCAAATTCTTCCGGAAATGCCGGTTCGGCATTGTTGTATATCAGCAAGCTTTATAAAATTGAAAAAGAAGCACGGGAACAAGGGTTTTCTGCGAAACAATTGTACAATAAGAGACAATCCCAGGCGATTCCAATTCTTACCGAGTTTAAGAAGTGGCTTGATGAAAGAGTAAACAAGGTTCCTCCCAAAAGCCTGCTTGGCAAGGCGATCAATTATACCATCGGCCAATGGCCCCGATTGGTCCAATACACAACTGAAGGGTTCATTCGACCGGACAACAATTTGGTTGAAAATGCCATCCGGCCTTTTGTCATCGGTCGTAAAAACTGGCTGTTTTCTGATACGGTTCAAGGTGCAAAGGCGAGTGCGGCAATTTACAGTTTGATAGAGACTGCAAAATCCAATGGACTGGAACCGTACTGGTATCTCAAGTACCTGTTTCAGTATCTGCCTGAGGCAATGACAAATGATGATTTTCAAGCGTTGCTCCCCTATAATGTGAAAAAAGAAAAAATTTCTGAATCTGTCCCTTGCTGAGTGGGGTTAAAACACCGCTTACGTACGTCTTTTATAAATTGCTCTTTGTTTTTGATATTACATGGCACCCATAAACACTTTTTTTGATCAGATGAGGTGATATAATAGTATTTATATCCAAATACACTTTTAATGGTTAAATACTTCATATCAATCCATTTCATATGATAGCACTTAAAACTTTCCCATGGATTGTATGAAGATAGTCCATCATTATATAAAGTAATTTTGTAAAAATATGTGCAGACACCGATCAATAGCAAACAAAATATGAACAAGATAGCCATTAAGGCAAAGGTTGCTTCAACCATTTTGTGATCCAACTTTAAGTCATCTTTGATAAATATTACCAAGAAAAAAACAACTCCAGCTCCGATAGGTATATATATGGAAGGCTTAATGCTTGATTTTAGTTTAGCCCTGTATTCTCCTGAAAATCGTATAAAGCGTACACTTTAAACCCTAAAACCGATCGATAAGCACGGATTTAATTGAAAAACCGTGCTTTTTTCTTGCCTTTTTATAATGCACGTATTATACTATACATACACTTTAAAAGGGAATTTATCCATGTCTAAACCAATAACAGGGAAAAATCACGTTGGAGAGCGGCGTGAAAAGCGTCCGAATGGTGACATTTACGTCTATGAACGGATAACGGCCTACAACGAAAAGACCAGGAAGACATATACGGTCAGTCAAAAACTTAAAGGCAAAATCAAGTCGGGAACCCAAAAAATTGTGCCGACTCGTCCGAAAAAACGCAAAGGAGAAGGAAGCATTCCCGGTGCAACACGGCAGCATACCGGACTCACGGACATCTTAGAATGGGTTGGAAAGGCGTCTGGTATTGATGATGATGTATATGCTTCATTCAGTGAGGGCGATGCCGCAAAAATATTGTCTATCGCACGTTACTGGATCGGATCCGGCGGTAATACGCTGCCACGCCTTGAAAGTTGGCAAGTGATGCACCCACTTCCATATCATGAAGGAATCACGGAAGACGTGTATGGCAATCTGTTTAAAAATGTTGGACGAAATGAAGAAGGCGTTCAACGCTATTTTTCAGCTCGAGCTGAACACCTGGGGAAATCTCCTGTGGTAGCGTTTGATTCGACCACAATCTCGACCTATTCTGAAAATCAGTCGGAGGCAAGACAAGGGTTCAACAAAGCTCAAGACGGACTCAACACGATCAAGCTTTTAACCCTATATTCCGTGAAGTCTGGCGAACCAATAGCCTTCTCCAAACAACCAGGCAATGTTCCGGATGTTATCTCTATTGAAAACACTCTGACACAGCTTAAATGCCTCCATCTTGAAAAACCTCTGGTTGTTACTGATAACGGCTACTATAGCCAGAAAAACATGATGGAATTTTCCTTGCGCAATGTGAAATTTTTGACCCTGGTTGACCCCAACATTACCTGGATCCGTGAGACAGTTGATGCACTTCGCCCAAGTATAGCGAGTATGTCCAGCACCTGCCCGTTTGATCCGTCAATTTGTGGCGCAACTTCGTGCTTAACACACCAGTTCAGTAAAGTTCGCCAGCGGTCACGCAACGGCACAGCTGCCGGTGAAAAAGAGACATTCTCGCGCCGCCTGTATGTCCACATTTATTATTCCCCCGACAATGAAGCCAAGAAAGAACTCGCCTTTCGCAAGGATTTGCTTGACCTAAAGATGCTGGTGGAAGAGAACACAACAGAATTTACGGAATCAGCGCAAAGAAAAATAGACAAGTACCTGACAAGCTCCAGAAAGGGGCGTGGGGGACAGTTGAAGGTTGGGTTCAACGATGAGGCCATTGCCGAAGCAAAAAAATACTTTGGCTATTTCGCCCTTGTCAGCAATCAGGCTATGGACACATTTACAGCGCTTGAAAACTACCGGCTGCGTGAAAAAATTGAAGAACTTTTTGCCGTGCAAAAGGGGAGACTCGACGGCGCTCGGCCGCGCACATGGTATCCTGACAATTTGCGTGGGAGACAATTTACACAATTTGTCTCTCTGGGTTATCATTGTTTTTTGACAAAAAAAATAAAGGAAATACAATCCAGGCTGAGGGAAAAAGAATCCGGGAAAACCCAATCACTTATCAAGCTCGAAAAAAAGCTGGAAAACTGGATTGCACAACGTTCGCTTTCTCAGATTTTGGATTGGTTTGACTGTATCGAAACCACAAAGGTACAGACTGCCATGGGAAATTATCGATGGTCCACCGAATCAGTCGCCAGAGATAGGCTGTTTTTGAAGTATCTGGGGGTACGCCCCGAATAGTGTACGCTTTATACGACTTTCAGGGTATTCTGCTATCATGTATTGATGGACCTTTTTCAGAGACATAACGCTAAGTTCACCGGCACAGAGGGTGAAGTTCAGCGCCGGGTTAGCATGACATTTGTTTTTTTAGCATGTTTAGAGCTTTTACGGCGATTAATCCCTTTTTATTACATCGCACATAAAGGCCCGGACTGAAGGCGTACTTGCAACTGAATCTCTTTCTGCATCATCAGTCAGGGAGTTTATATTGAAGCGCAGGTCATGCTCACCCCATCCCCAGGGAACACGGACGGTTCCGCACCGCACCGAGTCGCTGAGTCTGACCTTCATGAAAATTTCACCGTTAGGGGATATGATTCTTACTGAATCATTATCTTTGATCTCCCGCAGCTCCGCATCATCCGGATGCAGGTCAATAAAAGGCTCCGGCTCCTTTTCAACTATCCAGGGGATGTTCCGGTAGCGGGAATGAACAAACCAGCCTGATTTCTCACCGCTGATGCCGGCCAGAGGATATTTTTCCTTTGCATAGTCAAAGGTGATCCTGCCTGCCCGGGAAAGTTCAAAAGAGGGGATCGGTTCATACCCGTAATCAGATAAGGTTTCCGAATAAAACTCGACCTTGCCGGAAGGTGTATTGAAACCGTGCTGTCTGTATTTTTCAAATTCCGGTTTTTGCAGGGTAAGGCCATCCGGATGCTCACGCATCTGCCTGACTGTTATACCGGAAGGTTCAAGCTGGAAATCAATGGCTTCTTCCACAGTCTGAAAGGGAAACGCTTCGTCCAGCTTCAGCGCTCGGGCAAGATCAAAAATAATCTGCCAGCCTGGCCTGCTGTCTCCCAGAGGTTCAATCACTTTTTCCTGTAAAAGCATGCTATTTGCGTTCAGACCTGCCATATTCAGTTGCGTGGTTTCAAAAGTTGTGGTTGCCGGCAGAAAAATATCTGCCTGTCCGGCTGTCCGTGTCATAAACAGGTCAATCACCACAAGGAATTCCACCTGTTTCAGGGCTTCCGCAACCCGTAGTGAGTTTGCCGCTGTGACCAGGGGGTTGGATGCCTGAATAATAAGAGCCCTGATTGGATACGGTTTTTTATCCAGAATTGCATCGGGGATAACTGTGCTCACAGGAGATCCCCCGCCTTTGTTGAAACTGCTGAACAAAGGGTATCCGGCGGTGACCGGCTTCACTTTCGGATTCAGTACGTCTTTCAGACTCATGTCTCTGACTGGTACCTTCTGCGGAAAAACATCACCTCCCTTAATATCGAGGTTTCCGCACAATGCCCGTAACATACAGACAGCCCGCACATTCCGGGTGACATCGGCATTCATGTCAAGCCCGTTGCCGTCTGCTATACAGGCCGGTTTCGATCCGGCATACAGGCGGGCGGCCTGCCGTATCTCCTCAGGGGTCAGCCATATGGAAGAGGCCACATGCTCAGGTGAATAATTCCGTACCTCCTCTGTGAGCCGGTCAAAACCGGTCGTCCATTCAGCAACAAAATGTGAGTCATATAAATTTTCGGCAATAATGACCTGCATCATGGACATGGCCAGAATGCCGTCACAGCCCGGTTTTATCTGCAGCCACAGGGCTGAGGAGTCGGCAATGTCTGTTTTTACCGGATCAATGACAATCAGTTTCGCACCATGCCTTATTCCTTCCATCAGCAGGTTATAGTCAGGCGGACTGGAGGTTTTATCATTTTTTCCCCACACTATTATACATTCGGCATTAAGGGTGTCCGGCCTGGTTCCGGTTCCGTATGTGATAAAAGCGGGCAGAGCTCTTGTTGTATGGCACAATGAGCCGTTTCCAATGACATTCGGTGACCCGAATGCATGCATAAATCTCTGAGTATACTGCCAGACCGGCCCCCAGTCCTCACCGGTTCCCTTCAGCCAGGCCACAGATTCCGGACCGTATTTGTTTTTATAGAATAAAAGTCTATCTGCCATGTCTGAAAGCACAGTATTCCAAGATACTTTCTTAAAATTCTGATTTCTGTCTGCATTGTTTCTGACGAGCGGTGATGTAATCCGGTCAGGAGCATAGACAATATGAGGAGCCGCGGCATTTTTCGGACAGAAGCGGCGCACGGTAACTCCGGGAACAGGTTTTCTTTTTACCGAAATCAGTCTCCCGTCTTTTACAACCGCATCGACAGGACATGTGTTCGTGCAGAAACGGCACATTGTTGAAACAGTTTTCATACATCCTCTTGAAAAAATAAAATTGTGATTACAATTTGAATGATAACATGGAAATTGTTAAAAACTTACGTACTGTAGCAACCCCAATATCAAACTGCCTAAATATAAATTCAACTCATTAAATTTTAGGGAATATTTCATTTTCAATATTTATCTGAGACAGAACAAGTAATTATGTAGTTTTTTTCTGTTAACTTCTGAGAATAAATAAAGACGAGCGATAAAAAATAGAATGATGCCCCATAACCTATAATTGCCATAATCCTTGAACATACTTGGGTAAATTCTTTAAAAGCACTGGTTCCGATAACTTCTACAATTATTGATATAATAAAGATACAAGTACCCCATATATTCTCCCGGCTCAAAGATTGTGTGATGAGAATATCAATGATATGGTATAATGTGTAGATCCATTAATAGAAATTTGATTAGGCCATTATGAGGCGCATCATATGCGACAAGCCGCTGACATAGAAATCTCCTTGCCTCCTCGACCAGACGGGATTCCGCTTCAACGGTGGTTGTATGATGAAATCCGTACAGCCATCCTCGCGGGTAGGCTTATGAGGGGAGCACGCCTGCCGGCCACCCGTGATCTGGCGCTACGATTGAAAATATCCCGTGGTACGGTGCTGGCGGCTTATGCTCAATTGGGTGCGGAGGGATATATCCAGGGCGTAACGGGAAAGGGCAGCTTTGTAGCCCCGGAGTTGCCGGACTTACCTCCCAGACCGGTCGCTACAGGCAGTGGGGTGGCGGAATCTATCAGCGACAACGCCACTGGAACCAAGTACGAGGCTCCGGCTGTGGTGTTGTCTGCCCGGGGCAAGAAGCTATCAATGACGCCGTTCAGCGTTGCAGGGCGCACGTTACCGGCTAAAGCATTTCGCACCAATCAACCGGATGTCACTGCATTTCCTTTTGATCTGTGGATGCGCATTGCCTCACGCAGATCACGTCGCCTGTGTCCAAAATTCCTCGCGGATGGAGACGCCTGCGGTTACAAACCGTTACGTGAAGAAATCGCAGGTTACCTACGTTCCAGCCGTGGTATCACATGCTCTGCTGAACAGGTGGTGTTGGTGGGCAGCGTCCAGCAGATACTTGATATAAGTGCTCGGTTATTGCTCGATCCAGGAGACCAAGTATGGATCGAGGATCCTGGATATCCTGGTGCCCATTTGATATTCGCCGCCGCCGGTGCAAAAATAGTGGATATCCCAGTGGATTTGAATGGCATAGATGTTGAAAACGCTCGCAATCAGGCTCCCAATGCGAGATTGGCATATGTCACAGCCGGAAGGCAATCGCCCTTGGGCTACGTATTGGCGCTGGATCGCCGCTTTTCCCTGCTGAACTGGGCCCATCAGCACAATGCCATTGTGATTGAAGACGACTACGACAGCGAATATCGTTTCGAGGGTGCGCCGCTATCGGCCATGAAGAGCCTGGACAAAAAGGGGCGAGTGATCTATTGTGGGACTTTCAGCAAACTGCTCTTCCCCTCTCTTCGTATTTCCTATGCCGTGTTGCCCGATCAATTGATTGCACCTTTCACCGCGGCCTTGTCCTTAACCTTTCGACACGTCCCCATCATCGCCCAGACCACTTTGCACGAATTCATTGCCGAAGGTCATTTGGGTCGCCACGTGCGACGGATGCGCTTGCTCTATGCCGAGCGCGCCCAGACGTTGCGGCAAGCGGCTGATGCTTATCTGGCAGGTTTGCTCGAAATCCCTAAAATCACCATGGGACTGGACACCCCGGCATTTCTTCCCAACCAATGTAACGACAAGGAAGTTGTCAATCTGGCAGCCCAAGCAGGAATTGAAAGCCTCCCTCTTTCGGCTTATGCCAGAACGCAACCTGTGGATCCGGGACTGCTGCTTGGATTTGCCGCCGTTGGCCAAACAGAGATTGAATCTGGTGTACGAACGCTCGCCCGGGTGATAGATAAAAAAACAAACTGAGAGAAGGATAAACAAACGTCCAATACATTATGGAAGCCGTGATTGCTACTTTTGCTATTGGCGACCTGAACCGAAAGCCTGATAGATCAAATCAAACGTCTGAGAAGAGGACTATCCTTCCACAAGGCTGCGTTTTCCAGTCGGCCGACTCCCATAGACTCTCCCTGTTACTCCAGAGCATTTCCAACACTAACGCTCACCCTCTGGATTGAGGGTGTCCTGCGCACTGGAAAAAGGAGTGAACGCCTTTATTGACAAGCATTTCGACGACACATGATAGACATAGCCAACGCTCAATTCCTATCTCCAAAAGTCGTAAAACAAAGGACAATCGGCCTGTTCAATATGTTGAGTATTGTTCGTCGAATGACGGTTTGGAATTTTAACATATACCCTGTCCATACGGCAGTTCGATTGATAAGTGTCGGTATTAATGCCGCCGTTGTAAAATACCTGGAGGATCAGTGCAGCATTGCCATCCACCGACAGCCAATGCTGCATATCCTGATTGTCGTCTCCCCCGTAAAATGAACTTTCTTAAAATGCCCATTTTGCCTCCAAAAACATTAACCTAAGCCTATTTTGATGGTCTTTTCAAAGAATATTTACTTTTATTTCAGGTTGTTAGCTCGGCCCTCCCCCAAATCCGTTTTCCAAATCCGTTTTTTCTCTTGATCCAGCCTTTAATGGGTGACCTTAAAGTTGTTGGCAAGAAATAGATAAATCTACCTTAAGCATAGCAAGACGTTTTAAAAGCTTATGACTTTGCTCAATATTGCATTGCCCTTTATAAAACACATTGATAATCAAAACGATTTCGGTTGCGCCTGCTGCGGAAAAAGACGATTGGTGTTTTTCAATTATCTCAAGTATTGGTGCATCGGGGGAAAGTAGGTCCGCAGATGCTCCCGTTTCAGAAAAAGCAATTTCTCCACTACCGCATGGAATGGCAACACCTTTATAACGCCCGGTCTTTCCTATTTCTCCAGGTTCATTTTTATAGTCGAAATGAATTCCGGTTTCTTCCTCGACTACCATTGGAGAAAATTGATCTCCCCATAAACGACAATAGCCTTCTATTTCAATTGTTTTACTCATAATGGTTTATAAGTCTCCAGAAGTACGTCGGTAATAGCCGTTTGTCCTGTTTTAGGATTTCTGAACGAGATATGCCCAATTTCGGTAATTCCAATATCTGGATTTTTTGCACCAATGTTATTAATTTCCCGACTGAAGTCTCTAACAATATTAGGTTTTATATTTTTATGAAAATTTCTTACGCTTGTCTCAAGCGTATTTGCTAACTGGTTAGCACTTGGAAATTTTACATTTATGGCTGCTGATCCAACAGAATTGAGCCCGCTTTGGGGACTACCCCCGAAGAAAAGCTTTGCCATTCCATAGTAGGCAGCAACTCCAACAGTAACATTCCTGGCCCATGCCTTTGCAAAATTTCCAAAGGTCAAATTGCTTTCTGTACACAACCCCAAAGGATCAATAAACATAACAGGATTATTTGAGGCATACGCATACAAGTTGACATCTCCACCGTCAAATCCTAAAGGATCTTCGGAGATGAACCTGCCCATGGCCGGGTCATAATATCTGGCCCGCATGTAGTACCAGCCGTTGTCCTCGGTCATGACACCGTATTGGCCCACAAACTTAAAGGGCTGTACCACATTTTCCTGCTGGTTGGCAATGGTGCCGAACGGGGTGTAGGCATAAGAGTTTACAATGGTTTTGGTGTTGTCAGTCAGGGCCACCGTGTGGCCGGTGGCGTCAAAGTGGTAGCAGTACATGGTGCCGGCGGGTTCCACCATGGCCAAAAGGCCTGCGCCGTAGATATAGTAGTGCTGGATTTGGTTTGACGCGTCGGCTTCGGCAAGCAGGTTGCCCGAAGCATCATAGATGTACCGGGTGATGACGCCGTCACGGTCGGCTTCCAGGCGGTTTCCGGCCCCGTCGTATTTGAACTGGCGGGGTGTGTTTCCGGCAATGGATGTCAGGCGGTGTTCGGGGTCAAAGGTTAAGGTGTTGCCGTAGGCTGCGATGAGCTGGCCTTCATCGTCATATGTAAATGTGTTGGTGCCGTCGCTCTCTATCTGGTTGCCCGTGGTGCTGATGGTGAAAGTTTTGGTGGTTGCCGTAAGATCCGGATCCAGGGGCACTTCCCGGGTTACCTGGGTGCGGTTGCCGTTTCCGTCCAGGGTAAACCGGTAGGTAGCGATGGCATCCCCACCTGAAGCGGTGAGATTGTCAAGGCCGGTAAGGCGGTTGGCATTGTCGTAACTATAGGTAATTACCGTCCCGTTAAACTGGGTCAGGGATTCAAGGCGGCCTGCGGGATCATAGTCATAGGTGGCGGTCCTGTCCATCCAGTCCGTAACGGTTTTCAGGCGGTTCAGCTCGTCATAGGTGTAGGTTACGGTCTTGTTGCCCGGATAGGTGAGTGTGGCAAGGTTGCCGGCTTCATCAAAGGTGTAGGCAACCGAGAACCCGCCGGCATCTGTTTTGGATATCAGGCGGTTGACGGCATCATAGTCAAAGGTTGTTGTGCCCAGGCTGTCCTGCATTTGGATGAGATTGTCCCGGGTGTCATAGGTGTAAGTTGTGGGTGTTCCTGACGGGAAGGCCACAGTGTCGGGCTTACCGGAATCCGTATATGTGTATGTCACCGTGTCGTTGTTCCGGTCGGTTATGGTGTTTATTTTACCATCATCGTAATAGGTGATGGACATGGCGTTCAAAAAGGGGTCTGTCCGGGTTTGAAGCAGTCCCCTGTCATCATAGACAAAAGAGGTGGCGGACCCGCCCTGGTCGGTCAGGCCGGTCATGAGCCCGATGCCGTTATAGTTATAATCAACGGCAGGGGCTGAGGCGGTTTGGCTGGTATCCGGGTTGCCGTAATTGTCATAGGTCAGGGTCGTGACAATGCCCCGGCCGTCTGTTGACGTATGGGGCAGGCCGTTGGAATAGAATGTGGCAGAAGTCTCAATAGCCTGGCCGGATTTGGGCCAGACCGTAGTCTTTTCCAGGTGGTGTTCTGAATCATAATCGTTATGGGTCACATGGCCCAGGTTGTCGGTGATATCCGTGAGCCGGAACCGGGCATCATAGGTGTTGAGCGTTTCCTCGCCCAGGGCATTGACGGTGCGGACAAGGTTGTTGTTGCCGTCATATTCATAATTTGTGGTATTGCCCCTGGGGTCAGTTGTGGCAACAACATGGTTCTGGCCGTCATAGGTGTAACCGGTGGTGTGGCCCAGGGCGTCTTCCGAAGCAATAAGGCGCTTTTTGCGGTCATAGCGGGATATGGCCCGGTTGCCCTGACTGTCCTCTTCCACGCTCCGGTAGCCTGAATAATACAGGTTATAGGTGGTATCGCCGGTCTGGCGGGGCACGGTCTGGGTCATGACCCGGCCCAGAGAGTCATGGATGTTAATGACTGTGGTGATGCCTTCCGGGTTTTGCAGGGTTTCCAGTTTGTGGTCGTCAATATACCCGTAGTCCCAGACCTTGCCGTCTGGGTCTGTGTATGAGGTCAGATTGCCGTCTGCATAGCCGAACGAAACGCTGCGGCCGGCGGAATCGCTTACCGATGTGAGGAGATCCCCGGTATACCCCATGGTCAGGGCGTGGTTAAAGCTGTCGGAAACCGAGGATACTTTGCCGTTGGTGTAGGTAAAATCAACGGTGTTGCCGTCAGCATCGGTGATGGTACCGGCACGGTGGTCGGCATTGAACTGGATAACCCGGTCAAACCGTTCTTCCATCCGGTACTGTCCGCTGGTCAGGGTCAGGGTGGCGTTTACGCCGGGTGGCTTGGCAAAAGACCCGTCCGGCAGGCGGATATAGGTGAGAAGATCTGATTCCAGGTGAAGGGACACGGCATTGTCAATCAGCTGGTCCATGCCCCATTTACCAATGAGAGAGGAGGTTGCCCACTCTTTTACCCCCGGAGTTCCTGTCATAAGATCCAGGATCGCAACCGATGCCGCCATCATGGGCGCGGCATCGGTAGGCAGACGGCAGACAAGGCCGGCTTCAGAGTTTGAATGGACTTCCGCATAGAGATTATAGTTGTGGGCCCAGCCAAACCCCAGGTCACCGTCTATATGGTGATTGCCGCCAAAATAGGTTCTTTTGAAGGCAAGGCCCCCGGCACCGCCGGACAGGGCAAGAGCAGTGGCCCCTCTTATAAAAATGCTTGACTTGAATTAAGTAAGATTTACCCCGATTTATGTCCCCCGATTTCGATTTACGCTTTCACCTTTTCCACGAATATAATATCCAAATTAACGCTGAAACTAAACATAATAAATAAATGCTGATAAATACTTTTAAAGCCTTTGGTTTAAAAATAAATAAATTACCAATAAATTCTAATTTTAAATTTTTGTAATACTGGATTATCCCTTCGCTCCACTTTTGAGCTCCATTTCTAAAATAAATCCAATACCAAGCAAAAATAGAAAAAATAAGAATAGCAGACGAAAATATGACACCAAATATAATGTTGTTAGTTGAACTCATCATTGTCTATTGACCTAAGTCCCAAGTCCAATTACCAAATGCATTGACACCTAAGCCCAAAATTCTTCCCCCTCCTTTTGTGGTGATATATGAAGGATTAGACGTGTTGGCGGCAGCTTCACCCCCAATAACGAATAGGTCAACGTTCCCGGATACACTATACCCGGTAATATCATCCTTTGAAAAATCTGGATTATTATAATTAATACCCCAATTATCTTGCTTTCCAATTTTTCCTCTATCAAACGCGATTGCAACTCCTGGCGTGGAAATTCCAGCACCGAGAGTGAAGAACCAATCAGCTTTTCCGTCTGGCATTACAACTCTATCAAAACTAAGACCGGCACCAATTAAGTAACCTCCAGATAATCCAATCGTGAAGATATCTCCAGGCTGGTTTCCAAGTATTTTATTGACACACAGCCCAGATGGATCAATGAACATTACAGGATTGTTTGAGGCGTACGCATACAAGTTAACATCCCCACCGTCAAATCCCAAAGGATCTTCGGAGATGAACCTGCCCATGGCCGGGTCATAATATCTGGCCCGCATGTAGTACCAGCCGTTTTCCTCGGCCATGACGCCGTATTGCCCCACAAACTTGAAAGGCTGTACCACATTTTCCTGCTGGTTGGCAATGGTGCCGAACGGGGTGTAGGCATAAGCATTGACTATGGTTTTGGTGTTGTCGGTCAGGGCCACGGTGTGGCCGGTGGCGTCAAAATGGTAGCAGTACATGGTGCCGGTTGGTTCCACCATGGCCAAAAGGCCTGCGCCGTAGATATAGTAGCGCCGGATCTGGTTTGACGCGTCAGCCTCGGCAAGCAGGTTGCCCGAAGCATCATAAATGTACCGGGTGATGATGCCGTCACGGTCTACTTCCAGGCGGTTTCCGGCACCGTCGTATTTGAACTGGTGGGTTGTGCTCCCGGCAATGGATGTCAGCCGGTGTTCGGGGTCAAAGGTTAAGGTGTTGCCGTAGGCTGCGATGAGCTGGCCTTCATCGTCATATGTAAATGTGTTGGTGCCGTCGCTCTCTATCTGGTTGCCCGTGGTGCTGATGGTGAACGATCTGGTGGTTGCGGTAAGATCGGGATCAAGGGGCACGTCACTTGTGATTTGGGTGCGGTTGCCGTTTCCGTCCAGGGTAAACCGGTAGGTAGCGATGGCATCCCCACCTGAAGCGGTGAGATTGTCAAGGCCGGTAAGGCGGTTGGCATTGTCGTAACTATAGGTAATTACCGTTCCGTTAAACTGGGTCAGGGATTCAAGGCGGCCTGCGGGATCATAGTCATAGGTGGCGGTCCTGTCCATCCAGTCCGTAACGGTTTTCAGGCGGTTCAGCTCGTCATAGGTGTAGGTTACGGTCTTGTTGCCCGGATAGGTGAGTGTGGCAAGGTTGCCGGCTTCATCAAAGGTGTAGGCAACCGAGAACCCGCCGGCATCTGTTTTGGATATCAGGCGGTTGACGGCATCATAGTCAAAGGTTGTTGTGCCCAGGCTGTCCTGCATTTGGATGAGATTGTCCCGGGTGTCATAGGTGTAAGTTGTGGGTGTTCCTGACGGGAAGGCCACAGTGTCGGGCTTACCGGAATCCGTATATGTGTATGTCACCGTGTCGTTGTTCCGGTCGGTTATGGTGTTTATTTTACCATCATCGTAATAGGTGATGGACATGGCGTTCAAAAAGGGGTCTGTCCGGGTTTGAAGCAGTCCCCTGTCATCATAGACAAAAGAGGTGGCGGACCCGCCCTGGTCGGTCAGGCCGGTCATGAGCCCGATGCCGTTATAGTTATAATCAACGGCAGGGGCTGAGGCGGTTTGGCTGGTATCCGGGTTGCCGTAATTGTCATAGGTCAGGGTCGTGACAATGCCCCGGCCGTCTGTTGACGTATGGGGCAGGCCGTTGGAATAGAATGTGGCAGAGGTCTCAATAGCCTGGCCGGATTCAGGCCAGACCGTAGTCTTTTCCAGGTGGTGTTCTGAATCATAATCGTTATGGGTCACATGGCCCAGGTTGTCGGTGATATCCGTGAGCCGGAACCGGGCATCATAGGTGTTGAGCGTTTCCTCGCCCAGGGCATTGACGGTGCGGACAAGGTTGTTGTTGCCGTCATATTCATAATTTGTGGTATTGCCCCTGGGGTCAGTTGTGGCAACAACATGGTTCTGGCCGTCATAGGTGTAACCGGTGGTGTGGCCCAGGGCGTCTTCCGAAGCAATGAGCCGTTTTTTGCGGTCATAGCGGGATATGGCCCGGTTGCCCTGGCTGTCCTCTTCCACGCTCCGGTAGCCTGAATAATAGAGGTTATAGGTGGTATCGCCGGTCTGGCGGGGCACGGTCTGGGTCATGACCCGGCCCAGGGCGTCATGAATGTTGATGACGGTGGTGATGCCTTCCGGGTTTTGCAGGGTTTCCAGTTTGTGGTCGTCAATATACCCGTAGTCCCAGACCTTGCCGTCTGGGTCTGTGTATGAGGTCAGATTGCCGTCTGCATAGCCGAACGAAACGCTGCGGCCGGCGGAATCGCTTACCGATGTGAGGAGATCCCCGGTATACCCCATGGTCAGGGCGTGGTTAAAGCTGTCGGAAACCGAGGATACTTTGCCGTTGGTGTAGGTAAAATCAACGGTGTTGCCGTCAGCATCGGTGATGGTACCGGCACGGTGGTCGGCATTGAACTGGATAACCCGGTCAAACCGTTCTTCCATCCGGTACTGTCCGCTGGTCAGGGTCAGGGTGGCGTTTACGCCGGGTGGCTTGGCAAAAGACCCGTCCGGCAGGCGGATATAGGTGAGAAGATCTGATTCCAGGTGAAGGGACACGGCATTGTCAATCAGCTGGTCCATGCCCCATTTACCAATGAGAGAGGAGGTTGCCCACTCTTTTACCCCGGGATCGCCTGTCATAAGATCCAGGATCGCAACCGATGCCGCCATCATGGGTGCTGTATCGGTCGGCAGACGGCAGCCAAGGCCGGCTTCAGAGTTTGAATGGACTTCCGCATAGAGATTATAGTTGTGGGCCCAGCCAAACCCCAGGACGCCGTCTATATGGTGATTGCCGCCAAAATAGGTTCTTTTGAAGGCAAGGCCCCCGGCACCGCCGGACAGGGCAAGGTCCGTGTTGTTGTACATAAAATGACCTGTGACCATATCAACCGGATCGCTCATGAGGTCTTTGAGCTGGGTAAGCTTTGAATTGGTCGAGTTATTGGATTCTGCAACCACCGGTGCAACATCAAGCGGTACATTGCTGCCGGCAAAACCACCGTAATACCCCCCGCCGATAATCATACCGCAGCTTTTGGAATCGCCGTCTTCGAAATATGATATGTATCCCTTGCCGGCCCATTCCTGTAATCCGATCTGTGCGTTTTGGGGCAAAATAAAGATAGTTCCTTTAACAACGTCAGCTGCAAAACCGGTTTTATCATCATCACTGTATCCGGTAAGCTCAGGTTCAATGGCATCGTAGTTGGTATCGTTTACAAGGAAGATCTTATCCCCGTCATCGTTGGCCAGCTGCATCAGCTTGACCGTGGAGACAGCCGGACGGTTGACCTGCATCTGTTCGAGAACCCCGTGTTCCAGAGCGCTGTCCATAAAATTGGTCGCTTTAAACAAGGCGTCTCCGGCATCGCTGTTGCCTGTTCTGGAAATACTTGCGCTTTGCTGGGCTTTAACGTCAATATAGTATCCTTGTTCCTGGGCCACGACACCGAATCTGTGGTGATCGACAGACAAAACACCTGCAATTTCACTGAGAAGTTTATGGTTAAGATTGGTATCCCGCATCCAGGATGTACCCATGACATTGAGAGTTTCGGTGAGCACCTGCCGGGAATCGTCTGAAAATCCGGATATCCTGTAACCGGCCATTTTCCGCTGGCGTTTGTCTAAAAGCCGCCCGTCATGGCTGCTTCCGAAATCGTATATAATCGTATAATAATTGCCGGATTCCCTTTTCATTGGATACTTGACAGGTTCCTGGTCCCCATATGTTCCGTCTTTCCCTGGATAGGGATGGTCTATAGATAAAAACATATAATCCAGGTCCGTGCCGGTGACCGGTGCGGTCTCTTCTGCGATAAGGGTGTCGTCAAGCCAGAGCTGGGCCAATGGCGTTTCAAGGGTTTGTCCGGATAGGGAAAAATCAATATAGCTTGCCCGTCCGTCATATGAAAAATTAACGCGCACGGACGCCGTATGGCTTCCCACGCTGTCACCCTTGTATTCAACTTCAATTTCCCGTTCCTGCCCGGAAGAGAGCGTGCCCGCTGATGTATTGCCTGTAAGTTCAAACCGTGCCGCGTCCGTGCCCGCGATTTCAAGGCTTGTGACAGACAGGTTTAAGCTTCCTGAGTTTTTGAGAATACAGTTGCCGGATTTGCTGTTGCCTATATATGTCTGCCAGGCGGGAGGATTGTATGATCCTGTCAGATCAGCAGCGTAATGGGTGCTTCCGGCCAGAACATTGGAATAGGTCCAGGTATAAGGCAAGCTGTCATAGGTGAAGGCAAGGGCCATGCCTGTAGCGTGTGAGCCCCGGACATCTGCTTTATACTTAACACCCATATTTCTTGCGGCGCCTGCGGCAAGGGTTCCGGTTCCGTAATTGGATGTGATCTGAAATCTGCCGGTATTCCCTGTTGATAATACAATGTTGCTTGTCAGTGATAAGGATTTCGATCCGTTGTTCGTCAGTGTGGCAGTGGCCGTGCGGGGTTCGTTCAAAATAGACTGTCCGAAATTGACGCCTCCAATGGAAATGTCCGGTGCATTGGCCACAACGCCGGTCAGGTTGATATAGTCGGTTCCGATAACGGATCCGCTGTATTTCCACTGAAACCTCATTTGGCCGGTTTTGGTGCCCGCCGACTGTCCGCTGTTGGAGAATTTGACCGTAACATTGACGCCTTTCCCCGGTGCCAGATTATGGGTTCCCGCCCCGGCGGTGATGGTAAAAGCACTCTGTGGGTTGCTTGTCAGGCTTACCACAAGCTGAATGGTCACAGTATTGCTGCCGGGGGCAGATGGGCTCCATGTTGCCGAAGTCGAACTTGCCCCCACCGAAGGCGGGTAGATTCGCCCGAAATTCTGACTGGACGTTCCCAGCGCGCTTACCATGTCGCTGCCCTCAATGTCCGGAGCCGTTACCTGCATGCCCGGTGAAAGGACTGAATCGGCAGGCCGGCCTGTTTCGACCAAGGAAGGCTCTGCTATGAAAACAGCAGGCAATTTTGCGGATGCGTTTGTTAAAAGCAGCGGGGGACCTGTTGAAGAAGCTGCCATGGCACTTCCGGCAGTATCCTGATCCTGGTAGGATAAAGAGAGCCGTTTGCCCCCCAGGCTTGCAATCTCTTTTGTTATATTGATGCCACCGTGCAGGATGGTGACGGTATGGCTGTATTCTTCCGGGATTTCATCCCATGGGGTGTCCTGGGAATAAATAGTGAATCTCAGACTTGTGGGCAGTTCATCCAGATATTCAGGTATGATTTCCCTGCCGCCGATGATCTCTTCCATGGATGCATTGGGATAATTATCCCGGATAAAAGCGGACAGATTCCCGGAATAGGCCGTCAACAGATTATTAAGGCTTGTTTCATTCATACCCGCAATATAGTCGGTGCCCAGGGATCCGCCTGCAGCCGAAAGCAGGGATGACCGGTCATATTCCATGGCGTCGGAAAGATTTATCCCCAAAGTGGTTTTATACGCCTTGAATGCCGGGTCAAATACATAGGTGTTTCCATCAATAACTGCACGGACCCATACCCTGTCCATACGGCAGTAAGATCCGTAAGTATCGGCGGAAATCCCGCCGTTGTACAATACCTGGAGGATCAGGCCTGCATTGCCGTCCACTGACAGCCAATGCTGCATATCCTGATTATCGTTTCCTCCGTAATAGGGAATCAGCATTCTGCCGTATACGTATTGGGCCTGGTATCCGCTTTCCCTGAGAAGGGCGATCATCAAAGAAGCCTGGTCAAAGTCATTGCCGGCTCCGTCGAAATACGTCATGGCCGCACCTTTCAGCGAGCCGAAATAGGGAACATAATCCACATGGTTCCGGACATACTCGTAAATCAGTTTGGGATCGTGGTTCAGGCCGCGCGCCAATTCAACAATTTCGGAGGTGATCTCTTCTGCGGAACTTTCTTCCACAGATAAGGCAGTGGTTAGCAGGGATTTTTCACTCTTTTTTTGGTTGTAATACGCTCTTGCCTGTTCAGGCGTAACCGCTGGCCCCTTAATATCTGCCCAACCTGGTCCGGAAACGTCTGCATGGGCCAAAGGTCTGGTGGGAACAATAAAATTCAGGATTAAACTTCCCAAAAAGATAAGCCATAACCAGGCAAAACAAAGAGTGAACGATTTTTTTATTTGAAAAGGGATATTTTTTTGGGAAATATTCTTCCTGTCAAAGGACGTAAGCATGGTTCCGCCTCCGGGAGTTTAATTTTGAGTGCCGAAAATCTGGGAAAAATCAAATAGATCCTGATCTGACCCACTGAAGTATAAAATAAAATTTTGCAGATCTGCACCGTCAATATCACTGTCATGGTCATGGTCAAACACAGGGTTTTGAACCTGGGTTATGGTTTGGGTACGGTTTCCTGCATCATCGTAAGAATACTCAATGATGTAATCTTCAGCTTTTTCCATCTTCACAATCCGATTCAGATCATCGTATTCACAGGTTATGGTTCCGGCTGAAGCGATAGAGACAAACAGAAGAGTTATCGCCAGTGGCATTAAAAAAAATATCCTGAATTGGTCTGCAATCATTGCGGGTCTCCAAAAATAGAACGATTAACAATGCCTGTATGGAAAGGCAAACTTTTTGTATAAAGCTTACATTTCGCATGGGTAAAAATAATTATCAATATTTTAAGAACGACCAATAATGCATTGTAATATCAATAAGATATAAAAAATCTAGACTTTCACTCTAAATTGTTTTATAACTCCCTTAAACTCAACAAGAGGGGGTGTTATGGAACAATTTGAAGCACAGTTCAACCAGGTTGATGTTCTGCCAATGGTCAAGCATTATATGGATGAACTTCATCTGTTCAATCTTTTTACCAAGTATGTCCCCGGGGCACCTAACAGCCTGGCTGAACATGCAGAAAGCCTATGTGTCCTTACGGCAAATATCATTTGTGAAAATAAGCCATTATATAAAATTCAGGATTGGTTGGCCAAGTACTCCGACGATCTTGCTGCAGAACCGGTTGAAGCAAAGCTGTTCAATGATGACCGGTTAGCCAGATCCCTTTCTGCCCTTTTCGAGGCAGACCGCCATTCGCTTATGACAGAGGCCTCGGCTAACGCAATTGCGACCCATGATCTGCTGACCGATGAAGTCCACAATGACAGCACCACAGTGACCTTCATCGGTAAATATGACAACCCCGATCCTCAGGCCGTCAAACTCAAACACGGCCACAACAAAGATTTCAGACCTGATTGCAAACAGGTCGTATTTGGCCTGAATATCACTTCCGACGGCCATGTGCCGTTAAGTTATGAACTTTTTGATGGCAACACTTGCGACGATGTCACCCATATTCCAAACTGGAATGGCCTACGCGCACTATTGGGTAAGGAACAGTTTATTTACGTAGCCGACTGTAAGCTTTGCGGCCAGGACAACTTGGATCACATCGACAAAAACGGCGGGTTATTCATCACTATTGTCCCAAAGGGCCGTAAAGAGGTGAAACTATTTTACCAGTATTTGAAAAAAAATGATGCTGAATGGAAACATGTTTTTGTTACCGAAAGTTCACGCAAAAAAAATAAGCTCAACACCTACAAAACCTATGAGGCAGAACCAACGCAAAAAGGTTACCGCATTATTTTTGTACATAGCAGCGCAAAACAAGACGATGACAAAGGTCGCCGGCAAAAGAAGATAGATAAAGCTGTTTCACAATTGGAGGAGTTAGTACCCAAGCTAAACGCGTATCATCTAAAAACCAAGAAGGAAATTAAAACAGCAGTTGATAGCATTTGCAAAAGTGTCCAAGACTTTATTGATGTAAAAATTATCACCGAACGTAAACAAGTCAGAGTGAAATTGTCACCTGGCCGTCCTTCTCGAAGGAAAAGCGAATACAAAAATAAATGGGCATATTCTCATAGTATTGAATGGAAGCTTAATGAAAAAGCCCTTTTAGAAGCGTCGAGGACTGATGGAATTTTCCCCCTGATTACCAACACTTCCTTAGAGGCTGGCGATGTTTTGAAAAGATACAAAAACCAACCCTTTCTTGAAAAACGCATGTATACCAAAAAGACGGTTTTGGAAGTAGCCCCGGTTTTTCTTAAGAAAGAAAAACGGATCGAGGCCATGCTTTTTTTGTATTTTATAGCCTTGATGATTGTGTCTCTTATCGAACGTAAAATCCGCATGAACATGGCCAAAGAGGAGATAGAACAGCTTCCAATTTTACCTCAGAAAATGAATACAAAAAAGCCGACCTGGAGCAACATCCGTTACTACTTTCGAAATATCCATTACTCAAAAATAAACAAAAACGGAATTTGCATTCAATCAGCGGTAAAAGGTCTCAACTCTCTGCATGAGCAGGTTTGTTCACTTTTAGAAATTCCCAGTGAGGTGTACAATACCCTCCATGGCCGCTGGTGGCAGTTCCGGGCTACTTGACTGTTTTAACAATGCATTTTGAGGATAATGCAAAAATTATTTTTTATCCATGCGAAATGTAAGATAAAGAGCTAAAATTTTACGATTCATCGTATAGGATGGGGGGAAGATCTTTGTCAAGGCAAATATTAAAAATTAATCAATGACTCATAATTAATAGACTTCATATTATTAGCTCTTATATATTAATTAGTTATATGAATACCAGGGACGTATTTACCGGGCGATCACTATTGCGTGTATCCTGGGGTTTTCGGTTCCTACCAATTTATTTTTTTTAGTAGACCACAATAATGGTATCATGTGTCGTCAACAGGCCTGTCAATAATGGCACTCACTTCTTTTTCCAGTGCTCAGGACACCCTCAATCCAGAGGGTGAGCTTTAGTGTTGGAAATGCTCTGGAGTAACAGGAAAGTCTGGGGGATTTTTTTGATAAAAAAAGGTCCGAACTGGTAAAAGTCCACACCTATTCCGAAACAATAGCCCTTACTTTAGCCAAGGATTCACTTACCGCAGAAGCCGGGGCCTTTTCAGCAAATTTCAAACCTCTTTCCACAAAATCAATTGTCTTGACTTGGTGGCAAAGGACAACTCCAGAAATCTTTTTACCAGTTAGAGCTACTTCAAAACCATGACCTCGAACCCGGCTTGTAACCGGGGCTACTAACGCCAGCAAAGTTTTTTTGTTAAAAACCGCAGGAGAAAGGACCAGGGCCGGCCGATGTCCCATCTGTTCGTGACCGGCTGCAGGGTCAAAGTCTGTCCAGACAAGATCCCCACGTTTAGGAATATATTGCTGTTTTTCCGATTTTTCGGCCATTACCATTCCTTTCCTACAGGCTTGTCATTCAACCATGATCTATCCTCAGCATCTAAGGCAACATCCTTAGGATCACATTGGTCTAAAAGTTCGTCAAGCGTATACTCTTTTCTCTTCTGGATCGGGGTAATAATAATCCTGCCGCCTTTCGCCTCAATGGTAACGGGCTGATCTTTTTCGAGCTGAACCATATCAGCGATTACTTTTGGTATCCTGGCAGCCAAGCTATTGCCCCATTTTTTTATAACCAGTTCTGTCATTTCGTCCTCCCTTGAAAGTTGAAACATTGTATTAACATATTATGGCGCAAAAGAGGATGTGTCAACAAAGTATAAACTCTTTCAAAAATAAAGATTTTTTCTGACATGAGTTACATGGTGTCCTTCGCAAGTATTCGTACTTTCTGAAATCATTGACAAATTTGTATGCGCCTGCCAAGTTGGAGTCATGATGAAAATGCTTGGAAATTTTGTTTTATTCATATGGCTGAAGTTCAAAGTCACTTCGAATCTCGCTGCCGAAAACCTTGCGCTTCGCCACCAATTGGCCGTAATGAAAAGGACGAACAAGCGGCCGAAAATTCGAATGGTGGATCGGCTCTTCTGGGTTTTGCTTTCCCGAATTTGGACTCCTTGGCGTAAATCTCTCATCATTGTAAAGCCGGATACTGTTGTCTACTGGCATCGCAAGGGTTTCAAACTTTTCTGGAAATTCAAATCCAAAGGCCCGGGAAGGCCTCAAGTCAGTCGTGAAATCCGTGATCTGGTCAGGAGGATGGCTGCAGCCAATCCAAACTGGGGTGCGCCCAGGATTCATGGGGAATTGCTCAGCCTGGGGTTCGAGGTTTCCGAACGAACCGTATCGAACCTGATGCCCCGACATCCGCCGAATTCAAAGCCGTCTCAAACCTGGCGGACTTTCTTGAAAAATCATATTAACAAGTGTTCGATTGACTTTTTCACTGTTCCAACAGTCACCTTTAATATTCTGTTCGTCCTGGTGATCCTCAGCCACAGCCGCCGCAAAGTCGTACATTTCAATATAACCTCAAATCCGACGGCCGAGTGGACAACCCAACAGATCGTGGAGGCCTTCCCCTGGGATACGGCACCGAAGTATCTGATGCGGGATCGGGATGCAATCTATGGCGTTTTTTTCCGAAATCGAGTGAAAAACATGGGCATCAAAGAAGTGGTCTCGGTCCCGCAAAGCCCTTGGCAAAACCCTTTTGTTGAACGGGTGATCGGCTCGATCAGACGAGAATGTGCAAACAATGTCATCGTATTGAACCAAGGACATCTGAAAAACATTCTTTGCGCGTATTTCCAATATTATCATAACGACAGAACACATTTGAGCCTTGGAAAAAATACGCCCAACGGTCGGCCGATCCAACCCAGATCTGTCGGCAAATGCAAGATAATTGATTTGCCGCGTATTGGTGGATTACATCATCGATACGAGTGGAAGAAAGCGGCCTGAAAACTCAAATCGTTCTGATATCAAAAGCATCGAACGGTCTTTGCTGATCTGTGCTCAGAATCGACCTCAATTAAAAATTTCACATTGAATCCGTCTTTTCAAATAAACTGGACAGTGGGTATTTCATTCAATCGCTGCACAGAGGAGAATATTTTTTCGACAAATTTACCACGGATTAATTTTTGCGAAGGACACCTGTCAGGATGGCGAATTCCAGGTTAAGATTGACTACGTTGTCCGTGAGCTGGGCCATGGCCCATTTGCCGGTCAGGTCCAGGTCGGTTAGGCCCGTTACCCAGTACCCGGTTCTCATTTCGACGGGGCCTTCCAACGTGATCTCATTACATTTTTTTAAGGGCGCATTCCCATTTTCACGGTTATGCAGCTAACAATGAAATATGTGAATTGGCCATTTGTTTCAGACGCTCTCCGGATTCAACCCCAGTGCTTTGATCAGACCAGGGACTCGATTCCATATCCAATGAGCCCCGTCCGCAACAAACAACACCTTGTCTGCTTTTTGGATGCAAAGAGACTTCAAATAGCCCTTCAGCAGCAGAAACAAGCCATCAGGCCCATTAAAACCGCCATCAATAAATGGGGCAAAGCTTTTTTCCTGTTTCCCATGGGCATCGACGACATAAATAATCAACAGCTTGGGTTCTCTCCAGGCCCCATGATATCTGGTTCTTCCTTTGGCTGTCCGGGGACCTCGCTTTTTTTCCCGCAATCGAGTCCGGCCACCATCGGTGCTTATGACAACCCGACGACCTTGAAGGTTGTCCTCTTCATTTAAGGGGAGCAGACCCATTTGCTGTACCACCCGTGCTCGTTCTGCGTAGCGGTAGGCCAGTTTCCGGATCACCTTAACATCCAGGATAGTGCCATGATCACAAAGGACCTGACGTACTTCCTCAAATGAGCTCAGTAACGCGGACCAGGCGCTGACCATCGCCGCCAAGATCGGTAGGTGTACATCGATCATGAATCCCGAGCAAAGCCAAAGCAGCATACAAGCCCTTATATTTTTTGCCATTTCGACGGTCACAGGCTCTTCGATAGTATCGAACATGGATTGGGATCGTGCAACCCGAGCTGGTTTGAATTTGAACTGTCTCAAACCCTTCACTTTTCATTCGGCCAGGCCAGCTACGCACCAACTCTCTTTCTTGTTCGTTATGCTCTGGAGAGTCTATACTGGTTTGGACTTTTTTTTAGCATCAACGCGGCTAAACGATTGGTATAGCTTAAAATTTCTTGTTCAACCTGAATGAGTTCTTCCGGACTGCGAATTAGCCGTTTCTCTTTGTCCAGCTGTTTCAATAATTCATATATTTCTTCTACCGTTTCTCAGGATTCAGCCTTTTTGAGTTTCATACTATTTTCTTCCTCATCAGTTGATAATCGAGGGGAAGCATAGCTTCTTTTTGCTAAAGAGGATAGTCCGTTTTAAAAACCGGGAAAATGGGAATGCGCCCTGCACCGATACGAATTTTAATAGCAGAGGCTTTTGGACTCCATTCCTTCTACCGAGTTCAGTGGCCAGTCTATGTTCCGGTCGCCTTAGGCGTCGCTCTGGCCACCCTATTCATGGTGGGCTGAATGAGCGCCCGGCCCGGCAAACTTTATTGCAACACGCTGTGCCCTGTTGGAACCTTGTTAGGCCTGATCTCAAAATATTCAATGGTAAAAATCCATTTTGATATCGGTTCCTGCAACTCCTGCGGCCGGTGTGCACAGGTCTGCAAGTCCGGATCCATTAATGTAAAAACAAACAGCGTGGAGACCGACCGCTGTGTCTCCTACCTTAACTGCTTTGTGGCTTACCCAGAGCAGGCCATGGTGTTTCGGCCTGATTTTCAGCCCAATTCTCAATCGGGTCGACAGAGCAATTACAGAAAAGATACCGCCCGGAACCGCAGAAATTCATGCTTACTCTGGCAGCCGGGGGCCTTGGCTTGGCAGCCAGCCGTTCCCATGCCGCCCCCCAAAACGCTTCCGGTACAGACCCGCCCCACCACTATTCCCGAAAATAAAACCAGCCCGCTCTTGCCTTCCGGGCAACGGTCAAGATATATTTCTATTAGATTGGCTATCACATAGCATTAAAATCATAATAATCTACAATCTAATTTAAGGATGAGTCATGATCCGACGAAATCAGATGAGATTTTATACAGTCTGCATATGGTGTTTTGCCATATGGATATATGGTGTTACCGTCATTAATGCGCAGCAGTCATCTGAAGGCGCCCCCACCATCCTGAAAATCGGCACGATGGATCTTCCTCCATACGGCTGGAAAGATTCGCAGAATGAAATACACGGAATTATCTATGAACTGAAGCAGGAAATTGGTATTCGGTCGGGGTTCTCCTTTACGAACAAAATTCTGTCTCATAACAGAATGTATGACATGCTGAAGCACGGCGATGTCGACCTGATTTCATCTCAGGCACACCAAGCCGCTTTGAATGCCGGAGATAAGTTATCCATAGAAAATTCGGATAATTCTTAAACGCGTTATTGAAAATATATACCGAGAAAATCTGTATGAGGATCTACCCAAAAAATATGGAAAAAAGTAGCCCGGCGCTCCACTCAAGGAATTAAAGAAGGTAAATGAATATTGAATTACTGGAAATACGCAGCTTTCTGGCAAACTACCATCCATTTAGCCTATTGTCGGAAAAAACGTTGTCCGACTTGCCGGAAAAGATAGAGATACGCCATTTTCTCAGAGGTTCCGAGATACCCGATACCGGAACCCTGTTTGATCACCTTTACCTGATCCGTACCGGAAAGGTGGAACTTAATACAGCAGACGGTGAGCTGCAGGCCCGCCTCGGTGAAAATGATGTGTTTGGATATCGTTCATCCCACGTCGGTAGCCGGGACAAACTCAAAGCATTTGCCATGGAGGACACCCTGGTATATCAGCTCCGCGCTGCTGATATAAATAGGATTTGCGATCAAAATGCCCAGCTCAACAGTTTCTTCGAGACCTCCGATGAAGTGCAAAGTAGACGGCAGCGTGAAGCCAGAAGCCTGTTCAGTCAAAGTGATCATACCCAGCTCAGTTTGATGCTTACACCCGTCAGGGAACTGTTACGCCGCAACCCGGTCAAAGTACCGGTTACAGCCACCATACAGGAGGCGGCCCGGGTAATGAACCAAAAGCGTGTCTCTTCAATCCTTATATACCACGAACCAGAACGCCGCGAACAAAAACTGATCGGAATTGTTACCGACCGTGACCTGCGCAACCGGGTTATTGCCAAGGGTTTGGGCCTTAACGACAGAGTAAGTGAAATCATGACCAAGAGCCCGGCTACTATTAACAGCAGCGATTTTGCTTTTAAAGCCCAACTTCAAATGGCCCGCTACAACGTCCATCATATGCCGGTGATGGCCAACAACCGCCCGGCGGGCATGATTACCACCACGGATCTCACCAGACAGCACACCTGCTCTACGGTATATATTATTGGTGATATCTACAAACACACTGATATTGACAGGATAAAGGAGGTAACGGCAAAGATTCCCGAGCTGCTGGTCAATCTGGTCGCCTCCGGGGCAACAGCCATGAGCGTAGGGCAGCTGATTACGTCTATCACAGATGCCGTCACTACACGCCTGCTTCAGTTGGCCGAAAAAAAATTGGGGCCTGCTCCCGTGGCCTACGCCTGGGTTGCCGCAGGCTCCCAGGCGCGAGAGGAACAGATTGCCAAGACGGATCAAGATAATATCCTGGTCCTGGCGGACGATTACATTCCCAAAGAGCATAGCAAATATTTCAGTCTGCTGGCCAGACATGTCTGTGATGGACTCAACGCCTGTGGTTACACCTACTGTCCCGGCGACATGATGGCGACCAACTATGATTGGCGCCAACCCCTGAAAGTCTGGAAAAAAAATTTCAACCAGTGGATTGACCGGCCTGATCCCGAAGCCCTGATGCTAACTAGTGTTTTTTTTGATTTACGTTGCATATACGGTAACCGCAGCCTGTTTCAAGACCTGCGTGATTATGTATTAAGCAAGATCCGCGGCAATCGTATCTTCCTTGCCCATATGACAAGGAACGCGCTTTCTCACCAACCACCGCTGGGATTTTTCCGTAATTTTGTATTAATCAAAGGAGGAGAACACGACCATACATTTGATGTCAAGCTCAACGGCATTGTCCCTATTGTGGATCTTGTCCGTGTCTACGCCCTTGCCCAGTGCAGTAACGCAATCAATACCCTGGATCGCATTGATTTAATGGAAAACAGCAAAGCTATCTCTAACGACAGTGCCGGGGATCTGCACGATGCGCTTGAGTTTATAGGCAATCTACGCATTCAGCACCAGGCAAGCCAGGTAAAAGCCGGCAAGGAAATGGACAACTATGTGTCACCGGACAGCCTTTCGCACAGTGATCGCAACCTCCTTAAAGAATCATTCCTGGTGATTCGTAACATGCAGTCAGTGATGAAGTATCGATACCAGCGGTAGACCATGAATTATGCCAATCTGGAAATATCTGTTCAATCTTCCGGGTGTTAGAGGACTGGAAAACCAGGCCCTTCCGAGTTCCGGCTGATGACTTCCATGACTTCAGCCTTTGTTGTTTGTCGGCCCAGTTCCATCTTAATCAGGGTCTGGGCAATGCTGCCCATGGCCTGACAGGATCTTGTCTTGCCTTTTCCGTAACGCTCACCACCCCGGCTCTTAACCGGCGCAGCTTACGGTGGTTTAAAGCCTCCACCTGTATAGCGGCTTCGAGGGGCCTTCTTTCCTATCCGTGCATCCGTGCAAGATCTATTGTCACAGTTATTCACTCCTTGTAAAGTGCCTGCGTGGCTGTTTAACACGGGCTGTTAACCGTATAGGCTTGAGCGAAGGATAACATTAAGCCTCATTTAATTTTTCTATTCTTTCTTCCTCTTCTTTACAAAAAAGGCATTTAGCTGTGACAGGCCTTGCCTTAAGTCTCTGTATGGAAATATCTTCCCCGCAAGATTCACAGGTGCCATAAGAACCGATTTTAATTCGTTCTAAAGCCTGCTGGATTTTTTGAATCAACAGGCTTTCTCTTGATCTAATTTTCAATTTCAAAGACTGGTCATTTTCTGCTGAAGCCTTGTCTATTGATTCTGATTCTTGGATTCTTTGGGATGACATTTCCGATATCACATGGTCCGCATGACGCATAAGTTCATCAATCTGACGGTTCAAAATAACTTTAAAAAAGTCAAGGTGCTTTTTATTCATAATCCTCGCCTAAATGAATTGTAACCGCTGATGTTCATAGCCTGTTTAAGGAAATAACTTCCAATGCCAAAGCTGAAAATTTAGGACATGCACAACTTTCTTTACAGCGACCGATTGCGGGTGCTTTTGATTTAAAAAACCATTTCTTCTTTAAATATGAGATTTCTCTTTTCCGGGAAAATCCTCACCAGAAATAGATGCATATCCTTACAGCCAAAATTTTGATAGTACAAAAACATGTTGTCGTCATTGGGATGATTGCAGGAAGATAAGGTCCCACACATAAATTGTGTAAAGGATGGGCCATGATAAAGATCCGTGGTTTTCATTAACTCCATCTCATGGGTATGACCACAAAAAACATTCTCTATCTTATGCTGATGTACAAAATCAATCAAGAGAGATGAATTTTTTAACGGGCAGTCGTCTGTTCCCAGGATGGAATAATGGGTCAACAAAATAGGCAGATCATATTCTGCCCGCCTGATCTCTTTTGAGACGGCTTTCAAAATTTCTTCTTCAACATACCCCTCGTCACTATAGAGTTCATTTGTATCTATGCTGACAACCAGAACCGTTAGATCTTTTATCGAAATGCATTTGATAAAATTTATATCGGTAAAATTATCTGGAAGTTTGGTTATGTCCCGGTTTAAGAATAGATGTTTTTTTTTGAACGGCACCATCTCAGGGATATAAATGATGTCCGGGTTATAAATGTACTTTCGGAAGAGTTCATGTGAGCGCATATTTCTTTTATCGTGATTCCCGATAACTGAGATTTTGTTTTTGCATTTAATTGATTTTAAAAAACGTCCGGCTTTGGCATATTCATCCTCCAGGCCGTCAGTTGTGTTGTCCCCGGTATTGATGACAATATCGGCATCATATGAATTCAGTTTTCCCAAAAGAATCTTGTCATTCCCTTCCCAATGGCGGGGACCAAAATGCAGATCAGAAATGTGTAGGATATTCATGAATGGCTCCTTAGCAAACGACTAAAGTATATTAAACTCAATCGGAACTTTGATCTTTGAAAAAGGCTCTGTCAAGGAATAACAAAATCGAAACAATTGTCTGAGAAAAAGGACAATTCACTGTCTATGTTACACAGACTTTGACAAAAGACCAATGGCTGTACCTATTTATTCTGTGGTGACACAGGAAAGTCAGTGGGAAAAACAGTGCTGCCCAGATTCTGGGTCTGTGAACCGAAACACCTTAAATGTCCGTATGCGCAAACTTAATATCATTCTGCCATACAATCCGTCGAACAAGCGGCCAAATATGACCGATTGCACATATATGATCTTTTTGCCTTTATATTAAGGGAGATACCCCTTAGTTAAATTGATCTTTTATATCAATAAATCATATGGTTAACCTTATATCCGATTTTGCGGTAACATTGGCATCATGATTGCTCTATAACCAGTTTTGACGTTACGCCGGACAATAAAGAAAGGTATCACATGACTGATACATGGGAGGGACAGGTGAAAAATCTGAAATGAAAATGCTTATAGAAACCATGGTGCGGGCTTTGGTTGATGAACCCGATTTTGTCAGTGTAACGGAAATCGGCGGAATGCATACATCAATACTGGAACTGAAAGTTTGTAAATCCGACATCGGTAAAGTTATCGGTAAGCAGGGACGGACCGCAGATGCATTACGGACGATCTTAAATGCGGTCTCAGTAAAGTTAAATAAACGGGTTTTCCTTGATATTATGAACGATTTAAATCATTAGCCCAATTTTATATGAGGGGATCTCAATGATCGCTGTCCGAATTACGTTAGACGTATTGCCGGAAAAGCAACTGGAACTCATGCAGACCCTTTTTTCGTTGATCAACCCCGTGGGCAAAGAACCTGGCTGCAAAAGTTATAAAGTTTGTCGTGATATCAAGGATAAAAACGGCTTTTGCCTGTTCGAAGAATGGGAGAACCGTGAAGATCTTGAGCAGCACATAAAGACTCTTCGATTCAAAGTATTGCTTGGCACCAGGACTCTTTTACGTAAACCACCGGAAATAAAAATTTATACTGTCAGCCGAACCCAGGGAATGGAAGCGGTTATGGCCATGAGAACCTAAATATTAATCAAAAGGAAATTTATGATAAAACCGAAGCCGTATTATCACAAAAAACGGATCACAACAGCCCTGCTTCTTGCCGCCGGCATGGGATCACGCCTTTCGCCTTTGACGCAGAGCGCGCCGAAATGCCTTACAATGGTGAATGAAACCTGCATATTGGACCGACTGATTGCCAGCCTGAATCACCATGGATTCAAACGCCTTGTTGTGGTAACAGGTCATCTGGAAGACAGCATCCGCAATTTCCTGGAGGACAGAGCAGGAAATCTTGTCATTGAGTATGTTTTCAGTCCTCGGTACAAAACCACCAATAATATTTATTCTTTGTGGATGGCCAGAAATCTTATTAATGAACCGTTTCTACTGATTGAGAGCGACCTTGTTTTTGACTCGTCCCTGTTAAAGGAGATGCTTTATCCCGACAGGATAGCCGTTGCGAGTATAAAACCCTGGTTGAACGGCTCCACGGTCACGATAAATCAATCCCGTCAGGTTGATGCCTTTCATAGTGACACCTCAGGGACACCGCCCCGGACAAAGTATAAAACCGTGAACATTTACAGTTTCTCTCTTTCCTCCTGGTATCAGGTTGTTGATGTCTTAAATAAGTATATCCGGGCCGGAAGAGTGAATGACTATTATGAGGTTATATTTCGTGACATGGTTGCGCAAAAAAGCCTGTCACTTAAGGCAATATCCTTTGACGGCAAGCCCTGGTATGAAATAGATACTATAGAAGACCTTGCATCGGCCGAACGGCTGTTCCCTTCAAAAATCAGTGAGAAACTCCCCTTTTATGACATTGATCAAAACGCTGATAAACATAAGGCTGATTCAAATTGGGGTTTGAAAGGACAGGGGCATGCCATTGCGTGAATATCATAATCAAGCGGAAAAATATGAATATATTTCAAACCAGCATGGTGGATATTACCGGCACGGCTTCATAGATCATGCATATCTGTACAATCTATATTTCCCACCGGAAGAAGTGTTTGAGCGTTTTAAAAATAAAATTCATGACCTGGTGTTGAACTATCCTGTTGCCCAAGATGCACTTGCCTCACTTATGGGAAGAATTATCAATCAAAAAGCCGAGCATCTTGTTATCGGTAATGGTGCTGCCGAGCTTATTAAAATCGTTTCCGGCCAACTTGCCCAAACGCTCATTATTCCCGTACCGTCCTTTAATGAATATGCCAATGCCGCACCCAAGGGACATGTCATCGAATTTCCGCTTGAATTTCCTTCCTTTGAACTGGATGTAGAAAAATTTGCAGATCATGCCATTAAAGTAAAAGCGGATGTTGCTGTCGTTGTATCTCCGAACAATCCGACTTCAAGGGCGATCCCAAAATTCGATCTGGTATTTCTGGCAAAAAAATTAGGCCGCCATAATTGCCGGTTAATTATTGATGAATCTTTTATTGATTTTGCACAGGATCCGCATCTGTTGACCATGGAGCCTGAAATTGAGCGGTATCCCAATATCGCTGTTTTAAAAAGTATGAGTAAGGCATACGGAATATGCGGTCTTCGCATCGGGTATCTTCTCACCGCAAACACAGAATTGGTACATAGGCTCCGTCTGGGTGTCCACATCTGGAATATTAATGGATTTGCCGAAGAATTTTTAAGAATTCTGCCGGATTTTAGCGATGATTTTATCAAGAGCTGTAACCGGGTTAAGCAAGACCGGGGAAAGCTTTATAAAGATCTGAAAAGCCTGCTTGGGGGGACCATTTATGCCCCGGATGCCAATTTTATCTTCTGCCGTCTTCCCGATGGCGGCCCTGACGGCCCGGAAGTCACGAAAAAGTTGTTCATTGAACATAACATGTACATTAAGCACTGTGGCGGAAAAACCATGCCGGAGGCGGATCGGTTTATCCGAATTGCCGCCCGGACAAATAAAGAAAATTCCAATCTGGTGGATGCATTGGTCTCCATCCTTGGTTATAAAGAGTTATGAAGCGCCATAATGAATACCTATAAAAATGACCGGCATCAGGCCGGAATGTTTTTTTTTGCCAAGGATCTTCCCAATATCTGTTCCCTTACAGGACTTTTATGTGCACTTCTTGGGGTTTATTATGCAATTTTACAGAACTTTCAAGCCTCAGTTATTGGTATGATATGGGCGGTTTTATTTGACTGGGCCGACGGTATCATTGCCCGTAACATGAAAGGAAGGACAGATAAACAAAAGGAATTCGGAGGGCAGCTGGATTCGTTGATCGATATTGTCAGTTTTGGTGTCTGCCCGGCTATTTTTTTGTTGAGTTACGCAGATTTTAGTCCATGGTTTCTTCCGGGTGCCTTTGTAATCGTCGGGGTTGCCGCCATCCGATTAAGCTATTTTAATGTGTTTGGTCTTATTGACGGGTCAACATACAGGGGCCTTGCCCTTGATAACAATGTCATTATTTTTGCTTTGGTTTTTCTGTTTGAAGGTTTCCTTGACCCGGGAATTTTTTCAGGCGTCATATATGCCTTGTTCCTGGTCATGGCTGCCTTTAACATAGCACCGATCCGGACCCCCAAACTTGCCGGAAAATGGTTTTATATTCTTATGGCATATACCATTGGCTTAACATTTGTTTACGGGGGGATCATATGGAGTCGGTCCTGACGAAGGCACCCCGGAATACCGGGATGATACACAACAAACCCTTCCGGTCGTTCATTCAACATTCCGACAATGAACTATTAATTTTCGGGACGGACAACTTCCCACAATTTCCAAATCGGGATGGGGCAATTCTGTCAAGATGCAACCGGGCCCTTGCCGTTGCAGGTAACCAGGATCTGGTTGTTTTACGCACAGCACTTGACAGGGACTATCAAGATTGGCTGCACGCCAATGGCCTTGGCACCGATCATATTGTTGAGTACGGTGCTCAATCTGATGAAATGACCCTTTCTGAAATGATCGTTAAGAATCCGGATCCCATATTGGCGGTCATTTCAAAATTCGGAAGAGCCCCGGTTTATGTGCCGTGGTTTTCCGGCCGGATGGAAAAAGTCGCAGCAAATATACTTGGAGCCGATCTTTTCGGTTCTTCGGAATCTTTGACCCGAACCTACAATGATAAAGTTTCCTTTAAGCACCTCTGCCGGCAATTGGGGATCTCAACCATAGAGGGCGACGTCTTTGAGGTCAGCCCGGAAAAAACCAAAAACTATTTTCAGTTTGAAAAAAAGATTCGCCGCCATCTTTCAAAAACGCATACCGTAATTGTCCGAGGAGCCCTGGGGGAAGCCGGCATGTCTTTATACAAAACCGCGGGTGATGATATCCCTGAATTATACAGGCAGATCGCCGACACCGGGGAAAAAGTTCTTATCATAGAGCCGTTTGAGGATGTGATATCTTCTCCCAACGATCAATGGATCATCGGCAGGGCCGGAAATATCAGCCACATGGGTATTCGAGAACAGGTCTGCGAAAAAAGGATGGTTTATATCGGCACACTCAAAGGGGAACCATATCCCCCGGCTGTTTGTGAGGCTATTTCAAAGGCTTCCTTAAAAATTGTAACCCACATGTCCCGGTCGGGATACACCGGCGTTGTCGGCATTGACTATATTGTAACGGCGAACAGCGCCTATCCCGTCGAAAACAATGCACGGTTCAATGGTTCCACTTATGTGGGAATGATCATAGAGAATATTGAAAATAAATTATCGTCTTCTATCCCATACTGGAAGTTTTTGAAACTCAAAACAACGCCAATTTCATTTCCTGAACTTGTCACGAAATTGCGCCCCATACTTTATGATAATGGTAAGCTCAATTGCGTATTCCCTTACGATTGTAAAACCTTGCCTGTTTCGGGAAACCTTGGGGTTATCATCCTTGCAACGGATATTGAGCGAATGCATCATCTGGAAAAAGAAGTAAAGAAGCTGGGAATAAAAAGATAAAGTTTATCTTGAGGATAGCGTATAATAAATCGATAACAGGGAAGGACAGACTGATTTGGAACCTCAAAAAACAGAACAGAAAAAGACTGATTTGAAATTAAAAGTATATTTTTGCCCCCATTGTCAAATGCCATTGATGAAAGGAAATGTTAGAACCCTCAAAATGGAATGCCCAAATTGTCAAAAAATGATTGATTCAGATGAGAAAGACCTACTTGAAAAATAGCGAAGGTGCTTTCTTTGCATAAGGGAGAATGGTTTAATAGTATCTGGCATCTGTTTGTGCTGGCCGGAAGTATTATCCACTATTTTACAGTGCTCTTATATGTGGTCTGAATCGGAGGAAATAATAAGTTTAACGTTTGAGTGTCACAATAAAATATTAATTTTCTTGACAGATCCTCCTTTTTCATGCATGATAACAAAAGTCGTCATAGAACTTAAGTGTTTGAGTTCTCTTCCTTAGATATTTTCCCCGAGAAATCAGTGATTATTTTTTAAGATCCAGACGATTTATTTTTATGTTTTATTTAGGAGAACGCCTACATGGCAAATGGTATTGTAAAATGGTTTAGCGAGTCAAAAGGTTTTGGATTTATCGAACAAGCAGATGGTGGCAACGACGTGTTTGTCCATCATTCAGGCATCAACGCAACTGGTTTTAAATCTCTCAATGAAGGTGACCAGGTTTCATTCGACATTGTACAGGGTCCCAAAGGACCGGCAGCTGCAAATGTGACCGTGATCTAATATCCATTTTATCCCTGTGACATTTTAGCCCTGAGTAGATTCCTACTCAGGGCTTTTTTTATTGTCCCAGTTCGGTAGTAAAAACTATGGACTTTAGTCCAAGACTTTTAGTATTTGAATTGTATGAGATCATATCGAAAAGGTTCACATACAGTACATGATTTAAAAGTCCATTTGGTATGGGTGACTAAATATCGGTATCAAGTGCTGACGAAACAGATTGGATACCGCTTGAGAAATATCATTCGTCAGATTTGTGATAGCCATGATATCCATATTATCCAAGGCCGTGTCAGTAAAGATCATGTCCATCTCTATGTATCATATCCGCCCAAGCTTTCGGTAAGCGATATGGTCCGTTTCATGAAAGGGAAAAGCTCCCGGAAAATCCAGGAAGAGTTTCCTCAACTTGGGAAACGGTACTGGGGAAAACATTTTTGGGGAATTGGTTATGCCGCCTTCAGTTCTGGTCATGTGACAGACGACATGATCCAGGAATATTTGAAGCATCATAAAAATCACCCGAATCATCAGAATGATAATTTTGTGATTGAATGATTTTCAATCGTAACACACAAGCTTTAGCTTGCTCCTTTCAGTCAGCTTTAGCTGAGAGGGAGACTTACAGTCTCCATAGCATTCTATGGGCTTCCAGCCCATAGTGGTTGAATTCGATTGTTTTTCATAAAAAGTTTATAAGTTGCAAGGATATAATTTCAATGACTTTATTTAAACTGTTGCACTTTTTATATCCTACGGATTATCTTAGTATCTCTACTTTGCTAAGCGGTCGATACTTTTCCTTTCATAATCTTCCGAAACGAGCCTGAAAAAGGACTTAATAATTGAAAAAACAACAAAGAGATAATCTTCTAATCTCTTTTTTCAAGGAAAAAGAGAAGTACAAAACACTTGCTGAGTACTTTGTCCGGCTTATTCGAGATGATCCTTCAGCGCCCAAAGAAAGTATTCATACGATACTATATCGAATTAAAGATGAATCAAGACTTATTGAGAAAATCGACCAAGAGAATATGAATTCTGAATTTGATATGAAGCCTATTACACACAAAAATTTTCATGAAAGGATTGGAGATATAATTGGTATCCGGATTATTTGCCTGCGCCTTTCGGACATTGTAAAAGTCGAAGCGTATCTTAAATTTTTAGTTGAAGAGAACCTATTAAAATTCATACAAAAACCAGATTATAAAAGATCATTTGTTTTGCCAATAGGCCTTGGCAAGGTATCCCCACAAAATATCAATCTCCAATATAGTGGATATTCTTCAATCCATTACCAGATCAAATTAGGTGAGAATTCAGATGTAAGCGAGACATTTAAAAGCATTCAAATAGAGCTGCAATTACGCACAATTCTTGAGGAGGCATGGGGTGAAATCGACCATAAATATAGATATAGCTATAGCCGAATTGGGGAGACTTTTCCTGAACACATACATTCAGGTTTCTATAATTTGAGTGCTTATCTGCAAGCTGCAGCAATGCAGGCAGAGCAATTATGTCGTGAAGTCGAAGCCCATAGGCTAACAAAATCTCTAAAATTGAAAAGAAATAAAAAGAGATCTGGCTCCCCTGAATATGAAAGCAAAGAACAGATCAATGGTCCTGTTGATCCATTAGAGGTATCATCTGCACTTAAATCGGTATTGGAAGAGACATTTGGATTTAAACCGACAGCCAGGACGCTTACATATATCATTAAACGACTCAATAAATTGGAATACTCCCAGCGTTCTAAACGTTTTTTTCATAAAATTTTCACAAAGCGTCGACTGAATGAATTTCGAAATATTTATCAGGAAGTTTTCAAACGAGATCCATTCACGAACGATAATAATAGAAATATTGATATAATAAATGCTGTAAATTTTGCACTTTTCGATGAAATCGAAGGCACAATGGTCGCAACGGAGGGATTGAGATCTACCCTGAAATGGAGAAAAGATCGTTTGTCAATATGAATGGATAAAACGCCCCTTTGAGGGATACTCTCATATCAAGTTTATTAGTGAAGGATACTATCATGTGGCTAAACGCATCTTGTCTTATTGAATTTCAAATATCTGTTCCAACACCATTTTTGCTGATGCTTCGTCCCCGCAGTGGTTGCCAGCAATGGATCACACGCGAAGAATATATCTTGTCCCCCGGCGTACCCGCGGTAGAATTTACGGATTCGTTCGGCAACCTGTGTCAAAGATTGGTTGCACCAGCTGGTTTCTTTTCAGTTAGTACATCCGTTGATATCGAAACGGCTGAGTTCTGCGATACTGCCCCTGGCTCGCCGTTTATCGACGTGCAACATTTACCGGATGATGTTTTGCCTTTCCTGTATCCAAGCCGGTTTTGTGAGTCGGATCGTTTCACGGAAATGGCTGCAGCGATTACAGCAGGACGGCTCTTAGGGTACGATCAATGCGATGCCATTGTTAATTATATCCGGGATTCAATACAGTATACGCCGGGGCTCGGGCAACAGATAATAAGCGCATCTGAAGTAAATCAGCTTGGACAAGGCGTTTGCCGGGATATGGCCCATTTTGGAATAGCCTGTTGCCGGGCGCTGTCGATACCAGCCCGCATGGTAGTGGGTTACCTTGAATCGCTTGAACCAATGGATCTGCACGCTTGGTTTGAGGCATACGTAGGAAATCGATGGTACACATTCGATCCGACGCGACTCGATCTGAAAGGAGGTCGTATTGCAATCGCTTTTGGCCGGGATGCAGCCGACGTGGCAATCTACACTCAATTCGGAGATCCAGTGGAATTGTTGAATATGAACGTTCAGGTTCACCGAATTCCCGGTCCCACACATCAAAGCAGAATTCAATAACGGCCATGGGCCGACCTGACATAGCATCTGCCAGGCTCAGCCCACAACAAAGATTGAAAGCTCTGAGTAACTTCCCCAGACTTTCTTATAAAAATATTTTAGGATTCATGAATGCAAAAAAAATTTATAGAAATTTTTACTGATATTCTTGGTTCAGTCCGTGAGCCGCTTGTGATCCTTGATGCTGATTTGAAAATAGTCAAAGCAAATCAAGCGTTTTATATGACATTTTGTGCCAAGCAGGAAGAGACCGAAGGCATTTTAATTTATGACCTTGGCAACGGGCAGTGGAATATCCCCAGGCTCAGAGAATTACTTGAGAGTATCCTCCCTGAAAATACCGTGTTCAATGATTTTGAAGTGGAACATTCCTTTGATGTCATTGGGCCTAAAATAATGCATTTGAATGCTAGAAGAATTTATAACGATTTTAAAAAAGTGGAGCTGATTTTACTGGCTATTGAAGATGTAACTGAAAAAGAACAGTATAAGCGGAATCTTGAGGACATGGTGGAAAAAAGGACCGCCCAGCTTGTTCTGGAAAAGCAAAAGACCGAACATGAAAAGGCTCTTGCCGAGAAAGCCCTGGAGGAAGTAGAAATACTGAAAAAGCAACTTGAAGATGAACGCGCATATCTTAAAGATGAAATTAAGCTGGAACATAATCACGAAAGCATTATTGGTCATAGTGACGGGCTTAAATACGTGCTATTCAAGGTTGAGCAAATTGCACAGAGTAATACAACCGTTATGGTTCTGGGTGAGACCGGTACCGGTAAGGAGCTTGTGGCCCGTGCTATTCATAGCTCCAGCAACAGAAAAAATCGGGCACTGATCAAAGTCAATTGTGCGGCATTGCCCTCAAATCTTATAGAGAGCGAGCTTTTCGGCCATGAAAAAGGGGCATTTACCGGCGCAGATCGCAGCCACAAGGGACGGTTTGAGATTGCAGACAAAGCCACCTTGTTTCTGGATGAAATCGGAGAACTGCCCCTGGAATTGCAGTCAAAGCTGCTCAGAGTAATTCAAGAAGGTGAATTTGAACGGTTGGGAAATTCGCGTACCATCAAAGTGGATGTACGGATTATTTCCGCGACAAACAGAAATCTTGAGGAAGAAGTTGAAAAGGGGCGTTTTCGGAGCGATCTGTGGTACCGGCTTAATGTTTTCCCGATTACCATGCCGCCGCTGCGGGAAAGGAAAGAGGATATCCCCCTCCTCGCTGATTTTTATATTAAAAAAATCTCCCGGAGATTGGGTAAGCCAATCAATTTGATTCCCCAAAACGTTATGAATGCTCTTTTAAACTATCATTGGCCGGGAAACATTCGAGAGTTAGAAAATGTCCTTGAACGGGCAGTGATCAATTCTTCAAGCTCCAAACTCCATCTGGCTGACAATCTCGATAAATCCTACAGGCATTTGGGCAAAGGCTTAAATACCCTTGAAGCGGTTGAGCGCGATTATATCATCCGCGTACTTGAAAAGACCCGCTGGAAAGTCAGCGGCAAAAACAGTGCGGCCCAGATTCTCGGCCTCAACCGAAGCACATTGCGTGCCCGCATGCGTAAGCTCAGTATCGTTCCTCCCGAACGGCTTCCTCTTGATTGCCAATGAGACTCATTCTTTGTTTTGGCCTATCCTCCTGCAGTTACGCCGGAGAATCAAATCAGTTACGGGAACTTTTAAAAAAGGTACGATATGACCCATTGAACAAATAAGACCGTTTTTGAGTCTCCCATCCTTTTTAAATGATTTTCCTCCTTCCTTGTCATCCGCTCAAGATTTGAGCACGAACGTTCGCCAGGAAGGGTATGATGCGGTACGGTTTTCAGGATAGTGGAATGTGGGGTGAATTCAACAGATATCCAGGATATGACGGGAATTTAAGCGATGCCACCATAAATAAGCTGAATTCAGAGCAGGCCGCCCTTGTTGGCGTGGCGATTTTCTCAGGGCTTCCTGCTCATGCCCGCCATTTAAGGTGTGTGTGGGGGGGGGCAAATATGACCGCTTGGGCATATATGGTCTTTTTATCCAGTCGTTAAAATTTCTCCAATTATTTGCTGATCTGATTTTTTATTATTCAAGTTTATTAATCAGCAGGTTATAAAGATGATATGGAAAACGGAACTGGAAAATGCCCTAAGGTGTCCCTGTTTAATCCCGATTATCACCCCTGCGTATCTAAATAGCGACAACTGTGTCAATGAGTTTATCGCGTTTGCCGAACTCGAGGCGAAAAAACAACAGACCGCAAGGATTCTGCCTCTCTAATACATAGAAGTACCTGCGGTCGAGCATAGGCTGGGACGGCCAAGTCAGTTCTCAAACCAATACAACGACAAACAGTTACGTATTGTCAACATTCTCGTACAGCGACAAATGGAAGACATTCGCTGGTTACGCACAACCCCTCAAGATGCATTGAGTTCAGGCGAAGGCCTCGATATGTTGAATAGAGTGACGAACCGGGTGTGAAGCTGGTTGGCGTTCATGGCCCGGCCATTGCCTGCACTGGTTCGTGTGTTCGCATTACAGGGATGCGAATCACGGCGGAGGGATTTAACGGTGTAATAGTTTATAGTGGCTACTGCATGCTTGAGCGGACAGAGATTTTCGGGACTAAAAATTCCGGAGTCCTGATACGCGCCGGAGCGGAGGCAGCAGTCATCGAGTGTTCGCTGCATCACGCCGAACATTGTGGCTTACACGCCCAACACAATGGCACCAATAGTTCAGGGCGTATTGCAGTAAGAAGCATCATTCAAATAGACTTACGCTGATAAACTGGGGATTTCTCCCCAACTTGATCATCTACTCAAATATTTTTTCGTCTTTTGCATTTGCTTCTTCTGCATCCGGTTCTATATCACGCATCCTATCCGCTTTTTTCTTATACCGGTATTCCTTGTACCATTCATTGGCAATGATTATGGACATCACTTCATTGGTACCTGTCCAAATGGAAGCCAATCGAAGATCCCTGAAAATTCGTTCCACAGGATAAATGTTCGTGTACCCAATACCACCCATTACCTGCATTGCGTTGTGGGCTGCCTTCTGACATGATTCTGTAACAAATTTTTTTGATTGGGAGACCAGCCTCCTAATCTGTTTGTCATTTATCTGTTCGTCTACAGCCCTGGCGGTTGTATAAATCATTGCACGGGAAGCATCCAGAAGCGTAACCGCCTCCGCGATCTGGAAGGAAACGCCCTGGAAGGCCGCCACGGGTTGGCCGAATGCCTTGCGCTTTGACGTGTAGCCTGTGGCCACATCAACCGCTGGTGCAGCCGCACCAATGGTCATGGCAGCCGTTCCCAGGCGTTCCGGTATCATCATGGTATTAAATATCCGGACGCCTTGATTGAGTTCTCCCAGCAAATTTTCTTTCGGCACTTTAACGTCCTTGAATACCAGGCGAGAAGCACCGCCCCCTCTGCAGCCCATAAGACCGTAAAGGTACTCGCTTTTAACGCCCTTGGACCGATCGACAATAAAACAGGAAATGGATTTGTGAGGCGCTGCATCAAGTTTGGTCCGCGCATAGACCAGAAAATAATCCGCGCCTTCTCCGCCGACAATAAACCGTTTCTGGCCATTAAGGATAAAATGATCGCCCTTGTCTTCCGCTGTGGTTGCCGTGCCGAAAAAATCTGAACCGCCTCTGGGTTCGGTCAGACATTCCGCAGCAAAAATGTCCCCTTTTAGGAGGGGTTTGACATATTTTTCCTTCTGGGCATCATTCCCGTGCAGAATAATAGCATCGCATACAAGTTCCGCCCCAACGCCAAAAGTGCATGCGAAAATATATCCTAGGACACCGATTTCTTCCATGACCATGCAGGTGGAAACCCAGTCCATATCCCTGCCGCCCCATTTTTCCGGGTAACGGCATCCCATGAGGTTACGCTTCGCGGCTTCCTGCAAAAATTCCTTTGGAAACTGTATTTTGTCGGCATCCATATTCAGGATCATTTCCCTTGGAATTGATTTTACAAAATCCCGGGCTTCCTTTTTTAACTTTTTTTGTTTCTTGGTCAAAAGGTAATCAAACATTATAAAAACCCCTCTGAGTGTGTATCTTGTAAAAGAGACAGTATCGCACCTATAAGAAACAGATAGGAAGTTGCTTTTTGCTAAGCAAGGTATAACAAAAGTTGAACAAATGCTCAAGAAACTGAAATAATTAAGTTAAGTGGCCTAAATGGGTCCATAAATGGCCATGGGCAGACAGGATCTAAATACCCGGGTTCAGTTCATAACGAACACGGACAATCCGTTTTGCGGGCAGAGGCATTTGCTTGACAAGAAGAAAGGTCTCATCTTATAGAGTGTGAGGAAACGACACTATGGCAATGACGGACATGTCTCCGCAAGCGGCTATCGATCTCTGGTTAAAAGAGTATGACGGTAAAGCAGTTTCAGCAGCACACTTTTTGTGTGACCGCCATGCAAGGAGTCCTGAAAAGATTGCACTGTTCTATGAAGACGCAGAAGGTAATGCATCAAAATGGACTTTTCGGGAACTCAAGGAACTCTCCTCAAAAATGGCTGTTTTTTTAAGGTCCATCGGCGTAAAAAAAGGAGACCGGGTGGCGGTTATCGATGAAAACGGCAATGAAACGGCACCCGGAGAAGAGGGCCTTTTTGCCGTAGATACCGAGAACTCTCCTTTATGCTGGTTTCGCGGATACTGGCAGGATGAAAAGGGGACAAAGGAAAAATATGTGGGCGAAAATGGCCGATATTGCCTTGCCGGGGATACCGTAAGCAAAGATGAAGATGGCTATCTGTTCTTTAGCGGCCGATCGGATGATATTATCCTGTGCGCCGGCTACCGCATTGGGCCCTTTGAAGTGGAGAGTGTTCTGATCAAACACCCGGCAGTTGTGGAAGCAGCCGTGGTCGGGGTGCCCGATGAATTGCGAGGGGAAACCATTAAGGCCTTTGTGTCTCTAAAACAGGGCATCAACGGTGATGAGGACCTGGCCGAGGAGCTTAAAATTTGGCTCATGTTGCGTATCAGGGGCTTGAAATGTTAGATGGTGAACTTTTTGACCCAATTCACCATAGGGGCCCAACGGATGCAAGTAAACATAAAGACTCTGATTGATGATACGCAATGTTACAACACTGTTCGGGAGTTGCGCTGGCCGGAAGGACGTCAATGTCCGTATTGTGATTCCAAACGAATAATCAAAAGGGGTTTTGATGAAAAAGAACCTGCCAGACAACGTTATGAATGTAAAAATTGCGGCAAACGGTTTGATGACCTTACAGGCACCATCTTCGCTGGACATCACCAACCCCTCAAGGTATGGATATTGTGTCTGTATTTCATGGGGTTGAACTTGTCCAACAAGCAAATTGCCAAAGAACTGGACCTGGACCGCACTGATGTTCAAAGGATGACCACCCAACTTCGTGAAGGCGTGATAAAAAAAAGCCTCAAGTAACCCTTGGAGACGAAGTTGAATGTGATGAGGTCTACATTGTAGCAGGGCATAAAGGCAATCCCGAAGCAGTAGCCCGAAAAGGCAGGGAAGGCCGTCGAAATCGTTTACGAGGTGCTCGTGGGCGGGGTACATTGGAAAAAGAGAAACCACCTGTATTCGGTATGATTCAGCGATGCGGTCTGGTAGTGATTCAAATGCTTGCTAATGTTCGCAGGGTAACTATTGAGCCCTTGGTAAAGTCGACCGTTTTGCCGGGGACTTTGATTTACACTGATGAATATGCGATCTACAATCGATTAACCGAGTGGGGGTACAAGCATAAGAGCGTGAATCACGGGGCTGGAGAATACGCCAGAGACGAGGATGGCGATGGTTTCCATGAAGTCCATGTCAATACCATGGAAGGCTTCTGGTCCTTGCTACGTGGTTGGTTGCGTCCTCATCGAGGCATCTCACAAGAGAAGCTCCCGTTCTATCTCGGTTTTTTCGAGTTCGTTCATAACGTCGGCAAACGGGGAAAGGCCCTGCTCCATTCGCTTGTCGAACTTTTGGTCAAATAAGACCTTGAAACGCAACATGAGCCTTTTTCTTTATATGCGCAATAAGCTCGTTTTTTGTAGCGCCATTGTGCTTTTTCAAGTACACTAATACCAAATGTTCAATATGTTTATTTGATGTTGCTTTATAGAAAAAAAACAGCCCCCCAATAGAACTGCACTGTAATGCAAAGGAAAGCAGATAGTATCCATAAAGTAACAGAAAAACATTCAGAATTATTATTCCAGCTATGATAAAAAAGAAAAAAAATCTTTTCACAATACATTCCTCCTTTGAATAATGTGAAGAAGGATGTTGGGAACGACTATCTCAAGTGTCTTGACATAATACCAATTTACACTGGCGTGAAAGAAGATACAATTTAAAAAAATTGGATCTACCGAATTTTCACTCCCGGTCATCAATAAAATCGGACTTGAAAGATCCTATTTAATTCTATACGTTATTGATATTCTTAATCGTAACAAATTGAAATAACAAATATCTATAGTTCAAATACTATAAAAAAATCCCTGCAACGGCGCCAGTCATACATGTGGCCAAAGTGCCGGCAATGATGGAACGTAGTCCTAAAGATACGATTTCATCCCTTCTTTCCGGCACCATGCCACCCATGCCGCCGATCATAATCCCCAGGCTGCCGGGATTAGCAAAACCACACATGGCGTATGAGATAATAATGCGGCTGCGTTCACTGATTTCGCCTGCCGGAAGACGGGTCAGATCAAGGTACGCGATGAATTCGTTGAGAATGGTTTTGGTGCCCATCAAAGCGCCGGTGGCAGGGGCTTCGGACCAGGGGATGCCCATCAGCCATGTTGCCGGTGCCATAACCCAGCCTAAAATCCGCTGCAGGGTAAACGGCTCCCCTTTGAACAACGGCATCAGTCCTAGTACCATATTGACCAGGCTCACCATGGCCACGAGCACTATGATCATGGCCACGATATTAATCAGAAGATCAATCCCGGACATCGTGCCCTTGGTTAAGGCATCCATGACGCTTTTATAAACCGTTGGCGTGGACAGCTTGCCTTCTGTTACGTCTTTGGTTTCAGGAATCATGACCTTTGAAATCAAAATCGCAGCCGGTGCACTGATGATGGAAGCGGTAAGAATATGACCTAAAATACCGGGGATCACAGGCTTAAGAATCGTGGCATAAAGCACCATGACCGTACCTGCGATGGTGGCCATGCCGCAGGTCATTAATGTAAACAACTCACTTCGCGTCATGGTAGCTAAATACGGCTTAACCAGCAAAGGCGCCTCAACCATACCTACAAAAACATTGGCTGAAATCCCGATGCCTTCAGCACCCCCGGTGCCCAGTGTTTTATTTAGAATCATACTGAAAAAACGCACCACGGCAGGGATAATTTTCCAGTAAAACAACAACGCAGACAACGCGCTCATCACCAGAACCAGAGGTAAGAATTGAAATGCGAGGATAAACGAAGCCCCGGGATAAGATTCCTGGAAAGGAAGCGGGCCGCCGCCAACGTATCCGAACACCATGGCCGTGCCCTCGCCGGTTGCCTTTGAAAGCGCTGCCACCAAACCGTTTAAGTAAAGAAAGCCTTGGCGTACCCATGCGAATTTCAATGTCACCACGCCAAAAACAAGTTGCAGTGCAATTGCTGAAATGATCAGCCTGGCGGAGATCCTTTTTTTATTTTCGCTTAATATAACAGCAACACCTAAAAACGCAAACAGCCCCAAAATACTTTGAAACATATCATCTCCTTGGCGGCAGAGTTAAAAAATTTATACCAATAGGATATCAGCCATTTTCCAAAATACTATATGTTTTTTCTTATCAAAAATAAATATCATAGCCCGGCTTCCGGAAGACTTGACTTATGTAACATATTTGCTTCTTAATTGAATAAACTGACGGTTGCATTTTTGGGGGCAGGAAACGTTTAATGTCTGATACAGCCAAATTTTAAAAAAGGAAGGCAACAATGCCGGATTTATTGATAAAACTCTATGAGTTGCAGTTCGAACAGTATCGAAAGGAACATTTTGATTGTGAATTTAAAATTGTTCGACCGCTATCCTGCGACAAAAGTAAAGTGATTGAATTTGTACGAAGGGAATTTAATGAAAGCTGGGCCAATGAATGTGAAAGAAGTTTTTCAAACGTACCCGTTTCTTGTTTTATTGGTGTAAAAGACCAAAAAATTATTGGATTCGCTTGCTACGATGCCACGGCAAAAGGATTCTTTGGACCCATTGGTATTAAACCGGAGGCAAGAAAAAAGGGCATTGCCACCCAACTTCTTTTTTCTTGCTTGAGTGACATGTGGGATAATGAATATGGATATGCCATTGTTGGATGGGTTGATGAAAACCATATTGACTTTTACCAAAAAAACACCTTCGCCACGGTAATTCCCGAATCCAGTCCCGGAATTTATAAAAGGATGATCGATATGAAATAAAGTATTTTATTTTGTCGCATTTGGACTCAAGCGGTTTTCATATTTTGTGAAAACCGCTTGTTTTGATATAGACGAACTCTTTTTTTAAAACGTTTTATGGGGCGTGGGTGTGTTGTCTATCAGACGATCGAAAGCAAACAAACTATTGACAACATATTAAACTTTTGCGTAATTGTTAGTTGAGTAAAATAAATTTAGGATTCAATCACAGCGTATATTCACTCGTTGGGCATAAAAAAAGGGATTTTCCAATGGTCGAGATGCAGAATCTCAAACACTGTTGTTATTAATCTCTTACATTAGTTGCATAACTGCCGATTAAAAATCAAACTAAATATGGAAATCAATTCAGCAACGCTTATGAAAACAATTCAACTTTCTCCTCCTCAACCAACGGCAATCCCCAATCAGAATAGAATCGATATTCCTTCATCGGTAGGTAAAGGGGGAATTGATATTCTTCCCTTTGCCTCTGGGCTTCAATTGATGTTTGTTGACATGCAACTTAAACAGCCAACGGTTTTCCAAGGCTTTTTGGAAAAGCCGTCTGTTTGTTTCGGTTTTTGCCTTAAAGGAAAATTTCATTACCGACCCTCCTGTCTTGATCAGCCGTTTACAGTGAATGCTGGAGACAGTGGTTTTTTTTATTATCCAAGGAGTGTTGAAGCTTTTGAAAAAGCAACAGATAAACAAAGGCTTAGGATTCATTTGATATTGGAAAGCGAACATTTATTTAAGGTGGTACACGGGGATGAAGACCGGTTTTATCCAGTACTGAAAAGTATAGAAAAAAAAACTCCTTGCCGCATTGGTCATAACATAACTCCTGTGATGCGGGCGGTTTTGTATCAGATGCTCCATTGCCCCTACCATGGGATGACCCGGCAGCTTTTCCTTGAAGGCAAGGCCATGGAACTTCTATCCCATAAGATGGAACAGCTCAAATCCGGGTCTATTTCTGGAACGCCAATGAAATCTTCTGATACAGAACGTATTCACCAGGCCGCCCAATTGCTTGTCCATGACCTGGAACATCCACCCAACATCATGACGCTGGCCAATTCTGTAGGATTAAACCGAAATAAACTGCATCTTTGTTTTCGTCAGGTTTTTGGACTCTCTCCCTTTGAATTCTTACGTAACCAACGCCTGCAAACGGCCATGGTGCTGTTGCAGGACAGCGAAATCAATGTCACCCAGGCGGCAATGATGGTGGGCTACTCAAATATGAGCTATTTTACCAGGTCCTTTAAATCAATGTTTGGAATCACGCCCAGCCACTTGCGAAAATCCCCATCAACCGCTCCTCCAAACTGAAAACATTTAAAAAAATTTCTGCCGATAGTGTCATTAATAATGACATCAGTGTTAGCTATTCAAACCAAACCCAAGCTATATCACATCCTTGATATCAAACTGTGTTTCATTGCACTTTTCTAATAACAGGAGGAAGTATGAAAAAGATGTATGGTTTGGCATGGGTAGTTTTTCTTATGGTTTGTTGTATTGCAACATCAGGATTTGCAAAGGCGAAGCAGAACGCCGCCCATGAAACGACAACGGACACCACCAAAAAGCAGGAGGAGAATACCCAGGATGTTTCTTCCGACAGTGATATTCAAAAACATACCAGGAGCAATGGAATAAATAATAACGAGATTGTTAAAGGCAAAGAAAGTCATGATACAAAGGAAGCATCTCATAAAGACGTTTTATTAGATAGCGTAACGGTAACAGCACAGAAAATAGAAGAGAATATACAAGAGGTCCCTATATCAATGAGTGTATTTGATGCGATTTCTTTAGAAGACAAAAGTATAGATACTGTTGAAGATATAGGAAAGTACACCCCTGGACTTCAAATACTACCTGGAGGTGCTTTGAAAGCGACACCGTCAATGAGAGGACTTTATTCAAATTATACGACACGAAGTTCTGTTGCAGGACTTTTTGTAGACGGCATACCGATCACTCGAGGCACAGGTTTTGACGAAACTTTAATTGATATTGAGAGGGTTGAAGTACTAAAAGGTCCACAAGGAACACTCTATGGGAAAAATACCGAAGTTGGTGCCGTAAACGTGATTACCAAAAAACCAGACAATGAAACACGGGGAAAAGTAAAAGGGACTTTGGGTTCGGATGGCAAACAAGAGTATGTTTTTAATGTAAGCGGTCCGGTTATAAGAGATAAGTTTTATATTGGTGTAGCAGGAAAACACTATGAAAAAGATGGTTATATAAAAAATATAAACACTGGAGAAGACGAAGACGGAAGAGAACACAATTACGGAAAAATCAATCTTCGATATACCCCAACGGACGATCTTGAATTCTCATTGGTATCTTCAAGAATAAAATACAATAATGGTGCAACTACAGTGGGAACTAAAAAAACCAATGAAAGAGAAGTATCAAGTGATTTTGAAACGTTTAATCATTCTGATGTATTCATGTCATCTCTTAATGTCACCTATAATTTCAATCAAAAATTATCATTGTCTTCAATTTCATCTCATAGAGAACATAAAGAGGAAAAAGCTGATGACTTTGATTATTCAGATGACTACTATTACTACCATGTAGTTAATGATAATAACTATAAAACATTTTCACAAGAATTACGAATAAACTATGAAGATGATACTATAAAGCTGGTTTCAGGACTATTCTATGATACAGCGGATTTGGATTATAATAAAGACATTGATAAATGGAATTCTTCATCAATAAAAATTCAAAATGTTGATAGTGATTCATTAGGTATCTTTTCCCATTTAACATACAGCATCAACGATAAGTTATCTATTTTAGGAGGATTACGATTTGATAGAGATGAACAGACATATAAAGATTCAACACAGACCATAGAATCAGATGAGGATGAAATATCTCCCAAAGTAGGTTTAACTTATAATTTATCAAAAAATATGATGAGCTATGTGACCATAGCAAAAGGGTATCGACACGGTGGATTTAATATATTTGCACCTAAAAATTATTCTAAAACTTTTGACACGGAGACTTTATACTCATATGAAATTGGATTAAAGGGAACGATCTTAGAGAATAGACTGTATTTTGATACGGCTATTTATTATATGGATATAGATGATATGCAGGTTGATGAAATTGTAGAGGCTTCTACCGTAATCAAATCCAATGCAGCAAAAGCTACTTCAAAAGGCATAGAAGTATCAATAAACTTACGAGCAAGTGACAACATTACTCTTTTTTATTCTGCGACAATTATCTTGTCCGGTTGACGACAATTACCTTGACCGGTTTGTCGTGATAAAACCCCCGACACTAAAGTTCACTTAAATGGAGGTGCAATCCCGTGTCGGGGAAACCAATAACCGAACAACAGATAAGGATATACATGTCAGCAAGAAGCAAAGGAACTATTCAGGTCACAGCAGCCGCAAAGGCTGGAATATCAGAACGTTCAGGACGTAGAATCGAAAATGGCAATATTTCTCAAGGAGACAAACCCATGCGTCATTGGCGTACACGCAAGGACCACTTTAAAGGGGTTTGGGAAAATGAGGTCGTTCCGATGCTGGAACAAAACGCCGAACTTCAGCCGTTAACGTTATTTGAGCATTTTGCAGGTAAATATCCTGAAAAATTCCAGCGGTCCAAACTGCGTACATTCCAACGTAAGGTTAAAAAATGGAAAGCGCTTAACGGATCAGGCAAAGAAGTAATGTTTTTGCAGGAAAAAATTCCTGGGCGTATGGGGTTATCAGATTTTACAAAGCTAAAAAAAGTAACAATCACGATCAACGGAGAGCCTTTGAATCACCTACTTTATCATTTTCGCTTAATTTACAGCGGTTGGTGCCATGTCAAAGTGGTCCTCGGAGGAGAATCATTTACCGCACTCAGTGAGGGATTACAGGACGCTTTTTGGCGGCTGGGAGGGGTCCCAACAGAGCATCGTACAGACAGCCTGTCTGCTGCTTTCAAGAATTTGACCAAAGATGCGAAGGAAGATGTCACCAAGCGTTATGAGGAGCTATTCAACCATTATGGCTTGGTCCCGACCCGAAATAATAGGGGGAAGGGGCATGAAAACGGCGGAGTTGAGTCACCACACGGCCACTTAAAGAATAGAATTCACCAAGCCTTATTGCTCCGGAATTCTGTTGATTTTGAATCTGTATCGGCCTATCAGCAGTGGCTGGATATCATTGTAAGGGATATCAATGCCCGCAATGCAGATAAGATTGCACAGGAACGTAAGTACTTGAAAGAACTTCCTCTTCAGAGGACCGTTGATTATACTGAAAAAGTGGTCGGAGTCAGCACGACCAGCACAATTCTGGTAAAACGCGTCATTTATACGGTCCCATCCCGCTTGATAGGAGAAAAGCTGCGCCTTCATATTTACCATGACAAGATTGAAGCCTACCTTGGAACAACCTACGTCATCACGTTACCCCGAAAATATTCACCAGATAATAATCGGCGTACTCGCAGTGTGGATTACCGGCACGTCATAGGCAGCCTGGAGCGAAAACCCCAAGCGTTTCGCTATTCACAGCTAAGGGATGACCTGCTGCCCAGTGACACTTACCGGCTTATATGGGATCAGCTTGACCAAACCCTTGATCCCCGTACCGCCTGTAAAAGCATCGTGGGTATATTGTCTCTGGCGAACCGGACCGACCAGGAGACGGAATTGGGTGATTATATTCTTGAAAAAATGATGGATAACCATATTCCGGCGCTTCATGAACTTCAAAAAAAATTTAACAAAAAAGAAAAGGAAATACCGGAAATAAATATGGTGGCTGTCTCAGGAGAAGATTACAATATCCTGCTTTCTTCGCATTCATTTACGGAGGTGTTTTGATGGCAAGTACTGAAACTCTTCCCGTATTGCTCAAACAACTGCGTCTTTCAACCATAGCCCGGCTATGGGAACCCACGCTCTCCCGTGCTCAGGAGGAACATTGGAACCCGGCGCAGTATTTGGCGACTCTATGTGAGCAAGAGATCAATGAGCGCTACAGCCGGCGTATTGCCCGTTTTACAAAAGAATCCCGTCTTCCGGTGGGTAAAAGCCTTGAAACATTTAATTTTAACCACACTCCGGCAATACGTCAGGAAAAAATAGAGGCCCTGGCCCAAAACAGCGATTGGGTAAACCGTGCAGAGAACCTTTTATTTTTTGGCCCTAGCGGCGTTGGAAAAACCCACCTGGCGGCTGCCATATCTCACGCATTAATAGAACAGTCAATTCGGGTACGTCATTTCACGACAACCGCACTTGTTCAAAAAATGCAGCAGGCCCGTGCTGATTTGCAGCTTGAATCATTTTTATCCAAACTCGATAAATACGCGGTCATTGTCCTTGATGACCTGGGCTATGTCAAAAAAAGCGATACGGAAACTCATGTGCTTTTCGAACTGATCGCCCATAGGTATGAGACGGGAAGTATGATTATCACATCCAATCAGCCATTTGGGGAATGGGACAAAATCTTTTCTGATCCGTCAATGACTGTAGCAGCTATCGATAGAGTGGTTCACCATTCGATCATTATCGAAATACAGGCAGACAGCTACCGCAAACGTCAGGCAATTTCCAGGAATATAAGAATTCCCCTTAAGCCGGAACCTACCCAAGAAGATAATAACAAAACCACAGAAAGATGATTCCATGAAAATAGATATTTACAACACCGCCAAGCAGAGGCTGGAAACCATTGATATTGAAATCACAGAAGAAAACAGCACTTGGTTTGATGACTGCGTGGATAGTGATTCTGTTATGAGAATCACTGATTTTGAAGAAGGATTGCTGATTGAACAGTGCAATTACGACTATCCAATTTGGCTTTATGATATATCCCGGGATGACATTGGTCACAATCGTCAGAGGGCTCAAGAACTGTTACCAATATATCGTGAGAATCAACCATAATTTTTGAAAAGCGTAGTACGTTTATCTATAAACAAGGAAATAGCAGGGATGTCAGCCTGGTGTTTGGAAATAGGAGAGAATCATGCGAGGTGGTTATAGGGGAAAACCAAAGCCTAAATTGCCGGCACATCTAAAGCGTGTTCATGTGAATGCCCGCATTCAGCGGTGGATGCTTGACGAGCTCAAAAAAAGAGGCGAGGTTGGGATCGTTTTGGAATATATATTGATTGACGCAGGCTTTAAGTACCAGCCTGAAAAAAGAGAAGACAGGCCAGTTTAACGCATATTTTAGAAATCCGTCCTTCAATAATCAAATTTTCCCTTACCCTCAAAAAAATCTTCGCGAAGTGGAAGGATAAGTCAAGGGAAAAATGGGAGGGACCCTCTGGGAGGAACCGATTTTTTCCTTGATTTATCCTGGAACGAAGTTACAAATTTTTGGGGGTAAGGGTAAAAATACAGTGTATGAGACGACAATTACCGATCCTAAAATCCATTTAATGTGGTTTAACAGACGTCAATTACAATGAAGTATTGAGTCAGTCTGCGTAAAGATCGGAACAAAAACGGAACAGGATTTATGCACTCAAAAAGCATTTATTGATATAAAAAAACCGGACAAGATAATTGACGCGAACCGGACAAAGTAATTGACATTTGATACTTTTTGCCGGTGCTTCATACAATGATATAAAATTTGATAAATATCATGACGGGTATACCGATTATAGTGGGAATAGAACCGGCAGTGCTCCCAAATATGATTTTAATTTAGGAGCAACATATCGATCAGGCAACGGATATTATGCCAGCGCAGATATAAGTGGATTTGGTAAAATGTATCTTGACAGTGCCAATGAGTATACAAGAGATGCTTACGAAATAGTAAATGTCAAATTAGGATATGAACAAGAAAATTATGATATATATCTTTATACAAAAAATTTATTTGATGAAACATATGACATCAATGGATGGTATTCCGGTACATATTATGATTATTCTCCACCGCGAGAGGTCGGCGTACAACTATCTTATAGATTTTAAAAAAGATATTTGATATTAATGCTTTTATAAAAACATCATTCCTAAAATTAAGCGAAAGTGCTGCCTTAAAAACTGAGTTATCAGGATCGGAAATATTAAAAATTCGATCCCGATAACTCAATGAGCTTAACTATTCTCCACGCATCCTAAATAGAAGCGATACTATTTATAACCTGAAAAATATTTTTACTTCCAGACAAACATTTTTTTAAAATTTTTTCTGGACCAAAGTCGACAAGAGGCAGTTGGCATCATCTTTTTCCGGATACCATAAATTGTAATGCAGCCCTCGACTTTCCTTGCGCATTAATGCTGACTTAATGATCAGTTCCGCCACATTGGCAAGGTTACGAAGTTCAATGAGATCTGCCGTGATTTTAAAGTCCCAGTAATACTCTTCAATCTCGTGGAGAATCATTTCAATGCGGCGCTGGGCACGGTGAAGTCGTTTGTCCGAACGGACAATGCCTACATAATTCCACATCAAACGCCGGATCTCATCCCAGTTTTGGGTCACCATGATGGCTTCATCTGCGTCCAGGGTATTGGTCTCATCCCAGGGGGCCAGTTCAACAGTGGATTTCTTGGCGGCTTGTTCAAATTCTATTAATGAAGCCTGGGAGGCATTATGGGCATAGACCAACGCTTCGAGAAGCGAATTGGAGGCCAGACGGTTGGCCCCGTGCAAACCGGTGCAGGCGGTTTCTCCCACGGCATAAAGACACTGGATGTCGGTGCGCCCGTTAAGATCCGTGGCTACGCCCCCGCACATATAATGGGCTGCCGGCACCACCGGGATGGGCTGTTTGGTGATATCAATGCCATATTCCAGACATTTGGCATGAATATTGGGAAACCGGTTCCGGACAAAATCAGAATCCTTGTGGGTGATATCCAGAAACACGGAATCCGCACCGGTCTTTTTCAATTCATTATCAATGGCCCGGGCCACAACATCCCGGCAGGCCAGTTCCAGGTCCGGTGAGTATTTTCCCATGAACCGTTCGCCTTTTTCATCAATGAGATAAGCGCCCTCCCCTCTAACCGCCTCGGAGATCAGAAAATTCTTGGCTTCGGGATGGAACAGGCAGGTGGGATGGAACTGGACAAACTCCATATTAGCAACAGTGGCCCCTGCCCGGTACGCCATGGCAATGCCGTCGCCTGTGGCCGTATCGGGGTTTGAAGTATACAAATAAACCTTGGAACCGCCACCAGTGGCAAGCAGGGTTACTTTAGCGGCAACGGTCTCCACCTCTCCGGTCTCATTGTCCAGGACATAAGCCCCACAGCAGATGTTTTCATGCTGGGTTCTAACCAGACCGCTGCGAACACTTGTGGAATAGGTAATCAGATTAACGGCAGTACGGTTTTCCAGAATGGTTATATTTTCATGCTGTTCAACATTTGAGACCAGGACATCTTCAATTTCCTTTCCGGTGAGATCCCGGGCATGGATGATCCTGTTCTGGGAATGTCCACCTTCCCGGCCAAGGGAAAAATCATACTTACCTTCACCGTCCAGATTGAAGTGGGCCCCTAAATCGACCAGCTCCCGAATCCTTTCCGGTCCGTTTGTTACTACCATATTGACCACATCTTCAGCACAAAGCCCGTCTCCTGCAGCCAGTGTATCTGCCACATGCTCTTTAAAGGAATCTGTTTTGCTGAATACGGCAGCAACACCACCTTGGGCAAGTGCCGTATTGGTCTTGTAAATTTTTTTCTTGGTGATAATGGCCACTTTGCCAAACTGTGCAACTTTCAAGGCATAGCTCAAGCCGGCAACACCGCTGCCGATGACCAAAAAATCGGTTTCAATCATTTCTCAATACTTCTTTATTATGTTAAATGGCGTGTTAAAAATTCATATGAAAGTCTCAATGAGTTGTTAAGCTACTTCCACATTTTGTTGTGGGTTTAGTCTGGGTGTTGATTGACCAGATCGGCCCAGGGCCGTTAGTACGGACAAATCAGGATAACAAGGAGCTTCTTTTCTTCCTTCGGGTACTCATTCCGAAAATCAATCCCACAATGAAAACACCAGCCCCGGAAAGCAGACCAAGCTTAACCTCGCTTCTAATTCTTTGTTTAAGATTTTGAATAAGTTGTTCCTGTTCCCCGGACTGTTCCAAAAGAGCTTTATGTTCGGTCTCAAGTTTCAAGTAGCTTGCGGAAGCATCTTTGAGTTGTTTATATTTCCTGGCAATTTCCGTCAGTTCTTTGTTCTGGACGTTCAAGGTTTTTGCCGTTTCTTCTGCGGCGGAAAGCTTTGATGCCAGACGTTCGTTTTCCTTTTTATACCTTTCAAGCAAAAGGGCTTTTGGCACGTCATCAGTAAGAAAACGGGTCAATACCCACCCGGTTTTCCCGGTGTCATTTCTCACCATGGACCAGTCCTTACGGAACTCCAAAATCTGCAGTTTGACCCCAGAGGTGATCATGGCCACAATTTTATGGCCGACCCCCGGCCCCGTGCGCATGGTGATCCGGGTTACCCCGGATACATACATAGTCTTTGCATAGACGCAAGTCATCATAGAAAAAAAGAAAAAACAGGTAAGGATCAGGTGCTTTGCTCTCATTTTTTATCCTCTTTCGTTAAGTTAGGTACAATTACCATTGCGACGGCTAATTATCAAGGGGCACCCTCACCTAATTCAGTACTTTTGGAAACCATCTCTCATCACTACACATTATGGACCACCGAAATTTTTTTATTCCAATCGTCTTAAGCGAACATCCTTAAAATCTTATTGTTGCCTGAACTCCACAGGTAAGGGGTGCGCCGGTCACACCTTTCTCGACATTCCCCCTTTTATTTAAGATGGTAAAGTATGTCTTGTCAAAAATGTTGTTTACATAAACATTAACGTTGAAATGCTCCATGTCATAGCCAATTTTTGCATTTGCAACCATATAGTCATCCTGGCTGTATTTATTATCCTCAGTAAAATAGCTTTTGCCATGCCAAACACTTTCACCTCTAATATACATTCCCTGCGAAAAACTATACTGCACAACAAGCCCTGCATTAAATTTTGGTGTAAATGGAATGGCGTTGCCTTCATATTCGGTTATTTTATGTTCTTTAAATTCCGATTCAAGCAGACCAAAGGACCCGATGATCTGAAGACCTGTAAACGGGCGGAGGGTTGACTCCAGTTCAATCCCCCAAGTTGTTGCTTCGGCTGCATTCCTGATACTCATATCCCAGCTATCAGGATCTGTATACTGTATCTGGATATCTTCTACAGTTGTATAAAACACGCTCATATTGGCAATAATTTTATTATTCAGCCAGTTTGTTTTAATGCCGCTCTCATATGACCAGATATTTTCCGGGTCGTATATGGCTGCTTCAGGCGTGTCCAGAGAAATACTGCCATACCCGCCGGCCTTATATCCTTTTGCAACACTGATATACGTCATGACTGACTCGTCTGCTCTATAAGCAAGAGTTATCTTGGGAGAATAATTTTTCCAGGATGATGAGTGCTCATAATCCCCTTTAATAACACCAAATTCCGTGTGATAAAAATCACTTTCCGAACATTGATTTAAAGGATTTGGTGAAATGGCTCATATTAGCGTAACCGACCATAATTGCGGCCTGGGTGACATTAATCTCTTCGTCTTGCAACAGCAACATGGCCGTTTGCAAGCGCTGGTTACGCAGATATTCAAAGGGAGAAAGCCCAAAAACCTGTCTAAAACAGCGATGAAGCTTATCCCGGTTTAATCCGACAGAATTAGCCAACGTCATGATATTCGGTGGGTTTTCCAGATCATGGACAAGCAATTGGGCGGCTTGGTGAACGCGTTCCGTATCTGAGGATTTGATGGTTGCGCCGTGGGAGGCGGCCCCGGGATCAAGCTGTTCTATCTTATGGGAAAAAAGCTCCATAACCTTGCCTTCCAAAAAAAACTGCCGGGTCAAACCATGATAGGGGCAATGCAGCATTTGATGTAAAATCGCCCTCATCACCGGCGTTATACCCTGGCCAATTCGGTAAGGAGTCTTTTTATCCAGTTTTTTTAAGGCCCAATAAAAACGGTCTTCATCTCCATGTATTAACTTAAATAAATGTTCAGCGTTTAATCTAAAATAGACCCTAAGCATATGTTTCGTATCGACTTTTTCAAAAACATCAACACACTTTGGAAAAGAAAAAAAAGCGCTGTCTCCCGCATTCACAGTAAAAGGTTGGTCCCAAAAGCGTTTTTTCTGCTCCTTTCTTTTTCTATATACTGACCCTTAAGAGGGCAACAACGCCGTTTCCAAAGGCACCCGCAACGACTGTTAGAAATAGCAAACTATTTAAGAAACTTCTAATATAATATCCTAAAAAAGAAGTCAACTTGTCAAAAATCGACTAAATTTTCACCAACCATTCAGTAAATTTTATTGACAATACAATTTTGTAACGGTAAAGAATACAAAAAAACACATAAATTGTATTTTTTAAAAATGATATTTTAAAATTAACGCAAACAAACACAACTAAGGCTGACAGTTCATGGCGACCAGAAAAAATCGAAATGCAGAAACACGGAAACCGGAAATTCTTGAAGGGTATTATCAGGTTTTAATTGAAAAAGGGTTTGAAGGCAGTTCCATCGGAAAGATTGCCGAGCACCTGACTATTCATCCCACTTTGATCCTTCACTACTTCAAGAACAAAAACAATCTGCAGCGCGAACTCATAGATCTTCTGATCTCCAAGTACAAGGCGGAACATATGCTCAACTTTGATACGATAGCCGACAGTACCCACCGGTTTGATGCGCTGATGGATCTAATATTCAGCTTCAAATGGAACCGGACCGTGGATCCCGGTGTTCATTTTGGATTTTATTATAAAAGCTTCAGGGATGAAGGTATCCGCAAGGCCCTCAAAGACATGTTCCAATGGTTTCGAGATTATCTTCATGACGCGTTCATCGTTTTTAACAAAGAAGGCGTCATTAGGGTGACGGAAGAACGTAAGGCCGCAGACTATGTCCTTACCCTGATGGAGGGCCTGGAGTTTCATGCCCATTTCTTAAATGACGGAAAACCCTTTGAAGATTTTGCAGATACAGCCAAAACGGCAACCATAGAGATATTAAAAAACGGCACATTTTAATAACAACCACAATAATAACTTGGAATCAGGGATAAATAGTTTCAATTTATTCACTGACCATTCAGTAAAAACAAAAAGACTCAGGTGACAACATGGAATATTGTCTGGAAGCGATTGCTTTACACAAAAATTACGGGGAGGTTAAAGCCCTTAACAATGTAGATCTGCGCATCAACCAAGGCGAACTGTTTACCCTTTTAGGTCCGTCCGGCTGCGGCAAAACAACACTTTTAAGGATTATTGCAGGTCTTGAAACCGCCACTGACGGCAATCTGTTTTTAAACGGAAACCCCATTCTTGATATTCCGGCCAACAAACGCCCGGTCAATACCGTATTTCAAAGCTATGCACTCTTTCCTCACCTGAAGAACTACGACAACATTGCCTTTGGCCTGCGCTCACAAAAAGTGCCTGAAACACAAATTGCCCCCAAAGTGACCAAAATGCTGGAAATGCTGGAGCTTGAAAACTTTGCAGACCGTTACCCGGATCAGCTCTCCGGCGGACAGCGCCAGCGGGTCTCCATGGCCCGGGCCCTGGTCTGCGAGCCGGAAATTCTGCTGCTGGATGAGCCCATGTCCGCCCTGGACGCCAAGTTACGGGTCCAACTCCAGGAACAGCTCCGCCGCCTGCAACTGCGGCTTAAGAAAAATTTCATTCTGGTCACCCATGACCAGGAAGAAGCGTTGACGGTGTCCGACCGTATTGCCGTTATGAAAGACGGACATATACTGCAGTGCGGTTCGCCTTCCGAAATTTATAACCATCCCTGTTGCCGGTTTGTTGCCGAATTCATTGGTTCGGCAAATATCTTTGATGTTGAACGCAAAGATAGTGTTCTGCAGGCTGCGTTTGGAGATTTTGTGCCTAACACCATGCCTGAATGGGAAAAGGGTTCTTTGGTCATCCGGCCCGAAGGTATCCGGCTGCGTACGGAGAAACCGGCCCAAAACGGCATTCGCTCCCGGGTTATTGAGAAATACTACCGGGGCACCTATCAGAACCTCACCCTGGAGACCGGGAACCTGCGCATGAGAACCGCCCCCCACCGCAAAATCGAAATCGGGGATGAAATCTGGGTGGAGCTGCTGCAAGAAGCGCTGGTAACCATTGACGATTAATTTTTAAAAATTCAAGGAGTTATGATCCTGTGAAAATTATAGATAAACCAGAAATCCTCTACGGAGAACTGTCAACACCCAGGAATATCCGAACCAGGGGGCTTTTGCGCATTTCTCCGGGCATGCTGTGGATCATGCTCTTTTTGTCCATCCCCGCGTTGTCATTGATTGTGATCAGCTTTACCACCCGGGGTGCCTACGGTGAGATTGAATGGGTCTTTACCATAGAAAACTACAAACGACTGGCTGGATACAGCCTATTCGGCTGGAGCCCGGATTATCTAAAAATTCTAATGCGCTCTCTTGTTGCCGGATTTTTCACCACATTAATCTGCATCATTCTGTCTTACCCGTTAGCATTTTTTATTTCAACCCGGGACAAGGCGACCCGTTACCTGTGGCTTATTGCCCTGATCATCCCCTTCTGGACCAACTTGGTAATCCGGACCTATGCCTGGCAGATAGTTCTGGCACCAAGCCTTCCCATTGCCAAGATCGCGGCCCTGTTGCATATTGTGCCGCCGGGAAGCCCTTTGTACCCCAGCTCATTTGCAGTCTATATCGGCATGATCAGCGCATTTCTGCCCTTTGTGGCCCTGCCCTTGTATTCCAGCGTGGAAAAGCTGGACTGGAGCCTGGTTGAAGCGGCAAATGACCTTTACTGCGGCAAGTGGCGGGTATTCCGCCAGGCCATTTTACCCCAGACCCTACCGGGACTGTCCGTGGGAGCCATTCTAACCTTTGTGCCAGCCATGGGCATGTTTTTGATCCCGGATCTTTTGGGCGGTGCCAAATATATGCTGGTGGGCAACCTGATCCAGCAGCAGTTCGGCAAAAGCCGTGACTGGCCCTTTGGAGCGGCTGTCAGCCTGGCACTCATGTCCTTAACCCTTATAGCCCTGGTCATTTTGAACCGCAAAGGCGAAAAAATGGAGATTGTATAATGTTTAAGCTGGGTTTGCGTTATAAAATTTTTGCCGTGGCAACCTATGTTTTTCTTTACACGCCGCTGCTGGCCGTCATGGTTTACTCGTTTAACAAGTCGCGTTTCGGCATTCACTGGGGCGGGTTCAGTCTGGACTGGTATGTAAAACTGCTCCATGACGACCTGGTCATGGAGGCATGCGTCAACACTGCCATTTTAGCAACGGTTTCCACTATCATTGCCACAATCTTAGGCACGGCTCTGGCCATGGGCCTGTCACGCTATCCCTGGTCAAAAAAGGTGATGACTTTTTTTGACGTTAATCTGTACCTTCCGGTCATCACCCCGGAGATTGTCTTTGCCGGCGCCCTGGTCATTGCGTTTACCTGCCTGCGGTCCATCTCTTCCATATTTGAACCGGGACTTGTGACCATGATCATCGGGCATGTCACCTTCCAGGTGGCGTTTGTGGCTCTGGTGGTCCGAAGCCGGCTTGCAGCTTTCAACAATGAGATTGAAGAAGCATCAAGAGATCTGTATGCCTCCAACTGGTATACCTTCCGCCATGTGCTGTTGCCGATGATGTTGCCTGGCATCGTGTCCGGGGCCATGCTGGCACTGACCCTGTCCCTTGACGACTTTATCATCAGCTTTTTTACGGCCGGGCCCACTTCGGTCACTCTGCCCCTTTATATATATGGAGAAGTACACCGGGGTATCACGCCCAAAATCCATGCCCTGTCAACTGTGGGGATTTTTGTAACCATCACGTTGGTGATTCTGTCAGAACGAATTTCCAATAAAAAATAATTAAACAAAAGGAGATAATCATGAAAAAAATAACTTTAATCCTGTTGCTGGTGTGTGCCGTGTTCCTCCAGTTTCCGGCAGCCTCTTTTGCTGCCGACGAACTTCGTGTGCTGATCTGGAGTGAATATATGCCGGAAGACTATATGGACACCTTTACCAAAGATACCGGCATCAAAGGCCGGGTGGAACTTTACGAGTCCACCGAAGAGCTTGTGGCCAAACTCCAGGCCGGCGGCGTGAACCAGTATGACGTGGTTGTTCCCTCCGACTACATCATTAACACCATGATCAAACTGAACCTGCTTCAGAAACTGGACCATTCCAAGTTGCCCAACCTGGCCAACCTGGAAGATTCTTTTAAAAAAGCGGCCTATGATCCGGGCAATGTATATACCGCACCCTATCAGTGGGGCACCGTGGGCATGCTTTACAACAAAGAGGTGCTTGGACAAGATTATGTAGCCTCCACTTCCCTGTTTTTTGATCCGGCGGAGCGCAAAGGCCCTGTGGTCATGATCGACTCCATCCGGGAGATGCTGGGCATTGCATTGAAATATATGGGTAAAAGCGTTAACACGCTGGATAAAGACGAGCTTAAAGCCCTTGCCAAAATGATGATCGAAACCAAATCCAGCAAATATTTTGCAGGGTTTGATGTGGGAACAGGGGGCCGTTCCAAGGTGGTCGCGGGTACAGCCATTGCCGCTTTGGTTTACAATGGCGACGCCCTGCGCGCCGTGGCTGATGACCCGGTAAAATTTGCCTTTGCCAATCCTAAGGAAGGCGGCGTAATCTGGGCGGACAACATGGCTATTCCTGCCGGAGCACCCCATGTGGACTATGCCCATACATTCATCAACTGGGTGCTGGATGCCAAAAACGGTGCCACACTGTCCAACTGGACCCAGTATGCTACGCCGAACAAGGCTGCCAAGGAATTTATCACACCGGCAGACTTGACCAATCCGGCTATTTACCCGAGTGAAGCGACTATGAAGACGCTTGAATTCATTAATGACCTTGGGAAAAACAACCGGTACTACGACGAACTATGGACAATGATCAAAACCAGATAGCGTTTGGACGGGGAAGCACCCATCTGCTTCGTTGCTGCGGACAGTTGCAATCCTGATTGCCAATCGATATTTCGGTTGCAACTGTCCTTGCGCCTCGCATATGGGCACCTCCTCATCCAAACCCAGCGATTTATTTGAGTGCTAAATGAAAACACTTTTTACCAATATACAGGGTATCAGCCTGGATGACGCCCGACCCCAATTTTCTACCATGGTGGTGGACGGTGATACCATAGAGGCATTAGGCGAACATAACGAATGCCGAATACGACCGAAATAGACGCGGTCTGTCCGGATACGCCGCTGGCTGTTGTCCACACATCCCTTCACTTTTTGTCTCTGAACAGTATGGCTATAAAAGCCCTTGGTGTGACAGGAGAAATGAACGGGGTGGATACGGAAAACGGACGGATGACCGGGTTGGTCCGGGACCCGGCCTCCCTTGCCTTTGTGATGCCCCAGATTGATCGTATGATCTCCAAAGAGTCCATTCTCAAAGGTTATTATGCTTGCAGCCCGCAAAGCATTAAAAAACGGCATCACCAGCTTGCACTGCCGTGAGGGCGGCGAAAAGGACAATCGATTAGAAGGGCGTTGAGCTCGCCAATATCCGGGCGCATTCCCATTTTCCCGGTTTTTAAAACGGACTATCCTCTTTAGCAAAAAGAAGTTATGCTTCCCCTCGATTATCAACTGATGAGGAAGAAAATAGTATGAAACTCAAAAAGGCTGAATCCTGCGAAACGGTAGAAGAAATATATGAATTATTGAAACAGCTGGACAAAGAGAAACGGCTAATTCGCAGTCCGGAAGAACTCATTCAGGTTGAACAAGAAATTTTAAGCTATACCAATCGTTTAGCCGCGTTGATGCTAAAAAAAAAAGTCCAAACCAGTATAAACTCTCCGGAGCATAACGAACAAGAAAGAGAGTTGGTGCGTAGCTGGCCTGGCCGAATGAAAAGTGAAGGGTTTGAGACAGTTCAAATTCAAACCAGCTCAGGTTGCACGATCCCAATCCATGTTCGATACTATCGAAGAGCCTGTGACCGTCGAAATGGCAAAAGATATAAGGGCTTGTATGCTGCTTTGGCTTTGCTCGGGATTCATGATCGATGTACACCAATCTTGGCGGCGATGGTCAGCGCCTGGTCCGCGTTACTGAGCTCATTTGAGGAAGTACGTCAGGTCCTTTGTGATCATGGCACTATCCTGGATGTTAAGGTGATCCGGAAACTGGCCTACCGCTACGCAGAACGAGCACGGGTGGTACAGCAAATGGGTCTGCTCCCCTTAAATGAAGAGGACAACCTTCAAGGTCGTCGGGTTGTCATAAGCACCGATGGTGGCCGGACTCGATTGCGGGAAAAAAAGCGAGGTCCCCGGACAGCCAAAGGAAGAACCAGATATCATGGGGCCTGGAGAGAACCCAAGCTGTTGATTATTTATGTCGTCGATGCCCATGGGAAACAGGAAAAAAGCTTTGCCCCATTTATTGATGGCGGTTTTAATGGGCCTGATGGCTTGTTTCTGCTGCTGAAGGGCTATTTGAAGTCTCTTTGCATCCAAAAAGCAGACAAGGTGTTGTTTGTTGCGGACGGGGCTCATTGGATATGGAATCGAGTCCCTGGTCTGATCAAGGCACTGGGGTTGAATCCGGAGAGTGTGCATGAACTCCTTGATTTTTATCATGCAGTAGAGCATCTGGGAAAGGTTGCAGGATTACGAAAAAACTGGTCAGCCAAAAAACGTAAAGCCTGGGTCTCAAAACAGCGACGGTTTTTGCTAAAAGGTGAATCGGCAACGGTCGTACAAGAAGTACAGGCTCTTTGTCGAGGCCGGAACAGCAAAGCCATAAAGACAGAACGGGATTATTTTGTACGTAATAGGCACCGTCTTGCTTTCCCAACGGTAAAGGCATTGAATTTGCCGATTGGCAGTGGTGCGATTGAAAGTTCGATTCGAAGAGTTGTCAATTTGAGACTCAAGGGTCCCTGCATTTTTTGGTATAAAGAAAATGCGGAGAAAATGCTCATGCTGCGCTCATACTATAAATCGGGACGATGGAACTGTCTGAAACAAATGGCCAATTCACATATCTCATTGTTAGCTGCATAACCGTGAAAATGGGAATGCGCCCCAATATCCTTTTTCCTTTAATACACCACGAAGATCACGAAGGACACGAAGTTTCAAATCCTAAATCTTCATGAACTTCGCGTTCTTCGTGGTTAAAAAAAGAATACACACAAATAGCTTTATAAAATTATTTACTGACCATTCAGTATAAACTAAAAAATCTTTTTACTTACGTAGAAAGAAAAGGAAGAAAAAAATGAGCAGGGATATCACCCAAGCATTTAAAGAAGCCAATAAGTACGTTGACCTGATTGAGAAAAACGATGCCGACATCACCCGGGAAGAGCGAGAGATGGTGGCCAAAGAGACCGTGGAAAATTTTCGCAACCACGTTAATAAAGGGTTTCTCGAATACCGCAAATCAGTCACCGAAGAAAACAGCTTTGCCGTTACGGAGTGGACCGGCCAAGGTTCCATTTTGAAAGATATCCTTGGTCGTGAATACATTGATCTGCTTGGCGGTTTCGGGCTGTACACTTACGGCATCCGGCACCCAAAAATTGTGGCCGCTGTTAAAGCCCAGCTGGACAGAAGCCCCCAGTACAGCCAAGAAATGCTTGATCCCCTGCGGGCAAAACTCGCCCAGGTGATCGGGATGATCACGCCCGGGGATATCCAGTATGGTTTTTTTGCCAATTCCGGCACCGAAGCGGTGGAAGGCGCCATGAAACTTGCCAAATTTTACACTGGTAAAAAAGGGTTTATTGCCATGCTCAAAGGGTTTCATGGAAAAACCCTGGGTTCCTTGTCCCTGATGGGCAAAGACGTCTATCGCCAGCCCCTGTTGCCTCTACTTGAAGGGGTGCAGCATGCCCCGTTCGGGGACGCCGATGCTGTGGAACGTATACTTAAAGCCAATGCTGCCGTGGGCAATGACATTGCCGGTATCGTGGCCGAACCCATCCAGGGCGAAGCCGGTGCCATTGTACCCCCCGATGATTTCTGGCCCCGCCTGCGCGAGCTGTGTGACAACTATGGTGTACTGCTCATCGCCGATGAAGTTCAGACTGGATTTGGTCGAACGGGCAAAATTTTCGGCGTGGACCACTGGGGCGTAACGCCTGACATTATGTGCTTTGGCAAAGCCCTGGGCGGCGGTGTGGTGCCCATGTCCGGTTTCTTTTCGACACCCAAAATCTGGGAGGTCATGGAACCGAACCCCTTTATGCACACCACCACCACCGGCGGCAACCCCATTGCCTGTGCAGCAGCCCTTGCCGCCATCACCGTACTTCAGGCAGAGGATCTACCCGGACAGGCCGCCCAAAAAGGTGAATATGTTAAAGGCCGCTTAAGCGAACTCAAAGAAAAGTACCCGGGCATTCTGGAGAAAATTACCGGCAAAGGATTGCTCATCGGCATGGAATTTATTTCCGATGAAATCGGATACCAGCTGGCGGCCGGGCTGTTTGCACGAGGCGTGATCACAGCCGGCACCTTGACTAACGCCAAATGCATCCGGTTTGAACCGGCGTTAAACATTCCCATGGAAACCCTGGACAGAGCTCTGGATACCCTGGAAGAGGTTTTCAAAGAAATTAAAGCATAACAAGCCATAAAAAAGGAGAACTAAATGAAACTATGGATTAATGGAAAATGGTGTGACGGAACCGCAGGTGTTATGGATGTGGAAAATCCGGCAACAGGAGAAGTCATTGCCCAGGTGGCAAAAGCAGGCGCTGCCGATGTGGACAACGCCGTGGCCGCAGCTAAGGCAGCCTTTCCGGAATGGAGTTCTATGCCGCCCAGGGACCGCAGCAAGTGCATGTGGCAACTGGCAGATCTGATGGAGGCAAACATTGAAGAACTTGCCAAAATCGAAAGTGAAGATACCGGCAAACCCTATGAATTTTTAAGCCTTGGCGGGGATCTGCCCTTCTGCATAGACAATATGCGCTTTTTTGCCGGCAGTGCCCGGGACACCAGCGGTCATCACGCTGGAGAATATACCCAAGGGTACACCACCATTTACCGCCGGGAACCCGTTGGGGTGGTAGGCCAGATCGCCCCCTGGAACTATCCGCTGCTTATGGCAATCTGGAAAATCGGTGCTGCCCTGGCAGCCGGATGCACCACAGTTTTAAAACCTGCGTCTTTGACCCCGCGCACCTCGCTGATGTTGGGAGAGCTGTGCCAGAAGGCCGGGATTCCCGACGGGGTTGTCAATGTGCTCACCGGAGAGGTGGGCCCTGCCATTGTCAATCACAAGGATATTCGAATGATTTCAGTGACCGGAGCTACCAGCACGGGCGCCGCCATCATGCAAAGCTCCGCAGAATCCATCAAGCGGGTTCACCTGGAACTGGGCGGCAAAGCCCCGGTGGTGGTGTTTGAAGATGCCACACCCGAACTTGTGGCAGAAAAGGTGTCGTTGGGGACTTTTTGCAACTCCGGACAGGACTGCACCGCAGCCACACGGATCATCTGCCATGAATCCATCGTGGATCAGGTGACAGAGGCCCTTGTGGCTGCCATGAAAGCCGTCAAGGTGGGCAATCCTTTTGACAGCGAAACCATGATGGGTTCCATGATTTCCAAATCCCACATGGAATCTGTGGACGGCTTTGTACAGCGGGCCAAGGCTTCGGGTGCCGGAATCCTGTGTGGCGGCAAAATTCTTGACGGTCCGGGATATTTTTATGCCCCCACGGTCATTAATAATGTTGCACAGAATTCTGAAATCGTGCAAAAAGAGGTATTCGGCCCTGTCGTCACCATCCAAACCTTCAAAGAGGAATCAGACGCTCTGGCCATGGCCAATGATACGGTATTTGGCCTGGCATCTTCGGTATTTACCCATGATGTGGCACGCTCCATGCGTGTGGCAAAGGCACTGGAGTTTGGATGCGTGTGGGTGAACGACCATCTTCCCCTGGTTTCCGAAGCGCCCCACGGCGGTTTCAAACAATCCGGATTCGGCAAGGATCTGTCCGCAGAGGCGGTTGGCGATTATCTGGTAACCAAGCATGTAATGGTCAATACCACAGTTTAAAAAACGTTAAAAACACAAGAAGATACATGACAAAATCAATACAGATTCAGGGGGACCATCCATTGGCTGGTCCCCCGGCAAACGGTTTTTTCTCAATTCCTGTGCGCACCCCCCAAAGCGACGGGCTGACCATGCCGGCTGAATGGGAGCACCATGATGCCTGCTGGATGGTATGGCCCTGCTCTGAACAGTGTTTCAAAGGGGTGCTGCAAGAAGCCAAACAAACCTATGCAAACGTGGCCCGGGCCATTGGCGATTTTGAACCGGTATATATGCTGGTCAATCCGGAACAACGCACTGAGGCCGAAAACCTTTTGGGCGCCGCCGTCACCCTGGTTGATGCCACCTGCTTTGATTCCTGGGCCAGGGACAGTGCGCCAACCTTTGTGAGGGATGAAAAAGGCAACGTGGCCGGAATCGACTGGGTCTTTACCGGATGGGGCCACTACCCAATCACAGGCCCCTGCGACGAGGCCATGGGTATTGACATTCTTCGCCAATTGTCCATGCGGCGGTACACCGCCCCCTTTATCCTGGAAGGCGGCTCAATCCATGTGGACGGCCATGGCACACTGATCACAACAGAGCAGTGTCTGATGGACCCCAAACGCAACGTGGGATTTACAAAAGCCGATTTCGAAGCCCTTTTTAAAACCTACCTGGGCATTGAAAAAGTGTTGTGGCTGGCCAACGGTCTTGACGGGGATGAGACCACAGGCCATGTGGATATCCTGGCTACTTTTGCGTGTCCTGGACTGATTCTCTTAAACAACTGCATTGATCCGGATGACCCCAATTTCGCTGTAACCCAGGATGCCAGACAAAGGCTTACCGGCGCTGTTGACGCCGCAGGCAATACTGTGGAAATCATGGATATTCCCCAGCCAGCCCCCCAGAAATGGAATGGGGAGCGCATGGATCTCTCATATATTAATTTTTATATGCCCAATGGCGCCATTGTTATGTCCGCATTTAACGATCCGGCAGATGACCAGGCAAAAGAAATGATGCAAACAATTTTCCCGGACCGCACCGTTATCCAGATACCGAGTCTGCCTCTGTTTGCCGGCGGCGGCGGGATACACTGTATCACCCAGCAGCAACCTTCGGGCACGGCCCTGCCATCATTTTAAACGGAGGGAACATGAATAAAGTAAAAGTTGCAGTCACCCAGATGACCTGCAGTAAAACCTACGAAACCAATGTAAAAAAAGCGGAAACGATTGTACGGGATGCGGCCGGCAGAGGCGCAAACATCATCTTGCTCCAGGAGCTGTTTTCAGGTCCTTATTTTTGCAAAGTACAGGATTTCAGCTATTTTTCCCTGGCCCAAAACGCGGATGACAGTGACCTGATTAAACGTTTCAGCCTTTTGGCCAAAGAGCTTGGCGTGGTGCTGCCCATCAGCTTTTTTGAACGGGCCAACCAGTCCTATTTCAACAGTGTTGCCATGATTGATGCCGACGGTACTGTTATGGGGATCTACCGCAAAACCCACATCCCCCAGGGACCGGGCTATGAAGAAAAATATTATTTCAGCCCGGGCGACACCGGCTTCAAGGTATGGCGCACTCGGTTCGGCAAGGTGGGGGTCGGCATCTGCTGGGACCAGTGGTTTCCGGAAACCGCCCGCAGCATGGCGCTGATGGGGGCAGATATTTTGATGTACCCCACAGCCATCGGGTCTGAACCCAAAATGCCGGGATATGATTCCCAGCCCCACTGGCAAAGAACCATGCAGGGCCATTCAGGGGCTAATGTGATGCCGGTGTGTGCATCCAACCGAATCGGCACTGAAAATGACCAGGATGTTGAAATCACCTTTTACGGTACTTCGTTTATTACCGGCAACACCGGAGAAATTCTTGCCCAGTGCGACCGTGAAACCGAAGACATTAAAATCGTCTCTTTTGATTTCAAGGAAATTGAAAACATGCGGGCGGGCTGGGGGCTGTTCCGGGACCGGCGTCCGGCGGTGTATGGAACGATTTGGACCCTTGACGGTGACGCAAATTTGAAGTGATTGAATATGCCAGGCCTTGCTTCGGACATATCAGGGTCAGGCTTGGCATTTCTTCAATTCATTATTTTACAGACACTGATCCTCAAATACTCAAATCAACAACAGATCCGCCATTCTCCCGGATTTTTTCGTCAATGGTTTCCAGGGTTTTTGCCAGGGTTTCATATGATATGTCCGGTAATTTACTTCCCCAGGCTTCTTCAGCTTGCTTAAATCCTTGAAGGACCCCTTCCCGTCCGGATTTCAACCGCTCCATATCATCGCCGGCACCCATGATTACAAAATCAGCGATGCGCTGGGATGTCTGATCCACGCCAAAATATCCGTCTTCACTGACAAGTTCTCCAGCCTGCTCGGGGGACAATTCGGCAATGGGTTTACCATTATAGGTCAAAGATGATTTGAGCTCTTGATCAAGCTGGTTAAACCGAGCAAGCGCATCCTGGGTCCCAATATTTTGCTGGGTACCTGTTCTGACTTTCAGACTGAATTGTATAATTTCAGTCTCCATTGATACGTTTGAATCCGAATTATTTCCTGTGACCTTGCTGCGTGACTGAAATAATGTGAAATCCATCCCCGTAAAGGAATTTATACTGCCAGGCACATTAGTCATTGTCCATTCTCCCTGTTTTGGTGTTTCTTTTTATTATCGGCCGCTACCAGGGAATTCTGAACTTTTAAGCTTTACCAACACGAAAACGCGACCAATAGTATTGACTCCGTCACCGAAACACGACCTTGTTTCTGCCTTCTTGCTTTGCAGTATAGAGCGCTTGGTCAGCTCTATGTATGAAAGAATCGACACGTTCTTCGTCTCTATATTCCGTAACGCCGAAACTGCAAGTTACTTGCACTGGGATCGAAAAAGAATATCCTTCAATCAACCTTCGTAATTTCTCTGCAAAAACAATCGTATTTTTTATTTCGCTCTCCGGCGAAAGAACGACAAACTCCTCACCGCCCCAACGGGCAAAAATGTCTGACGCACGAATATTTATTTGGCAGAGATGCGCTAACTCTTTAAGGACATTGTCTCCGGCAAGATGGCCGAACGTATCGTTGATGTCCTTAAATTTATCTATATCGAAAACAAGGAGAGAAAGCGCAGAACCATGACGCAAGGAACGGGCAATTTCGATTTCAAGATGTTCGTTGAAATATCCTTTATTATATAGAGCCGTCAACGAATCGGTTATGGATGGGCGCATTCCCATTTTCACGGTTATGCAGCTAACAATGAAATATGTGAATTGGCCATTTGTTTCAGACAGTTCCATCGTCCCGATTTATAGTATGAGCGCAGCATGAGCATTTTCTCCGCATTTTCTTTATACCAAAAAATGCAGGGACCCTTGAGTCTCAAATTGACAACTCTTCGAATCGAACTTTCAATCGCACCACTGCCAATCGGCAAATTCAATGCCTTTACCGTTGGGAAAGCAAGACGGTGCCTATTACGTACAAAATAATCCCGTTCTGTCTTTATGGCTTTGCTGTTCCGGCCTCGACAAAGAGCCTGTACTTCTTGTACGACCGTTGCCGATTCACCTTTTAGCAAAAACCGTCGCTGTTTTGAGACCCAGGCTTTACGTTTTTTGGCTGACCAGTTTTTTCGTAATCCTGCAACCTTTCCCAGATGCTCTACTGCATGATAAAAATCAAGGAGTTCATGCACACTCTCCGGATTCAACCCCAGTGCCTTGATCAGACCAGGGACTCGATTCCATATCCAATGAGCCCCGTCCGCAACAAACAACACCTTGTCTGCTTTTTGGATGCAAAGAGACTTCAAATAGCCCTTCAGCAGCAGAAACAAGCCATCAGGCCCATTAAAACCGCCATCAATAAATGGGGCAAAGCTTTTTTCCTGTTTCCCATGGGCATCGACGACATAAATAATCAACAGCTTGGGTTCTCTCCAAGCCCCATGATATCTGGTTCTTCCTTTGGCTGTCCGGGGACCTCGCTTTTTTTCCCGCAATCGAGTCCGGCCACCATCGGTGCTTATGACAACCCGACGACCTTGAAGGTTGTCCTCTTCATTTAAGGGGAGCAGACCCATTTGCTGTACCACCCGTGCTCGTTCTGCGTAGCGGTAGGCCAGTTTCCGGATCACCTTAACATCCAGGATAGTGCCATGATCACAAAGGACCTGACGTACTTCCTCAAATGAGCTCAGTAACGCGGACCAGGCGCTGACCATCGCCGCCAAGATTGGTGTACATCGATCATGAATCCCGAGCAAAGCCAAAGCAGCATACAAGCCCTTATATCTTTTGCCATTTCGACGGTCACAGGCTCTTCGATAGTATCGAACATGGATTGGGATCGTGCAACCTGAGCTGGTTTGAATTTGAACTGTCTCAAACCCTTCACTTTTCATTCGGCCAGGCCAGCTACGCACCAACTCTCTTTCTTGTTCGTTATGCTCTGGAGAGTTTATACTGGTTTGGACTTTTTTTTTAGCATCAACGCGGCTAAACGATTGGTATAGCTTAAAATTTCTTGTTCAACCTGAATGAGTTCTTCCGGACTGCGAATTAGCCGTTTCTCTTTGTCCAGCTGTTTCAATAATTCATATATTTCTTCTACCGTTTCGCAGGATTCAGCCTTTTTGAGTTTCATACTATTTTCTTCCTCATCAGTTGATAATCGAGGGGAAGCATAACTTCTTTTTGCTAAAGAGGATAGTCCGTTTTAAAAACCGGGAAAATGGGAATGCGCCCTTATGGATTGAATCTTTAATTCGGTATTAACGCGTTCCAATTCGTGCTGCTGCTCTTCCATGATTGCTTTGTACCCCAAAAAGAGTCTATGGATGCCCTTGGAAAAAATGAAACCAAGAATCAGAAAACTAACTGAGGATATAACAATAAAATATATAAAATTACGAATCGTCTTCTTTGTCTCTTGGCTGAGATTTTTTTGCAATTGAGTGATGCGTTTATTCATGACGTCAAGGGAAATGCCTTTTGCCACAATCCATTTCCATTCCGGGTAATATTTAAAATAACTCAATTTTAAGCCCTGTTCTTCAGAACCCGGGTTTTTATACCAGTAAGAGACAAATGCATTCCCTGTGTCACGGATACCTTGAAGCATCTCTTTGCGGAACATTTTACCTTTTATGTCCTTAAAGCTATCTGAAATTTTCTTGCCAATAAGATCAGAACGATTCGGGTTAACCAACACTGTGGCAAATTCATTGCCGCCATTCATGGCATGAAGTTTGTAGATAAAAATGTATTCCGGATCGGTATCAGAGGGAATAATGCTGTTAAGTGTACCGATGATGTATTCTTGTACTAAGGACTCAAAATTAACGAGATATTCGCCTGTGCCAAGACTCCACCCAAAAGGCTTAAAATATTTTACAAAGGTCATTTTTTCAAAAAGTTCATGTACCTGGCCCCCAGGTTTGGGCCATTGATAGTCGATAAATCCCTCGCCTTTTGTAAAAATTATTGTGTTGATTTTTTGAGAAAGTTCTTTTCTGTCCTGATGAGGTAACAACTTAACATGCGGCCCTTCAATTTTAGGATTTGGCGGGTAGAGGACAAAAGGCCCCTGGGTGTCTCTGATAAAAAAATAGCCGCGACCGTTATTAAATCTGACAGGTCTTAATGCCTCCCTGATGAGCGCCTGTATTTCCTCGGGTCTTTTCTCCTTGTTCTGTTCGTAGAGATTCTCTGCAACGGCATAGGCCTCATACGTGCGGGCCTTAATGGTGGTCTTCAATCTTTGTCTGGCACTTTTGTGCCAGGCATTGATGCTTCTAATCTGCATTTCGACCTCTGACCGAAGCCGTTCTTTTTGCGTCTTAAAAAAATTGGTCCCTACCTTTTGTAAATCCTCTTGAAAATGACGATGCTGGTCACGAAGGAAAATGCCGCCGAGAATAGATGTCAACAGGACAACAAGTATCGTTGAGCTGATAAAACTGATTACACCTATATTATCCTCTTTGATTAAAGGCATTGCGAATCCCTCAAAGTTTACGATCAGGCGACATCCATGATTATTTGGCTTTGGTCAAATCTCTTTTTTGGGCAAGTGGCCTTCCATTCATTCTAATGTACAGTTATGACCAAATTATTTCCAGAAAATAATCCGGTCCGCATTGTAAAAGGGAAACTTTTTAATAAAAAACAGAACTTATGCTATATATAAATAAAAAATTGCTGGAAAAGATGGGTTTTTCAATAAAATAAAAGAAGGTAGAAATGAAAGGTTTTTTTAATCGGATCCTTTACGTGGATCTGTCTAACCAGAAGGTTGAGATCAAGACTGTTGACAAGTCAGTTTACAAAAATTTCCTGGGCGGTAAAGGGCTTGCCACCTGGTTGTTGACAGAGCTGAACCCGCCGGGGGTTGACCCCCTTTCTCCGGAAAACCGTCTGATCTTTGCCACGGGCCCTGTAACAGGCACTGCCACCTGGGGCAGTTCCAGGTATGGGGTATTTACCAAATCTCCTTTGACCGGATTTTATGCCGAATCCTATTCCGGGGGCAAGGTCCCTGAAGCCATTGCCGCCACAGGCTTTGACGCCATTGTTATCAACGGCAAGTCAGATGGCCTGACCCTGATGGAAATCACCCCGGAAGGTGCCTTTTTCCATGACGCCGGCCATCTTAGTGGAAAAGATACCTTTGAAACCGAGTCCGCCGTTAAAACTGAATTTAAGGATAAATACCCCAAAGGCTGGAAAACCGGACTTAGCGTAATAGGCCCGGCTGCCGAGGCCGAAGTAAAATTTGCCATCATCAAAAACGATGGATGGCGGTGCGCAGGACGGGCCGGAACCGGCACGGTCATGGGGAGCAAAAACCTTAAGGCCATTGTTTTCTCCGGGAATAAAAAACGGGAAGTTTTTGATAAAAAAAGGCTTATTCAACTGGCCAAAGAGATGGCTGCCGAGGCCAAGGATCACCCCGTGGTTCAGGCCTACAAATCCATGGGCACCTCCCAAATGGTAAAAGTCATGAACAATGCCGGTGCCTTTCCAACCCGTTACTGGACCAAAGGCTTTGCGCCCCACTGGGAAAAAATATCGGCTGATGCCTTGCACAGTCAATGTGACGTCACACCCCATGCCTGCGCCAAGTGCTATCTCTCCTGTGGCCGGATGACAAAGGTCATGCAGGGCCCCCACAAGGGATTGGTGTTGGAGGGGCCTGAGTACGAAACCTTATACACTTTTGGCGGTCTGTGCATGATAGAGAAAATCGAAGAGATTGTCCGGCTTAATCATGTCTGTGACAGCTTAGGAATCGACACCATAACGGCTGGCAATCTGGCCGCCTTTGCCATGATGGCCCACGAACAAAACAAGTCGGATTATCCTATCCAATTTGGCGACGCCCAGGCCATCGAAGACCTGTTAATTAAAATTGTGACCAATGAAGAGGGCATCGGCCAAATCCTGGCCCAGGGCATTCGTCATGCCGCAAAAGTATTTGGCATGGAAGACCAGGCCATTCATGTCAAAGGCATGGAGCCTGCGGGCTACGAGCCCAGGGTCCTTAAGGGCATGGGCCTGGCTTATGCGTCTTCGGACCGTGGCGCATGCCATCTGCGGGCTACATTTTATAAGCCGGAACTGGCCGGCATGATAGATCCCAAGCAGACCGAAGGCAAGGCAAAACTATTTATTGATTTTGAAGACAGACTCACCTTATTTGACACCTTAATCCTGTGCAAGTTCTACCGGGATTTGTACCCTTGGGAACTTTTAGGAGAGATGATCACAGCGGCAACCGGCATAGATGGATCAAAAGAGAACCTGTCCGACATTGCCCTGAACGTGGCTGCCAAAGCCCGGGAATTCAATCTGAGAGAAGGCATGACCCAAAGCCACGAAACCCTGGCACCTGCTTTTTTTACGCCGCTTACTGACTCCGGGGCTGCCATAACCAAGGATGAGATGGATTATATGCTCAAAGACTACCAAAAGCTTCGCAACTGGACCTAAGATAGGAGAATATTAAGTAAGATACCACAAACTTTAAAAAAGATGGTTGTAAACATCCGGGGAAGGAAATAAAATGGTGGTCACAATTTAACCGCTCAAACAAAATGTTGTTTCTAAAGCCTGTAACATCAAGACAGGAGATAAAGTGACTGAAATAGAACTTGTTACCACTGACCAGATTACAGAAAAAATTTATCATATCCGGGGTGCTAAAGTTATGTTGGACAGGGACCTTGCATCCCTTTACAGAGTTGAAACAAAAAATTTAAAGCAGTCCGTCAGAAGAAATATAAATCGTTTCCCCGATGATTTTATGTTTGAATTGTCAAAAGAGGAGTTTGCAGATTTGAAGTCACAAATTGTAAACTCTAATTCTGATAAAAAAAGTTTAAGATATCCGCCTATGGTCTTTACCGAACAAGGTGTTGCCATGCTTTCAAGTGTATTGCGGAGTGACCGGGCCATTCAAGTAAACATCCAGATTATGCGGACCTTTACCAAAATGCGCAATATGATCGCCGAAAATGAAGAATTACGCAAAACCGTAGAGGTATTAAAGCAGCAGACAGATGAACAGTTTTAAAGTCTTGTTTTTTTGTTCCCGATAAGTTTATTTTCGGCTTCAGCGAATTGGCTTTGCTTTAAACACTCTTTGGATGTGTTCCATTCTTAAACCCCGCTTAGTTGCATCCTCCAAAACTTTAGCTAACTTTACCCGGGGTTTGATTTCAACTTTTTTTATAATTTCATTTCATGCGCCTGTAGGCTGATAGCTTTTTTGTTTTAGAATACATGCCATGCTTCTCTGAGCTTAAACAGGAACACGACTGGCGTACACGTAAAGATTCGTTTGAAGACGCATGGGATGGTATCACTTGACCGGGCCACGGGGCTGTCCGAAGCACGCCTTGAAGGAGCGCACCTTCTTTTGCCTGGCTTCGGTGATGATGGGCCAACGCTGGAGATTTTTACATATGCTGAGATGGTGGAGACTGCCGATTCCATGGCCAATCATCTGGGATATACCCATATCGCCTTCGAGGTGGATAATGTTAGAAAGGTGTATGACAAGGCCCTAAAGGAGGGAGGCATCCCCCTTGGCAAGGTAACGGAAAAAATAGTACCAGGAATCGGGACCCTATTCTTTGTCTATTTCAAGGACCCTGAGGGCAATATCATTGAGATTCTTTCCTGGAACAGGGAATAAAAATAGTCAGGCAGATTTCATCTTATTCGTCCAGTCGTACTACAATTTTTGGATAGCCTTACCAACAAATATTTATTCTTTTGATTCGAATGTAACCTTTTCTTTTTTATTATTTTTAATGACAACGGTGCCTGCTAATTTATCATGCAACCCTTGCTTTCTTCTATCGATGCCGACCCATATTAACCCAAGGAATAAAGGAATTATAGAAATGTAATATCCAAAGTAACGCCCGATCAATTGCCCCGTAGAAGGGTGCCCACCGTTTTTTGCATCAACAATCGTCAGTTTTAATGCCATTTTACCAGGTGTAGCAGATTTGTAGGTCCAGAAAATGATGATCGCAATTGCAGGTAGTATGTAATTGAACAAAACATCCCAAAAGCCTTTTACAATAGACTGATTAATCCAATAATCGGTACCATAAATAGCCGTGAGGATTGGGACAATAATAATTAGAATTAGAATGGTATCAATAATTGCGGCACCGGTTCGGACCCAAAAACCGGCATATTCATATTCATTCATTTGTGATTTTCTCCTGAGAGTATAATGTTAAAAATCAGATACGGCGCGGCGGCGAAGATGCTGTGATGTTCGTTGATTTTTTTAGCTTTTTGTTCTCAAAATTTAGCTGACATATGGCCAGAATACAAAAACTCCTATTGCCGCTGCGTCCATGAAATGCATAGATGTAGCTTTGGAGTCGTTTTTTGATACTAAAGCTCATATATTAACCTGAAAGTCGTATAAAGCGTACACTATTCGGGGCGTACCCCCAGATACTTCAAAAACAGCCTATCTCTGGCGACTGATTCGGTGGACCATCGATAATTTCCCATGGCAGTCTGTACCTTTGTGGTTTCGATACAGTCAAACCAATCCAAAATCTGAGAAAGCGAACGTTGTGCAATCCAGTTTTCCAGCTTTTTTTCGAGCTTGATAAGTGATTGGGTTTTCCCGGATTCTTTTTCCCTCAGCCTGGATTGTATTTCCTTTATTTTTTTTGTCAAAAAACAATGATAACCCAGAGAGACAAATTGTGTAAATTGTCTCCCACGCAAATTGTCAGGATACCATGTGCGCGGCCGAGCGCCGTCGAGTCTCCCCTTTTGCACGGCAAAAAGTTCTTCAATTTTTTCACGCAGCCGGTAGTTTTCAAGCGCTGTAAATGTGTCCATAGCCTGATTGCTGACAAGGGCGAAATAGCCAAAGTATTTTTTTGCTTCGGCAATGGCCTCATCGTTGAACCCAACCTTCAACTGTCCCCCACGCCCCTTTCTGGAGCTTGTCAGGTACTTGTCTATTTTTCTTTGCGCTGATTCCGTAAATTCTGTTGTGTTCTCTTCCACCAGCATCTTTAGGTCAAGCAAATCCTTGCGAAAGGCGAGTTCTTTCTTGGCTTCATTGTCGGGGGAATAATAAATGTGGACATACAGGCGGCGCGAGAATGTCTCTTTTTCACCGGCAGCTGTGCCGTTGCGTGACCGCTGGCGAACTTTACTGAACTGGTGTGTTAAGCACGAAGTTGCGCCACAAATTGACGGATCAAACGGGCAGGTGCTGGACATACTCGCTATACTTGGGCGAAGTGCATCAACTGTCTCACGGATCCAGGTAATGTTGGGGTCAACCAGGGTCAAAAATTTCACATTGCGCAAGGAAAATTCCATCATGTTTTTCTGGCTATAGTAGCCGTTATCAGTAACAACCAGAGGTTTTTCAAGATGGAGGCATTTAAGCTGTGTCAGAGTGTTTTCAATAGAGATAACATCCGGAACATTGCCTGGTTGTTTGGAGAAGGCTATTGGTTCGCCAGACTTCACGGAATATAGGGTTAAAAGCTTGATCGTGTTGAGTCCGTCTTGAGCTTTGTTGAACCCTTGTCTTGCCTCCGACTGATTTTCAGAATAGGTCGAGATTGTGGTCGAATCAAACGCTACCACAGGAGATTTCCCCAGGTGTTCAGCTCGAGCTGAAAAATAGCGTTGAACGCCTTCTTCATTTCGTCCAACATTTTTAAACAGATTGCCATACACGTCTTCCGTGATTCCTTCATGATATGGAAGTGGGTGCATCACTTGCCAACTTTCAAGGCGTGGCAGCGTATTACCGCCGGATCCGATCCAGTAACGTGCGATAGACAATATTTTTGCGGCATCGCCCTCACTGAATGAAGCATATACATCATCATCAATACCAGACGCCTTTCCAACCCATTCTAAGATGTCCGTGAGTCCGGTATGCTGCCGTGTTGCACCGGGAATGCTTCCTTCTCCTTTGCGTTTTTTCGGACGAGTCGGCACAATTTTTTGGGTTCCCGACTTGATTTTGCCTTTAAGTTTTTGACTGACCGTATATGTCTTCCTGGTCTTTTCGTTGTAGGCCGTTATCCGTTCATAGACGTAAATGTCACCATTCGGACGCTTTTCACGCCGCTCTCCAACGTGATTTTTCCCTGTTATTGGTTTAGACATGGATAAATTCCCTTTTAAAGTGTATGTATAGTATAATACGTGCATTATAAAAAGGCAAGAAAAAAGCACGGTTTTTCAATTAAATCCGTGCTTATCGATCGGTTTTAGGGTTTAAAGTGTACGCTTTATACGATTTTCAGGATATTAATGTGCTCTCTTTTAAGCCAATTGAGATTTCACAGAAAGCAGCGCTCTTTGCCACTATCACTTGGTCATGTGTCTATTTTCTTAAGAGCATTTTCCCAAGTTTGAACTAACTTTTCGTTGAAAAGGTAAAAATATATCATTAGATCTTTATAAATTGCTCTTTTGCATACTGAAATTGCGATATCCGCTGCTTCAGTAGGAGGATAGCCATAAGCACCGCATGATATGGCGGGAAATGCTATAGAGTCGCATTGGTTGGAAATCGCAAGATCTAAGCTACTTTTAAAAGCAGAGATGAGAAGTTGTTTAGGATTCTCATCAATCCGGTATCTTGGACCAACAGTATGAATAACGTATTTTGCTTTAAGATTCCCTCCAGGTGTAATTTTTGCGTCACCAACCGGGCAACGAATGCCATTTACGGCTTTAACTTTTCTGCATTCCTCTATCAGTTTTGGGCCCGCAGCTTTATGTATTGCACCATCAACGCCACCACCGCCAAGCATTTTGGGGTTAGCAGCGTTGACGATTGCATCCACTGATGCCAAAGTGATATCACCTTTTATAATTATTATTTTTTTCATAGCTTTTAATTAATTTCGAGTGAAATGGTTTAGACTAAAAAGTCTAATATTATTAAAGAATATCCTGACCGCCCCATAGAAGGCAAGGGAGAATTTAAACTCCTGAATTTTGATTTCTACGGGGCATCTTATCCTTGTCATTGGGGCACCTAATATTTAAATCGAAAGAGGACTACTTATGCGCCAATATCCTGTTTTCTGGTGGGAGACTGTCGTAGACTTCCCCTGTCACTCCAGAGCGTTTCCAACACTAAAGCTCACCCTCCGGATCGTGAGTGGCCTGAGCACTGGAAAAAGAAGTGAGGCCCATTATTGACAAGCTTGTCGGCGACACATGATACCATTAAAGCTCGCTTCGAAATGTTATGAAATTTTTAAATATTTTAGCTTATGGGGCTGAAAAGAAAAGACACTGTTTATGAGTGTTTGAAAATTGTTACCACACGTTTCGCCCATGAGCCAATATTTCTATTGGGGTCTCATAAAATTTGATTTATAATTGTATTTAACGCCATAAGTGCTCCTCAAGTATAGGAAAATTAAAAAATTCTAACTAAATTTGTAATTTTCATTTTTTTAACCAACAAAAGAGTTAGATAAAATGAAAACAGTTACAAAAAATAATCGGTACAGAATGATTGCCGAATTTCACTTTGCAATTATTGGGCAACTATTATATCAGCCACTTAAAAAGGGAGAGCTTAAAAAAAGAATTGTGAATCTTTCCCAAAAAGAGTGGAAAGATCCTATTTCAAAAAAAACCATTACCTTTGGTTACGCAACTATTGAGCGTTGGTATTATAATGCATTAAATAATAAGAGTAATCCGATAGAAGCTCTACAAAGAAAAAGAAGAGAAAGCAAAATAGCACCAGTTCACAAACAAATCCTTAAAGACCTTAAGCATCAAGCTATTTACCATCCATTATGGGGAACCCAACAGCATATTGATAGAATAAAAAAAAGGGGAAAATATATTGACGCACTTCCGTCTTATTCAACTTTAAGAAGATATTACATACAAGTTACCTCAAACAAAAAAAAGTTGCCTGACGTTGAACTTGAAAAAATAATTGCTTTAAACAAGTATCTAAAAAGGCTGCTAATTATCAAAGCTGTGTTTGTTTTTCTTTTAAAAAATAAAGATGTCCGAGTATTGGGAAAAAATCCTATTCAAGGAAGATCACGATTTTCTGCTTTTGAAAAAGAGTATATTTTAAAAATGCTTGATAAATATAAACGTGAAGGGTAATTTAAAGAGTTTTTCTGATAATTTGGGGAAAAGTACTTCAACAATAGAAAGATGGATTGCCAATTATAAAAAAGGCTCATGTTGCGTATCAGGGGCTTGAAATGTTAGATGGTGAACTTTTTGACCCAATTCACCATAGGGGCCCAACGGATGCAAGTAAACATAAAGACTCTGATTGATGATACGCAATGTTACAACACTGTTCGGGAGTTGCGCTGGCCGGAAGGACGTCAATGTCCGTATTGTGATTCCAAACGAATAATCAAAAGGGGTTTTGATGAAAAAGAACCTGCCAGACAACGTTATGAATGTAAAAATTGCGGCAAACGGTTTGATGACCTTACAGGCACCATCTTCGCTGGACATCACCAACCCCTCAAGGTATGGATATTGTGTCTGTATTTCATGGGGTTGAACTTGTCCAACAAGCAAATTGCCAAAGAACTGGACCTGGACCGCACTGATGTTCAAAGGATGACCACCCAACTTCGTGAAGGCGTGATAAAAAAAAGCCTCAAGTAACCCTTGGAGACGAAGTTGAATGTGATGAGGTCTACATTGTAGCAGGGCATAAAGGCAATCCCGAAGCAGTAGCCCGAAAAGGCAGGGAAGGCCGTCGAAATCGTTTACGAGGTGCTCGTGGGCGGGGTACATTGGAAAAAGAGAAACCACCTGTATTCGGTATGATTCAGCGATGCGGTCTGGTAGTGATTCAAATGCTTGCTAATGTTCGCAGGGTAACTATTGAGCCCTTGGTAAAGTCGACCGTTTTGCCGGGGACTTTGATTTACACTGATGAATATGCGATCTACAATCGATTAACCGAGTGGGGGTACAAGCATAAGAGCGTGAATCACGGGGCTGGAGAATACGCCAGAGACGAGGATGGCGATGGTTTCCATGAAGTCCATGTCAATACCATGGAAGGCTTCTGGTCCTTGCTACGTGGTTGGTTGCGTCCTCATCGAGGCATCTCACAAGAGAAGCTCCCGTTCTATCTCGGTTTTTTCGAGTTCGTTCATAACGTCGGCAAACGGGGAAAGGCCCTGCTCCATTCGCTTGTCGAACTTTTGGTCAAATAAGACCTTGAAACGCAACATGAGCCATAAAAAAAAGGTTTTGGCTGGACTTTATGACCAAAAACCTCGTCATAAGAAAAAAATTGATGCTAAGAAGAAAACTAATAAAATATTGGAAATATTTCATAATAGACCCAGGGTATATGGCATAAATAGGGCAAGCTGGACCATGACTGCTTTAGCAAAAGCATATGAAAGAAAACATGGAGAAGCTATATCCCCTCGCACTGCGGGAAGGCATATTCGGAATTGTGGATATAGTGTGAAAAGATCAAAACAGATACTCACAAGCACAGACCCTAATTATCATGATAAAGTGGAGCTACTGCTTAAGACTTTACATTCTCTTAAACCTCGTGAAACGCTTTTTTTTATAGATGAAGTTGGCCCAATAAGAGTCAAAAAACACGGAGGAATACAATATTCAACAGAAGGAAAAATAACTACAATTCCGCAGAATCAAAAATCAAAAGGATCAATAACACTTAGCGCTGCATTGTGTGCGAAAACGAATCAAGTAACATGGGTTTATGAAGAATCAAAAGATAGCTCTGCGATGATAAATCTGATAGAAATTCTTTATAATCAATATCACAATAAATCAAAATTATTCATTACATGGGATGCTGCATCATGGCATAGTTCTCATGAATTAACTGATTGGTTAGATATTTTCAATCGTGATACTCAGGGAGTTTCCTCCTCACCTCTTATTGAATTCGTCCCACTTCCGAACAACTCTCAGTTTTTAAACATAATTGAATCCGTGTTTGGCTGCATGAAAAAAGCTGTGATTCACAACTCAAATTACCAATCTAAAGATGAAATGAAGACTGCAATATCGCTTTTTTTTAAAGAAAGAAATGATTTCTTTAAAAAAAACCCTAAACGAGCCGGGAAAAAAATCTGGAATGTAAATTTCTTTTTGGATTACAACAACATTAAATCAGGGAATTATCGAGATTATTAGCATGATTACAATTACCCGATAAGATCAATCCGTGGATAGTAGAGGTGCAAATTTAGCAATGTTATCTCATGAAAGCATTATTGGAATCCGTTTGTTATTCAGGGAAGGGTATTCTCAAAGATATATTGCTAAAGTGTTGTCCCTCAATAGGAAAACTGTTCGCAAATATTCCCAAAAAACAGAATTTCCAACTGATAAATTAAAAAATGAGTTTAAAATATTAAGCCCTTTTTTCTATGAACTCGATAAATTAATCGCAGATTCGCCAGCATTTTCTGCTATAGACGTTTTTCAAAAAATAAAAATTCAAGGATATCAAGGCTCTCTTTCTACAGTCAAAAAATACATGGCTTTGAATATTGGCCGGTTGCTAACAGAAAACAGAAAACAAATAGGGAACAAAATTCTTAAGGCAGATCTTTATCGATGCATGGTGAAAGGTAAATCTTATTTAAATTATCTAAAACAGAATTCAAATAATTTATTTTGCAAAAAGAAAGAATTAACTGTACTTGAACGTGAATCGATAATTCAAAGCGGTAAATCTGGTGATTATAAAAAGTGGAAATTCGGGGTAGTGATAGATATGATTGCCAAGGGTTTCAGTATTCGGTCAATTTCCAAAATCATGGATATTTCAAAAAATACGGTTAAGAATTATCAAAAAAAATATAACGTGTCTGGGATTAAAAAAACAAAACAAAAACGAGATTCTTGTAGAAAGGAAAAGCAAAAACGAATAAAACAAAAACGCATTATGGAAATAATACATCATCCCCCCAAATTCTATAATGTAAACAGAAGCCGATGGACAAAAGTTTGTCTTTCAAGTGTGTATAGAGCAACATATGGGGAAGATATAAGTGAAACTACTGTCGGACGTTATTTAAAAGATGCCGGGTACTCTTTAAAAAAAGCTCGGAGAGTTCTCACAAGTTCTGACCCTAATTATCACGAAAAAATTGAACTTCTATTAAATACCCTTCATTCTCTTAAATCTTCTGAGGCACTATTTTTCATTGATGAAGTTGGCCCCATGAAAATAAAAAAATACGGTGGCAAAGTTTACACAAAACGAGGAGGTGTGAATTATGTATCAGCAAATCAAATTTCAAAAGGGTCTGTTTCTTTCTCAGCATCTCTAAATGGTATCACAAATCAGTTAGCTTGGGTCTACAGTAATTCAAAAGATACCAATAGTATGATTGATCTAATTGAAATTTTATTCAATCAATATTTTTTTAAAGAGAAAATTTATATTACTTGGGATGCTGCATCATGGCATAGTTCCAACGAGCTAACTGGCTGGTTAGATAAGTTTAATAAAAATACGCTTGAATATACCCATGGGCCAACCATCGAACTAATTCCACTTCCAAGTTGTTCTCAATTTTTAAATATAATTGAATCCATTTTTAGTAGCATGAAACAGGCCGTCATTCACAACTCTAATTACCAATCAGAAATTGAAATGAAAAAAGCAATATCAGACTATTTTTCGGAACGGAATGAATATTTCATTGAAAATCCTAAACGAGCCGGAAAAAAAATCTGGGATGTAAATTTCTTTTTGGATTACAATAATATTAAATCAGGTAACTATCGAGAATGGTGATCCCCAAGCATACTTTTTTTATTGATACCACCTTTATCCTTCGAAATACGCATAGTGCATTTTTCGGTGCACCACTATTTGTAAAAGACGGTGTGGATAACACATTCCTATATGGCTTTTTAAGAGATTTCCTCAGAATTCGAAAATCAATTGGAATTAACAACGGACTACTGGCCTTTTGTAAAGATTCCATTTCAGTAACATCAAAAGAAAATGTCTTACAGGTTATTAATTTTATCAATGAACTAAAAATTCCAAACAGTTATCATGAAAATCAAAATATATTAGAAATCTACCACCAGTTAACAGGCGATGTGTCATATATAGTCTCACCTGATAAAAAATTATTGCAATTGGCAAATGATAACGTTTCAATTGTTATTCCGTCTGATCCAAAAAATATCCTTTGTATGTCGCCAAGCTCAATAAAGAGGAAACTCGGAGTTGATCCAATAAACATTCCTACATTTTTGGCTTTAACCGAAGGTGCCGTCTCATTAAATTTAACTAAACTGCAGGCGATAAGGCTGGTCGAGTTGTTTGGAGATCTTGATAATATTTATGATAATATCACCAAAATCACACCGGTAATAAAAAAGAAATTAGAGAAAAATAAAGATTCATTTTTAACCAAATATACAGAATCAAAAATTCAGGATGATTGGAGAAAATCCCCTGCGATAACTAAAGACTGGTCGATAAATTTGAATAATGACAAAACGGTATCCATATTGGAAGCCTATGGATTTTATTCTTTGACAAGACTGCTGAAAACACCAACCAAAATCAACCTGAAAATAACGACAGACATATCAGAATCAACCTCATATAAAGCTGTGCTTGATTTAAAAAGTCTTAAAAAGCTTGAGAAATTGCTCCTGTCATCTGAATTTTGTTCAATCGATACTGAAAGCGATGATAAAGATCCCCGCCATGCCACACTATTTGGTGTCTCCTTTTCCGTAAAGAAAGGAGAGGCTTACTTTCTGCCTTTAATCGAAGAAAACCTAAAGGATATTACGAGTGAAGATGTTCTTTCTTTCCTGAACAGAATTGTAAATACACCAATCAAATATATCGGACACAATATAAAGTACGATTATCTACTGTTACGCAGGAATAGTGTCAATATTAAAAATATCTATTTTGATACTCTCCTGGCTGCATATGAATGTTTTGGGGACTGGACGTTCTTTAATTTGAAACATCTGTCTTCGAAATTGCTTGGTAAACAAATTAAATCATATAATGAAATCGTTGAAAAACATCAAACATTTCTTGACCTTCCCTTGAAACAAATTGTGAATCATGGTTGTGAGGATGCTGATGTTACTTTACAATTATATTATCGGCTTAACGAAGAATTAAAGAAAAAAGAAATTGAGGATCAATATTTTAGCGATACGCTTCCACTAATCAAACAATTGGGAAATTTGGAATTTGAAGGTGTCCCAGTAAAAATTAATAATTTAGAAAGTGTTCGACTGGACATTCTTTCAAAATCCGAAAAAACGAAAAAAGCAGTATATGATGAAATCGGACTGGAATTTGATATTGATTCGCAAAAAGAGCTTTCGGTAGTATTAAATAAAAATTTGGATCTCCAACAATTCGTCGGGTCAAAAAAAGTTACTTTGGGCGCACTGAAACAATTAGCCATTACGAAATCAGTATTAAAACTGATTGTAAAATATAAAACAATTCAAAGTCAGCTTAAGAAAGTCGATTCCATTTTAAAACGGGTGAAAAATAATAAAATTTATCCGCTTTTTAACCAAACAAAACTGCCTTATGGGGCTGTTTCATCAATTAGTCCAGATATATTTGGAATCAGTGGTATTGAAAAAATTCAAGCTTGTTTTCCCTCTGAAATAGAACCACTCTTTAAATGCGAAAAAAAATCAATTGATATTATAAGTAGGATCGTTCAAGACCCGAACCTGAATATGGATTGGAAGAAAAGGAGAAACCAATACATGGTAGCTAACCCGATCATGAAAGAATTAAATACCAATGAATTGTTTTTAGCAATTATTTCTGGATATTCGGATTATAAACTATCAAAAGAATTTATGCTTGATCGAACGACAGTTTTAACGATTCGACATGATCTATATATGAGATACCAGATATTATTCAATTGGATTGAACAATTCAAGAAGCAGACTTTAGATAAAGGGTTTGCGGTGTATCAAAACAAAAAAAAATATTTTGCCGGTCTGAAAAGTTCAAATATTGAAACCCGGGAAATAGCGGTTAATAATTCAATAAGATGGATTTTAAAATATTGAATAAAGCAAGGAGGGCCAAGTGCGAAGAAAAAACAGTAACTTGTTGGATAGAAAAGCTATTAAGAGCCGTCTGAGGATCTTGAGAGAGGGATATGCTTCTTGTGCTGTTGAAAATCTGCATATTACTCATGAGGATAAAAAGTTTATGGAAAATATGATCCATCAAGGTCTGAATCCAGATGAAATGATAAAAGAAATCAAAAAAAGGATGAATCTTTGAAACGATACAAAGTTGCAAAACCGCATTTGATTCCCGGTACGAATATTTTAAAAAATAAGCCGGGAATCACCAATCAAAAAGATCTTGATCGTTTTGAACTTTTATCTTTTCTGGCTCGTTTAGATACCGTTCCTGATGGTGATTTCTCGACATATCATTTAAAACAAATTCATGCACATACCCTACAAGACGTATATGACTGGGCTGGTGAATTTAGGAATGTCCCCATCGAAAAGGGAATAAGTGTTTTCTGTAGGCCCGAATTCATTAAGCAAGAAATTGATAAAATAACAAAATCAATTGTTATTTCAGAATTAAGAGGAATGAGCACAGAAGCGTTTTCAAAAAAACTCACTGAAATTGTAAGTGAACTTAACGCAGTGCACCCTTTTTTAGATGGGAATGGGCGTGCAATTCGTGTTTATGTTCAAAAAATAAGCATCGCAGTAGGATTTAGACTCGATGTGTCTAAATTGCGTGGAGAATCTTGGAATATAGCATCTGAAAAATCGTTTTTTGGAAATAATCAGGATTTGCTAAAAATATTGAAAAAGAATCTTTCACGAATAAGAGAACTGTAAAAATGAATATTTTGCAGACTTTTGGCACTGGGCCTGAACCGTTGAACGCACCTTCTTTTTAAAATGAGGATTGATATTCTATGGATGATGTGATTAACAGCGATTATGAAAAAAACGCCCCCACTCCAATGCCCATATTGCTGCTCATCTGACACATCGGTTTTTAAACATTATCCGACTATACACAATGGAGTCCGCAAACTGTATATCTGCAGGAATTGTGAACGCTTGTTTTCGGAAACCCACAATACAGCCATGAATAATATTAAAACTCCAATCAGCAAGGTTGCATCTGCATTGAGACTTCGCAGTGAAGGCCTTGGGCTTCGAGCAACCGGCAGGGTCTTGAGATCAAACAAAAGTACCATTGCACTATGGGAAAATAGATTTGCCGACCAGAAAGCCACATTGTTGCTATATGGTTTTTGTCGTGAATTTATATCCCTGACATTTGAAGGGGATAAGCTCTACACCATCGTCGGGAAACGGACAATGCCATCGGAATCCGAAGGCTGGACAGCTGTCATTATGGAAAGAGCCAGTCGATTTATTGTCGACCAACGATGTGGGAAAAAAGATACGGCATTATTCAAATCAGTTATAAAAACCGTATGCGGGTATATCGATCATACAGATGATTTATCGTTTCTTTCAGATGGTGAAAGACGATATGGTAATATGCTTTTCGAGTTATGTTCCGAGGTCCTTCAAACCGGTAAAAGGGGGCGTCCTCCCCGGGTTCTTCCTAAAGGAGTCAGAGTTCGTGTTAAAAACAAAGGGGATCAAAAACACAAAAAAGGCCGTAAGCGCCCAAAATACCAAGCTCCACAGCGAGAACATCTTGATACGGCTCAAGATTTAAAGGAGTTCGAAATCCATGCGAACCATCTTGAGGCTCAAAATGCTGCAATCAGGCGAAAGAATAGTACCTTCAGGAGGAAGACAAACACTTATGCAAAAACGGTAAAGGGCTTACAAAGAACACTGGATGTTCATCAAATAATTCATAACTATGTCCGTCCGCATTGGACGACGAGAGAGGTTCCCGCTGTTACTTTGGGAATATTAGCAAAACCGCTATCTCTGGAAGGTATCTTATCCATGCAGAGAGCGGCCTAAACCAACAAGTTTAACTGGTGCTTTATTACGATGCCTGATTATGCGAATGTTATAGGCCCAGTGCCCAGACTTTTTTAACATAAAATTAAGAAGACTATGGTGCGGACTATGTCTATCATTCAAGCCAAAAGCCTTTATTGAAAGGGGTATTGACTACTTCTGTTATTGACCATATCAGATTCAAATCTTATTAAGGGGTCTGAAGTCCAATGGAACGAAAACGTACGCTAAGGAAAAATAAAAGATATATTAGGCTCCACTATACCTACCTTGCCCCTCATGACACCCTCGCTTCCACTGGGCCATATCCGCCACGCATACCGTCTCCTTCGAAAAAAACATCTGAAAGCCTTGCTATGAAAGGATTATAGATAACTGTACTACGCTTTACAAAAAAATACAGGTGATTTTCGTATTCAAAAATTGCCGTTGGTCCTTAATACCATCCCCCGGTGCCTGAATGGGTCATGATAAAAAATTCCTGAAAAATAATAGGAGATCTTTGCTCTCGACGAGTCTCGCGGCCAAGAGAATCAAAAAGGTAACTACTCACCCATATCTGTAAGTTTACCTGTCAAAGCCATCTGAATAGCCACAAGCGGGTTGATACCCTGGCTTGCCATTGTTTGCAGATAGCTTGAAATTCGACAATAGGCATGAGCATAATGCCGGCGCCTAAAACATCCTGATATTTTCTGTTTCACCTTTGCCATGCGGAGATCACGCTCCGCCCGATTGTTGGTAAAGGGGACATACGATTCTCTGGCAAACAACAATACCGCTGTTTCATATTTTTTCAGCCTTTCCCAAAGATTATGAGCATCTGATTTGGCTATCTTTCCACGCTTACCTTTTGGCTTTGGCGGAATCTCCGGTAATTCTTTATCCCCACGTGTAAGAATGTTGCGGTAGCGTTTCTGCAAATTTGCATATTCTTTATCGGTAAGGCATTTATCCTCTCGCTTGGACACAATATGACAAGTCTCCTGCAATAACTTTTTCATATTAATGGCCCACTTGTATTGATTGGAATCAACAATAAAGGTCAGTTCCCGTAATAAGTGCGAACCACAAAGTCCATGTCCACAATGATCATATGATAAATATGATGCCCAGCAATCATGGATGATCACCCCACCATAGCGGGGAATGATATTCAAATCAACAATCGCCTCCTTGCCCCGCTTTCGATGAAGTAATTTTAGCGTGATTCCTCCTGAAGAATATACATGAATCCAATGATTTTTACCTTCCACCCGGAATGATGTCTCATCCACATGAATGGAAGGGGCATGAAGGATACTTTCAATGGATTTTGTCTCCCATTCCTCAAGAGATTGATAAAGCCTCCATACAAACTTGAGCAAAGTTGCCTCGGAGATAACAGTGCCGATCATGGCAGATATCTGTTTCTGAACCCGATTGAGAGCAACCATTTGACTGATTATCAAATGAATGGCAAAAGCTTTGAGTCCATTGCCGTACTGTAAACTTCCGGGCATGTCTTCGGGAAAATGCCCTTTTGCCGTCGCCTTGCAGTTGGGACATTCCTTTATCTCGGCATCAATGTGCTCTACAACTTTTTCAAAAACGATGTCTATCTTTGTCCGCCGTTCGAGCCCCTGGCAAGGAGTTTGATCCAAAGGTGTGCCGCAGACATCACAGGTTTCAGCTTTGGCAATGGTGACAGTTTCGTTAACACGGGTGTTACTGATTTCACCACTGACTTTTTTGCCCTTTCCCTTGCCGGTAGAAGTCGGTTTGGCAGTTTCATCTCTGTCCGTTTGAGAAGAAGGCAAACTTGAATTTTTGCTGTTTTTGCGAGTTTGCTTTTCGAGAAAAACAGACAGGATCAATTCCACAACGAGAAGCATGCTATTCATTAACACCTTTACCTCAGGAGTTACCTTGCCTGCCAAGCTCAGTTGCTCAAACTCTTGCTTCACACGATCGACTTCTTCTCGAACACTGGTTTTGTTCATCGTTGCCATACTTGTATTATAACACAGCTTTTTTTGACCTCCTGAGTTGCCCTACAATCCATTTTCTCAACGAATCGGATAAAATTTCATTAAATTTTTGTGATTGTCAAATGCATGCCACATTATTATGTAGCACGAGGATATTTTGATGTAATTTGATTTTTCAAAAAAATACCTCCCAAAAACCTGTCAAGCTTTTTTTTAGTTTTTTGACATTTTTTTATGGGGGTGAGTAGTTACTCAAAAAGAATATAAGAAGGGTGGTTCGGCCCCATTTAATTTCAAATTCAATATGTTCTCCATTTGGAGTTTTGCGGCGGTATTTTACGGAATCAGAATCTGTATGGGATTTTTTCATGGGACCCTCCTTTAGGATTATATTTACTCAATAAGCCTTTTCAGACAAAAAATAAAAATTCATTTATTTTTTGTTTTGGAGGGAATTTTGAAGAAATAGGATGTTTATTAGTATGAAACGTTTGAAAGTTGTTCGTCAAATGTTTTTTTCAAATAGCATTATTTTTTTTATTTTTCATTTACTCACCACTTTTTTTTTAAAATATTTATTTTAGGCTCATGTTGCGTATCAGGGGCTTGAAATGTTAGATGGTGAACTTTTTGACCCAATTCACCATAGGGGCCCAACGGATGCAAGTAAACATAAAGACTCTGATTGATGATACGCAATGTTACAACACTGTTCGGGAGTTGCGCTGGCCGGAAGGACGTCAATGTCCGTATTGTGATTCCAAACGAGTAATCAAAAGGGGTTTTGATGAAAAAGAACCTGCCAGACAACGTTATGAATGTAAAAATTGCGGCAAACGGTTTGATGACCTTACAGGCACCATCTTCGCTGGACATCACCAACCCCTCAAGGTATGGATATTGTGTCTGTATTTCATGGGGTTGAACTTGTCCAACAAGCAAATTGCCAAAGAACTGGACCTGGACCGCACTGATGTTCAAAGGATGACCACCCAACTTCGTGAAGGCGTGATAAAAAAAAGCCTCAAGTAACCCTTGGAGACGAAGTTGAATGTGATGAGGTCTACATTGTAGCAGGGCATAAAGGCAATCCCGAAGCAGTAGCCCGAAAAGGCAGGGAAGGCCGTCGAAATCGTTTACGAGGTGCTCGTGGGCGGGGTACATTGGAAAAAGAGAAACCACCTGTATTCGGTATGATTCAGCGATGCGGTCTGGTAGTGATTCAAATGCTTGCTAATGTTCGCAGGGTAACTATTGAGCCCTTGGTAAAGTCGACCGTTTTGCCGGGGACTTTGATTTACACTGATGAATATGCGATCTACAATCGATTAACCGAGTGGGGGTACAAGCATAAGAGCGTGAATCACGGGGCTGGAGAATACGCCAGAGACGAGGATGGCGATGGTTTCCATGAAGTCCATGTCAATACCATGGAAGGCTTCTGGTCCTTGCTACGTGGTTGGTTGCGTCCTCATCGAGGCATCTCACAAGAGAAGCTCCCGTTCTATCTCGGTTTTTTCGAGTTCGTTCATAACGTCGGCAAACGGGGAAAGGCCCTGCTCCATTCGCTTGTCGAACTTTTGGTCAAATAAGACCTTGAAACGCAACATGAGCCTTATTTTAAATAATTCAAACAAGTTAAATGTAAAAAATGTTTTTTCTCAATTTAAGGGTTGCATAAATAATAAAGATGAGCATCCATAAATTGATGGTCTCGTAAAAAGTCGAAAATGGCAAAATAATTACTAATAATTTCAGTATGTTATAACTTAAGACTGAAAAATAGGAACTTCCTGAAAGGCAAATTCCATTTCCTGGAGATTCCACCCCTGGCATTGAAATAACCGCGCCCTTTGGGCATGTACTAAAGGAGCCTCAGTCTTTCGGTAAAAAAATTGTCTTCGGTTTCACCGAATTTTTTTCCTTCGATCCCCCGGGATGGTCACGGTCAGCCCCCGGCTTTCCAGAAGCATACCAACGGCCGGCGACGCCAATCCCTTGTCCAATGATGATAACACCCGCCTTCGTCACCGACACCCGTGGCAAGACCCAAATGAAAAATCATAAACTCCTGGATATCCATGTTGTTGGCAGCATGGGCACCGCCGTTGATGATATTCATCATGGGGGTGATTTTAAGTCGTCCCTCGAAACTGCCCATTTTAAATTTGGTACAAATTATCCCCGGTGCCGGTGCAAACGCGAAGTTCAGAAGTTCTGTTTGCAAATTGTCTCGGAATTGCAACACAAAATTGACCCCTCTCGACAACCCAATTTTGACCCCCCCTGTTGTTAAAATCATTCTCTTATCGCTTTTTATATAGTTCCGGTTTGGGTAACGGCCAGGGCCAGGGGATCGGCCCGGCGCCGGGCCGATCCCCTGGCCCTGGCCGGACGGGCTACCCAACGCAGTAGTCGGCTATTGCCTTCAACGCTCCTTTTTGGCTGTAATTAATTGATTCCCGTGATTCTACAGCTATGAGAATCGGTTTTGTGCACCCACACTCTTGTATTAACAAACCGGCATCTGTGTCTGTAATGCTCAGGATATCATCATTCTTCTCCGCCTCTTCAAAATAGGTCGTACAGTCTTCGGAGATCTCGATCCTTATCGTTTCATTTCGACCTTTCAGGGGATTATATACATCCAGTTCTTTCATTCTTTATCCTCTCGATTTTAAAGTCTGTTTAAGTCGATAACTGTCCCAGTTACATTGAATAATGTGAGCCCGGTGAGTGACACGATCCAGCAGAGCAGCGGTAAGATTTGCATCGCCAAACACCTGCGTCCAATCACCAAAACCAAGATTGGTAGTGATGATGATCGAACGTCTTTCATGGCGCTCGGTAAGGACTTGGAACAATAATTCAGCGCCGATTTTACTGAACGGGACGTACCCCAATTCATCAAGAATCAACAGCCCATAACCGGCATATCGTTTTATCATTCTACCCAGAGCCTGTTGTTCCCTGGCCTCCGTCAGTTCGTTTGCAAGCCCACAACCAGTAATAAAACGAACTCGATGTCCATACCGGCAGGCTTCCATCCCGATGCTGGTTGCCAGATGGGTTTTACCGGCTCCGCTTTTACCTATCAAAATTATATTCCGGGCTTCTTTAATGAATGTCCCTGTTGAAAGTTCTTTGATCAACCGGGCGTCCAAATCAGGGGCAGCCTCAAAATCAAATGTTTCAAGCGGTTTCTGCATCGGGAACCTGGCTTCCTTGAGACGTCGCTTGCGACCGTTTTCCTGCCGTATTTGAACTTCCGCTTCAACAAGATTCAATAAAAACTCATCGTAGCCGCAGGCCGCCTCATGCGCCTGCCGGATCTGACCTTCCAACTCTTTTTCCATCGTCGAGAGCTTCAGCGTTTTTAAGTGCTGTGTGAGGACTGCCTGGACTGCTGGGTTCATAAGATACCTCCAAGCTGTTCGTATGCCGAGATGTCAGCAGGGGGCAGTGTCTCCCAGTTCGACAAAGGATCAAATTGGGACTCCATAGAGATGTTTTGACTGTGTAAAATCTGCTTGAGAGCATTGCTGCAGCCGACATTGCTTTTCAGTGCTTCCTTTACGGCTGCTTCGATCTTGTCGACAGCATATTTTTCGTACAGCATCAGCACGGTGACAAATTCCCGGGTACCTTTGGTTACACCGTTTTTCCGGCGAAAATGTTCTAATAACTTTTCCAGGCAATCCGGCCATTGATCACGCCATTGTAAAATTGGCCGGGCGGTATCAAATGATTGTGGACGCTGACGAATCAACTCCAGATAATGTTCCGGTTTTAAACTCCACTTATTATTTCCATATAACCGATGATGGGTGCTTATTTTTCTGCCGCTCCAATAAATGATCACCTGGTCTATCTCTACTATCGCCTGCACTCTCATGTAAGCATAGCGCGTCGGGACAGAATACCGGTTCTTGTCAATAATAACGGTGGCATATTTGTTTACCCTGACCATGAACGTCTCAACGTTACTGAACGATGTTGTCGGCAATGGCAGCAATACCTGCTTTTCTGATTCAAACAATTCATTGACGCTTTGTGTTTGACCGGCGATGCGATGCTCTCCATAGGCCATGCAATCATCGAGGAGGCGCGTGTTCAATTCGTCCAGGCTGTCAGCATGTGGGATAGGAACCATATAATTTCTTCGAGCGTAGCCGACCAGGCCTTCAATCCCACCTTTTTCATGGCCCTGGCCGGGATTGCAAAACCTTGGATCGAAGTTGTAATAGGCCTTGAACCGATTATAAGATTCCTGAAGATGACGTTTTTTTCCTTTAAATACCTTTTGTACGACTGTTGTCAGATTGTCATAGATAAGAACTGGGAACACGCCTCCAAAAAATGAAAAGGCCTGGATATGAGCGTCAAATAAAGCTTGCTGCCTTTCACAGGGATAACAGCGAACAAAGTGTTTGCCCGAACATTTTGAACGTATGCAAAATAATTTCAGCTTCACGGGTTCGCCGGCAATAACTGCCTGACAGTTTCCCCAGTCTACCTCGGCTTCCTGGGCAGTCGTCGGATCTGATGGGATAAATGCCTGCTGATTCGTTAAACCCAGCCTCAGCTTTGCCTCACGCACATAACGGCGAACCGTCGTCTCTCCACCGGAATACTCGAGTTCCGATTTCAGACGATGGTATATCCGGGTTGCTGTATGTCGCTGTTTGTATGGCTTGTCCTTGTCATCGCCAAGCCAGCGGTCTATCTCCTGGATATAAGGACCAAGAACGGGATATGGCTGTTTAGATCGTTGCTTGTAGCCAATGTATTCCTGCTTTAAAATTTTTTTTATGGTGTTTTTTGAATGGCCGGTTTCTCTGGCAAGCTCTTTAATGGCCTTTCCATAAACACGGTGAGCTGTTCGGATGTAATCATACTGATCCACTTTAAGCATTCTCCTTTTCGTCTCCGGTAATGGGTTAAAAATCTCCATTCAATACCAGAGTACTGATGCAAAGTGGGGGGTCAATTTTAGGTTGTCATTTGGCCCTCAAAGGGGTCAATTTTAGGTTAGCAAAACCAATTGTCGCGGCTCTGAATATAAACCGGTAGATGATTCGTATCATTTTTTTTATCAAGCCATGTTTTGAAGTTAAAGTGTTGGCTGGACCTTTTTGTTCAAAATCGGATCAAAGAGCGTGTCATCATAGCAGACCATTTCTACGGAATTACCATCAGGATCATACAAATAGATAGACCGCCATCCAAATTGGGGATGTTCACCGGCTTGAACTGTGATGCCAATATGTTCTATCCTGCTACGCTCCTTGATAAATGCGGCTTTATCCAGTACAAAAGCAAAATGATGTAATGTGCCGGACCCTGAATCTGCGATGTTTTTCTGCATAGTTTTCGGCCCGCTGTACTCGTGCGTTTTGTCAAATATCGCCAGTAACTGCGGGTGCCCTTCAACGTCGTCATCAATTTTAAAAAAATTTGCGCTCCCGAATGATGCAAATAATTCCAGCCCGATCACCTGACTGTAGAATTCGACCATTTTTTGGGGATTCTCACTTCTTAGAACGATTTCTCCAAGACGTCTTCGTTGTATTTTCATTGTATTGAACCTATAACTTTTTATTAAAAGGAAAACTAAATAAAAATTAATTACTTAATGGAGAGGTGTCAACGTCAGGGTTGATTTCTTTGAAAACGTATGGAAAAATTTATTTTCTCGGCTTTTTTATCTTCATCCGTTTCATTTTTTCAATCAGCGTTGTAGGTTTAATGCCGAGAAGTCCGGCTGCGCCGTCTGTATTGTAAATTTTCCAATTGCAATATCGCAAAGCCCGAATCATATTTTCACGCTCCAAAATCTGAAGATCCTCAACTGACAGAATTCCATCCGGCAGTACTGTCTCAAAAGCCGAGCCTCCCGGCGATAAAAGATTGCCTTCCTGTTCAAGTATTGTACTAAAATTCAAACGGTTGGATTTCGATAAAATCATGGCCCGTTCAACTGCAAATTCAAAGGGCCGGCTTCATGTGAACTATTCTGAGGAGGGCATCGGCATCGATGAAGTGATGACCATCGTATCCGGAGGGCCGTATACATGGTTTTTTGTTCTCCCCGGAAATGTCGTTGGTAAATTGACCTTTGGTCATGTCGGAAAAAGCGGACATGCATGGCGGGTATGGTTTTAATCCAGCAGGAGACAGCCGGAGAACAATGAAAACGACTATATTGGCCGGGTAGGAAAAAAGTGAATGCCCGTCTTATAATATTGGGGTAGGCTGATCACCCCATTCATCATAAAAAAGGAGACAGAAAAATGGAATTGAACTGGTCATATGATACGGATAATATCGATTGGGATGAGCTGTCAATGCTGTATACAATAGCGCTTTCAAACGATGAAGGGTTTAACATCAAGAGATGTATGCTAAAATAGGAACAGAGAGCCTACCAAATCAATTAAATACAATAAACCAACAAGAATTTAATTAAAGTATTATGCAGGAGGTGCTATGAACAAGTTCCAGGAGAACGCAAAAAGAAATTACAGCGGACCGCCGCAGCTATCGCCTCCCCCGGGGGAGACCCATGTGGTTTTTAATCAGCCTTGTCCATTGGAGCCATATAACGCCTATCTGTCGGATACGGCTTTGAAGCACTGGGTAAAGGTTTTTGGCGGCGATTGGCACCGGGATGCGCTTTCTGAGTACGGCGAAAAAGTCGGCAGCAGCCTGTACGAGGCGGGATTCGTGGCCAATAAATTCAAGCCCGAGTTCAAATCCCACGACCGCTTCGGAAAACGAATCGATCAAGTAGATTATCATCCGGCGTACCATCAGCTTATGGATTCGGGCATTACTGCAGGACATCATAGTCTGCCCTGGACCAATCGGCGCATGGGCGCCCATGTGGCCCGTTCCGCCCTGGCGTATATGCACACCCAGGCAGATCCCGGTTCGGGCTGCCCCCTGACCATGACCTTTGCCTCGGTTCCCGCCATCTCCCATGAACCCGACCTGGCAGCGCTATGGTTGCCTAAAATCACTGCGGAGATATATGACCCCAGGAACATCCCCTTTTTTGAAAAAAAGGGGCTCACCATCGGCATGGCCATGACCGAGAAGCAGGGCGGTAGCGACGTCCGAGCGAATACCACCCGGGCATACCCGATAAATGATGACGGACCCGGGCGCAGCTATGAATTACATGGTCACAAATGGTTCTGCAGTGCTCCCATGTGCGATGCCTTTTTAGTTTTGGCCTACAGCCATGATTCCACCAGAGAATCTACCGGGCTGTCATGTTTTCTTATGCCTCGATGGCGTCCAGACGGGACAAAGAATCAAATGTTCTTTCAACGAATCAAAGACAAAATGGGTAATGTGTCCAATGCTTCCGGCGAGGTGGAATACCGGGGCGCATTTGCCTGGATGATTGGTCCCGAGGGACGGGGCGTGAGGACCATCATCGAAATGGTATCCATGACCCGTTTTGACTGCATGGTGGGGTCATCGGCAATTATGCGCCAAGCCCTCGCCCAGGCGGTTCACCACAGCGGGGGGCGGGAGGCCTTTGGAAAAAATCTCCATCAGCAGCCCCTGATGAAAAACGTGTTGGCGGATTTGGCGTTGGAAAGTGAGGCTGTTTTGGCCATATCCATGAGGGTGGCCCATAGCCTGGATATCATCCAAAACGATCCCAAAAATCGTCACGAGCACCTGTTAAGCCGCATCGCCACCGCCATCGGGAAGTACTGGATTTGCAAACGCAGCGCCCAATTCACTTACGAATGCATGGAATGCATCGGCGGTGTGGGGGTGGTGGAGGACAATATTCTACCCCGTCTCTACCGGGAAAGTCCCATCAATGCTATATGGGAAGGTAGTGGGAATATCCAATGCCTGGATGTGTTGCGGGTTCTCAATAAAAATCCGTCGGTGTTGGAATCCTTTATTGCAGAGTTAGGTCGGGCTTCTGGACGGTTTCAGGACTTCGACTGCTTTGTTAATGATCTTCCCGAAGAATTTTCAGACACAAAAAGTTTGGAATTTCGGGCCAGAACAGTGGTGGAGAAACTGGCCATTGCCTGGCAGGCATCTACCCTAATCCAGTTTGCCGATCCGGTGGTTGCCCAGGCATTTATGGCGTCCCGGATCAGCCGGCCCCACGCTCAGTATTACGGAACGCTGCCTGAAGGGATAGACTGCGATTATCTAATACGGCGGGTGTTCGATCCAGCAGGCCTTTAGTTCACCTGGTTTCAGCGAAAATTCGCACCGCGCCAAAGAAAGCTTATCTCGAAGCGATCGATTCTCATGAGCATAAAAACTCCAATGGGTTGGCAGGATTGAAACGGCTTATTTTTAAAGGATTAAAAATATTTTCAAGCGCGGTCACCTTCTGCACAATCGACAGAAAATGATCCAGCACAGCATGTTCGGCATTTTTTTTATACACAATATGTACCTCAACCAAAGGGTGGTTGCCTGTGAATTTTTTAAAAATCACCTGCGGCAAGGATCTGTGAGCAAGGCTTTCCGGCACAATGGCGATTCCCAGATGGGCGGCCACCAGTGCCATAGCAGCCGCCTTGGTCGCCGCTTCCTGTACAATTCTCGAGATGAAGCCGCATTGGGTAAAAACGTTCATCCATTCGTCGTACAGATACGGTTGTGAATCTCGGGGGGAAGAATATGAAATCTTCATTTGCCAATTTACAGATATCAACCCTTTCTTTTCCTGTCAGGCTGTGTCCTGCCGGCACAATAAGGGCATATGATTCCTGATGGAATCTGAACCATTCGAGCCCTTGTGTGTCATGTTTGAAAAGCCTCACTACACCGGCATCGATCTTTCCTTGTCGGACAGCTTCAAGTTGTTTGTTTGTGGTCATCTCTGACAATACGAGCTTTACACCAGGGTAGGCAAGCTTAAATTCTCGCACAATATCGGAAAGGGATGTGTCAAGGGCAGGGCCGATATAGCCAAGATCAAACCGACCGGCAATCCCTGCGGCTACCGCTTCAAGATTGGCCCTTGCCCTTTCTATGGTTTGTAATATCTCGCGGGCATCTTTGAGAAACGCTTTACCAACAGGGGTCAAGGCCACAGACCGTTTATTGCGTTTGAAGAGAGTTACGCCCAGCTCCATTTCAAACTTCTTGATCTGTTGGCTTAATGGTGGCTTGGATATGTGTAGCCGCTTAGCCGCCCGACCGAAATGCAATTCTTCAGCTACGGCAACAAAATATCTGAGTTGTCTGGTTTCATCTGCATGCAACGCGACAGCCTCCAGGATCTTAGCGAAGAAGAAGGAGACAATTGGATTCATAGGGCATATCTTTTATCCCTGTGACCTACATAGATCAGGTCGCAAACTGCTTTTCACCAACATTAACAGATAGATTTTAGAACCAATCCCTTCTTTTCTAAGATCTCCCATGCTTTTCTTGACAAAAAGGACGTTTTCATTCTATCATCCTGAAAATTTCATGTTCAGCTCTTGTTTACTTTTCTGTAAATTCAATAAACTGGTTTCTGTCATATGAAATCAGCCTTAATTGGGGAACAACCATCTTAATTGATTAAAAAAATGATCACAGCGTTCTAAAATGAAATATCTAACGATGAAAGGAGAAACTGCGACATGAAAATGTTAAAGGTAAAATTGGTTTATTTGATGTTGGGGGGTATGGCTTTTGCCTTGGTGGCCATTGGCTGTCAAACCATGCATAACGGACCGAAAACTACGGCCGCCGTCAAGACGCAGCACTCCGTGTTGAGGGCAGAACCGGGAACGCCGGATGGTATCCTGAAAGTCGTATAAAGCGTACACTATTCGGGGCGTACCCCCAGATACTTCAAAAACAGCCTATCTCTGGCGACTGATTCGGTGGACCATCGATAATTTCCCATGGCAGTCTGTACCTTTGTGGTTTCGATACAGTCAAACCAATCCAAAATCTGAGAAAGCGAACGTTGTGCAATCCAGTTTTCCAGCTTTTTTTCGAGCTTGATAAGTGATTGGGTTTTCCCGGATTCTTTTTCCCTCAGCCTGGATTGTATTTCCTTTATTTTTTTTGTCAAAAAACAATGATAACCCAGAGAGACAAATTGTGTAAATTGTCTCCCACGCAAATTGTCAGGATACCATGTGCGCGGCCGAGCGCCGTCGAGTCTCCCCTTTTGCACGGCAAAAAGTTCTTCAATTTTTTCACGCAGCCGGTAGTTTTCAAGCGCTGTAAATGTGTCCATAGCCTGATTGCTGACAAGGGCGAAATAGCCAAAGTATTTTTTTGCTTCGGCAATGGCCTCATCGTTGAACCCAACCTTCAACTGTCCCCCACGCCCCTTTCTGGAGCTTGTCAGGTACTTGTCTATTTTTCTTTGCGCTGATTCCGTAAATTCTGTTGTGTTCTCTTCCACCAGCATCTTTAGGTCAAGCAAATCCTTGCGAAAGGCGAGTTCTTTCTTGGCTTCATTGTCGGGGGAATAATAAATGTGGACATACAGGCGGCGCGAGAATGTCTCTTTTTCACCGGCAGCTGTGCCGTTGCGTGACCGCTGGCGAACTTTACTGAACTGGTGTGTTAAGCACGAAGTTGCGCCACAAATTGACGGATCAAACGGGCAGGTGCTGGACATACTCGCTATACTTGGGCGAAGTGCATCAACTGTCTCACGGATCCAGGTAATGTTGGGGTCAACCAGGGTCAAAAATTTCACATTGCGCAAGGAAAATTCCATCATGTTTTTCTGGCTATAGTAGCCGTTATCAGTAACAACCAGAGGTTTTTCAAGATGGAGGCATTTAAGCTGTGTCAGAGTGTTTTCAATAGAGATAACATCCGGAACATTGCCTGGTTGTTTGGAGAAGGCTATTGGTTCGCCAGACTTCACGGAATATAGGGTTAAAAGCTTGATCGTGTTGAGTCCGTCTTGAGCTTTGTTGAACCCTTGTCTTGCCTCCGACTGATTTTCAGAATAGGTCGAGATTGTGGTCGAATCAAACGCTACCACAGGAGATTTCCCCAGGTGTTCAGCTCGAGCTGAAAAATAGCGTTGAACGCCTTCTTCATTTCGTCCAACATTTTTAAACAGATTGCCATACACGTCTTCCGTGATTCCTTCATGATATGGAAGTGGGTGCATCACTTGCCAACTTTCAAGGCGTGGCAGCGTATTACCGCCGGATCCGATCCAGTAACGTGCGATAGACAATATTTTTGCGGCATCGCCCTCACTGAATGAAGCATATACATCATCATCAATACCAGACGCCTTTCCAACCCATTCTAAGATGTCCGTGAGTCCGGTATGCTGCCGTGTTGCACCGGGAATGCTTCCTTCTCCTTTGCGTTTTTTCGGACGAGTCGGCACAATTTTTTGGGTTCCCGACTTGATTTTGCCTTTAAGTTTTTGACTGACCGTATATGTCTTCCTGGTCTTTTCGTTGTAGGCCGTTATCCGTTCATAGACGTAAATGTCACCATTCGGACGCTTTTCACGCCGCTCTCCAACGTGATTTTTCCCTGTTATTGGTTTAGACATGGATAAATTCCCTTTTAAAGTGTATGTATAGTATAATACGTGCATTATAAAAAGGCAAGAAAAAAGCACGGTTTTTCAATTAAATCCGTGCTTATCGATCGGTTTTAGGGTTTAAAGTGTACGCTTTATACGATTTTCAGGATGGTATATTGCTCATGCAGGCAAGATATCTTATCGGTGAATTACCCGAAAAGATGCCCGGCAGTATAAACGATACCCCGGCAAAGGTGGCGTTGGGGGAAAAACTCTATTTTGAGGAGGCCATCTCCATAAACAGGACCCAGTCCTGTAACGATTGCCATCCCATTAATAATAAGGGCGCCGGGGCCGATAACCGAAAGACCGGTTTGGGCGCGTTGGGAAAAAACGGGACGCGGAACGATCCGTCGACATTGAATGCCGGATTTCAGATTGCCCAATTTTGGGATGGCCGGTCACCGGATCTGGCCGATCAAGCCAAAGGTCCGGTACTCAATCCCGTTGAAATGGGAATGCCGACCCCGGAGAAGGTTGTCAAACGTTTGAAAGCGGCCGGGTACTTGAACGAATTCGGCATTGCGTTTCCCGGCCAGGAAGATCCGTTGACCTACGACAATTTCAGTGAAGCCGTCGCCGCCTTCGAGCGGACGCTGATTTCTCGCGGCCGAGTCGACCGGTTTATTGCGGGGGAAGCGGATGCGCTGACTCAGCGGGAGAAAGAAGGTATGCGGATATTCATGGATGTGGGCTGCATTCAGTGCCATAGCGGCCCGGTAATCGGTGGTGCCATGTTCCAGAAAGTTGGTATTTTCGATAAATATCCGAATGATGCGGACAAAGGCCGCTACGATGTGACCAAAATTGAAAACGATCTTTATGTATTTAAGGTGCCTATGCTCAGAAATACCACGCTTACCGCGCCTTACTTTCATGATGGAGGGGTTGAGACCATTGCCGAGGCGGTGGATTTGATGGGTAACCTTCAATTGAACCGGCAACTTACCAAAAAGGAAAACGATCGTTTGATTCGTTTTTTGACCACACTGGCCGATGAAACAATCACCCGGGCCGACCTGCCCAAAGCCGCCGAAACGATCAAAGGACCGGCTGCGCCGGATCTGACGGCCATTGCCGATGATGAACAGGGAGAACTGGTAAAATATGGCTATGCCCTGGTGACCGACACCTTTCGTATGCTCGGCCGCAATACAGGTGATACCGGCAAGTATTACGTTGGTAACAACCTGTCTTGCACAAATTGCCATCAGGAAGAAGGCGCCAAAACCTACGGTTTGTCATGGGTCGGCGTGTCCAAGGCCTATCCAAAGTACCGCGGCCGGGAGGACAAAGTGCAGGGACTAAAAAAGCGGGTTAATGGTTGCTTTCAGCGCAGCATGAACGGAAATCCATTGCCTGAGGAGAGCCGGGAGATGAACGCCATCATTGCTTATCTGGACTGGCTTTCTGCCAGTACGCCCAAGGAAAAAGCGGTGTTGGGAAACTCACCGTTCAGTCCCCCTGCCCGTATGGCCGATCGGGAGACAGGGGCCATGCGTTATGAAGTGTTTTGTCAGTCATGCCATGGCAGCAACGGCGCCGGTTTTGTGGCGACCGACAGCTCTGGAACAGATGCCGGATCCTATATTACACCCGCTGTATGGGGTGATGGGATGAGTTACAACAATGGTGCCGGGGCCAACCGCCTTTTGACACTTGCGCCTTTCCTGCAATCTAATATGCCGCTGGGTACGGAATGGAATCATACGGTGCTCTCCAGTGAGGACGCTTATGATGTTGCGGCATACGTTAATTCAATGCCCCGTCCCCAGATGGCGAACCTGGAAAAAGACTATCCCGACCTGAGTAAAAAACCTGTGGATTGTCCCTATCCACCGTATCCGGATGGGTTTTCCCAGGAACAACATAAATACGGCCCGTTTCAACCGATCATGGCTGCTAGGGCAAAAGATAAATAGATAAGTCCCGCAAATAGGGTCGGCTTTACGTTGACACTGGAATACTCCAAAATTTGTTCATGAAACCTGTAAAAAGGCCAACCGATGGCTGAGTAAAAATCTTCGTCTACAAGACATGGTATCCGGCCGGGTGCGGAAGGCCGGCATTCAGTATGCCGGAGTGTCTGGTGAGGCGCCATAACGCAGTAGGCGAAAAATTTTTACTCATCCATCAAGGGGGCCCTTGCAGTAATTTTTTGCCCTTCCTGCCATCAGAAAAGAGTGATTGAATACGGGAAATGGCTGCTTACCAACGTATTGAAGGATGTACCCCATCGGCAGTGGGTATTCAGCATTCCCAAACGGTTGTGAATTTATTTGCTCTTTGACAGAAAACTGCTGGCAAAACTGTCCATTTGCGCCTGGAAGGTTATCAAGACATATTTGAAGTCGACCGTACCTGTTGGAAAATCTTGAAGAAATCTTTCAGTATGAGGTGCTGATATACATCGAAAGACCGGAAGATCGTAAGCGTTTAAAGAACCCCATCTACAAATCATTAGAATGACATGAGAAGATGAGCCAACTTTTAATTAACGGGGGCCCATCATATGTCAGAAACAGAGAAGAAAAACCAAAAACTAACCCAGTTCTGGAAGTACCACATTAAACAATGGTCTGAATCGGGTATGTCCCAAAATGCATATTGCAGGCAAAATGATTTAAGACCCAATCAATTTACATACTGGAAAATGAAATTCAAAAGCCAGGCACTTGTCCCAGAATTCGTTCAGGTCCCTTCAACGCAGATTAACCAGGCGCTAAGTCTTTCTGGACAAAAAGGCTTAACGTTGAATACAGATAACGGATTCCAGATCGAAATACCGGATGGATTTTCCCAAACAACCCTGGCCCAGGTGCTTCAAGTATTAAGGCGGTGCTGATGTTTTCTCCCACCCAGAATTTAAAAATTCATATAGCACTTGGAAGCACTGATATGCGCAAGGCCATTGATGGACTATCCATACTTGTGAGCGAAAAGTTAAATTTGGATCCATTTTCAGGACACATGTTTGTATTCTGTAATCGGAAACGGAATATATTGAAAATCCTGTATTGGGATCGCAATGGATTCTGTCTTTGGCACAAGCGCTTGGAAAAGGATTATTTTCAATGGCCCAAGTCAAAAGAGGAGATTTTGACCATCGGAGCAAAAGAGCTTTCCTGGCTGATTGACGGACTTTCCATTCGTCAGGAAAAAGCGCATAAATCATTAAAATATTCGGCTGTTTTTTGATCATAAAAACTGGTAAAAACCGCGTGGTTATGGTATATACAACGCATGAACAAAGAGGCTTTTGCGAACATAAATGACGTTGAGAAATTAAAAGAAATGATGGTTTCTTTTGTCAGTGATTTTTCAGATAGAGAGCACAATTATAAAGCCGAAATCAAAATTCTCAACGAACAGATTAAAAGCCTTCGGGACCAACTTTTTGGTAAAAAGACAGAAAAAATCCATAAGGATGACGGGCAACTATCCCTTTTCGATACTTTTAAGCCGGATACTCCCATATTGGACGAACCCGAAGAAATCAGCGTGCCTGCCCATAATCGAAAGAAGCCAGGGCGTAGGCCTTTGCCTGAAAATCTTCCACGGGTTGAAGTGATCCACGATCTGACCGAGGAAGAAAAAATATGTGCCTGTGGCTGCATGAAATCCCGTTGCGGCAAAGAAGAATCTGAACAGCTTGAAATTATTCCGGCACAAATGAGAGTAATCAGAAACATCCGCTATAAATACGCCTGTAAAAACTGCGAAGGTGTTGACGATGATGGACCAACAGTGTCCATCGCCAGAATGCCGGAACAAATGATTCCCAAGAGCATTGCAACCCCAGGACTTTTGGCCCATATCCTGACAGCCAAATTTGCAGATGCTTTACCCTTCTACCGACAGGAAAAACAGTTTCACCGAATTGGAGTAGACATTCACAGATCCAATATGTGCAATTGGGCTATGAAAGTGGCCCAGGCCTGTGAGATCCTGCTGGAATATATGAAGGGTGAAATTCTTAAAGGCCCAGTGATAAATATTGATGAAACAACAGTCCAAGTTCTCAAAGAACCGAAACGGTCAAAATGTTATATGTGGGTGTTCAAAGGAGGGACACCGGACAATCCCATTATTCTGTTCCAGTATCACGCAACTCGATCCGGGGATGTTGCCCGGAATTTTTTGAACGGTTATCAAGGTATTGTCCAGACGGATGGCTATGCCGGCTATGACTTTCTTGATCATATTGTGGAAATCATTCATATTGCGTGCTGGGCACACGCACGTCGAAAGTTCATGGCTGTGGTCAAAGCTGCAGGAAATAAAACTGGTAACCCAACGGGAACCGCTGGCAAAGCCCTGAAGTACATCCGCAAATTATACAAAATAGAGAAAGAGGCCAACGAACTTGGCTTGTCTGCTGAGGGACTTTACCGGAAAAGGCAGGAGCAATCCTTGCCCATCCTTGATGAATTTAAAAAATGGTTGGATGCTCAAGTTGAGAGGGTGCCGCCCAAAAGTCTTCTTGGTAAGGCCATTAACTACACCCTTAATCAATGGCATCGGTTGGTCCTGTATACGGCAAGTGGTCTGGTAATGCCGGATAATAATGTAGTCGAAAATGCCATAAGGCCCTTTGTGGTGGGTAGAAAAAATTGGTTGTTTTCGTGTACACCTGCGGGCGCCGTTGCCAGTGCCTGCATTTACAGCCTGATCGAAACAGCCAAGGCCAATGGACTTGAACCTTACTGGTACCTCAGGTTTCTCTTTGAGAATTTACCGGAAGCCATGACAGAAGATGAATTTAAAGCCTTGATGCCACAAAACGTGGATAAACATTTGCTGGAATCCAACTATACAACACTCCGCCAGGCTTAAAAAGGTGCGGTTAATACACCGCTTACGGAAGATCAGAAAAATTTTAACGCTCTGGACTGGCTGGCCAGGCTGGTGACACATATTCCCGGTCGATATGAGCAGACAGTCCGGTACTACGGTTATTATTCGAACAAATCCAGGAAAATGAGGAAAAAGGCCGAGACAGATGGTGACATTCCTGCTGTTATTCAAAAGGAGATGTCATCCTAATCCTACCAAAGTTTCGGTAAGTGATATGGTCCGTTTCATGACAGGGAAAAGCTCCCGAAAAATTCAGGAAGAATTTCCTAAACTTGGGAAACGACTGGGGTAAACATTTTTGGGGAATTGGTTATGCCGCATTCAGTTTTGGTCATGTGACAGATGACAGATGACATGATTCAGGAATACTTGAAGCATCATGAAGATCACCCGAATCATCAAAATGATAATTTTGTGGTCGAATGATTTTCAATCGTAACACACAAGCTTTAGCTTGTCCCTTTCAGTCAGCTTTAGCTGAGAAGGAGACTTTCAGTCTCCATAGCATTCTATGGGCTTCCAGCCCATAGTGGTTGAATTTCAAAACACAGGATAATGCTTTTCATTTTTTTGTTGTATGCCGAGTCTGGGTATTGATACAATAAATCAAGCTATGACCGCTATCCATCGCAGGAATTATACCGCAGGGCATTAAACCTTGAAATTTCTTTTAACGAAACGTCCAATTTGATATCCTTTTGATTAAAAAAACTAACGGCCATGGGCCGACCCACCCAGGCTTGACCCACAACAAAATATGAAAGAAGATTAGTAACCTTATGAGTTCTTTCATATAAACAGGTTTAAATTGTGACAAAATAAAGAACCTTATTTATGGGGAAAGTGGCCCGGCGTATTTCCATGTATTGATGCTGCCAGGTAGCCTCCCCCATAGTTTCCAAGGAGAGATGATATGCCTGAAAATGTTCCTAAAAAGTCCTCCGGTGCAACATCCGCAAACCAGGAAAAACAATCCCAGAAAATCCCTGTGGTGGGTATCGGTGCCTCAGCTGGCGGCCTGGAAGCATTCAAGGCTTTTTTCGGCAAGATGCCGGCCGATACAGGCCTGGCTTTTGTCCTGGTCCCCCATCTAGATCCGGGGCATAAGAGCCTGATGGTCGAAATCATCGCCCGTCATACTGACATGCCGGTCGTCCAGGTGCAAGACAGGATGCAGATTAAACCGAATCACATCTATATTGTTTCTCCCAACCGAAATCTCCGCATTGAGGGCGGGGATCTGGTTCCGAGCAAAATTGTCAGAGACTGCGGCATCAATCTGCCCGTGGATATCTTTTTTAGATCCATGGCGTTGGTCCAGAAAGAACGGGCCATCGGGATCATTCTGTCCGGGACCATGCGGGACGGGACCATGGGGCTCAAGGCGATCAAGGAGTACGGCGGAATTGTCATCGCCCAGTCTCCGGAGACCGCCCAGCACGACGGGATGCCCCAGAGCGCAATTGATACGGGAATGGTGGACTTTGTGCTGCCCATAGAGAAGATGCCCCAGACCATTGTTCGATTTATCACCCATCCATACATACACGAAGAGACAAAGCCGCCGGATAAATTCCAACTGGACCAGGTCCTGTCTGTGATTCAGAGTCGGTTTAAGCACGATTTCAGGCAATATAAACGCAATACCCTGGTCCGCAGGACAGAACGCAGGATGGGGCTGCGCCAGATCGAAGAGATGGGCGAGTATTTAACAATCCTGAAGGAAGATCACGACGAAGCAGAGGCCCTTTTAAAAGATTATCTGATCGGTGTGACCGGCTTTTTCCGGGAGCCCGATGTTTGGGAGAAAGTCAGGACCGAAGTTCTTCCTCCCATGATCAAAGGCACGGCCCAGGACGCCCCACTGCGGATCTGGGTTCCCGCTTGTTCCACCGGCGAGGAAGCCTATACCATCGCTTTGCTGTTTCATGACGCCTTTGAGAAATTGAACAGGCACTTCAATGCCCAGATATTTGCAACCGACATTGACGGGGAAGCCATCACCATCGCCAGAAAAGGGGTTTACCCGGAAGCCATTGCGGCAAACGTACCTCATGAATTCCTCAAAAAATATTTCAGTTTTGACGACGAAGCGTACCGTATCTCAAGGCGTATACGAGAATCGGTGGTCTTTGCCGAACAGAATTTAATCTGTGACCCGCCTTTTTCCGGGCTCAACATAATCAGTTGCCGGAATCTGCTTATCTATCTGAACCCGGATGTACAGAAAAAAGTTATTGATCTGTTTCATTTTTCACTTCTGGAAAACGGCTGCCTTATACTCGGCAGTTCCGAAACCATTGGGTTCCAGAATGATTTATTTGAAACGATTTCCAAAGAAGAAAGGCTCTATCGCCGGCTCGGACAGCGCAACGACCGGGCACAAATTCCGATCCTGAGTTACGCCGAAAGGCATCATAGAGGATTTTCCGGCGCACGGATAAACTATCCCAGGCAAAGTATTCCCAAACTCATGCAGTCCCGGCTTTTGCAGCGGTTTGCTCCCGCCGCGGTTCTGATAGACAGCAATTATGAGATCGTCAACCTGCACGGGCCCACCTCTCAGTATCTCAACCTTCCCCAGGGCGAGCCGGTGATGGATTTAACGGCAATGGTTAAAGATGGATTACGCCTGAAACTACGTTCGGCCATTCATAAGGCCATAAAACAAAATAAGACCATAACGGTATCGGATGTTCGTGTCAAAAGAGACCAGAAATTTTATCCGGTCTCCTTGGAAGTCAGTCCCGTAAAAGAAAAAGGCATGCCGGTTCCGCTTTATCTGGTTACCTTCCAGGAATGTCCGACGCAAGAACCTGAAATTGACAGAAGTTCCGAGTCAGATATGGCCGAAGAAAGCATTGTCAAGCATCTGGAAGCTGAACTTACTGAAACACGGGAGGACCTGCAAAATACCATCGAAGAGCTGGAAACCTCCAATGAAGAGCTCAAAGCCTCCAACGAGGAGATGATGTCCATGAACGAGGAACTTCAGTCTTCCAACGAAGAACTGGAAACCTCCAAAGAAGAACTGCAGTCCATGAACGAAGAACTGAACACGGTGAATACCGAGTTGAGGGAGAAGGTCCGGGAACTTGAGCGGACCAATAATGATATGGTCAACCTGATGAACAGCACCCAGGTTGCCACGTTGTTTCTTGATGTTAACCTGTCCATCAGACGATTCACACCTGCGGCAAAAAATCTTTTTAATTTGATACCGTCCGATGTTGGGCGACCCATTGCACATTTATCCATGCGGTTCAGCGATGATGATTTAAACCAGGATGTAAAAGAGGTTCTGGATACACTCATACCCCGGAAAAAAGAGGTCAAAACCGATGAGGGCACCTGGTATGCCCGCAACATCCTGCCTTTCAGAACCCAGGATAATCGGGTGGACGGTCTGGTTTTGACATTCAACGATGTCACCAATCTCAAAACCAAAGAAGACCTTATTCTCAAAAGTGAGCAGCAGCTCAAAGAAAAGAGCCAGCTTTTGTCGGCTGTTCTTGATCATACATATATGATGGCGGTCTATCTTGATCCTCAGTTTAATTTCATATGGGTCAACCAGGCCTATGCCCGGACCTGTGGGCAGGCACCTGGATTTTTCCCCGGTAAAAACCACTTTGATCTTTATCCCCATGCTGAGAATCAGGAAATCTTTCAAAGGGTTGCGGACACAGGAGAACCTTTTTCTGTTGAGGCCAAAGCCTTCGAATTTCCAGACCAGCCCGAGCGCGGCACCACCTACTGGGATTGGAGCTTGGTACCGACAAAGGATGCTGACGGCAGTGTTACCGGACTGGTGTTCACTTTGATTGAGATCACGGACCGCAAACGTGCGGAATTGGCCCTGGAAAAAGAGCGGGAACTGTTCAAGGCCATTGTTGATCGAATCCCTGTCATGCTGACCCGGTATGACGATGACACCAACATGATTTTTTTGAACGCTGAATTTGAACGGGTGGTTGGATGGAAGACGGGAGAAGTTCAGGATATTGATATGATGGAGAAAGTCTACCCGGATCCGGAATATCGGCAAAAAGCCAATGCGTATATGCAAAAAACCTCTTCTGAATGGAGGTCGTTTCGTCTTCAGTCCAAATCCGGAGACTTCGTTGATTCGGAATGGTCGAATATCAGGTTAGAGGACGGAACCCGTGTCGGTATCGGAATTGATATAACCGAGCGGTTAAGGGTAGAAAAAGACCTGTGTGAAAGTGAATCCCAGTTCCGGCAGTTTTTCGAGAATCTGACCATCGGGGTGGCCGTATTTGAAGCCGTGGATAACGGAGAAAATTTTATTTTTTATGATATGAACCCTGCCGGACAAAAGCTGAGCAAGGTTTCCATCGATGACATCCGTGGCAAAACGCTGACAGAGATTTTCCCCACTGTCTCTTCAATGGGATTGGACAAGGCGCTATATGAAACCTGGAAAACCGGAAAGCCAAGCCACATTCCCTTTGAGAAATATGAAGACGAGCGGATCACACAATGGGTTGAAAATCGAATTTTTCGGCTGCCGTCAGGTAACGTAGTTGCTGTGTACGATGACAGAACCGAGATGAAGAAGCTGGAGGAAAAGCTGCTCCGGGCCCAGCGGCTGGAATCCATCGGGCGGCTTGCCGGCGGCATTGCCCACGATTTTAACAATATGCTCACCATCATCCTGGGCAATGCCGAGCTGCTGCATGAAGATGTGCCTGCCAACGATTCCATACTGTCAAGCCTCCAGGAAATTCAAAAGGCTGCCGAGCGTTCAAGAGACCTGACAAAACAATTGCTGGCTTTTGCCCGGAAACAGCCCATTGCCCCGAAATCGTGTGATCTAAATCTGACCATTGAAGACATGCTGGGTATGCTGGAGCGGTTGATCGGCGAAGATCTTGAATTGATCTGGCGGCCTAAAAAGGAATTATGGCCGGTCAAGATTGATTCCTCCCAGATCGACCAGATTCTTACCAATCTGTGTGTAAATGCCCGGGACGCCATTGACGGCATTGGAAAAATTACCATTGAAACCGACAATGTAATGTTTGATGAACAGACTTGCCGCATTCATGAAGAGTGTCTTCCCGGTGAATTCGTTATGGTTTCAGTCAGTGACACTGGTTGCGGTATGGCTGAAGAGGTCATAGAAAATTTGTTTGATCCCTTTTTTACCACTAAAGCATTTGGGCAGGGCACCGGGCTTGGGTTGTCCACTGTATATGGGATTGTTAAACAGAACAACGGTTTTATAGATGTTTCCAGTAAATTAAAATCCGGAACCACATTTAAGCTGTATTTTCCCAAAAAAGCGATTGAATCGAAACAAGAGAATGCGACACCAGATGAACAAGCGGCCACGGGCGGTACGGAAACCATCCTTTTGGTGGAAGATGAAGAAGCAATTTTGCAAATGGCAAAAAAAATGCTTGAACGGCTTGGGTATACGGTGATGGCGGCTTCAGGCCCCTTGGAAGCCGTTCGTATTGCAGAATCATATTCAGACGATATTCAGCTGCTGATGACGGATGTAATCATGCCTGAAATGAACGGAAAGGATCTGGCTGAAAAGCTTTTGGGCAGATACCCGAATATGAAATGCCTGTTTATGTCCGGATACACAGACGATGTAATTGCAGACCATGGTATATTGGCCGAAAAAACTGCGTTTATCAATAAGCCGTTTTCAAGTACAGAACTTGCCCGGACAGTAAGTCAGATTTTTAGCAGGACAGATTTAGGTTAGTGTGCGACACGATGTTGCATGATTGTATGTATAGGAGGTAAATGTAAGACACTGAATATACTCGGTGTATCTCCACCGATTCCCTATGTGAGCGTGCTACCGTTGCGCTGTTGACGGGGTGCGAAGCCTCACCAACAATGTACCGAATCGGGTTTGAATGGTGACAGGAGAACCCCTCCGGAAATCCCATCCGGTTAAGGGCTAGGGTCGGACAATATGGCAAGATTAATCGAAGAGCTTTAAGCGCCGTCAGTGAGCGCCTAACCTACTGGGATTAACAGGTTATATGTATACTTCCCTGCGTTTGTATACATGAACAGGATGCAAGTCTGCTAACTGCTTGCACGGGATCGTAGTTTCATCGGCGTAAAGGCCTGCCTAAGTTGTCCATAAAGAGCAATCATGTAGAACGTGGAAACGTTGTCACTCCCCATGTGCAATGCATGGAAAGCTAACCGCAAGGCAAGCCTGTGGAGGGGCAGCAGTAAGAATTCGGAAAAAGCAAATGCCGTTTTGTAATGAAACGGATAGAGCATGAAACATGGCTCACGTAAAACCCAAAACCTTCGGTTTTGGAGACATGCGTGCAGACGTCCGATTGGTGTTGACTTGCGAGAGAGTTTGGAGAACCGCTTAAGATGGGAAAGCAAATGACGGCCTCGGCTGGTGCACCTGTCGACTCTGCTAAGAAATGGGCATCCATTGATTGGAAAAAAGCCCGAGCCGAAGTTAGAAGGCTGCAAATGCGTATCGCAAAGGCTGTAAAGGAAAAAAGATGGGGCAAGGTCAAAGCCCTGCAATACTTACTTACTCATTCGTTCTACGCCAAGGCCTTGGCTGTCAAACGAGTGACCTCAAATAAAGGGAAAAAAACTCCAGGCGTAGATGGCACCTTATGGAAAGGAGCCAGAGCCAAATGGGAGGCTGTTTTCAGCCTGCAAAGACGAGGTTATAGACCGCAACCACTAAGGCGAATTTACATCCCCAAAAAGAATGGTAAAAAACGTCCGTTAAGTATTCCTACAATACTCTGCAGAGCTATGCAGGCGCTGTTTAAATTAGCTTTAGCCCCAGTAGCGGAAACCATAGGAGACCGTAATTCTTACGGCTTCCGTGAAGGCCGCAGCTGTGCAGATGCAATTGCAGCAGCGTTCAATGCACTCTCCAAGCCTAATTCGGCTACATGGATATTGGAAGCGGATATCAAAGGGTGTTATGACAACATCAGCCAGGAATGGATGTTGGAAAATATCCCTATGGATAAAGTCATTCTTAAAAAGTGGTTGACGGCAGGGTATGTGGAAGACGGCAAGCTATACCCCTCGCGCAAAGGAACCCCACAGGGCGGGATTATCAGTCCCACCTTGTCGAATTTAACCCTCGACGGGCTGGAAAAAGCCGTGCATGATGCAGTTCCCCGTCGATGTAGAGTTAATTTCGTTCGATATGCAGATGATTTTATCGTCACAGGCAAGTCCAAACGCCTGCTTGAAGATCAGGTCAAACCAGCAGTCGAAGCGTTTCTAACTGAACGTGGTCTGTCATTATCTGAAGAAAAGACCATGATCACGCATATAACAGATGGATTTACGTTCCTTGGCCAAACTTTTCGAAAAACCGGAAATGTGCTGCACATCACCCCGGCAAAGAAGGGAGTTCTCGCCCTTAAAGAAAAGCTCAGTGAACTGATCCATAAACATGTCGGCGGTCCATTGGAACCATTGGTCAAAAAGTTAAACCAAACCCTCCGGGGTTGGGGAAACTATCACCGGCACGTAGTCTCATCGGAAACATTTTCTCTTATTGATACGTTTGTTTACGAACAGCTATGGAGAATGATTAAAAAGCGTCACCGGAAGAAATCCTCAAAATGGTTGAAAAACCGTTACTGGACTGACGGAAAACGCAAGTGGATATTCACTGTCAAGAGCCGAAATAAGAAAGGGCCTTGCAGTTATCACGTCATTCACCTAAGCTCATTAGGAATAAAACGATATATCAAAATCAAAGCAGATGCAAATCCATATGATCCCGAATACAGTTATTATTTCTGGCGTAGACGGAATCAAAAGGATTCACGGTTACTCCCGTCGTTATCGGCCAGGGAGCACCGCCAAAAGCAAGCTGCATGAGGTAAACAGCCGGGGCGTCCCACAAGGTCGTCCTTTATAAACGCTTGAGCCGTATGACGGGAAACTGTCACGTACGGTTCTTAGGGGGGAAAGGGGTTGCAAGGCCCCTGACCTACCCGATTGCCATAATCCCATAAAAAGAAGGTCACGGTAACGCCGCCCAAAAGGATTAATAGGCTTCCGGCGATAAAAACGTAGGAGACGCCTATCCAGTCAAGAATGAGTCCCTGGGATTGATGCGGTCGGCAAGTCTGCCGCTTATTCGTTGGAGAAAAGCAATCAAAAAGATGTTCATGGTTAAAATGATGCCCACTTGTGAACTCGATAGCGCCTCCCCCGGACATGCCGGGACCAATCCTATAAGTAACGTTGGCCTTGGCCGCCATTTTGGTGTATTCAAGATATGTTAATGATGGTGCGAAGTAGGCCGAATATACAATGGTGTCTTCTGCTATTCTGTAGGAACCCGTTCGATAGCGTGGCCCCGGATGTTTGTGACCCGATCATTGGTGAAGCTGTATATTCTCAATTGAAATACAGGCCTATCCCGTTTAGAAGAATGCACTTTTAATCACCTTCCGGCCACCATCCCCAAAGGAAGCAATTAGCACGGATTTTCATGTCATGCTAAAACCCTAAAATTTATGTCGTAATTTTCAACCACTTCTGTGTAAACCCAATAAAAACAGACGTATTGCTATAGATCTACGCTAAATTTGTTCAAAAATTAGGGCTATTTTATACTACTAATATCTTGATATTGATTGGAAAAATGTTTATCGTGATGCACAAAATGACTATTTTTAGGTGATATTGCAGTGTTTTTCTTGAATTTTTTCAAATTTTGTGATTTTAATCAATTTTAACAAATGCGTATCATGACATTAATTGACCCTAATTTTGGTGCCGTATGGAACCCGAACATTTTTTTTGTCGACCACAAAATACCGCTCAAAAAAAGTACGAAGCTCTTCGTGCTTTTTATGTCGAAAAACGTCAAGCCGAAGACGTTGCCAAACAATTTGGCTATAAGTTGAGTTCATTCTATTCTTTAACCCGTGATTTTAAGAAAAATCTGTCGCAGGAAAATCCTGATCAGCATTTTTTTATTTCCAAACCAGCTGGCCGTAGACCTAAAGACGATACCAGCGAAACCAATCAATACATTATTGATTCTCGGAAAAATTATCTTTCAGTGCCTGACATCAAGGCCGCTCTTGATGCTCAGGGAGAAACTGTTTCTGAAGGATACATTTACAATCTACTCAAAAAAGAAGGATTCGCCCGACTTCCCCGCCGAAAAAGCACTACTCGTGAAAAGACAAGCGCTTCATTGAAAATAGAAGCACCGAAAAGTTATATGTTGGATTTTGCGCCTGAGTCATTTACCGGGCAAAATAGTTTTGGTGTGTTGTGTCTACTGCCATACCTGCAACAATATAGCATTGACAGGCTTATCCAAAATTCAAATTATCCGGAAACAGGCACAATAAACAGACTATCATCAATCCTGTGTTTCGTTGCCCTTAAATTGTCTAATGTCCGCAGATACTCTGCTGATGATATTTGGTGTATGGATAGAGGATTGGGGTTATTTGCCGGTTTGAATGTTCTTCCAAAAACTAGTTGGTACACTTCTTACTCTCATCGAATCACCAGTGAAATGAATAAAGAATTTCTCAAAGGGCTGCATCAAATATTGCTTCACGAAGGATTGCTTTCAGATACGTCCAATATTGATTTTACAACAATTCCGTATTGGGGAGACGATTCCCACCTTGAAAATAATTGGTCAGGAACACGGAATAAAGCGTTGGCAAGCATAGCTGCTGTATTAGCACAAGATCCAGATTCCGGTATCATTACATATGGCGACACTAATGTCAGGCATCAGCAAAAAAATCAAGTCGCAATTGAGTTCCTTGATTTTTATAATGCTAACAGCGGCAACGATCTGAAATACTTGGTTTTCGATAGCAAATTCACCACTTATGAAAATCTTGCCAAGCTTGGCAAAGAAATAAAATTTCTTACCATCCGAAGAAGGGGAAAAAAGATAGTCGAAGAACTTAGCCAAAAGTTGCCTTCATCATGGAAAAAAGTTAGAGTCACAATGGCAAATGGCAAAGGCCGAAACTTAAGAGTTAATGATGAAAAGATATTTCTAAAAGATTATGGTGGTGAGGTGCGGCAAATAGCAATAACAGGGCATGGTAAGATTAAACCAGCTCTATTAATAACAAACGATTTCGATAAACCCTGCGACAAGTTGATTAGAAAATATACTGGTTATAACGGATTTGGGGGACCCGTCCGTAAGCCTCCCAATGAACCCGAAATCAAAAGATTTTGAAGCCAGTTTTCGTGGTACCGAAATCCGTTAATTCTTTCAAAAGAACTCACATGGCCTTTTTGCTTTACCGTCCATGGATTGAGTGGGGCAAAATTTTGGGTAAGCGCCCAGGCACGAATGCTGAGATTGGCAGATTTCATAGTGCCGTGAAAGTACTTGGTACTGAATAAATGACGGTCCATCCGCTGCATAAGCCGGTCAACCATGTTGCTCGTTCTATGTGCGCCAGGAAAGTCATAGGCTTGGGAAAACTGTGGAAGATTATCCCTGAGCTTCTTGATTTTAACTGAAATGACGTCCGGAACGTCATTCTCAGGATTTCGACACCATTCGGAAAGCCTACGAACTCTTTGTGAGAATGATCTTTTGGACTCTGCCCTGAAGCAATCCCATAATCTGGTGGCGGCATCCAGAAAATAGTCCTTGTATTTTTTGCGTGAGCGATCACGTATGCCAATAAAAATGTGTAAAAAGCAGGACAGCACAGCTATCTTGGGAAACAGCTTTTTCCAGGCCTTCTGCGTCGACCGCCATCCGTCGGTATTAACAGTATCCGGCTGATATTCCGGATTAATGCATTCAGCTTCCTCTTTAAAAACACCGTATGCGTTTTGAAGATCCTTACTGGAGGCTGTTTCCGAAACACTGGCTCCTAAAATACAGTTATTTCCGACCGTCGTCGCAATATAGGTCTTTTTTCCCAAAAGGCGGGTGTGTTTTTCATCAGCAGAAAGGTGCTGAGGTAATTTCTCCGGGGATTTGATAGTGGTTCCCACAAGGCTGTAACGGCCAATGGTTCCCTCAAGACGATACCAATACATGGGATTTTTTCCGAAACAGTGACTCAGAGCCCAAAATGGAACGGCAAACTTACGCAAAAATAACGGTTTTTCAACATCTTTCACAAATCCAGTCATATAGGGCATGGCAAAAGACGGCCTTATTGTGTAGCTGACACCAGCTATGACTATTCTTCTGATTTTCAATTTCAGTTTTTTTGAGACTCTGATCTCCTTCATTGTGTATCCGCAGGCGATTTCAGGCGGAAAAATATTAGGATGCTCCTTGATTACCATATCTAATATTATCCGAAATTGGATGGCATGTTGAATGATGCTGTAATATTGTGCTTGACAAATGTGCATACAAATAGTTCGATTCAGTCGGGGAGCGGTGTTAGAGGCTGGAGTCATCATTTTCCTTAGTTGTTATAGTTGCTGTTCGCACTTCAACCATAACTCAGGAAATGAATTTTTTCAGTCTATTTCATCGCTCTCCGACCCAGTCCCCCAAATCCGTTATAATCAGAAAATATACAAGAAGATGGTTGGTTGAAAAAGGCATTTCAGAACAAATTGAATTCTTTCATCTAAACAAAGTATCATCATCAATGGTTATTAAAGTAGATTTTGATCTTACAATGTCCATACTTACACACAATCTGCTACGACTCTTTGCTATGGATTTACCTGGTTATTCGCATATCAGTGATTATTCTCTCTATAAAAAATTTCTTGCAATGACTGGGAATGTACAAATTGAAGCTGATCAGGTAACAATCAAAATTAAGAAAAAAAGAAACCTACCCTTACTGCTCACAACAATGCAAAAATTTAAAAAAATGAGGCTCAGATTTTTTGAAAATAAAACGTTCTCTGTTATTGGGGACAGCACAACTTGAGTGTGGATTTTGGCAAAATTATTTTCTGAAAGTAGGGTTTCTTAGCGTACCATGAAAATCCGTGATAAAGGAGGAAACATGGCTGAAAGAAAACAGGTTTACAAATGCGAACTTTGCGGAAATATTGTTGAAGTCCTTCACGGGGCTGACGGAGAATTGGTCTGCTGCGGTGCCGAGATGGTCCTTTTTGAAGAAAAAACTGCAGATCAAGGCAAAGAAAAACACGTTCCCGTTTTTGAATCAACATCTGAGGGGCTAAAAGTAAAAGTCGGGTCCAATCCGCACCCCATGGAAGAAAAACATTTTATTGAATGGATTGAAATCATTGACGGAGAGACTTGCTGCCGCCACTATCTGAAACCTGGCCAGGCTCCGGAAGCCTTGTTTAAAGGCTGTTCTGCAGATGTAAATTTAACGGCGCGGGAATACTGCAACGTTCATGGCCTTTGGAAATCATAATATTAGGTAAACTCCCTGTTCATAAATGAACACAATCATCCTACTCATTTAGACGCAAAGTTACCCAAATATGGGTAACTTTGCGTCTAAAAGTAAATTTCATAACGTGGGCTAACCTGACATATCAGCTGCCAGGCTCAGCCCACAACACGCCGTGAATTAATTTGCTTTTACCTGCTTGAAAATTTTGCCGGGAAAAAGACAGATCGGACATTGATCCGGCACCGTACCTTTGTAATGAACATGACCGCACATGCTGCACCGCCAGACGATTTCTCCGTTTTCCTGTCCGGATTGCCTTGTAACAGGCAATTCATCCAGTGGCGGCATTACCGGGGTATAATTGGCAAGGACATGACCGGCTATAATCATCCGTTGCACCTCACTGGTACCTTCGTATATCCGGTAAAGCCGTATATCTCGCAGCAGCTTTTCAATGGGGAACATCCGAGTATACCCATACCCGCCGAAAATCTGCAACGCCTCGTCTGCCACCTGCCACGCGGACTCTGTTGCGTATATTTTGGCGATAGAGGCGGATATCGTGGGATCTTTTTGTTGATCAGCCTCCCATGCCGCTTTCAGGACAAGCAAACGTGAGGTTTCAACCTTTTGGAACATTTCTGCAATTTTAAACTGCAGGGCCTGAAAACCGGACAGCGGCGAACCAAAAGCTTTTCGTTTTTTTGCATAGGATATCGCATACTCCATGGCCGACCGGGCAGCCCCCACGGCAAACGCCCCGATAATGGGCCGGGTTCTGGAAAATGTCTTCATGGCCAGGAGAAAACCTTTTCCCGGTTCAGCCAGAACATTTTCCTTTGGCACCCGGACATCTTTAAATGCAATGGCTGCAGTATTTGAACTTCTCTGCCCTAATTTAGGGATTGGCTGACCGGTTGACACGCCGTCCCACTGCTTTTCAACCACAAAGGCGCAAATGCCTTTGTGACTGGTTTCAGGGTCCACTGTGGCAAATACTGTTATAAAATCAGCAAATCCTGCATTGGTAATCCAGAACTTTGTTCCATTCAGAATATAATCATCCCCATCTTTTTTGGCCCGGCAACGGATGGAAGAGACATCAGATCCCATGGTGGCCTCGGATGTGGCAAAACAGATCAGTTTGAAATCATTTGCGACTTGGGTAAGATATTTTTGTTTTGCTTTCGTATTGTCCGACAGCAAAATTGGCTCAAGCCCCAGGCTGTTATCAAATAACGACGTGGCAATTCCTGGACAGCCGGCGGCAATCTCCTCTGTAATAATGGCCCCTTCAACCAGCCCATATCCCTTGCCCCCATATTCAGCCGGAATATCCGAATTCATCAGTTGTTCATGGAATGCTTTTTTAAGGACATGTACGGGCAGGGTGTCATTCTCATCCGCAGTCCAGGCTTCCGGCAGAACATGGTTAAGTGAAAATTCACGGGCTTTTTCCTGCAACTCTTTCTGAGTATCAGAAAGTTCAAAATTGAGCATACGTATTCCTTTTTTTGCTTGTGACGCGTTGTTCGCCCGGAAATAAGAATTTTCATCCAGCAAAAAAACAAGCGGGCGACTATTTCCGGACGAACAGAAGATAATTTTCAAACACAAGTATTCTCAAAAAGACCAGGTCGGTCCATGGCCGTTATTATCCAACATTATCTTTGAGCTGGCTGATTTCAATGCCAAGGCTAACGCACTGTCTGCCTTCCAGGCATAATTCTGCATCACCGGGCTCAAGAAAAGTCTCCAAGGACTTATTATCCTTTTTCAAAAACACTTTCCAGCGCTCATTATCATCATCATACTCAACCTTGACATCAATCCCGCATGTTCCGATGTCCGGGTAAATCTGCTCAATTTTATGGCATAGTTCGTCTTTATTCATTGGATTTACCTCTCTTTAAATAAAAAGTTATGCGTTTAAGTCTGCCCCACTACTGTTTATAAAATAAATCATCAGGATGGTTATTAAAATAGGGGTTTGTTTGTATTCTGCATGAGTACACTACGCCTGTTTAGATAAAAAACTACCGCCCAAAGGCTTTCAAAATACAGTGTTTTAATCGCAGATATGAGGGAATCCCCATATGTACAGGTCCATTATGTTTATAGTTTAATCAGGTTTATGACACTACTATACACGAGGGTTCAAGCAGGTTTTATAAAGCCCACCTTGAGAACCTGAAGAGGATGCACCATGGACAAGATTACATTGAAAACACTAGACCAGTTGATACAATTAGAGACCATGGCAGTTCAGACATATGATCTTGCATTGAAGAGCGTTACCGATCCGGTCATCCGGGCAAGGCTTGAAAAATTCAAAGTCACCCATACCGGCAATGCCGAGCAGTTGAGCAAAGACATCCTCAAAATATTACACAACCATATAGCCGCGAATTGGGATGACATAACTTCAGCAAAAATAACAACCCCTGCCAAATCACCAGGGGTTGTTTGCAGTCGGGAGGCTGACTTTAAGTAAGCCTCCCCGCATAGTTTCTATTATTAATAGTCTACAGCTTGACTGGATCACACAAAGCACTTTTTTTAACGGCTGCGTTCCCGCAGGACCCGCAAAAATAAGACGGCTTCATTTCGACGGGATTGCAGATGTTTTTTGCATTGCTGCTTTTGCTACCGCAGTCGTGACATACATAAACATCTCGTATTTTGGGCTGTGCCTGACAAATTTCAGTTTTATCCGTGGATATTTTACCACAGGTTTTACATTGAAACTTTTTCATATGAACCACCTTTTTTTATCCGGTATTAACTTTTAAATAGTGCCCATGCTAAAATCTCAATTTTCCAGCGGACACTAAACAATCAATTGAAGATTCAGAGGCCGGGACATTCAATACAGATCCTTGCTGAATCTTACCTTAAAATATGACCAATTCAGAAACAGTCAATGTCTGTGTTGCTTATATAAGTTATCAAAACCAAACTAAAAAGAAATAGTTTCTAAATGAGACTGTAAGACTGATCTTCAACAGATCTTGTTTAATCTCATTCCATTCAAATTGATGTTTGCTTTCAGCCAGACTTCGGTCAAGATCTTTTCGCAGCACAAGAGCAAGAAAACTGCAAAATACATGACCGGCAATATTCTCATCTTTCTGGTGGTACACCGGCCTGGTGTCCAGGAGGGATTTGACATCCCGGAACACTCTTTCCACTCTCATTTCTTCTATGAGGTCTTTATTGCGTCGAGGGCCAAGAGCGGAGTCCTCGTCTGTTATGCTTTCACCCAGAAATGTCATGGCTCGATACAGATGGTGCAGCTCCAACTCTTCTGTGCCAGGAATCAGGTAATCCCTTTTCCATTTGAATGCCGCTTTCTTCCCACAGCCTTTGGAAAATCAATGTTGGACCGATGGTAAGACTGTCGGCTTTGACATCACTTTTTCCGGAAAGAATCAGCAGCGCTTTTTCAGAAAATCTGGCAAGGGATCGGATCAGGGTTTCAACCCTGTTTTTATCATGAAGCTGATCCATGCGTCCGACTGTAGCAATCACGCGTTGTTTTACCTTGCCCTGTTCCTTTTTGTTCTCGACTATCTGTAGATACTGGTATTTTCCAGACTTTTTTATGCGTGCGAACATTTGGGAACCCTCATTGTGTTAAAGACACTTCCATTTTATATTTCAAAGCTATATATTACAAGAAAAATAGCACCATTCTGTGGCACTACCTTAGGGGGGATTTCCTACATATGGGCCCCGTGTTTTCAGGGGGTTTCGTCGTTGTGAGTAATTTTACTGTCCAACTTCAGTCAGGCAATGTTTGAGTCCGTTGCAGGCAAACAGACGGCTGTATCTGCCTATGTTGATGATGCCAGGGGAGCTGTTCAGCAGATGTACGATATCTTTGTCGCTTTAACCCGGATTCCTCTGTCTGAAGATTTCCGGGTGAAAAATATCTTTGATAAAGGATTGCACAACTGCAAAAAGGTGCGGCGTTGATAGGTGAAGGTAATCTGACATATCGTTTCGATACCGGCAGCCGAAATGATGAGCTGGAAAGTTTGGCCTCGACGTTTAATCAGATAGCCATCTCTATTCTTCATCGGGAAAAACAGTTTGAAGAAATAAATGAAGCATTACGCACGAAAAATAAGGAAGAAAAAGCGGTTGCTGATTTAATCGCCCGCAGTGAAAAACAATATCGGGATCTGGTTGAAACGGCCAACAGCAAAATAAAGATGACCGTACCGGACGAAATATTCCGCGAACAGTCAAAACAGCATGCAGCGAAACAGCAAAGCAACCTGGAATATGGTTCAAAAGCAGGCCTTGAATCCCATGAGGCGGCAAAAGAGTTGCGTTTAATGCTTATCGATGATTACCATTAAAAAACAAATGAATAGGATAATGCGTACAACAATCCTGCAGGGGAGCCCTCCCCTGCAGGATGATTAAATCAATTATGCTGTTTGCAACAACAGCATGACATATACAAACTATCCCAATTCAGTCATTCGCTTTACAGACCTCGTCTTTGTTTGTGGATATTTTACCACAGATTGTACACTGATATTTTTTGATATCATCACCTTTATGTTTTATCTGGACCATCCAGCCTGTGTTATCAATTGAATAGTCATAATTTCCGACAGTACTCTTGTATGTTTTCATATAATCACCTTTATTTTTATCTGGCACTGCCAGCCTAAATTATCCATTTAAGATTCAAGACCTCGGGAAGCCCACGCAAATCCTTGCTGAATCCCTATAAAAAAGATATGAATATTTTGGGGTTAGTCAATATTATGACAATATAAAAATATTACACGAGACTAACTTGACTATGACCTGGGTGGCAATGAAAATTGTCAGTTTCTATTGTGACTTTGCCAACACTTTTGATTGCATCACGGGCATTTACACACAGATTCGCCAGGATATGATCAACTTGAGAAGGGTCCATCTTGACCGGTTTCAGCGTATCCAACGGTTGCCAGGTCAGCTCAATATCCTCTCCGATCAAACGCTTTAACATTTTGAGCATATCACTTACCACATCATTTCTGGTGAAGCTGGGTTGCATCGGCCATGACCACGCCGCAATCAGGCTGCAGATACTGGTTGATTTCGATATTGGCAGGAATTGAAGATCTGCTGAGTTTAAGGACATCATTGATGATTTGCGGCACCTTGACCGGATGCATTTCGTGCGTTTGCTGACGACTGAATGCAAGAATCTGTTTTACAAGTTCAGACGCTCTCTTTCCTGCCTGTAAAATCTCTTCGGCATTTTCTTGTTCAACACTGCCGGCCGGTAAATCTTCTTTCAGAGACATTTTATCAGAAGAGAAACTAACGACCATGGGCCGACCTGGTCTATCAAAGTCCAGAATCGACCCACAATAAAAAGGCTGTCCTGACATATCAACTGCCAGGCACAGCCTATAACAAAATTTGAAATATTAGCAGCTAACCCGGGAAGCGTTGACAACCGGTTCAGCAGACGAAAACTTGCTCGGCATCGGTGGCCTTCCACAACGCACTGTCTTCCATGTCGACGATTTGCTTTTGTGCTTCCTTGTTCTGAAAGATTACCACAATCTCGTTGGCCGCCATGTCGTCGGTCCAAAACTTCAATCCCGGCGTATCAAGCCCGCCAATCTCGATGGGCCTAAAGCACTTGATAGCCATTTTATCGCTGCCGTTCATTCAGTCTAACATTTGTTTTTTCTTTTTTCAGGAATAGAAGACAAAGGGTGGTCTGGGTCGTCATCATCGTTTAGGCCGAACATTTCATCAAGAGCCTTGTACAACGAGGCGTACTGTACATTAATATCGACATTCGTTTTAAATGACACCGATTCAGATTCCGCTTCTCTCCCAAAATACTTTTCCACAACACACTCCCGTTCTTAAGATTGTTTGTTCTACAATAAAATTTGAGTTTAAATGAAAAACAGCTGTTCTTAGAATGGGTCTAAACACCCATTTTTATCTTATAAAACCTGTATCCGGTTTGGCCCTGATCGTACATATTGAACCTGCGGCGTACATGAGGAATCGTTTAAGAATAATACTTCATAAATTGGAGCCTATCATAAATAGCCGGGTTGTCCGCCTTTGACTGGCTCAGCTTTCCGCGGAAGTCTGCAAGGGTGTTAAACCCATGGATTTCCATCCAGTTTTGAATATCGCGGTTAACCGTTTTAAGGTATGGTATTTTGTTTTTGTATAATGTCGATACCATCTGAACGGCCTGGGCACCGGCCAGAATATGCTTGATCACCCCCTGGGCATCATGGACCCCGGTGGATGCCGCCAGATCACAGTTCACCCTTTGGGACATGATGGCCATCCATCTTAAGGAAATGGCTATATCCGAAGGGGAACTGAAAACAAAGGAGGGTTTGACCTCAAATTTGTCAGTATCAATATCCGGGCTGAAAAACCGGTTGAATAAAACAAGACCGGAGACGCCGGTTTCCGAAAGCTGCTGGATCATTCTTCCCAGGTTTGAAAAATAATAACCTGAAAATCGGATAAAGCGTACATTTTAAGCCAGAAACACAACCTTATTGGCGATAACTAATCGAAAGTATTGGATTTTAAACCATATTTTTGAGGTGTGTGTAAAATTTTTATACGTACATGTTAAGGGCGGATTATGTATGGTTTTATGCAATAATCGGAAAAACTCACGTCAGTTAACAGCGTGGAAACGACCGGAAGCTGTATTTCACCCATTAAAATGGATACCATTTGCAGTGAAAACACCAGAAAGTCCTATACAAAAACGGCTTGCTGACACTGGTGTGCTTTGAAAATATGGAGCAATAGTGTACGCTTTATCCGACTTTCAGGATAATAACTGATCTTGAGCGAAACCGGGATCGTAATCGTTTCTAATAGTTTTTCAACAATCTGAAAATAGACTTTTTCCAGATCATTGCTCTCTTGCTCCAAATCAGTGGGCGCAAAAAACATGTTCAGTTCCAGAGCATCGGCCCCGGATTTGGCAATCTGGCTGGCAAACGAGACCCATTCATGGGAGTAAACACAGTTTACGCTGGCAATAACAGGCATACGCACTCCGGCCTTTGCCTGATTGATCAACTCCAGGTAGGCATGAAGTTTTTTCCCTTTGAGCTCAAAGTCAAGGTAATCAAATTGCTCCAGGTTGTATCCGGTTTTCTGGTACGTCTCCTTGATAAGATCGTTGTACTCATAGGCAATTTCTTCTTCAAATATGGATTTAAGTACAACGGCACCCGCTCCGGCGTCTTGGATTTCCTTAAGTTTATGCACAGCGTTGGTTAATCCGGAACTGCCGACAATAACAGGGCTTTCAAGGGCCAGCCCCATATAAGTTGTTGAAATATCCATGGTATTTATCCTTTATCTTTTGTTGACACCTTCGGCAATTCTGTCGCCAATCTGTTTATCAATATTTCGCCAGTATTCAAAACATCGTTCCAGAACGGGCTGGGTCACACCATTTTTCAAATGCCCAACAACATTGGAAACCAGACGATCCCGTTGAGCATCATTCATAACCTCACGTACAAGCGTTCCGGCCTGGCCGAAATCATCGTCATCCTTTCTAAGGGTGTATGCGGCCCGGACAAAATCACCGTTGGCATTCCACACCTCTTTTTGGGCATAACGTTCGCCCTCTGCTTTAGGGCCGCCCTTTGAATTGGGGGCGTAAACCGGATCAGAAACATTGATCACACGCATGGCACCATCTTTACTGTAACTGTTCACAGGTGCTTTGGGGCGATTGACCGGAATCTGTTTATAATTCACACCCAGGCGGGCCCGGTGGGCATCGGCATAGGAAAAAAGCCGGCCCAGAAGCATCTTGTCAGGACTTGGCCCGATACCGGGAACAAAGCTGTTGGGTTCAAATGCGGCCTGCTCGATTTCCGTGTGAAAATCTGTCGGGTTTCGGTTTAAAACCAATTTTCCCACCTCATGAAGCGGATAATCTTCATGTGGCCATACTTTGGTCAGGTCAAAAGGGTTGAACCGATACGTCTTAGCTTCTTCAAAGGGCATGAGCTGCACTTTCAGGGTCCAGGACGGATAATCCCCCTGCCGGATCGATTCAAACAGGTCCCGGCGATGACAGTCTGCATCCTCTCCTGCCAGGCGGTCTGCTTCCTGTTGGGTCAGGCATTCAATGCCCTGATCGGTTTTAAAATGATACCTGACCCAGAAGCGCTCATCATTTTTGTTGACCCACATATACGTATGGCTGGAGTAACCGTTCATGTGACGCCAGGTTTTTGGAATGCCCCGGTCGCCCATCAGCCATGTGACCTGGTGGGCGGATTCGGGTGACAGTGTCCAGAAATCCCACTGCATATCATGATCCCGCAGGCCACTGTCCGCACGTCGCTTTTGGGACCGGATAAAATGTTGGAATTTCATTGGGTCTCTTAAGAAAAATACAGGGGTATTATTGCCCACCATGTCATAGTTGCCCTGGGTGGTATAAAATTTCAAAGCAAATCCTCTAGGATCCCGCCAGGTATCTGGACTTCCTCTCTCTCCGGCCACGGTTGAAAACCGGATCAGCGTGTCTGTTTTTGTGCTGGGCTGGAACAACTCAGCCTTGGTATATGCACTGATATCCCGGGTTACTTCAAAATAACCAAACGCCCCGGAACCTTTGGCATGGGGCTGGCGTTCCGGGATGCGTTCCCGGTTGAAATTGGCCATCTGTTCGATCAGGTAATGATCCTGCAGCAGAATCGGACCATCCGGCCCGACGGTAAGGGAATGTTCATCACTGGATACGGGTATGCCTGCATCATTGGTTGTGGGCTTGGGGGTTTTGCTGGTCATGACGTCGTTACCTCCTTGATTGTTTTCATACACAACTTCTTAAATCTGCAGTCGATCATTCATCACAATAAAACAAAATCGAAAAACCCAGTATCAGGGAAACTATGTAAACACCGCCAAAGAAGTAACTACTTTGCCGGTTTCAGTCTTTAAAACCTTATTAAAATGAGGATAATCACCCATATAAATACAAAAGTTTGACATGGTATACTAAGGACAATTATTAATCACCAAAATATAAAGGAGGATATGATGGCTGAAAAAAAGAAGAAGAAATACAAAATTAAAAACAGTTGCCCGCAGTGTGGATGCAGTCATTTGGCAATAATGACCGAAGAAGAGATCAAAGAAAAATATCCTGATCTTGAAAATGCCACAATGGAGTGCGGCGAGTGCCAGGCGGCCATGGATTTAGGCTTTGAAGAAATAGAGTAAAACAATTTGGTGTTCGCAATGGCAAAGAAAGCTAAAACAGCTTGTCCAACTATCAGCAGAACTTAATCTTTTTTTATTCTGATATATTTTATTAGCAATGGCATATAATTTTCATATATGCCATTGCTAATAAAACTTCAGGAGGTCATATGGATTCATATAAAAATTCAAAATCAACATTATGCTGTGCCAGCGGCAAAAAAAGAAGAATAGAGGCCTTGAGAACCTGTGATTATTGCACCACCAGCATGGATGAAAGATTATCCGGATAGCGTTTCCGATTCGGCCATGTCCTTGTCGGGAAACATTTTGAAATTATTTGGGGCTTGATCATAAGATCGGCCATTATTTTTTATAGGCACTGCACAAAATAAATCATTTATTTTTGAGCAATGCCTTAGGTTCCAAGTAAAAGCCGGGTCAGTTTTTTTTACGAATTTGTGCAATCAGTTCTGAAGATAATCCGTCCTTGGAAAGGTAGGCTTTGGCTCCGGCAGCAAATAAGGCTTCGGAAACTTCTTCTTCCGCGTTGATGGACAAGCCGATAATCCTGACATCGGGATGGTTTTTTAAAATTTCCCGGGTGGTTTGAATACCGTTCATTCCAGGCATGTTCACATCCATAAGAACGACGTCCGGATTCAGGTCCCGAACTCTTTCAATGGCCTTTTTTCCATCGCTTGCCTCTCCTGCGATCAAAATGTCTTCTTCATTTTCCAGAAGGCTTTTCAGTCCCTCACGAAAAATATGGTGGTCATCTACTATTAACAACCTGACAGAGGATGTTTCCGAGTGGACATTCTCTTTTTCTTTGAAAAATTCATTGTTGCATTCGGCATAAGCCTGTCCTGCCTTCAGGGGCATGTGAATATCTACACATGTGCCTTTTCCCGGTTCTGATATGATCTTCACCTTGCCGCCGATATAGGCAATCCGCTGTTTGATACTGAGCAGACCGTAGGACCCCTGCCTTGCCATTTTCTCGCGTTTTTTTTCAAAGTCAAACCCAATACCTTTATCCTGAATCCGGATGTGCAGGCAACCACTGTTGTCCAGGTTGGCAAACAGGCTGGCCTTGGATGTTTCGGCATGTTTTACCACGTTAAAAAGCAACTCTTTGATACTTTGAAAAATAAAAACCGATTTATCCGGATCAATATGATCCTCATCCGGCTCCTGAATGTGGCAGGCGACTTCAAGCCCGTGCCGATCCTTGAAGTTATTGCAGACCCAACCCAAAGCTTTGAACAGACCGGAGTCATACAACACCGGGGGGGCCAGATTGGAGGTGATATCCCGGCAGGTAGTGCCAGCCTCTACGAGCAGGGATTGAATTTGGGACAGAATCTCATCTTCTTCCAAATTCAGCTTTTTGGAATAGGCATCCAGACGGAACCGGGCCGAGGCGATCACCTGCTGAAGGTCATCGTGAAGCCGGGAGGCCAGGTTGCGTCGTTCCCGCTGTTCTACCTGGGAAAGTTCCATGGCCATTTTTTCAAGAAGCTGGTTTTTCTCTTCAATATCGCGGGTCCGGTGGAAAATTTTTTCTTCCAAGTCCACATTTATCTGCTGCAGCTGGGTCTCTTTTTCTTTCAGGCTCTTCTCATGGGCACGGGTCATTGTGGTATCAATGGCCATTGCAATGATCATCTGTCTGCCGTCGGGAAGGCTCCCGATATGGGAAAAATGAAAGTGCCAGATCCGTTCTTTTCCACTTTTAGTCCGAACCACAAATTCTCCTGCATCCACCTCCACCTTAGCCTCTTTTCCAAGGACCTTTCGAACATGTGAAAGGACCTCTGACTGCTTGGCTCCATGGGCTTTTTCCGTCCATTTCAAAGTGTTTTTAAGCTCTTGTTCAGTGTAGCCGGTAATCCTGGTCCATGCACCGTTGATCAAAAGTATTTCATCATCTTCTGCAAGCAGCATTACCGGTAATGGGGCATGAACAATGGCGCTTTTCAGTTGATCTTCGCGGGCTTGAATCTCAATCATATCCTTACGCCGCTGGGTGATATCGTTAAACGTGATCACGACACCGGCAATCCGTTCATCCTGGGTACGATAGGGCTGAATACGCCGGACATAGAACTGGCCTGTTTCATCCACATATACTTCCCGTTCGTTTGGGATCAGGTCTTTGAGCACTTTTTGAATATCCGTAACCAGGTAGTCATCCTTAAAACGTTTGACAATGTGATCAATTGGCCTGCCGATATCCGATCCCACCAGATGCATGAGGTCCAGGGCTACGGGGGTAAACCGTTTGATACACATCTCCCTGTCCAGAAAAATTGTAGGAATATGGGTGCTGACCAAAAGGTTGGTCATGTCATCGTTTGCCTCTTCCAGCTCTCTGATTTTTTCCCGCAGTTCATTATTAACCGTTGTTAATTCTTCATTGAGTGACTGGAGCTCCTCCTTACTGGTTTCAAGTTCTTCGTTGGTGGATTGAAGCTCTTCATTCATGCTCATGACCTCTTCATTTGAGGCTTTAAGCTCTTCGTTTGAGGTCTCCATCTCTTCTATAGTGGATTGAAGCTCTTCGCGGGTAATCTGAAGTTCATACTCAAGTTGCTGAACTGCTGCGACCTCCGAGGCGTCACAGTCCGAACCGGATACGTCCACTTCAGTTTCCGGCTCCTTCCTGGGCTGGGAGAAAAAAGAGACAAGGATCAGTCCTCGGGCTTCCTGCGGTCGTTTAAGAGGCGCAGCTTCCAGGCGGATCTTTTCCCGGTTGCCCTGGGGTGACACCGCCAATATATGCTCAAATGAGTTTGGCTCTTCTGCTTCGATAACGCTTTGAAGCAGCCATCGGGCCTTGGTCCGTATGCAGGGTGCCAGATGGTCGAGCAGATTGAGGGTCGGTTCCCCTTCCGGCAATTTCAAATATTTTACGGTATCGCCCTGGTGGAATAAAATGTTGAAATTCCGATCTACCAGAACTGCAGGCGGTGCATAAAAATCCACCAGGGCTTCATGGATAATCCCGACCGGACTTTTTATTTTTGTCCGCCGACCATGTGTGCCGTCTTCTTTTTTAAGTTGCAGACTATAGGTCTTAAAGACCGGCAATTCAATCCTGGGTTGTCTGCCGCTTCCCAGGCGTTTGAAAATGCGCCAGGTTTTTGATACCGGGGAAAAAAGATCTTTCTGTGAGCCGATGGTTTCGCTGTTTCCCAGAAAAAGAAATCCGTCTGCCCTGAGTGCAAAATGAAAAAGCCGGATCAACTTGAACTGTGTGTCTGACTCCAGATATATTAGTAGATTACGGCAGATCACCAGGTCCTGGTTGGAAAACGGCGGATCAGTGATCAGGGACTGGGGGGCAAACACCACAGATTCCCTCAGGCGTTTTTTTACAACAAAAAACCCTTCTTCCCGGTCGAAAAAGCGCTCCAGCCTCTGGGAAGATACCTGAGCGGCAATGCTTTCCGGATAGCGGCCGCTGCGTGCAATCTGAAATGCATCTTTATCAATATCCATGCCGAAGATCTGGATTTCACAATGTTTTTCAACCCGGTCAATGGCTTCATGGAGCAGCATGGCAATGCTGTAGACCTCTTCCCCGCTGGCACATCCGGGTGCCCAGACACGGATGGGTCGATTTTTGTCACAACGCTCAATCAATTGAGGAATTACCTTCTTTTCAAGGAGATCCCAAGCTTCGGGTTCGCGGAAAAAGGCCGTTACGTTGATCAGCATATCCTTGAAAAGATCTTCTGTTTCCTGGTTGGACTTTCTGAGATATGCCAGGTATTCCCGAGCCTTGCCGATATGGTTGAGCGACATACGGCGCTGGATACGGCGACTCATGGTGCTTTTTTTATAATGCTGGAATTCATGTCCTGTTTTGACATAAAGCAGGGCAAGAATCTCATCAAGCTGGTCGTCATCGCCGGAAGCATCTTCTAAGGCGCCTTTGTTAATGCCGTTGACATATGGGTGTTTGGCATACTCCTGAAGAACGCCAGGCATCTTTTCCGGGGCGAGGATACGATCTACGGCCCCCGTACTGATAGCGCTTCTTGGCATACCGTCGTGCTGGGCCGTATCCGGGTCTTGGACTATGGCCAGGCCCCCGTTGGCTTTTACCTCCCTGAGCCCTGTTGTACCGTCGGAACCTGTCCCGGAAAGCACAATGCAGACTGCTTTTTCACGTAGATTTTCAGCCAGTGTTTTGAAAAAATAATCAATGGGCATTGATGCACTATGAATGGAATCTTTTACGATGCAAGAGCTGAGAGCAAATGATTGGAAATACAAGGGCAAGTGTGGGCTGAGCGCCCCTTACAGGGAAACCGTTGCGGCATTTCTAATTGCGGCCACCATTTCAGATGACGAGCATCCCTTGCTGATGAAATCGACGGCGCCGGCTGAAATCATATCCCGGGCATAGTCTTTTTTCTCATACATGGAAAGTGCCAGGATCTTTATGTTCGGATGGGCCTTGTAAATACGATGGGTTGCTTCAACCCCGTCGATGCCGGGCATGTTGATATCCATTAAAATGACATCGGGAGTGAGTTGTTGGGCCAGTTCAACAATTTCCAGGCCGTCATGGGCCTGACCGACTACTTTGATCCCCTCAGTCTCCCTAAGCGACTGGAATACACCTTTGCGGAAGATGGCGTGGTCATCGGCCAGAAGCACCCGGATATCTTTTTTTGAATGTTTGGAATCATTCTTATCCATAGTGGTTTCAAGGGAATCTGCCGGCGCGTTATCGGCAGGCATCGACCCGGCTTCTGTTTTATAGGGCAACAGAATATTAAACCGGCTGCCCTGGCCGGGCTTGCTTTCAAATTCAAAAGTCCCCCCGATCAAATTAATCCGCTCCTGTATACTGAACAGGCCGAAGCCTTGTTTCATATTTTCAGAAACAGGGATCTCAGATGGTTCAAAGCCGCTTCCGGCATCCTCCACACAAAGGCAGAGTTGATTCTTTTCGCTTTTTGTCAGCCTTACCTCGGCTTCGGATATTCCGGAATGTTTGACTGAATTAAACAGCAATTCCCGGACCGACTCAAACACCAACAGCATAATATCCTCGGGGAGCGATACATTTTCCATCTCGGATTTAAACGTCACGCGAAATCCATGGCGTTCCTGCATCCTGCCGGCAAGCCACCGGAGGCCTGAAATCAGTCCCCCCCTGTACAGCGCCGGCGGACTTAGGTCCGCACTTAATGAACGGGCCATTTGAATACAGGTACCAATGGTTTCTTCGATTTTTATGGCCATACCCCTTAATCGCGAATCTTCAATTTTACGCTCAAGGCCGCTCAAGTGAAGTTTGGCTGCAGCCAGATACTGCTGGATACCGTCATGCAGCACTTTGGCGACCCGTCTGCGTTCCGCCTGTTCGGCCATGGTCAGCTTTCCGGCCAGGGCCCGCAGTTGGACGGCCCGGGACCGAAGTTCCTGATCCGCTTCCTGGTTTCGGGTATCGGCCTTTATGCGTTGTTCAATTTCTTTTTGCAGACGCTCTACGGTCTGGTGCAGGGTTTGAGTCCGCTGGGCAACTTTGTCCTCCAATAATTCATTGGCCTCCTGGAGCTTTTTTTGGAATTGCTTCCACATGGTAATGTCTCGAAAAATAAGAACCAGCCCAGCGACATCCCCGTTTTTGTCTTTCACCGGATTTACGGCCTCCTCAATGGGAATCCGGGTCCCATCACGATGCAGCAGCGTACCTTCATCGGGAAAAACCATTGATTGATCTTCGTACAGTGAGTCCATCTCATCCGCTTTGCAGGTGGGCTCATTGTTTTCTTTGCGGCACACATTGAAAATCTGTTCCAATTTCTTTCCCAACGCCTCTGCCCGGGGCCACCCTGTCAATTTTTCCGCAGCCGGATTGATAAAGGCCACTCGACCGGTTTTATCCGTAGAGATCACACCATCCCCGAGGTGCGACAACGTGGTGTTCAGCAACTCTCTTTGGGAAGACAAAGCATCAACAGCTTCTTTTCTTTCGGTTATATCTTCAAAAATCGTTACAAATTCACCGTGATTAACAGAATAAGCATTGATGGAAAAACATTTCTGCAGTGACGCGCTATAGTTTTCAAACCGGGCCGGCTCGCCTTTAAGGGCAACGTTGCCATAAACATCAATCCAGTTAATTGGATCATCTTTGATATCCGGCAACATCTGAGTCACTGTTTTCCCCGCTACATTTTTAAGGCCGGTCAGCCTTTCAAAAGCCTGATTGGTTTCCAGAAATTCATAATCAACCGGGTTGCCGTTTTCATCTAGAATCATCCGGTGTCTTGCAAACCCGTCGATCATATTGAAAAACAAATTCTGATAATTTTCCCTGGTGTCGGCAAGATCTTTGTACAAAAGACTGTACGGTTGTGAAAGACCGGTCTCAATCAGCGCTTTGTATAGACAATAAAACGAAATGATTTTAAAATAATGGCCGAGTATGATGGCAGCACTGAAAACACCGATATACGTTGTAAACAGCAGTTCAGAAACAATGGTGATTAAGATGGATGCCTGCAACCAGTTGAAAAGTGTTTTGTCAAACCGGGCCCTGTTGAAATAAAGGGCACCCAGCGCTGACGCCAGAATCAGGCAAATGGCGTACTCGCTGTTTTTTTTAAAAGGAGTCAGGCCGCCTGCATTCTCAAGATAGCAGTCAGGAAAAATTTTCCAGTAAAATATAGAAAGTAAAATCAGCGTAGTAACAACTGTGAACCCCAATAAATAGGTTTCTGCCTTTTTCTTGTTTTTAAATATAAAAAATGAAGAAAGCAGCGTAATGCTTTCAAGATAACGGGCAGAGACCCAAAGCTGAGTGGGAATATTGGCATCAATAGAGGGAATGATATTGACCCCTTTATAGGTCATGGCATGAACCAGGTCCAGGATACCCACGAAAAGATAAGCGATCCCGATAAAGGGAAAAAACTGTTTTTCTTTGAAAAACTTTCTGGCGTTCCATGTCACCACAAAAATACTGCATGCGGTGACCACCGCAAACATTTCAGCCAGCATATGAAACAAGAGAAAATTGTAAAGAGAACAGATGTATAAGCCGATCAGCATCACCACAAAAGATGCTGCACCGACGACACCTTTTTTATTGCTGCTCTTCATTTTGCCGTCAGTCATTATTCCGATACAGCTTCCGATAAAGTTTTTTCAAAATACCCCAAAGGTAAATTAATTGAAAAAGCAGACCCGCGCCCCGGGGTACTCCATATATCGATGGTACCGCCATGACTGTCCACAATATTTCTGGCTAAAGTTAAGCCCAAACCTTTTCTTTCAGGATAACAGCCTTTCATACGGTGCGCCGCATGTTTAAATATCGTTTCGGTGACACGGTTGAGATCTACAACCTGCTTATTGCACTTTCTGGTATCTGCAAACTGTTCCAGAAAATCGGCAAGAATTGTGTTTTGATCAATCAGTTGGATAATCTGGGTCGTCATGTTCTGAGCCATATCCGGTAATGCGGTCTGGTGCAGAGCCATGCATGCCCTGCTCCGGATTGATTCCAACAAATTTCGAAAGTCATAGGCGACCCCCTCGACCACCATTTGGATTGGATCTTTGGCCATGCTGCATTCTATTTTTTCAACATGTTCTTCCATTGCCCACCCCCTTTTTACAGGTTACATAGCTCACGCAAAAAAAATAGCATATTTTGTCCGATTTTTTTCTTTCGTCAAAGATTTTAATCCGCAAAATATTCATACATTAATCCGGTTAAAACTTTGGCCCCTTTTGCACTCGAACAAAATTGACTATTTTTTAAAGAAGCTATAAGGATTAGCCGGATCGATATACATTAGTATAAATAATTTTGATTTTATATGGGGGAATTTACCCATTTCAATCTACAGAACCGGTATTTCGGGTGGAAATAAAGATACAGGCACGGCCTGGAATTTTGAAGGCACAGATTATGAATCTATCTGATTTAAAAAACGTTCAAGGCGAAACGGTTGAGTAAAAACTAATTTCCGACCAGATTCTTTTCAATGGCATAGGAAGTCAACTCGGAGACATTGTGCAAATCCAGCTTGTTCATAATGTTGGAACGGTGGCGCTCCACTGTTTTGGGGCTGATGCATAGAAAATTAGCCATCTCTTTGCTGGTATATCCTTCAGCCACCAGTTTGAGGACTTCACGCTCCCGCTGGGTCAGGCTGCCCCATGCTGTTTTGCTTTTAAGTTTCCTGCGGCCGTCCAGAAAACCTTCCATGACAGTGCCGGCAATTCCTGGGCTGATATAGGTTTTTCCTGAGAGAACCACATGGATGGCTTTTAATAACTCATCCTGGGATGAATCCTTCAGGCAGTAGCCTGATGCCCCGGCATCAAAACACTCCAAAATAAATTCATCGGAATCGTGAATTGTCAAAGCCATGATTTTGGAATCCGGCATCTGGCGTTTGATCTCTTTGATGGCGGAAACCCCGTCCATTTTAGGCATGGACAGATCCATCATAACCAAGTCCGGGGGCTCTTTGAGAGAAAGGGTGGTTTGAATGGCGGAAAACCCGTCTTCTGCCTGGGCCACCACTTCAAGATCCGGATCCGAATCGATCATCAGGCACAGCCCTTCACGCAACAGGGTATTATCTTCAGCTATCACAATTTTTTTTCTTTTAGAGCCCATGAAAAACCTTGAATTTTAAAGAGGTTATGGAAAAGCAAGCACGTCATGCCCAGTACTTATTGATATACCATGCCCGCTTAAATATACCAAATAAATTCTTATGATTTATCAAAGATTATTTTTCTCCGGCCCGAAAAAAACGGGGTGGTGTCCTTTGCTATCTACAGCCACCCCAGGTTGTCTGCTATGCCTGTTCGCCGGAAACGGCGAATCCGTTGGTCCCCAGGCCGGTGGCAGATGGGGTTCCGGCAATTCTGGCCAGGTAAGCGTCCCCCAAATTTTCAATATGGCCGGCAATATTGTCAAAATAGTTCAGATGAATCTGCTCTTCATCAATAATAGTCTCAAAAATTTTCACGGTAATGCTGTCGCCGTTTTGCCGACATACCTCTAAAAACCCGTTATAGGCCTCAATGGTGTCATCTTCCAGGTCTGAATCAAATGGAAAGATGCTGTTTACGTTCTGTCCTTTGGTGACGCTGTCGGCCAGATCGGAAGTCGGCTCTCCGCCAAGCTCCTTAATCCGTTCGGCAAACATCTCTGCATGCCGCATTTCGTCAATGGCGATGAGCTTGACTTTTCCTGCCAGTTCCCCGAAGTCCATATCGTCAAGGTTGTAATGCTGATTCATGTACTGACTGATGGCCTGAAGTTCCATGGCCCTTGCCTGGTTCAACACACGGATCACATTGTTTCGTTTCTCTTCTTTCGTTGGATTTGCCATTGTATTTTCCTTTCCGTTTTTCTAAAGCGAAACATATTCCTGAGCCTCTTTTACCAACCGGTCCGGATCATAATGCCTGTCAATGAGCGGGCCTTTTTCCAGAACTTTGATTTGAGAGATAAACTCTTGTTTTTGACTGGCATACAAAATGCCGACAGGTATCCGGTCCCCTGTTTCAAAGGCCAGTTTCATGGCCGCGTGAAAATCATCCTGACTATCGGTATTATCCAGTTCATAAATCCGGTCCTTGTACCATTGGGCGGTATTGACCCGGTTAAAAGTAACGCAGGGCTGGAAAATATCGATTACGCTGAATCCCTTGTATGCGACTGCCGCTTGAATCAGGCCGCTTAAATGCTTTACATTTCCTGAAAACCCCCGTGCCACAAACCCGGCCCCCATGGTCAGGGCCAGAGCCGGACCGTTTAAGGGTTCTAATATCACACCGGCAGGCTGCGTGGGTGTGATCATTCCCCGAGCGGATGTCGGAGAGGCTTGCCCCTTGGTCAGTCCGTAAATCCGGTTGTTATGTATTAAAAGCGTCATGTCCGCGTTCCGGCGTATCGCATGGATAAAATGATTCCCGCCTTCACCGTAACAGTCTCCGTCCCCTGAATTAACCAGAATATTTAAATCCTGATTGGCGATCTTTGCCCCCAGCGCCAGGGAGAGCGCCCGGCCATGGATGCCGTGCAGAAAATTGCATTTTAAAAAATGAGGTGTCTTGGCGGCCTGGCCAATGCCGGAGACGATGAGTAGTTTTTCTGGCGGAATATTGAGTTTGGTTAAGGCATCTTTCATGGCTTCAAGGATGCCAAAATTGCCGCATCCCGGGCACCACTGGTTTTTGTACGCAGATTCATAAAGTTTTTTATCTAGCATCTCAGGCAAGCTCCTTTTCTTTGAGTGCATCTACTATAAAGCCGGCTGTAAACGGCCTGCCGTCATACTTAAGTACATATCCAGAAAAATCGATATTCATGTATTCCTTTAAAATCCCCGCAAACTGAGCCCCGGCATTCATTTCGACACAGATATATTGCCTGTCCGGCTCATTGTTCAATACTTTTTCGACAGCTGCTACAGGGAACGGCCATATCTGGGAGAAAAGCAGGCAACCTACATCCACACCTTTATCGCGCATACGTTCTGTGGCCTCTTTTATAGCACCGGAACTGGACCCCCATCCGATTAAAATGGTGCGCGCATCCAGACAAACAGCCTCTGGAGAATCCAGTTCATCAATCATGGCAGGAAGTTTGGCATGCCGCTTTTCTATCATGGCGTTTCGAATGGCGATATCTTCGGTAATATGCCCGTCTGGCCGGTGTTCATCGCTGGACACTTTTACAAGGGCGTTTCCCCTGCATGGCAGCGCCCGGGGTGATACGCCTGAATCCGTGAAGGCAAACCGTTCGTAATTTTTGGGATCCGGCATATCGTCATCCGTAACGATAAAATGTTCCACATGCTTATCAATTGAGAACGGTTTTTCCATCAGAAACAGTGCATCCATCAAGTACTGATCAACCAAAATAATGGCAGGCACCTGATATTTTTCGGAGAGATGAAACGCCTTGCGAGTCTGTTCAAACGCCTGTTCCGGTGTTCCCGGCGCAAATACAAATCTTGGAAAATCATCATGGGACGCGTGGATAGCAAACCGCAAATCGCCCTGTGCGGTTCGTGTGGGAAGACCGGTGGATGGCCCGGGGCGCATGGCATTGACAATCACCATGGGCGTTTCGGTCATACTGGCAAGCCCCAGGGCTTCGGTCATCAGGCAGAACCCACCCCCGGAGGTTGCCGTCATGGCCCGGGCTCCTGCAAAAGAAGCACCGATCACGATGTTGGCTGCTGCAATTTCATCTTCGGCCTGCTCTACCACCAGATCCAAATGCTTGCTCAATTCAGTCAAATGCAGCATGATGCCTGTGGCAGGACTCATGGGATAAAATGCCCCCACCCGGCAGTCGGCTGAAACCGCTCCTAAAGCGATGGCCTTGGCACAGGAAATAAGATTGCCCTTGGGAACGGACGGATCTGCCAGGGGCTGTTTTTCAAAAAAGACATCTGCTACTTTTTCAAAGCCTTTTTGGGCCGCATCCAAATTTTTTTCCAGCAACGCCTGTTTAAGTGTGCTGAAATGGTCTTTAATTGTAGATTGGATCGTATCCAGGCCCGCGCCCAGTACCCGAAGGCCGGCGGCAGCAGCCACAGTATTGACAAACAAGATTGATCCACTCTCCTTGGCAAGTTGCTCAAATGCCACGGGCACGACCTGACCGGTGGTTGAAAAATCCTCATCAGCCAGCACAACACCTTTTTCTCCAAGGGATTGCTGATGGACCTGCCAGGTGTTTTTGTCCAGGGCTATCAACAGGTCCACGGTGTCCTGAGGGGAATAAACCGGGGTGTCACTGATCCGGATCTGGAAGAAGCTGTGTCCGCCGCGAACCCTGGATTCAAAATCGTTGATGGCCATGGCAAAATATCCGGCTTTGCGACAGGCAGCAGCCAAAAGGGCACCGATGGTCTGGATGCCTTGACCGGCCGCTCCGCCGATTAGTATGGTGATATCCATTATAAAGTCTCCTTATCAGGCCTCTTTTATTAATTTTCTTAAAACGTATGGCAAAATGCCGCCGTGTATCATGTACTCGACATCAATGTCCGTATCCAGGCGGGCAATGGTCTGGAACGTAACTTTGTTACCGTCTGCTTTCCGGGCCGTAATTTCAAGTTCCTTGTGCGGGGCTAATTGAGACATCCCTTTGATGGAAAACAGTTCAGATCCGTCAAGTTCCAGTTCCTGCCAGCCGTCTGGGTCAAGAAACTGAAGCGGCAGAACACCCATACCCACAAGGTTGCTGCGGTGGATACGCTCGTAGGACCGTGCAATAACCGCACGAACACCCAGCAACGCAGACCCTTTGGCAGCCCAGTCCCTTGAAGATCCAGTGCCGTATTCCTTACCGGCCAGCACGATTAACGGGACCTGCTCCTTGCTGTAGGCATTGGCCACATCAAAAACAAATTGGGTATCCCCCTCGGGAAATTTTCTGGTAAAACTGCCCTCCTTGGGAGTGACCATCTGATTTTTTATGCGGATATTTCCAAAGGTGCCCCGCATCATCACTTCGTGGTTTCCCCGCCTGGCGCCGTAGGAATTAAACGAATTCACATCAATTCCTTTTTCTTTAAGGTAAATCCCGGCAGGATAATGTTCAGGAATAGCACCGGCCGGAGAGATGTGATCTGTGGTCACAGAATCTCCCAAAGCCATAAGCGCCCTGGCGTATTCAAAGCCTTCCGGCGGGGTGGGGCTCAGTGAGAAGCCGTCAAAATATGGAGGATTACGAATATAAGTGGATTCGGGGTCCCAGTTGAAGGTGACCGACTGGGTGATATCAAGCGCTTTCCAAAATTGATCCCCGTGATAGATCTGTTCGTATTGATTCTGAAAATCCTCTTTTTTTACATATCTGCGAACCAGAAGCTCTATTTCATCGTCCCCGGGCCAAATATCCTTCAAGTAGACCGGCTCACCATTAGGATCCAGGGCCACATGATCATGAGCCAAATCCACATCCACCCGCCCGCAGAGGGCAAATGCCACCACCAGCATGGGCGATGCCAGAAAATTTGCCTTGGTCAACTGGTGAATGCGGGCTTCAAAATTGCGGTTCCCGGACAATACAGCTGCCACGGCAAGATCCTTTTCTTTGATCTGTTTTTCAATTTCCGGATGTAAAGGCCCGCTGTTGCCGATACAGGTAGTACACCCGAAGGCGGCCACATGAAACCCCAAGCCTTCCAAATAAGGCATCAGGCCGGCATCGGACAGATAGTCCACTACCACCTTGGAACCCGGAGCAAATGAGGTCTTGACATGGGGTTGGGGAAACACACCTTTTTTAACGGCATTTCTGGCCAGCAATCCAGCGCCCATGAGGACATATGGATTTGACGTGTTGGTACAAGATGTGATGGCAGCAATAACCACACTGCCGTCTCCGATTTCGGCCGGAACATCGTTAAGGCGGATGTCAACCTGTTTTTTTTCAGGGACTGAAGTGCCTAAAAGCCCTGAAAACACGGTTTCAAGATCGCTGAGTTTTACCAGATCCTGGGGCCTTGCCGGCCCTGCAAGACAGGGAACAATTTCAGCCAAATCAATTGTGAGGGTATCGCTGAATTCAGGTACATCGTCATCACGTCTGAAAAGGCCACAGGCTTTGGCCCATGCCTCAACGATTTGCCCCTGTTCCTCCCGATTGGTTATCTTAAAGTAGTCAATGGTCTGCTCATCTATGGGGAAAAAACCCATGGTGGCCCCATATTCCGGAGACATATTGGCGATGGTGGCCCGGTCAGGCACCTTGAGGTGTTTTAACCCTGGGCCGTAAAATTCCACAAATTTTTCCACCACATTCATCTGCCGCAGACGATTGGTGACAGTCAATACCATATCTGTGGCAGTAACACCGGGTTGAAGTTTTCCGACCAGTTCCACACCGATGACTTCGGGAAGCGGCATAAAATAAGGTTGGCCCAGCATAACCGCTTCAGCTTCTATACCGCCGACGCCCCAACCAAGCACACCAATGCTGTTAATCATGGTAGTATGGGAATCGGTTCCCACCAGGGTGTCGGCATACAGCAGATCATGGGTATCGGTCTTTGTCCGCATGGCGCCTCGTCCTAAATACTCAAGGTTGACCTGATGACAGATCCCAGAGTTGGGCGGGACCACCCGGAAATTATCAAAGCTCTTTTGGGCCCATTTTAAAAGACGGTAGCGTTCCCCATTTCGCTCATATTCTTTTTCCACGTTCTTTTCCCGACAGGTCTGGGTGCCGCTGAAATCCAATTGTACGGAATGATCCACAATCAACTCCACCGGAATCAGTGGATTGACAAGTGCAGGGTCCTTTCCGGATGCAGCCATGGCATCGCGCATGGCTGCAAGGTCCACAACTGCAGGCACGCCGGTAAAATCCTGCATCAGCACCCGTGCCGGATAAAATGGGATTTCAACGGAATCCTCATATCTGGGCTGCCATTGGGCGGCTGCCAGCACATCGCCAGGCGTTGCCGCGCTATCCCTTAATTTCCTTAAAAGATTTTCCACCAGAACCCGTATGGAAAACGGCAGCCGGGCAAGCGGAGTCCCGGCCTTTGAATCCAGTAAATGAAGGTCATAAAATAAAAAAGTTTGATCCTTGATCCGGATCTCATCCATAAAATCCACTGCGTTAAAAGCGCCGGGATTGCCTTTATTCGTCCCCATTATCTTTTCTCCTTATCTGGTTGCCTGTTTTTCTTGAAATTTTTATCTGAATTTTGATAAGCTAATCTGCTATGTATCCAGCGCCGTCGGGTCTATGGCGATATTCATTTTCCTTGGATTGGCCCACAGTTGCGTATTGCCAAGATCAGCTGCTCTGGAGATTCATTCTTACTTAAATATGCCTTTGCACCGGCTTTGCACATGTCCCTGGCAAGGTCCTGGTCCGAATGCATGGAAAAGCCGATAACGCAAATATCCGATTGACGAGAAAGAATATGTTCGGTCACCTCAATGCCATGCATTTCACCTAAATCGATATCCATGATGATGACATCCGGAGTAAGCGTCTGTGCAAGATTTATCGCCTGTTTTCCATCTTCGGCTTCTCCGACGACCAAAAAATCAGGTTCCAGTTGTAAAATAACCTTAAGACCTTCGCGTATAGCCTTATGATCATCAACAATTAAAATTTTGATACCATTATTGTTTGCCACAGGCGCCTCTTTCCCCAATTTTGAAGTGACACAACAAATTATTGTGACTTTTATTTAAAAAGGTTGCATAAAATTTAGCACTGAAGCGAATAGCCGGACAATGAGTGGAATCCCTCATTTTGGCAGACGGATATATGCAATAACGGCCATGGGCCGTCCTTGGTCTATCTACGCCTGGGCTTCGGCCCACAATAAATTATGAAAGTAACCCAGTAACTTATTGCTACTTTCATATAAAAAAAATATTTAAAATCTGTAAAGACAATTCTTCGGGAGGGGGGTATAAAACAGAATTGGGATCTTTGGTTGCCTTGGCCGGATTGACAGGTTTATTCCCAGAAGATGCTGTTTTGACTTTTTTCTTAAACTATATCTGCGTTTTTGCCTTCTTTGCGGTCTCCCTGGGTTATAACCAAGTTTCTGGCAGCTTCAATATCTTGTAATGTATTAATATTAAATGCAAACCGCGTGTCAGGGTCCAGAGATTCCAGCGCACGGGGCGGGATCTGTATACTGTTTTGGGGGGTTAAATTTTTTTTAATGATAAATATCTGTTTTTCCAGGTTATTTTCAATCCTTGGAAGGCATGATTTATGATAGAGCGCGCACAACATTTCAAGGCCGTCCCTGGTTTTGGGGATGATAATCTGTTTGCCATGGTCCCGCTGCGCCAAAAGATACCGGATAATTTTCTCACTGACAAAGGGAGTGTCGCAGGCCGTGACATAACTCCAATCAAAATCGGCGTAAAAAAGACCTGCGTGAAGCCCTGCCAGGGCGCACCGGGACGGATCAATATCCGTAACAACCAACGCATCCGGACCCAGAAAATCTTTTGGGTCATTGACCACCAGAATCACCTGGGGGAAAAGCCTCGAAAACACGCTGATAATTCGTTCGATGATGGTCTTTGATACTATCTTGTGAAATGTTTTTTTATGCCTGGAAGTCTGCGATTGCAGCCGTCGGCCAGGATCAACGCCTGAATGGGAAGTGATGGGAAAAAGGCCCGCATAATTTTCACGGACTTCATGGGTGGCATCTTTGCGATCGTTTTTTTCGGCATATCAATTCAGCATTTGAACAACAGGTCTAATGTAAATCCACAAAAGAAGAAAGCATGAAGCCAATTGACAATGCGATTTTTATTAAGGCGTTGAGATCAAAATGATTGGAATCCTATAGATCTCGTCTTTAACAATAACATAACGCTTTTGATTTCCACAACTGTCTTTGCAATCTATTTAGTGCCTGAACGGAAACCCTGATATCTGACTCATTGAGGCTCGGCAGGCTGGTCAAATTTTCGTCATCGCCTACCCCTCCTGATAAAAAATGTGGTGGTCACTTTAATTTCAGCGGTTCATTTTGAAATTTACTTGATTTCGGACGCAACTCTACTGTTGGTCGTGCTCTTTTTCTTTGTGATTGCCGGGTTTAAGAGGCTTTGCGCCGTTCTGTCCGTTGAAGCTTTTTCAATTCCTTTTGTTGTATATGGTGCCCGATGATCTGGAGGTTCCTTGCCAAAATCGAAAGACTGACATATCGTTTAAATCCAAGGATGCCACTATCCGGACACCGGTCTAAACCATGGTTTTCCAGACCATTGATTGCTGATTCCACTGCAGAGTGTTTTTTTCGGTGCTGGATGAAAACATCTGCTGTTTCCTCTTCAAGTTCAGTTTTGTTCCGTTTTCCCTTTTTCGGGAGCACCAAAATATCCAACATCCCTTTCAGCTCCTTTTTATTAGCAGGACTATAAAAGCCTTTATCAAAGCTGCATCCCCTGAGGTTGTTAAATTTATTTTGAGCCGCATTAATAATGGGAACGGTTACTTTATCATCGGTTTCTTTCTCCATCACTTGATGGTGCAGTATGAGGCCATATTTATCCTCTACAATGCAAACCCGCAGACCCAATTCCTGGGGGACACCGGCCTTCCCCTTTGAAATCCATTCCGTATGGGGTTCAAAAATAGAAAAGACCTTTTCGGCATGTGGTATCTTTTCACCCTGAATAACACGCCGCTGAATCAGATCCACTTGCAGGATTGCATGGTCGATATATTCTATCAGTTCTTTTATCTGCGCTACGCATATCGGATTAGATGAGCCAATGGTTTCAATGGTCAAATTCGCCTTTTGAATGAATTGTTCAGCAGCTTCGATATATAATCTGTGGGCTTCAACAATCAGTTGAGCCCTTTTGGTCTTTTTCTGTTCATCTTTTGAAGTGGAATGTTTTAATCGCTGAGCTTGCCGAAACAGTTTTTTAAATGTCCTGATATTATATTCTGATTGCCTCCACATACTCATTCCCAGGCTCTGGCATATAACTGCGGCACTCTGAATCGTTTTCCTGATAGCATCAAAAAGCAGATTAATGTCTGTGGGATAGTGAACATCGGTTTCAACAACAAAAGAGTCACACTTTCCCATTAATGCCTGGTCTTTTTTTTTACCAGTAGCTTGTGTCCTTCTTTGACAACCAACGTATTGATTTCATCGAGAATCTCAGGGGTTAAAAGCTGAACATTGTCCTTCAAGGTTTGGAGCGCATACATGTCATCATCGTCCATCAACCCGTGACCAAGCATCTGTCTTATTGTCTTGTGATTATTGACGATTTCTTGAAGTTTATCATAATCCCAGTTGCAGTTGAGCCGAACTGTTCCCATCACAAGAATTTTCCATAAATCCATTCCGGGTCGCCCATTTTTTGAATTAACATCCTCTGGGACTATGGTTTCGAGAATTTCGAAAACTTTCTGACGAAGCGTTTTATGGCAAAAAATGTGCTGGAGCCCTAAAAGGAGCTTGGGAATTTCATCTCTGGCTCTCATGTCAATTTTGATCTGGTCGATGGGAGTCTGCCCGAATGTCATTTGTGGCTCAAAAACTTTACGCAAAACAACCTCGAAGTTCTATTGGGTTTGTAAAAAATCAAATTCCTACCAAACTGCGCAGTATCAAATAAATATTTTAAATTCAATTAGTTATTAAATCATACTAACTAGAAAAATTCAATAAGTAATTCAAGTCTTTTCCAAAACTTCAAAAATAATTTCAGCGTCATCCCCCTGAAAAATAGAGTGTTTTGAATTTCCGGTCAGACACTATTTATAAATCGCCGTTCGCAAAGAGATTTCGGAATTTTCAGACTTCAACAACAGAAAAATGTTGGAAATCAGTAATCCTCAGTTGCTGGCCTACGTCCGTTTCAACATCACAACCAGAAAGAGTGTGCTGGTTGTGGTAAATTTTGACGCACATCCCCAGTATCTAAACCTCTCCGACCTCGAAACCCAGGGTTTCAGGATGGGTGAACACATTAAGAGACCTGTACTCAGGAGATTCCCCGACACTGTTTAAAGACCAGCTGGTACTCCCACCATATCGGTTTTACTGGTTGAGCGGCAATTGACACAAAAGTTATATCCATTTGCCTTCCATTGACAGAGCATTGGAAATCGCATATCACACAGCCATGAAAAAACCGATTGCCAATACCTCGGAAGACCTGCACTACAGAGAACTACAACAGCACCTGGACCGACAACCGATTGGATTCCCGCCGTCGGCCGATGGTGCGGATATCAGGTTGCTTAAGCATGTTTTTTCACCTGAAGAGGCGGCTATCGCCACCTGCCTGAGCCATAAGCCCCAGCCTGTGGAAGTGATTTTCGAACAGACCATCCATATGGTTCCATCCATGGACGCGTTGAAAAAGCATCACCCCGGAGCTTCCGGCGGCAGCGTATGACCAGATTCGTTGCCTTCTTGAACAAGCAGAACCGCCGTTTGTGGTTCTGCCGTGCATCTGCAGGAAAAAGAAAGCGCTGCAGGGGATACCCTGCAAGCAAACCAGGCGGGAAGAGACCTGCCTGGCCATGGGCAGCATTGCCCAGACGTTGATTCAAATGGAACTGGGCTGGCAGATAGCAAAGTCTCAAGTCATGGAAATAATCCGTCGGAACCAGGAAGAGGGACTGGTACTCCAACCCTCTAACACCCGGAAGATTGAATTCTTATGTTCCTGCTGCGGCTGCTGTTGTTCCATAGAGAGCGGCCCATACAATGGCTGACGTTAGAACCAAGCCCTCGAATTTTATTAAAAATCAGCTATCCTGAAACCTACATTACGAGTAAGCGATGACGGTTTAAGGCCCATGATAAAAATAAGAGCGACAAACTTTTAAGGAGAATGTATGTCCAACATAATACTTCTGGTTGTCCGTTTTCTTGCCGGAATTATGCTTCGTAAAATTTCTCAATGCCCGGCGAATACACCAGAAGCCCTTAACGGGTTTATTATTTATATCTCTTTACCATCCCTTGCATTATATCACATTCATACCTTGGCCATAACCCGCGAATTAATTTACACAGGGCTTATGGCCTGGATATTGTTCGGTTTGGGTGCGTTTTTTTTCTATTTTACAGGCAAAAAATTGAAACTCTCCCGGGCCACCATTGGCGCCCTTGTACTAACCGGAGGGCTTGGGAACACTTCGTTTGTGGGCCTTCCGATGATATCCAGGCCTACTATGGCAGTGAATGGCTGGGGGTGGGTGTTGTGGCTGATTTGGCCGGTTCTTTTTTTGTATTGTCTACCTTGGGTATTTTTGCAGCGAGTCTGAGTTCTTCCGGTCCTGTGGATATTCGCAACATCTTTAACAAAATACGAATCTTCCCACCGTTCCTGGCCTTAGTTGCCGCATTATTCCTGAGACAAATTCAATTTCCTGAGTGGTTGAATTTCACGCTGCTTCAGATAGGCGGGACCCTCACGCCACTGGCTCTGGTATCCGTAGGGTTTCAGCTAGAGCTGGGCCTATTGAAAGGAGAAACCGTTCCCCTTGCGCTTGGGCTCTTCTATAAGTTGATCTTGGGGCCAGCCCTAGTGACCTTGATCTATGTAGGAATTTTAAAAAGCAGCGGTACGGTTATACAGGTCACTATTTTTGAAGCTGCTATGGCGCCCATGATTTCAGCCGGAATCGTGGCGTCTAATTACAAATTAAATCCGCCCTTGATTAGTCTGATGCTTGGAATCGGAATTTTTCTTTCTTTTCTGACGCTACCGGTCTGGTATTGGCTATTAAAAGGAATTTGAAAAGAAAAGCCTAAACTATTTATTAGTGGGGATAATCGCCACCGGCGATAGATGGAATTCAACGTCATATATCCTGTGGTATTATGATGCTGTTTCAGTTAAAATTATTCTTCTATGGCACAAAAAAAATTATACCATTACCTGATTCATATCCAGTATCTGGGCTTCCGGTACCATGGCTGGCAGAAGCAGCCCGGAGTAAAAACCATTGAAGGCATGATTGAAAAAAACCTTGGCTTTATCCTTGAAAACTCCGGGTTCAGGATTTTGGGCACCAGCCGGACCGATTCAAAAGTCTCTGCGAATCATTCAGCATTCATGCTTTTTGTCCGTGATGCACTGGACGTGGAAGCACTGCAGTCAAAATTAAATATAAACCTGCCCAATGATATCCGTGTGACAGGCGTGGAAGAAAAATCCGGAACCTGTAATATTATCCGTTCTCCCAAAATAAAAGAATATCTTTACCTGTTTGCATGTGGATGAAAAAGCCATCCATTCTGTGCGGCCATGATACACACGGTTTTAGAAGATCTTGATATTGAATTGATGAAACAGGGTGTAAGGCTCTTTGAAGGGCGGCATCATTTTGGTTCATACTGCACCAAACCTGGGCCCAAAACCTGCCTTGAACGAAACATCCGTGTCTGCCGGATTGAAGAAAACACTGAATTCCAGGCCATTGAAATGGTGCAGTCCCTTAATCCGGATGTTGTCCTTATGGATGTGAACATGCCTGGAATGAACGGCATTCAAACCACCCGAAAAATTTTAAAAAACATCCGGATGTCAGGATTATCGGCCTGTCCATCAATGCGGAGGAGGAAGTTTCCGAAGCCTTATTTGCTGCCGGAGCCAAGGCCTATCTTTCCAAAGACGGACTACCTTCGGAACTGATTAAACAAATCCGTAAAAAAAGCTGAACCGACTTTTCAGACATTGCCCCGATAAATTATCTATTTGGGGCAATGTCTGTAACAAACAATCTTCATTTAAGCCGGCTGATGCGTATAGGGCTTATAATCCGTGTACCCTTCAGGTCCCGGCGTGTACCATAATGACATATCCTCTGAAGGATTCAGGGGCCAGTCGTTTTTTAATCGTTCCGGCAAATCCGGATTGGTAATGTAGGGTCTGCCGAAAGCAGCCAGGTCGGCAGACCCGTTTGCAATCCGTTTTTCCGCTGTTTCCTTTGTGTAGCCGCAATTGCCCACAATGATTCCTTTGTAAATCTTTCTGAAATCGGACAAGATCAGAGGTTTTCCCTTTTCATGAAACCCAAAGGCAAGACCATCCATGATATGCAGATAACCCAATTCCAATTTATTTAGTTCTTCTACGACATACATAAAGGTTTCTTTGAAATCATCGCTGCCCATATCATTAAAAACACCATTAGGAGATATCCGGACACCAATCTGTTTTGGAGACCAGACGTCCAGGACGGCCTCCAGTACTTCTTTGAGAAACCGGTATTTGTTTACAAGGCTGCCTCCGTATTCATCATCTCTCAGGTTTGTTTTTGAATCCAGGAACTGATTGATCAAATATCCGTTGGCCGCATGTACTTCCACGCCGGAAAAGCCGGCCTCTTTTGCATTCACAGCGGCCTTTTTAAAATCATCAATGGTGGTTTTGATTTCACCATTGGTCAAGGCACGGGGTGTTTCGTACTCTTTTTTCCCCAAGGGCGTGTGAATTTTGTCCCCGTCAAGTCTGACAGCCGACGCCGAAACCGGAAGATCACCATTGTGAAAATCACTGTGACTGGCCCTGCCGCAATGCCAGAGCTGCAAGAATATCGGTGTCCCTGTGGGCTCTAACTTCCGGGTGACCTTCTGCCATCCTTTTACCATTGCACTGTTGTATATTCCCGGAGAATCAATCCAACCAATCCCTTGTTTTGACACGACGGTTGCTTCGGTGATCAGCAACCCGGCCGATGCCCGCTGAAAGTAATATTCAGCCATCAGGTCATTGGGTATACGCTCAGATCCTGCACGTCCCCGGGTCATGGGTGCCATTACAATTCTATTTTTTAGATTATAATCTCCTACTGAAACAGGATCAAATAAGGTTTTCATTTTGACGTTCTCCTCTTTTGTTGTGCGTTGAGCCTGGGAGTTAATAGACCGGGTCAGGCCCATGGCCGTTATTTAGCTCATGGCCTAACTCAAAACCGTGTTTGGTCGAAAAACCGCCGGAAGCAAATCTCGGCTTATCGAAATTTTCGTTTAAACACTTTTTAAATGTAACACCGGCAGAATCCTGGAACAATGAGGGCAACGTTGCACTTTTACAGGAAGAAAACAGCAAACGTACAGGATAAAAACAGGATTTTTGCGGGCACCATGGTGTTTATTGGATCTTAAAATACAGAGGTTCCCGTATTTACACGTTTCCACCCGTACATTATTTTAAAGGTGTACGCCCTTAAAGCGATACAAACGGCAAAGGGGATAAAGTTAGGTCCTGGTATCCGTTCAACAATCTTAAAGGAGATAGAAACCATGAATAAAATATTGATTCCGTTTGATGACTCTGAAAATGCAAAAAAAACGATTGAATATGTTTCAACGCATATAAGCAAAGACCATGAGATAACACTGTTCTATGTAGTTCCCAATACCGCCGCAGCCTGTGGACTCGACAGTCCTAGCCTTACGCCCTATTTTGAAAAAGAGCGCAATTCGTTTTGCCGGATGGAAGAACAGCGTCAGGAGATGATGCAGGAGACACTTGCGGCGGCAAGAAATGAGCTATTGGCTGCCGGGTTTGACAGAGAAAAGATCTATATAAAGGCCCAACCCCAGAATAACAATATTGCGTCAGACATTGTACAGGAAGCGCAAACAGGAAAATATAGTATGGTCGCCATGGGACGCAGGGCCTCTTCGGGTTTAAAAGAGTTTTTCATAGGCAGCAATGCATCACGGGTCATGCACGCCCTGAATGGCATCCCCATGATAATTGTTGACTAAATAAAACAGGTGGAAAATGCTGATTTCGTGCTTATATTTAAGTTATGGCAAAAAGAACTTATATCTTGCCACGAAAGGAGTTATCGCCATGAAAATACGTTTTTTAGAATCCTTTATTAATGACTGGGTTGAAAAATGGGGTAAACTCGGAAGGGCCAACGGCATCAAACGTTATCATTGTGTCCTGGGAAAAAAGATAAAGTGTACCCCTGTGGTACGTTCAAGCCTGGCATTGGACAAGGAGTTCCGGGGAAGCCTGGCCTACTTTCACTAGAAGTTTATTGATTATATGTTATAACGAACACTTGAAATAGTACCCAACGAACAGGGGTAGGTTCTGATGTCTTTTGACTGGACCTGCCCTTATTCATGTTGAAGGTATGAAGGTTTTTTCAAGCGCTATCCGTTGCGCCCTGATAAATTAAAAATATCAATGGAAATCAGCAGGTCCGGCAGACGTAGCTGCCGGAGTTATAAAAGGACGTATCTTTTCAATAAGCTGATTTGGTTCCTCTTCGATCACTAAATGGCCTGCATCGCAAATCACATGAAATAATGAGTTTGGAATCATTTCATGTAGCGCATTGCCTTTTTCCATTGGTATCCAGGTATCCTCACTTCCCCAAAGAATTAAAACAGGGGTTGTAATTTGTGGGTAAAGGGGCTGCACCTCGTCGGTATAACTTGAATTCGCCTGCGCAATCTGACGATAAAAAGCCGCTTTACCGTCTCCCTGTATCCAAGGGGAAACAATCATATCCAGTGTTCGGGCATCAATGGGCTTGAACGCGGCCGTTTTAACGTAAGCGCGGACGATGGCTTCATGGATATAATCAGGGACACCGGAAAAAGCCGCCTCATGGATCTTTACATGCTGAAAAAAAGGCGATCCCCAGGGAGAAATTGCCACAGGATCAATCAGGACGATTTTATTGAAATTGCATCCATTGATCAAATGGGCTCGAAGCACTGTCGTTCCACCGAAGTCATGGCCGATAATCGTTGGATTCTTAAGCCCCCAGTGTTTCAAAAGTTGCTCCAACACCTGATTTTGGATCCCTAAAGAGACATCTCCCGGTGATTTGTCCGACTGGCCGTACCCAAGTAGATCGTAGTAATAGACACAAAAGTCTTTTAATAACGGCCCAATGAGATGGCGGAGGTTAAATGAAGACCATGGCGTACCGTGAACCATTACCAGGGCAGGTCCTACGCCGCGCACCCCATAGCGAACAATCCTGCCGTTGAAATCATAACATTCCGACAGTTCCCATTTCATCATTTATTAAAATCCTTCTTCATGAACTGATCATTTTTTAATATTCATCTTTTTCATTCTTGCAGCAAGTGTCGTTGGCTTGAGGCCCAGAAGATCAGCGGCACCGCGGCTTCCATATATTTTCCAATCACTTTTTTCCAGCGCTGCAATAATATTTTGCCTTTCCCGCCGCTTCATCTCGGATTCCGGTAAAACCTCATACGCATCAGACCATGCATCCGGAACGATGGTCTCTTTACCCGAATCACCAGTGTTTTTTTTCTCTTCTTTAAGTTCAAAATGGTATGAATTGCCTTGTATCAGTATGACAGCGCGTTCGATGACATTTTGCAGTTCACGGACATTTCCCGGCCAATCGTAATTTTGAAGCTGCCTGAAATTGGGTGCAGACAAACGCGGCAGTTTTCGATTGCTCCTCTTTTTGATTAATCCTAAAAAATGCTCAGCAAGAAGTGGTATATCAACTTTGCGCACCTTAAGCGGAGGAACCTCTATGGGAAAAACATTCAGGCGGTAATAAAGGTCCTGACGGAAGCGGCCCTTTTCTGCGGCTTTCTTTAGATTCTGATTGGTCGCAGCGATGATACGAACATCGACCTGTCGGGTGATTTCTTCTCCCACACGTTCGTACTGGCCTTCCTGGAGCACCCGCAATAATTTACTCTGCAGATCAAGCGGGATTTCGCCCACTTCATCCAGGAAAAGAGTGCCGCCATTGGCCGCTTCAAATCTCCCGGCTCTGTCTTTGATCGCTCCGCTGAACGCACCTTTGACATGACCGAAAAATTCACTTTCATACAACTCCCTGCTGATGGAAGCACAATTGACTTTTATCAGAGGATATTCGCTTCGCAAGCTTCGTTTGTGGATCTCGCGGGCGACGAGTTCTTTGCCTGTCCCGCTTTCCCCCAGGATAAGGACGCTTGCGTCTGTGGGGGCCACAAGGTCAACCTGCTCCATCACATTTTTCATGGCATCGCTTTCTCCGACGATGTCACCAAAAGCGCGCGCTTCTTTTACCTCGTCATGTAAGTATGAACATTCTAAAGCAAGCTGCTCCTGCAGGCGCTGGATTTTTTCAAAGGCCTGTGCATTGACGATTGAGGCAGCCGCATGGTTTGCAATCATCCGCATCCAGACCAGCTCTTCGTGGGTTAACTGAATACGTGTAAAAACGGCCAAAACGCCCAGGACTTCATTTTTGTAGACCAGTGGTTGCCCTCCGAATCCGAGTATCTCTTCCTTGCGGGCCCAGTCGGGTCTGGCAATCCATCCGGATTCTTTTCCTACATCCTGTACCTCCACAGCTTTTCCATTGGCGGCAATCCATCCGACTTTACGATGCCCCAGGGGAAACCGGCTGAAATCTCCATCAAGGCGTGACCAGTCAGCATCCCTGTCAACCAGGGAACTACCTTGGCTTGCCATCAGATGAAGGCATTTTTCGTTACCATCACAGATCTGTTCTTTGTTTGGACAGGGGCATCCCCCCTCCCGGACCAGCCAGATCCGGGCCAGGGCGACATGGGGACGTTGGGCAAGCTGCCGGACGATCAATTTCAAAAGAGAGGCAACAGCATGTTCATTGGCCATCTCAAGGAGAAGCACTTTTAACGATTCGTACTCTGGCGCGTAATCAGGATGCATAATCACAGATTATATAAAATTTCGTTATTTAACCACAAAATTTTGTGAATCACAATTTTTTGTGATTTTTTATTATATATCCGCATATCAAAAAAACACCATAAAAACAATTACTTATCCTTAATTTAATCGCCTGGCACATTCTTTGAATTATCAAATACTCGAACGCAGAAAAGCAAAATCGTCAGCGTTTGAGGTACACACTCAAAATAACAAGGAGGTAAAGATGCCTACTCAAGATTATATTAAGAACCCTGCCTATTCCGAGCCTGAAAATCCAGGCCTGCCGCCAAGCGATATGGTGCTTGACCCCAATAGATCCGCCTTGGTCGTCATTGACCCACAAAACGATTTTCTGCATGAAACCGGTGTCGCATGGGGCGTCGTCGGAGAATCCGTGACGGAACACGACGTTGTGCAGCATCTTGAGGACCTGTTCAAGGCCGCAAAAGAAACGTCTTTGCCGGTCTTCATCTCGCCGCATTACTACTTTCCACATGATCACATGTGGAAATTTGAGGGTGCCTTGGAAAAAGTGATGCACTCTATCGGTATGTTCGATCGTCCCGGACCACTGGATGTAAACGGTTTAAATGGGTCCGGCGCAGACTTTGTCGAACAGTACAAGCCATACATAAACGATGGAAAGACCATTGTTACTTCACCCCACAAAGTATATGGACCGGAACAGAACGACCTTGTTCTGCAACTGCGCAAACAACATATTGACCAGGTGATTCTGGCCGGGATGTCTGCGAATCTTTGTGTGGAAAGCCATATGCGGGCCTTGCTTGAGGCAGGCTTTGAAGTGGCTGTTGTCAAGGATGCCACTGCAGGGGCCATCATCCCGGAAGGAGACGGCTATCAAATGTCAATTACTTTGTCCGGTTCGCGTCAATTATCTTGTCCGGTTTTTTTATATCAATAAATGCTTTTTGAGTGCATAAATCCTGTTCCGTTTTTGTTCCGATCTTTACGCAGACTGACTCAATACTTCATTGTAATTGACGTCTGTTAAACCACATTAAATGGATTTTAGGATCGGTAATTGTCGTCTCATACACTGTATTTTTACCCTTACCCCCAAAAATTTGTAACTTCGTTCCAGGATAAATCAAGGAAAAAATCGGTTCCTCCCAGAGGGTCCCTCCCATTTTTCCCTTGACTTATCCTTCCACTTCGCGAAGATTTTTTTGAGGGTAAGGGAAAATTTGATTATTGAAGGACGGATTTCTAAAATATGCGTTAAACTGGCCTGTCTTCTCTTTTTTCAGGCTGGTACTTAAAGCCTGCGTCAATCAATATATATTCCAAAACGATCCCAACCTCGCCTCTTTTTTTGAGCTCGTCAAGCATCCACCGCTGAATGCGGGCATTCACATGAACACGCTTTAGATGTGCCGGCAATTTAGGCTTTGGTTTTCCCCTATAACCACCTCGCATGATTCTCTCCTATTTCCAAACACCAGGCTGACATCCCTGCTATTTCCTTGTTTATAGATAAACGTACTACGCTTTTCAAAAATTATGGTTGATTCTCACGATATATTGGTAACAGTTCTTGAGCCCTCTGACGATTGTGACCAATGTCATCCCGGGATATATCATAAAGCCAAATTGGATAGTCGTAATTGCACTGTTCAATCAGCAATCCTTCTTCAAAATCAGTGATTCTCATAACAGAATCACTATCCACGCAGTCATCAAACCAAGTGCTGTTTTCTTCTGTGATTTCAATATCAATGGTTTCCAGCCTCTGCTTGGCGGTGTTGTAAATATCTATTTTCATGGAATCATCTTTCTGTGGTTTTGTTATTATCTTCTTGGGTAGGTTCCGGCTTAAGGGGAATTCTTATATTCCTGGAAATTGCCTGACGTTTGCGGTAGCTGTCTGCCTGTATTTCGATAATGATCGAATGGTGAACCACTCTATCGATAGCTGCTACAGTCATTGACGGATCAGAAAAGATTTTGTCCCATTCCCCAAATGGCTGATTGGATGTGATAATCATACTTCCCGTCTCATACCTATGGGCGATCAGTTCGAAAAGCACATGAGTTTCCGTATCGCTTTTTTTGACATAGCCCAGGTCATCAAGGACAATGACCGCGTATTTATCGAGTTTGGATAAAAATGATTCAAGCTGCAAATCAGCACGGGCCTGCTGCATTTTTTGAACAAGTGCGGTTGTCGTGAAATGACGTACCCGAATTGACTGTTCTATTAATGCGTGAGATATGGCAGCCGCCAGGTGGGTTTTTCCAACGCCGCTAGGGCCAAAAAATAAAAGGTTCTCTGCACGGTTTACCCAATCGCTGTTTTGGGCCAGGGCCTCTATTTTTTCCTGACGTATTGCCGGAGTGTGGTTAAAATTAAATGTTTCAAGGCTTTTACCCACCGGAAGACGGGATTCTTTTGTAAAACGGGCAATACGCCGGCTGTAGCGCTCATTGATCTCTTGCTCACATAGAGTCGCCAAATACTGCGCCGGGTTCCAATGTTCCTCCTGAGCACGGGAGAGCGTGGGTTCCCATAGCCGGGCTATGGTTGAAAGACGCAGTTGTTTGAGCAATACGGGAAGAGTTTCAGTACTTGCCATCAAAACACCTCCGTAAATGAATGCGAAGAAAGCAGGATATTGTAATCTTCTCCTGAGACAGCCACCATATTTATTTCCGGTATTTCCTTTTCTTTTTTGTTAAATTTTTTTTGAAGTTCATGAAGCGCCGGAATATGGTTATCCATCATTTTTTCAAGAATATAATCACCCAATTCCGTCTCCTGGTCGGTCCGGTTCGCCAGAGACAATATACCCACGATGCTTTTACAGGCGGTACGGGGATCAAGGGTTTGGTCAAGCTGATCCCATATAAGCCGGTAAGTGTCACTGGGCAGCAGGTCATCCCTTAGCTGTGAATAGCGAAACGCTTGGGGTTTTCGCTCCAGGCTGCCTATGACGTGCCGGTAATCCACACTGCGAGTACGCCGATTATTATCTGGTGAATATTTTCGGGGTAACGTGATGACGTAGGTTGTTCCAAGGTAGGCTTCAATCTTGTCATGGTAAATATGAAGGCGCAGCTTTTCTCCTATCAAGCGGGATGGGACCGTATAAATGACGCGTTTTACCAGAATTGTGCTGGTCGTGCTGACTCCGACCACTTTTTCAGTATAATCAACGGTCCTCTGAAGAGGAAGTTCTTTCAAGTACTTACGTTCCTGTGCAATCTTATCTGCATTGCGGGCATTGATATCCCTTACAATGATATCCAGCCACTGCTGATAGGCCGATACAGATTCAAAATCAACAGAATTCCGGAGCAATAAGGCTTGGTGAATTCTATTCTTTAAGTGGCCGTGTGGTGACTCAACTCCGCCGTTTTCATGCCCCTTCCCCCTATTATTTCGGGTCGGGACCAAGCCATAATGGTTGAATAGCTCCTCATAACGCTTGGTGACATCTTCCTTCGCATCTTTGGTCAAATTCTTGAAAGCAGCAGACAGGCTGTCTGTACGATGCTCTGTTGGGACCCCTCCCAGCCGCCAAAAAGCGTCCTGTAATCCCTCACTGAGTGCGGTAAATGATTCTCCTCCGAGGACCACTTTGACATGGCACCAACCGCTGTAAATTAAGCGAAAATGATAAAGTAGGTGATTCAAAGGCTCTCCGTTGATCGTGATTGTTACTTTTTTTAGCTTTGTAAAATCTGATAACCCCATACGCCCAGGAATTTTTTCCTGCAAAAACATTACTTCTTTGCCTGATCCGTTAAGCGCTTTCCATTTTTTAACCTTACGTTGGAATGTACGCAGTTTGGACCGCTGGAATTTTTCAGGATATTTACCTGCAAAATGCTCAAATAACGTTAACGGCTGAAGTTCGGCGTTTTGTTCCAGCATCGGAACGACCTCATTTTCCCAAACCCCTTTAAAGTGGTCCTTGCGTGTACGCCAATGACGCATGGGTTTGTCTCCTTGAGAAATATTGCCATTTTCGATTCTACGTCCTGAACGTTCTGATATTCCAGCCTTTGCGGCTGCTGTGACCTGAATAGTTCCTTTGCTTCTTGCTGACATGTATATCCTTATCTGTTGTTCGGTTATTGGTTTCCCCGACACGGGATTGCACCTCCATTTAAGTGAACTTTAGTGTCGGGGGTTTTATCACGACAAACCGGTCAAGGTAATTGTCGTCAACCGGACAAGATAATTGTCGCAGAATAGACGGCTATCTTGCCGCTTTGATCAATTTTCGCATGATGGCCAATGCGGTCTGGTCTACAAAACAGGCCGTTGAAATAATTAAAGGCCTTGATTTGCAAGAAACGCGGCGCAGCGCATAACACATGCCGGCCGCAAGGATCCGGAAAGAATCCGGTTCCGGAATTATAAGACCCAATGAAAATTAATTAACTTTGGAGGATGTCATGAAAAAACTATTCACTCTAATGATTGCATTCAGCAGTCTCTGGCTCATGTCCACATCTGCAGCGGCAGATACAACTAAAACCATTAAGATTGTTGAACGGCCTGGTTATTTTGAAACCTGGGGCAATGTCTTCGATATTCCGGCAGGAAAATACAAATTCATCGTGAAAAACATGTCGGGCAAAGATGCCGGGTTTGTCTTTAACGAGGGACAGAATAATGTCACCACAGATAAGACAAGTATGAAGGTTATTCTGCTCAAAGATGGTGAAGAAGGCAGTTTTACGCTCAATTTGAAAACAGGTAATTATTCTTACTTCTGCCCTATCATTCCCACACCACCGTACCCGTTGCGTGTTAAGTAATCGAAAAGATTCATGGGCCGGTTCCGTGGTTCGCCATACCGGCCCATGATTCAATCCCCAATGACCATGAAACGACCGTTTAAAAAATACAGGTAAAATCACGAGAAAAGCAATCCGGAACGCTCCGCACGTATTCGGAGCATAAAATGCCAAGGTGTGGCAATCAGTTTTTGAAGGCATGGACTACGATCAATCAGGCCGCATAGATGCCGGAGCGCTAAAACAGTTGGTTCCCACAATAAACGCTGAATTTTATGTGTGTGGACCGAAAAGGGCACTGGGCCTCTAACATTCGGATAATCAGGGCATCTTGTTCAAAGCGCCAGTTTAACTTGTTGGTTTATGCCGCTCTCTGCATGGATAAGATACCTTCGAGAGAAAGCGGTTTTGCTAATATTCCCAAAGCAACAGCGGGGACCTCTCTTGTCGTCCAATGCGGATGGACATAGTTGTGAATTATTTGATGAACATCCAGTGTTCTTTGTAAGCCCTTTACCGTTTTTGCATAAGTGTTTGTTTTCCTCCTGAAAGTACTATTCTTTCGCCTGATTGCAGCGTTTTGAGCCTCAAGGTGGTTGGCATGGATTTCGGATTCCTTTAAATTTTGATCCGTATCAAGATGTTCTCGCTGTGGAGCTTGGTATTTTGGGCGTTTACGGCCTTTTTTGTGTTTTTGAGCCCCTTTGTTTTTAACACGAACTTTGACTCCTTTAGGAAGAACTCTGGGAGGACGCCCCTTTTTGCCGGTTTGAAAAACCTCGGAACATAATTCGAAAAGCATATTACCATATCGTCTTTCACCATCTGAAAAAAACGATAAATCATCTGTATGATCGATATACCCGCATACGGTTTTCATAACTGATTTGAATAATGATGTATCTTTTTTCCCACATCGTTGGTCGACAATAAATCGACTGGCTCTTTCCATAATGACCGCTGTCCAGCCTTCGGATTCCGATGGCATTGTTCGTTTACCGACAATGGTGTAGAGCTCATCTCCTTCAAATGTCAGGGATATAAATTCATGACAAAAACCATATAGCAACAATGTGGCTTTCTGGTCGGCAAATCTATTTTCCCATAGTGCAATGGTACTTTTGTTTGATCTCAATACCCTGCCGGTTGCTCGAAGCCCAAGGCCTTCACCGCGAAGTCTCAATGCAGATGCAACCTTGCTGATTGGCGTTTTAATATTATTCATGGCTGTATTGTGGGTTTCCGAAAACAAGCGTTCACAACGCCTACAGATATACAGTTTCCGGATTCCATTGTGTATGGTCGGATAATGTTTAAAAACCGATGTGTCAGATGAGCAGCAGTATGGGCATTGGAGTGGGGTAGTTTTTTTCATAACCGCTGTTAATCACATCATTCATATAATATCAATCCTCATTCAAAAGGAAAGTGCGTTCAACGGTTCAGGCCCAGTGCCCAGGTTTTAGATATGCCAAATGCCGATATTACTTCTATTTGTCTGCATGCCCCAGACTCGATCAGGTTTGCAATGGTTAAACGGAACATTCGCTGGTCATCAGATTTATGCGAATAAATCGGGTGAATTCCGAAAAAATATGTCCACAGCCCTTCTGAGTCCCAGACACTTACTATATGATTTATGTTTGTAACGCCTGGAGAAATAAACGGTAGCATTAGTTGGGTCATAATTGCTCACCTCCGTATCAAATTCTGCTTGCTCTTTGATGGCAAGGTGGCATTTTTTATTTCCTTTTGCAATACTTATAAAAATTCGGGGGAGCAAAACACAATGAGCTGATATTATGAATTATTCTTAGTTTGTAGAGTAGAAATGCTTTATTCCTAAATCAAGAGTCCTGAACATGTTGAATCTGGGTTGATTCCAGAAAATATGAGCCTTGATAGATATAGGGCCGGGTTATTGATATCTAAATTTTCCTTTTAATATCAGCAATTAAGATGGAGCTTTTGACAATTTTCGCATCTAAAATTTCATGGATTTGATAACTGTTCGAAATCCCCCTTCCAGATCACATTTACAAATTAAAACGATTTGCGTAAAAAGAACGATCGCTTTAATTATGGAAATTTTAACCGTTGGCTTCATTCAGGACTTTTCGGACGGTTTTTGCAAGATCTGCCCTTTCCACTGGTTTGTATATCAACGCCTGGATACCAATTTCAGAGGCTATTTGAGCAGAGATTCTTTTGCTATAACCAGTACAAATAATAACCGGTATGTCTTGGCGGATTTTCATCAGTTCAATCGCAAGCTTATCACCGGTAATACCAGGCATGGTCATATCTGTAACAACCAAATCAAATGTATAAGCATTCGATTGAAACAGATCGAGCGCTTTTTTGCTACTGGTCATAATAGTGACAGAATATCCTAATTTTTCAAGAAGTTGTCCACCCATTCTGGCAATAGTGTCTTCATCATCAACAAACAGGATACGTTCAGAGCCCATGGGCAGAGCTTCATTTGTATATGGTTGACTTGTCTGATGTTTTTCTGTAGTCGGCAGATAAATCGAAAAAACAGAGCCTTCTCCCAATTCACTGTAAACCTCAATTATACCACCATACTTTTTAACAATGCTGTGAACCAGGGCCAACCCAATTCCAGTACCTTTTCCAGGTTCTTTGCTGGTATAGTAGGGTTCAAATATTGATCCCATAATTTCTGGAGACATCCCGGTGCCTGTGTCTGATACGCTCAATTTTATATAATTACCTGGTTTCAGGTTCTGTCCCTGAATTGTCTTATGTTTTTCCAATTTAAAATCCTCAAGGCTAACTTTCAGTAAACCGCCGGTTTCTTCCATCGCATGCGCTGCATTTGTACATAGGTTCATGAAGATTTGGTGAAACTTGGTTGAATTTCCCATGATCAATGATTCGCTTACTATATTTTGTTGTATTTCGATTGTAGTCGGGATGGAGGATTTTAAAAATTTAAGCGCTTCTTTTGCAATAGGCTTTAGAGGTATAGGTTTGATTTCTTCGTCCGATTTTCTTGCAATCGTTAAAATTTGTTTTACTAAATCCTTGGCCCTTTGCCCGGCTTTAAACACTTCTTGCAAATTTTTTTCTATATTCGAGCCTTTTGCAACGTCATCCAAAGTAAGTTCTGTGTATCCTATGATTGATGAAAGGATATTGTTAAAGTCGTGGGCGATTCCGCCTGCAAGCGTTCCGATTGATTCTAATTTTTGAGCTTGAAAAAGTTGATCCTGCATATCCAGTCTTTCAGTTTCAGCTGCCTCTCTACTTTGAATCTCACTAAGGAGTTGGTGGTTGGTTTTCTCAAGCTCCCAGGTCCGTTTAGCTATTTCCTTTTTCAGACGATAGTTCCATAACGAAAAAAGGCCAATAGTCACAGAGATTAAGGCAAGGCATATAAGAGCGTAACGAAATATTTTGCCGGGATCGAGACCGGGCGCGTAGTCGATATCGACCCACTTTTTTCGTATGTTTTTTTGTTTCAGTGGCGTAATTGAGGCAAGTCCTTTTTCTACTATCCCGACTAACTCCGGCAAATTTTCGTTAACAGCAAAATGAAGTTCTTCTGAAGCATAGCTCACCGGTCCTGCTATCTTTAAATTGGTAAAATGTTCCTTTCGTATCCAAAAAATGGAGGAAGATAGATTGCCGATCATCGCATCAACTTTTCCATCTGAAACAGCTTTCAAGGTTTCCTGCAGCGTCGAATAGAGGGTTGGTTGAATCTTAGTATTCTCCCGTATGAACCCTTCGTGAGAGGTTTCTTTTTGAACAGCGACTGTCATGCCTTTAATGTCGTCCAAGGAAGAAATAAACGGTGTGCCAGTCCTTGTGATGATAACCCGCTGATAATACATATACGGTTTGGAAAAAAGGAGATATTTCTGTCGTCCCGATGTCTTCCCGACACATGGCAGCATATCTATTTCGCCCTGCCTTGCCTGTTTCACAGCTTCTTTCCAGGATAAACCGGGAGCTACTTTGAAATTCAACCCAATCCGTTGTTCCAAGATGTGAAGATACTCGGGAACAATCCCAGTATATTGCCCCGTCTCATCGATAAACTCGAACGGTGCAAATTCAGGGTCGACGCCCAGCAAGATTTCACGGTGTTCTTTGACCCAGGCGGTCTCCTCGGCGGTGAGGGCATTTTGCTGCTGAAGCAGAGCCGGGCCCTCCAAAGAGGCGAGAGCCGAAATCCATACCTGATATAATTCGAGCCGTTTTTTCTCGGTGATCGCACTCAGGGCTTTATCCAAAATTTTTGAAAGTTCAGGCCAATCTTTCCGGGTGGCGATCCTCTGGCCATACATCAGCATGTTATAGCGGGCAGCGATTTTGAGATTGCTTATCCCATTTATTCTGGTTATATAGTCACACACACCAAGGACGCCAATGTAGCAGTCAGCCAGACCCGCAGATACGGCTGTTAAGCCGTCAAAAGGCGTTTGGACCATTATCGGGACAATATCCGGGTGATCTTGCAACGTTATATTAGTCGAATAATACCCGTTTACCAAGGCGACCTTCTTACCCTTGAGATCCTCCGGGCCCTGTATCGCCTGATTGTCCTGCTTTGTCATTATCACCAATGGCGTTGGTAAATAAATATTGGTAAAATTCAAAAACTTTGTTCTCTCTGGTGTCGCCATAACTGTCAGAATTGCATCAAGCTTTTTCTGGCTGGCATAATCAATGATTTGTGACCAGTCCAGCCCCTTAACTATTTCAATCTTCACATCCAGATATTTAGCGACGAGATTTATGGTGTCGACGGCAATTCCTTCGTAAACGCCAGCGTCATTTCTGAAGCTGTAAGGCGCATATCCTTTGTCGACCCCCAGACGAATAACTTTGTGGCGGGAAAGCCACTCTCTTTCTTTTTCGGTGAGTGGAATCGATTGCATTTCCCTATACAAGGTCAGATCAAAGTCAACACCGGCGAGGTACGAATTAATTATTTTATGGAAAAGAGAGTTAGGATCAGCCTTGAATTGTTTGATATATTTGTCTATCGTTCTTGCGATGCGAATGTATTTCTTTCTTTTTGGAAAGGCGAATTTGAGATGCACCGGATTGAAAACGATCGGTGTCTTGCTGATCTCATATTCCCCTTCAATCAAGGTTCCTAAGAGCCTATTGACCACACCGCCGTCGGCTCTACCGGCCTCAACCATCGCCAGTGCCTCTTGATAGCTGGAGACAGGAATGATTTTGGTATCAATTTCAAATTTTGAAATCAAGTGTTCAATACCAGTTTCTCCAACCGTATGAATATCTCCTTTTACCGCTGCTACCGTTTTGCCATTGAGATCAAAAAGAGAGTTTACCACAAAGTCTTTACGGGTATAGATGGTGCCCCAATTCAAAAAAACGCTTTCTTTGGAAAAATGGAACTTCTTTCCCCGTTCTCCCGAGTAGGCTATGTCCAACATGATATCTAAATTACAACTTTCTAATCGATTCAAACATTCGTTCCAGGAGCATGATACAAACTCCAACTCCCATTTTTCACGTTCAGCTATGATTTTGAGTATTTCAGGAAAAATTCCGGCTGCTTCACCGGCACTGTTGATATAAACCTTGGGAGGATTTTGATATACACCCACTCGAAATTTTTGCAAAGGCCGAGATGCTCCAAAACTATTTTGAGACCCAGAGAAAGCTAAAATAAGCAAAGCAAACAAAAAGTATTGAAGACGGGGGATAAAGGCCGTCATGAAAATCACCTCTGTGTCAGATGGTTTATTGTTGATAAACTGGAATACCTCCGTTCGGAGAGTCAAAATGGGCCCCGACCAGAGCTATGCCTTTACCATTCTTGCATTTTTGACAAAAACTCAAAGATTCAGATGGTATTATTGGGATCAGATTCTTTCACCGGTGAGATATCATCAGATACCATAGAAACTCTTTTTCTCTTTGAATTTTCCCACGTTACACAAATGAATATGAAAAAGCAAGAATTGTGCTTCCATGAGAAGGCAAGTCAAGTGTTCGATTCACGAACATCAATTTTATGGGTGTTAATTTAACCGCTCAGTCCAGCGGAAGTGGGAGCCAGTCCTGAGAATGGGCACCACAAAAACTGCCCGTCGGAGGGAATTGGCTCCCGCTGGAGCGGGTTTTTATCTCACCCCTTTTTAAAACCCAAACCGTCACGCTTCCATTCGCACTCTTTGGGGGACCTGCCATTGTCCCGGTGCATGTTAAGATCCGTCGGCAGGAGCTGCAATCTGTTACGCGCACTCGTTATGTTTATTAGCGGCAGCTATAATCGGTGCAAGGGATAGTCCGCAGTCTCCTGGACAGGACGTCATGGGTTTAAATCAAACCTATGCAGCTGTGTTAGCAACGTCACTATAAAAGCAATTATACTTCTGATCACTTATCCATAACCTATGTAGTAGAACAGCAAGTTTTCTGGCCAAAGCTACCGCGGCACGCTTCTTTGCATTTTTGCCACCACGTAAAACCATTGATAATCCAAATGCGCGCAAATCACATTCTGGCCCAAAAGGGCCGATGATGTAATGTCCACAACTGACAAGCAAAGATCTTAAATATGTATTACCCGCCTTGCTTATTCGTAGTTGTTTATCGCATTTCCCAGATTGGTCTCGTTTAGGTGTCAATCCCAGGAAAGCCCCTACTTGGCGACTTTTTGTAAAACGATGGGGATCTTCTATTGTTAAAACAAAAGCCAAGGCGGTGATTGGACCAACACCCGGTACTTGAAGTAATTTTTCAGTTTCAGAATACTTTTTGCATAATTTGTTGATTTGACGATCCATTTCTTTAATTTGTTGGGTCAGGTGATCAATCGTGGTTATTAATGGGTCAAGCGGCCCTCTTAATTCTTTTGGTATGTAATCTGGCGCCCGTTTTGAAAAACTTGGTGTGCTGCATTTTGAGATTCTGCTGCCACTTGTTTTGGTAACACTACGGATATGATTGATCATTCGAACACGGTTTTGCACCAGGGTGTCTCTTGCTTTAATGATCCCTAAATCAGCATAGGCTTGTCTGTCTCTATGCGTTATTGGCCATAGCAATCTGGGTTCAACCCGGCAAACCATTGCAAGAATTCTTGCATCCCGGAGATCTGATTTATCATTGCTGTCCCAGATAATCCTTAATTTTCGTGGATTGCCAACATATACGGTACAACCGATTTCTTTTAACAACCTACTAATCCACGGAGAATGGGTCCCAGCTTCAATGGCAACAGTGGCATCGCAATATCGGGAGAAAAATTTTCGGAGAGAAAATTCCGTATTGCGAATGGTTTTTGTTTCAATTTCTTTTCCTGTTTCATCCATTGCAACGACCACATTTTTCTGATCTCCCAAATCCATACCAATAGTCATATTACGTTTCATGGCTGGTACCTCCTTTGTTAAATTTTCCTTACCGTGAAATTATACCACGGTGGGTTCCAGCCTTCTCATTTTATCTGTTATTCATATCGGGGCTTGTATCTTTTATTTGACTTTCTGTATTCGAACGATTACATATTTAATATGTACATAGTTAAAACATTACCCGAATTTGATAAATGGCTCGACAGCTTGAAAGACCGTATTACGCGACTTCGCCTAAGCCGCCGTCTTGATAAAGCACAGCGTGGCAACCTAGGTGATGTAAAACCTGTAGGCGAAGGTGTCTTTGAAATGAGGGAACATTTTGGCCCGGGCTGGAGAATGTACTACACCAAGCGGGGAGACGCTTTGATCGTCATGCTTGGAGGGGGAGATAAGAGCAGCCAGGAAAGCGACATCGCTAAGGCTAAACAACGGGAAAACACTTTGGAGGATTGAACCATGAAAAAACGAATTGCAGACCTGCCGGACTTTGATATGGCACAGCAGCTTAAAAGTGAAGAAGATATTGCTGCTTACATCACTATGGTGATTGAAGATGGAGATGCCGCAGAACTGGCCCACGCTCTGGGGGTTGCTGCCAAAGCCCGCGGTATGAGTGAAGTTGCCAAAGCGACAGGGATAACCCGTGAAGCCTTGTATAAAGCGCTTAAACCAAACGCTAAACCTCGATTTGATACAATTAATAAGGTGTGTGCTGCCCTTGGGGTTCGCCTGGTAGCTCAGCCGGCCAACACTCATTGAGCATAGATCAAATACTTAGTGTTTAAGGCGAGGACTACTCCTCTGACAGAGCCAATTTCCCGGGAGGATAACCCACTCAGACTTTCCCTGTCACTCCGGATCTTTTCAAGGACGATTCAGCCACAATATGTGGGCTTGTCCAAATTTCAAAAAAAAGAGCCCTACAAATGTAAACGCTCACCCTTAAAATTTTAGCCCCTGAAAATGGATTGGAGTATCAAACCCACTTTCTGTAAAGGCTTTGGGCGACACATAATACCATGAACTGAACCGCTGCGCGGAATTGGCCCTTTCAAAACATTCCGGTTGCATCAACCTTAAAAAGACTCTCTGCAAAATTTGCCGAGTCATAATCAACAGGTTCTAATATATAACCAGGGACAGCCTTTGGTTGGATCTCTCCTGAAACAGAATCATTGACAAATGGATCATAATCAACGGGCTCAAGGATATTTTTTGCATGACTATGGTTGCTTTTTGATCGCAAATACGGCAACAATTTCCCCACATCGATGTTTGCTTGTGATCTCGAAAAATCATCAATTTCTCCCCTGCATGCCTTACTTAGCATTATTGCAATAACAGTCTTTTGAACCGACGAGGCATTAGTTAAAACATCTAATGAAGCCATAACACGATCTTTCTCAGAAAAACTCAACCACTCTTTGCAGTTGTCTGCATGTGATGTTTCAAGAAAAAAATTCATCGGCAACAAAAAAAGAGCCAGCATGATTGGATTTATTTTTTTCATAAAAACCCTTCAGGAAGGTTTATAGAAAGCCGTTTGCGCCCCTGTTTATTTTTTGGGGATCTGCCATAAAGTGGCAATTATTAGAATCTTTTCTAATCAAATACTTTCAAGGAATGCAACCATTTTTTCATTGGTGTTGCAAAACGGAATCATAGTTGGATTGATAACACTCTCTCAGAGCATATACACGGACGGTATTGTTGCACTTTGGGTGCAAAAAAAATCGCTGCATTTTTTATGGAGATCGCCACCCAAGAGCTTGGCTGAAAATTCAGCAGACCATATCCGTGATGATTCGAGGGAAGTATCCCCATTTTTGGGGAAGTGTTTCTGTCTTATTCAGGAGACTATATTCACTGTGGGGAGCATGTAGGGAATAATCTAAAATGGTCTTAGGTGTGGGGAAGAAACCACAAAGGCTCCCAGCGAAACCGCTGAGAGCCTTTATTTACTTGGTAGCGGGGAAAGGATTTGAACCAATGACCTTCGGGTTATGAGCCCGACGAGCTACCAGACTGCTCCACCCCGCAACAACGTGAAGTAATATAGATCAAAGAGTCTTACGAGTCAAGCATAAATTTCATCAAATTCAAACATTTGTCATAACACATTGTTTTAGTTCATCAATTGATGCTGTCGCAGTACCCACTTTGGCGACCACAATACCAGCTGCAAGGTTGGCCAATCCGGCAGCCGCTTTAAACGTAGCGCCGGATGCCAGCCCTAGCCCCAAAAGAGAGATAACCGTATCTCCGGCCCCTGACACATCAAAGACCTGCCTTGCTTTTGATTCAATGGTAACAGCAGGCTTTCCGATTTCATAAAGAACCATACCGGCCTTTCCGCAGGTAATAAGGAGCTTTTCGAGCCCGGCCTGAGCTATGATCTTTGCTGCAGCATCATCCATCTCTTCAGGGGTTTCAATCTGTATACCGGCGGCAATTGCAGCTTCTTTTTTATTGGGGGTTAAAACGGTCACTCCCATGTATTTTGAAAAATCCATGGATTTGGGATCTGCCAAGGTCATGACACCTGATTTTTTGGCTATATCGACAATAGAGGCTACAAGTTCACGCGTTACCAGACCCTTATCATAATCTGAAATAATGACAAGATCCATTTTGCTCATGTATTCAGCAATGATTTGGGTTAATTTATCAAGTGTATGGGCACTGATCTGATACCGGACCTCCCTGTCAATACGAAGCATCTGCTGGCTGGCTGCAATGATTCGGGTTTTCCGTGTTGTGGGACGGTCAGGTTCACTGATCACTCCTGTGACATCAACGCTCAAGGCTTCAAGCTTTTTTAAAACATCACGGCCGGCCGGCCCTGCCCCCACGGCACCCATAGCAAAGACCTTTGCCCCCATGGCAGAAAGATTGTTTATCACATTACCTGCCCCGCCCAGTGTATGGCTCATTTTTTCCACGGCCACCACAGGAACAGGTGCCTCAGGTGAAATTCTGTCAACCGTTCCCCACAGGTACTCATCAAGCATTAAATCCCCGATGACAAGGACACTCAGCTCTTTAAATTTATCGATATTTATCATTTAGTTTGCCAAAAGCTTGGTAAGCATGCCTTTAAGCTCATCATAGGAACGGGTAATGGGGATATCAGGAAAATCCTCGGTAATGGATTCAGGGGGTTTAAAGAAAAACCCCTGATCTGCCGCCTGGATCATACCGGTATCATTATAAGAATCACCAAATGCTATGACATTATAATTCAGCCCCTGAAGTGCTTTGACGGCTCTGGCCTTCTGATCATCAATTCTTAGATTATATCCAATAATCCGGTTTGTTGCGTCTACGGTCAGGTTATGGCAAAGCAATGCAGGAAAGTCCAATTTCTTCATAAGCGGCCCTGCAAACTCTTCGAAGGTATCGGACAGAATGATGATCTGGGTCCGTTCCCGGATCCAATCCAGCATCTGCTTTGCACCGTCGAGGGGATCAAGACCCGCAATGACATCCTGGATATCCTTAAGTGTCAGATTATGCTCTTCAAGTATGGAAAGGCGCTTGGTCATGAGCACATCATAATCGCTGATATCCCGGGTGGTCAGCTTAAGTTCCTCAATCCCGGTTTTTTTCGCCACATTGATCCAGATTTCAGGCAAAAAAACCCCTTCCAGATCTGCAACAAGTATTTTCATTCCTTTAACCCTTTTTGTCTTGTTGTATGAAAATCACTAACAAATTGATGAATCACTTTCATGTTTTGTTGTGATTAAGCATAGGTATTGACGGATCCCATCAACCCGTAACTATAAATATATTGGCACTGTACCCTTATCTCGGATCCGGGGTTCGAATACAAAAAAACAGATTAAGTGCTAATCCGTGTCATCATCTTCAATGCGGATAACAACGGGCTGTCCCAGCACACAGTCAGTTTGAACGATTTGGGCAAGGGCCGCCTGAATCCTGCTTTCCCTGGCTAGATGAGTTAGCATGACAATGGGAACCTGACCATTTGTATTGCGTCCTTTTTGATGAACGGATTTAATACTGATATCATTTTCACCTAAAATACCTGAAATGGTAGACAAAACCCCTGGATGATCCTGGGCCTCAAAACGCAGATAATACCGGGTGGACAACTCGTCCATGGGTAAAATAGGTATTTTTTTAATATTGTCTTCGGGATACCCCAAAGTGGGAACCCTGCGCCGGATACCGGCAATAATGTTTCTTGCAATGTCGGTTATATCCGAGAGGACAGCCGAAGCTGTGGGCATCATACCTGCCCCGTGACCACAGAGCATGGTTGGTCCTGTAGCGTCTGCATCAATGGCAATGGCATTCATGGAATGATCCACATGAGACAAAGGATTGGAACAAGGAATCATGGTGGGATGTACCCTTGCTTCAACATGGTTCTCATGTTTTTTTCCGATGGCAAGCAATTTAATGGTATAACCAAAGTCACTTGCAAACCCGATATCTGCCGGACCGATGTTCCGAATGCCTTCCACATGGATATCATCAAGATTGATTTCCATTCCATGGGCCAGGGCACTCAAAATGGCAAGTTTATGTGCCGTATCATATCCGTCCACATCCAGGGATGGTTCAGCTTCGGCAAACCCCAACTCCTGAGCCCGTTTTAAGGCATCCTCAAACTGGGAGCCATCCCGGGTCATTTTGCTCAAGATATAATTGCAGGTACCGTTAAGGATTCCGCACATGGCATGAATGTCGTTGGCAACCAAAGATTCCCTCAGGCTTTTTATGACAGGCATACATCCCCCACAGGATGCTTCAAACGCCAAATCAACCTGATTCTTTTCGGCAATGCGGACCAATTCGTTGCCAAAACCGGCTAAAAGAGCCTTATTTGCCGTCACCACATGTTTTTTGTTTTCAAGAATCTTAACAATAAAATCCCTGGCTACAGTCTGCCCGCCGATAAGTTCCACAATAATGTCGATCTCAGGGTCATTGATAACCGACATCGCATCAGTCGTTAATTGGGTACCGGTCAGATCAACACCCCGGTCGGTGGTAATATCGAGATCAGCAATGGTTTTAAGATTCAGACAGGCGCCAATCCTGGATTCGAGCAGCTCTTTTTTCTCTTTGAGCAATTTTGCCACACCTGCCCCGACCACGCCGAATCCGAGTAAGCCGATATGAATTGTTTTCATGAAGATATTTTCTCCAAAATAGTCCCGTGTTTAAAAGTCACCCACTTCATACTTCATCCAGGCATGCCTTGTCAAAAAGCTTTTGACTTTTTACGGGCTTTGGGCGTATGATTGACGACTTTAAAGGGACTAACAGATCTTTATTAGAATACCATAGGTGAAATTACGATGAACGACTCTTTGACATATGCGGATTCCGGCGTTGATATTGATAAAGCCACTGAGCTGGTTGACCGGATAAAAAATATTGCTAAATCCACCCCTCGGACCGGTGTCATGGGAGACATTGGGGGGTTTGGGGGACTTTTTTCCTTGAACCTGGCCAATATTTCCAACCCGGTACTGGTTAGCTCCACAGATGGGGTAGGCACCAAGCTGAAAATCGCATTCCAGATGGATAAACATGACACCATTGGTATAGACCTTGTGGCCATGTGCGTCAACGACATTATTGTCCAGGGAGCTAAGCCACTATTTTTTCTTGATTATCTAGCCATGGGCAAACTGGACAATGCTGTAGCTGAAAAAATCATTTCAGGCATTGCCGAGGGCTGCACCCAGGCCGGCTGTGCGCTGATCGGCGGCGAAACGGCTGAAATGCCCGGTATGTACCAAGACGGCGAATATGATTTGTCCGGCTTTTCTGTTGGCATTGTTGACAATAACAAAATCATTGACGGCTCCTACATTAGGCCGGGACACAAACTTATCGGCATTGCCTCTTCAGGTGTCCATTCCAATGGCTTTTCCCTGGTGCGCAAAGTTTTCTTTGATAAATGTGGATATGATGTCAACACCCATCTGGAAGATCTGGACGGCACCCTTGGAGAAGAACTGCTCAAACCCACCACCATCTACGTATCCACCATTTTAAGTCTGATGCGTGATCTGCCGATTCACGGACTAGTTCACATCACGGGCGGCGGCATAGATGAAAACATAATCCGGGTCATCCCCCAGGCATGCAAAGCCATCATCCACAACGAATCATGGCAGATCCCCCCCATATTCAGCATCATCCAAAAGGAAGGGAATGTGCCGGAACATGACATGCACAGAACCTTTAACAACGGCATTGGTATGGTGGTTGTGGTCCCTGAAAACGCCGCCCAGGAAGTCATGGACAGACTAAGTGCCATGAATGAAAATGCTTATCTTATAGGTGAAATTCAGGAAAGGGAAAACGACGAGCTCCAGACCCAGTACGTCTGATCCTCCAGCGGAAATCAAATCATGCTCATTCTTGGGATTGAATCCTCCTGCGACGAAACGGCTGCAGCAATCGTGGAAGACGGGGTGCGCATCCGCGCTTCTATTGTCTCCTCCCAGGTGTCCACCCATGCCATATACGGCGGGGTCGTCCCGGAACTTGCATCGCGTATGCACATTGAGGCCATAGACCCGGTGGTAGACCAGGCTCTTGCCCAGGCGGGTGTCGGCCTAGATGATATTGACGGCATTGCCGCCACCCAGGGCCCTGGGCTGATTGGCGCACTTCTGGTGGGTTTTTCTTACGCCAAGGCCTTGGCTTGGGCGCGGAATCTTCCTCTGGCCGGCGTAAATCACCTTGAGGCACATATTTGCTCTCTACAGCTTCTGGATCATTCCCCCGGCTTTCCTTTCATCGCCCTTGTGGTATCAGGCGGACACACCAATATCTATCATGTAAAAGGCCCCGGCGCATTCAGCCTCATGGGCCAGACCCGAGATGATGCGGCAGGAGAAGCCTTTGACAAGGTGGCCAAAATGATGGGGTTAAGCTATCCGGGCGGACCTGCCATTGAATCTCTGGCAAAAAAGGGGGACCCGGAAAAAATCAAGTTTCCCAGAAGCATGCTTAAAAAAGGCAACTTTGACTTCAGTTTCAGTGGGATTAAATCTGCGGTGGCCCGGTATCTGCACGAAAACCCTGATATGAACGAAGCCCAGTCTGCCCATGTGGCAGCTGGATTTCAAATGGCCGTCATCGATGTGCTGTCCACCAAACTGATTGCGGCAGCCAAAGATACAAATTGTACCGATATCGGCATTGCAGGCGGGGTTTCCGCCAATAAGACCCTTGTTGACATCCTTTCTGAAAGGGCCGAACGACATAAAATAAAAGTATTCTCGCCCCCCTTGTCCCTATGCGGAGATAATGCGGCTATGATTGCAGCCAGGGGGTGGGAAATGATCCAAAATAACCAGATATGTGGTCTTGCTGATGACGTGTACTCCCGCGTAAAAGCTGTGGTGGGATAATTTGTGCCAAGTAAGCGCATAAAAAACAAAGCTCAAACCAAAAACTGTTCCTTTGCCGCTAAAATTCTTTTCACACAGGCTATACCGGATTCAAACAACTCCTTGTCCTTTTCAAGATACCCCCTGACAGCGTTCCTGGCTTCGGCAATATTGGGACCGGCATGACAAACAAGCGCGATGTCGATCTGCGCTGCCATAATCCTGTAAATACAGGTATCCATATCATGACTGATGGCCTTCATATCAAGATCGTCGGTCATGACAAGTCCTTGATATCCCATGCCCTTTCTTAACAGATCATATGCAATGGTCTTTGACAAACTAGCCTGCCAATTCGCATCCAGCCTGGTGTACAAAATATGAGAAAGCATCATCCCGGATACCTGCACTTTTTTCGCAGCTTCAAAAGGGATCAGATCCGTCTGTTTTAAATCAGATAGTTCCGTTTCTAGTTCAGGCAGAAAAAAATGGGAATCCTTTACTGTTCTGCCGATACCGGGGAAATGTTTGGCTACAGATAGAACTCCGCCCTTTTGAAGGCCCTGGATCACTGCAGTTCCCATTTCTGCCACACGGTTTTCATTTCCTGTAAACACCCGGTCTTTCATGATGGAATCCACATCCGGCGGCACCACATCCATGACCGGGGCCATATTCATGTTAATGCCCATGTCAAACAACTCTGACGCTGTAATTCGGGCAAATTCCCGGGCTTCTTCAAGGGTTGTCATATGGGGGTTGCCGGGAAACTCAGTGAAGGGTTTACGCAGCCTTGCCACCTGACCGCCTTCCTGATCAACGGCCACAAACAGATCCGGTAAACCTTGATCCAGTGCATAGTCTCGGGCATCCATGCACAAACGGCGCAATTGGTCCGGTGATTCAATATTGGGCCGAAACAGGATAATTCCCCCGGCCCTGTACTCATTTATCAAATGTTTTAATTCAGTATTCAGGGTCTGACCGTCGAACCCGAGCATCAAACGCTGGCCGGCCAGGTCGGAAAGTGATTCAAAATCAAATTGAGCCATAAGAAATTATCATATCTGCACACCATGCAGGTGCTGTTCAAGGGTTAAAATTTCCGGCATGTACTGATAAATGGGTTTCCACCTTGACATGCCGTTCAATTCAATACCGTTATATATGATTGAAATGGGTCTGTCAGCAGAAACGACAACCACAATCACTTTGGATGTTGTGGCGGAGAATCTTAATGCAGAGTTGTATCTGGCACCCCGGGCCATATTTTCCCAGGTAACCGACTGCCCGTCCAAAAGACATCCAAACCCCCGGATTTTAGCATCCGGTGTGATTTGGACGGCCCCGTCAATGCGCATGAATGCCGAAGCCAGTTCATAATTATCAGAATCCAAAAGGCATAACGGAGGATCCAGCACATGCCCGGACAGTACCAGGGGTTCATCGTTCATATCAATGACCACGGTACTGCCATAATGAGAATGTCCGGCTTTGTGTATCAACCCGGAAACAACACTGAACAAGGTGCCGGCCGTTTCAATGTCAAGTGGTGAATCCAAAAGCAACTCTTCCAACTCCACCAGTTTATTTTCCCTGGTGGTTGAATAAAAATTGCCGTCACAAAATGAGGCGAGTCTCTGGGTACCCAGACTCAAAAAACCGTGATCCCCCCGGAAATCAGCGATAATGGCATACTCAGGGACACGGGCCAATGAGATCCCCACAACATAATCGCCGTCGGAAACCAGTTTACGATTTGACCGCTCCACGCTGACAAGAAGCTTTCTGATGTGTTTGATATTAGAAATTACCGGCCGTTCATTTCGCCGAAACATGGTCAGAAAATCAATGGACTCTATATTGACCGGATCCGTAAAAAAAAGAACCCCCCTTGCCCAGGCACCCTCTTCTCGGGTTTTTGAAATGGACAAAATATAATTTAAAATCGTTGGGATCTGAATTTTGGTATCATACCCCAGATGACTGTTGCGTTCATCCACCATATAATCAGCTATGGCCTGTAGTGCATAATTTTTGAGCACATAATCCGAACAGTTGATGGGGGGATTTCCCGAGGTATAGTCATGGACAAGCAGAGACGCGGCCTGTTCCAGCCATTTTTCTGTCGGCTTGATGGAACACATGTCAGGATGGTGCTCGGTAAACCAGACCTGGTAAAAAAATTCACTGCTTGCGCCTGCAAATGCGATAAGCCCTGACAATCCTAATGTTTCCTGGGGGATCAAAAGGCCTTTTGGCTGACCTTCAATCTGTTCTATAATCTCTTGCCGCCAGCGTTCCTCATTAACAACAAAGACTTCCTCAAGCACGGTTTCATGCCCAAACAAAAGATCCTGGGGGTCAAATACCTGAACAGGATCATCCGGCCCCGGTGCAAACAGCAGTGCAACGCGGCTGGGATTGGAATATTTGCGCAACCCGTCAGATACCCCGTTAAGGATATTGGCAATACATAATTTCTTGAAAGAGTCCTGGTTCATACACCAACCGTTTTAATTTAACAGACTGTAATTAATGACAGGGGGTAATGATTGATCCCATGTTCCAAGCGGTTTGGCAAGTTTTTTTTACATTCCGGGTGTTGTAAAAACAAGGAAGGACTGATAATTAACTAAAAACTGTTAAGGAGGCAAAAAATAATGACGAAGCTATTTTCACGAATTTGTGCGGTTGTTTTAATATTTACCGGGACTGCAGTGTTATGCCATGCCCAGACCGCTTATGTCTCTGATATGCTCATTCTCACATTCAGAGAAGGGCCCGGCACGAACTACCCTGTTCTTTCCGCCTTAAAAAGCGATACACCTTTAACCGTAATTACAGAAAAAAACGGATACCTTAAGGTGGCACTTGCATCCGGAGAGCAGGGATGGGTGGACAAAAGTTATGTTGTAACGGATCCCCCTAAATCAATAATCATAGACCGGCTAAAAAAAGAGAATGCCGCCCTTGAAGAAAAAATAAAGGCATTGTCGGTAAAGGCAGACCAGGTTGTTATGGAACAGCTTAAAAAAGAGAACCAAGCCCTGATCCAAGACCATGAAGCACTAAAATCAAAATACACTGCGCTTAAGGCAGCCGCCGCGAACGTAACCGATACGTTAGAAGAAAATAAACAGCTCAAAGCCCGAAACGCATCTTTGTCAACCGAGCTTGCCCAGCAAAAAGGAAATAGCGAATTCTTATTTAAGACGGGCATGATCAAATGGTTTTTGGCCGGCGTCGTCGTACTTCTCCTTGGCTGGGTTATTGGTCTGAGCATATCTTCCAGAAAAGGTGGTTCAGGCTCACTACTGGACTAAGTTAACACCTTCGCTCCCCCCCAAAAATATGATACATAAAAAATGTTTGTATCGGTCTGCGCCCGCAATGCCGATGCAAACATAATTCCATTAAAAAAACCATCTAATGGTTAAATTTCATAACCTTTAATAAAGGTCAATTTTACACCGAAGCCCGTTCTTTTACAAAATTTAACATATTTTAATGATTCCCTACTTTTCCCTTGACAGGGCAATTCATTTCTTTCTATCAATTACTATACTACTCATGCTTATTTTTTCCTTTAGATTTTCAATCATTCTTATTCAGAGGAGAAAGCCTTGTCGAACACAAGTGCTTATGAAAAAAAAATCTGGACCGAATCCTATGCCCAAGGTATTCCCTTGCACGTTGACTATCAGAACATTCTGATTCCTCAGTATCTTGAACAATCAGCAAAAAACTTTCCCGATAACCCGGCGTTGATCTTCCAGGGATATGCCATGACTTATACGCATTTCAATGACACTGTTTGCAGATTTGCCACGGCCTTGAAGGAATTGGGGATAAAAAAAGGGGACCGTGTGGCAATTTTGCTACCTAATATTATCCCTTGCGTGGTCGCTTATTATGCCACATTAAAAATTGGCGGCATTGTTGTATTGAATAATCCCTTATACGCAGACAGGGAACTTGAGCGTCAGTTAACGGATTCAGGCGCCAAACTTCTGATCACACAAGATATTTTAGTAGACCGTATGTTAGAACTGCGGGAAAAAACAGATATTGAGGCTATCGTTTATGCATCTATCGGTACTTACCTTTCCTTTTTTAAACGTTTGCTTTTCCCCCTGGCAGCCCCCAAAAAAGGTCTGGCCAAAGATGTTCCTCCAGCCCCCGGCCTTTATGACTTTCAGGATTTAATTGCCGAATCTCCTCCAGACACAGGTCAGGCGAATGTAACCATGGACGATGTGGCCATGTACCAATATACCGGCGGCACCACAGGGGCCTCCAAAGGGGTCATGCTCACCCACAAAAATATCTCTTACCAGGTTCAGCAACTCGATGCTTGGTTTCCCGAATTTGTGAAAGGACAGGAGACCATGCTGGGTGCCCTTCCCTTTTTCCATGTATTCGGTATGTCCACGTCCATGAACTATGCCGTCAAAATGGGGTGGCGAAATGTGCTTTTACCCAAACCCCAGTCCAAGCAGCTTATAGAAGCCATTTCCAAATACAAAGTATCCTTTGCCCCTATGGTGCCCACCATGTACATTGGGATATTGGACCATCCGGATATGGAAAAAACAGATCTAAGTTCAATAAGGGCCAGTTTTTCCGGTTCTGCGCCACTTCCACTGGAGATCATCAATCGTTTTCAGGAAAAAACAGACTCGATTATCGTGGAAGGCTTTGGCCTCACTGAATGCACGCCGGTCACCCATATGAATCCCTTCCAGGGCAAACGGGTTGTGGGCAGTATTGGGCTTCCCCTCCCCGACACGATCTGCAAAATTGTGGACCTTGAAGACTATACCAAACAGGTGCCCACAGGAGAGTCCGGCGAGCTTCTCATCAAAGGTCCGCAGGTCATGAAAGGATATTTAAACCAGCCTGATGCCACAAGTAAAGCGATCACCAAAGATGGCTTTCTGCGCTCAGGCGACATTGCTCAAATGGACGAAAACGGTTATTTCTATATTGTAGACCGTATAAAGGATGTGATTGTCTCCAGCGGTTACAATGTCTATCCCAGGGATATTGACGAAGTACTGTATGAGCATCCAAAAATTCTTGAAGCCTGTGTTGTCGGCATCCCCCACCCCAAACGCGGTGAAGCAGTCAAAGCGTTTGTTGTCCTCAAAGAAGAAGAGACAATGACGGAAAAAGAAATTATTGACTATTGCGCGACCAAGCTTGCCAAGTACAAACTTCCTGTGGCTGTGGCGTTCAGAAAAGAGCTGCCCAAATCCAATATAGGGAAAATTTTAAAAAAAGAATTGAAAACCCAAGAGTACAGTAAACAATCACCATTTTCAGTGAACTCTCAGCTTAGAACCGAAGATGAAATATCCTTATAGCCAGGTTGATTCCTTTTTGAAATTATTGCCAACTCTGGTATATAACAGCCATGGATTGGCTGAATCTATCAATACGTATGCTCGACCCACAACAAAAGTTTAAAGAGCTGTATTAATTAATATGCTTTTTCAAAAAAGGGACTGGGAAAATTAAATATGAAAAAAATTCATAGCTGTGTTCAGGCATTACTATTACTGGTTTTCGGATTTGCCGGACAAGCCCTCTGTGAACCGTCATATACTTTGAAACAATTGTGCCAAGTGGCCAATAAAAATGCAGAAACCATCCAGATTGCTAAAGAACAGACCTACATTGCAGAGCAGGACAAAAAACGGGCCCAGTCCGTGCTTATCCCTTCTGCTGCGCTGTACGGCAGTTACCTGAATTATAAAAACGATGATATTTATACGCCGGATGTCAATACATTAGGCGGAAAACTCACCCAGTCATTTACGCTGAACGGCAAAGAGCTGATCGCCTATGATGTCAGTAAAAAAAGCATTGAAAAGGCAAAATTTTCAGAACAAGCCATTCGCAGCAATTATATTTTCCAGGTATCTCAAGCCTATATCCAGGCATTGAATTTAAAACGCCTGGTGGAGGTGGCGGATGCCGAAGTTGAACGCTTGAACATATACAAAAATTCAGTGAATGAAAAACTCTCTGTGGGCAGTGTGACAAAGACGGCCCTGTTCCGGGCCCAGGCGGAATTGTCAAAGGCTAAAACCAACCAGATTGTGGCGATTAATAATGTCCGGACAGCCAAGGCCGGCATCGTAAGGCTTACCGGCATAGAAGATCAATTTTCCATTGCCCCGGGAGATATCAAAGAAGTTGAAAATTTTTCAGTCACCCTTGAACAGATAAAATCCCATGCCCTTGAAAACCGTTATGAAATCATGGAAGCCCAAAAGGATGTTGAGATTGCCCAGCGGACCATTGCCTATGAAAAGGGTGACTACTGGCCCCGTATTGAACTTGAAGGCGGTTACCGGGAAAAAGACATTTCTATGATACGGGACCCGGAACCCAAACGAAATATGATACCGAAGAGGCATACATCCAGGCCCAGCTCATATTTACCCTGTTTGACGGTGGATTACGGCGTGCCCAGGTACGCCAGGCTGTGGCACGACTGCGCCAGGCAGCGCTGTCCCTGGCCAACGAAAAAAAGGTGGTTATCCTTGAATCAAAACAGTCTTTTCTGGAATTTAACACCGCAAAATCTACCCTGATTAATCTTGCTGATGAAGTCAAATCTGCCGAGGAAAATTTCAATGCTGTTCAGATGCAGTTCAAATACGGCATGGCAGACAGTATTGATGTCATGGACGCCAACACCTTACTTGTAGATGCCCAACGGCGCATATCCAATGCCCGCTCCTCCTTTTATCTGTCGATATTGAAAATTATTTACACCCAGGGAGATATCCTGGATTATTTTTTACAAGAAAAATAAAATGAATTCTTATTCAAGTATTCAAAAATAGAAAAAATCATTTGAATGCGAATATTAGAGGCTTATTAAAATCATCTTTAGACAAAATATATATGAATCTTCAATGTTCTCAGCATCTAAGCTTGACTAACACCCTGCGCCCGCTTATCCTTCTCAAAATTTGATGGCGTCTTAAAATTTTTTTACCTTACCGCGTTATGACCTCTGACCAGACATTGGGCATACTATTAATATGCCGTCGTCCCTGGCCAGACACCATGCTTTGAAGGCAAAAATTTTACTTGGCCATCGGCTTGGACTTTTTAAATGAAAAGGAGCACGAACTATGTACGAAATCATTGCCAACCCCCAGGAGTACCAGATTGACCACCTGATTAACGGCACTGACAACGCAAATATCGAACTTACAAGGGAAGAACGGGACAAGTGGGCAAAGCAGATCGTCCAATTCAGTGATCGTTTGTCCGGGTTTGCCCTGAAAGCAGATATGTTTTCGTCACTTCTTGCGTCAGAGGAACAGATCTCGGCCACTCCGGCTTCATTAAAAACATTAAAGATTCAGCTTTTCATGATTAATGATGCCCTGAATTCCGCGTTAGGTATTGCTGACATGATGGAAAGCGATATGATCAAAACACCCCAAGACGCTTAAAATAACGGCCATGGACCGACCTGGTCTTATCAATCAGCATCCAGGCTTGTCCCACAACAAAACATGAAAGAAACTCAGCAACTGAGTGGTACTTTCATATAAAAGTGCTTAAAATAGTTCACAAAATTCCAAGCGCCCTGCATTGGTGAAACATGGGCGCTTGGAATTTTTGTTATCCAAGAACGTGTTTTTCCAGAACAAAGCAGGAAAATTCCCCTTTGAAAACCACCTCATCTTCACGTTTAACCTCAACGCTGACCATCTGTTTTTTACCGGACACGGATGTGACACTGGCCTGGGCATATACGGACTCGCCTGCTTTGACAGGCTTTAAAAATTTAACATTTGCCCCACCAAGAACAACATTAGGGTGGTTGACTGCAAGCATGGCAGCATAGTCGGCAAGTCCAAAAATAAATCCGCCATGCACCAGACCTGAGTCATCTGCCGCCATTCTGGGCGTGGTCGTATATTCCACACAGCTCTTTCCGTCTTCCACCATAACGGGTGTTCCGCACAGTTCATTGTCTATTAGTTGATGGGTTATTATATCCATAAAAAACTCCTTTTTTAAATATTCAAAACATGCAATGAAGCAGTTGATCAACTGTCACATCTTTAATATAGCGTTCTATATCAACAGCATTCAATATCTTTTTGATGGACTGATGGTCATGACGGCATCCAGTAAGCCGTTTTTCCATATCGCTGACAGGATCAATGCCAAAAAAATCGCCAAAAATACGAATGCGTTGAATTGTGCCCTCTTTGACCTTCATTCTGATATCAATGGTGCCGCCTGGGGTACGGATGGATCTGGAAAAATCATAGGCCGGTGAATCACCAAAATTCCAGTCCCACTGCCGATATCTTTTCTGAGCAAGATCGTTAATCTGCTTAAGATCATCATCACTGAACCGTGTCAGTACAGCTTGATAGGCTTTTTGCATATACCGGCCAAGGTCTTCCATAAATTGTTCAACCGTTGGGTGGTCCAAAAGATACTTTCTGATGTTGGTTACCCGGCTTCGGATGGACTGAACTGCCTTGTCCCTGTATTTCTCAGGGTTCACCAAAAGTACGGTGGCCAACATTTCCAGGTTCACATCAAAAAGAAGGGTGCCATGGTGAAGTACCCGGTCTTTATGGATATGCTGGGCATTTCCTGAAATTTTAAGCCCGTCCACAGTCAGGTCATTGCGACCGTCAAGCCTGGCCGGGACAGACACTTGATTGAGATACTCAAGGATGGGTCGGGTATAAGCGGAAAAATCGATTTTTTTTGTCTGTTCCCCCACCTTGATGAATGTAAAGTTGATATTTCCCAGATCATGGTAGACCGCCCCGCCGCCTGTGATGCGACGCACCACTTTGATGTCGTGTTTTTGTACAAATTCAGGATTGATCTGGGATAAGGTGTTCTGATTTCTGCCCACAACAATTGTATTGTGATTACGCCAGAGCATGCAGCAGTCTTCATTGGTACTTTTCAACAAATATTCTTCGGCAGCAAGGTTGAACGCGGGATCGGTTTGGGTATTTAAATAATAACGCATGGAAGGGTCCTGTAATACTGGTCAGTTATTTTGTGCCCGACCGAAAACCGTAAATTTTGCCGATTACTTCGTTGGTCGCAAATTTTAATCCTCGAAATACGCCTTGTATTCCTCCGGTTAAAATTTACGCCCGCCTTGTACTAGACAAAATTTCCAGGTTTTCGGTCAGACACTATTTTATTTATGTTTTGTACTTTAAGCCTGACGTTGTTCCAAATTTCAACACCTATTTTTTTTATGTTCCATTTTTGAACACATTTTGAATGGGTTACACAATTCTAATTAAGATAACTATCTAATTTTATAATATTTTTTTATTAACTTTCGGTATAGGATTTGCACTATTAACTGTCAAGAATTAAGGCTCCAAATTGGAATTCAATGCGCATCTGATAAATTGTAACTTTCATAATAAAGGAGAATCAAATGAGCAGTGCACCGGAAAAAGCAGCCCAGGCCATGACCTATTTACAGCAATACGCACCGGAAGAATACGGAAAATACCTGCAATTCACAGGCTCGTTGGGTAAAATCGGGAATTTGCCTCCCGTAACCCAGGAACTGATACTTGTAAGCTGTGCGGTTGCGTCCCAATGCGATATGTGCATTACATTGCATATTGAAAATGCCGCCGCCTTAGGCGCGGCCAGGGAAGACATCCTCCAGGCCGCGATGTTGGCAGTGGCCATGGGCGGTTCCCCAAAGCTTATGTATATGTCCTATGTGTTTGAAGCACTGGAAGATTTATTCGATTAAATTGATTAATAAACACTTTTAAATCAAATAATTTTGGACGAAAACTTGCCCGGAAGCACGGTAAGTTCTCGTCCAAACAAAAAATTTAAATAAACAATCCATCTCCTGAAGCATTGCCAAGTCCTGGGTGAATGTCGAAACGGACAACACCCACGGGAATTTTTCCTTCCACCGCCTCAGTGATTATGGCCGTGCCCTTGTTACCGAAGCCGCCGCATAATTCAATGGCACCAATGCCTTCTGCCAGAAGCTGCTTTGCGGTTTCCGCCGCTTGATCATAATTTTTTACAGCCACGGCCAGCAATTTTACCTTTGGTGTTTCAACCCACTGCCGATGGGTTTTGGGATCTGCCTCAGGCGCCACAAAAATAAATGCGGCTTTTAAAACATCTGACATCATTCTCTCCTTAATATAGTGTTTTTGGACCTGATCTAACCGCCAGTGGTTACCATGATTTGATTTTTCTGCGCATAGGACATGGTTTTTCGAATATCAATAACCAGCGGTCCATCGGATGACAACCGAATCATAGCAGATTGATCAGGCTTTATCGAAACTTCCCGTTCACCGTCAAGCGCCAGCACGCACCGTTCGGTCTCCACGTTCACCGATTCGCCCACTTCCATAAAATGCCAATGGCTCACCCCGACGTTTTGAAGAAGCCCCGGCGCAATTGCCGCAATAACCTTTTGTTCGGCACTGTCTTTTAGCTGCAGATATAAGCCCCGGTGTTCCTGGGGCGTGACATCAGCCAATTGGCCACCGACAGCAGACAAGCCAATGGAATCGGGCCGGCACCGGGTCAAAAAAAGCTGGGTCACCTTTTCCATATCCCAGACCGCCCGGGATGCAATAAATCGATCATTATAGACGGCTACATCTACCAGGGCCATATCCACCAAAGCGTCGTCCAGCAAAACATCAAGTTGACAAGAACGGTATACCCCTGCAGATATTGGAACCTTTTCAGTGGCGATGAGCCCTGCAGCAATACCGCCGATGGTTGCCTCAATCATATATGAAAACACGTTGTTAGTTCCCGTGGATATGGGCAGCATTGGTGTTTTGCCGTTATTTTTTTTGGCAACGGCTCGGCAGGTGCCGTCACCGCCCAAGACGATAACGGCATCCACCTCATGTTGGCCGACCCACTGGCCTGCAGCAATGGAGTCGCATTGATTGCCTTTGGCCATGATGGGCATTTCGGCCAGATCCAGGGCAGTGGTTACGCCCTGTACAGCTCTTGGGACTATGGCATATTCATCGGGCATGTACCAGACACGGGTGACTCCGGCAGCTTCAAGACCTGTCAGCAGCCGCCGGACAATTCGAACCTTTTCCTGGTTATCAAACACGCTGCCGTGGGCCACAAGCCGACGAATATCTTTTCCTGAAACGGGATTTGCAATGATACCGACGCAAGGCACAATCCATCACTCCCTCATTGTTTTTGCCGTTTTGACAATCTGCTCCACCCCTGGAATAAAAGCCTGTTCCAGGGGTGGAGAGAACGGTACCGGTGTAAAAGGTGCACCGACCCGGACAATAGGTGCATCCAGCTGATCAAAGGCTTCTTCTGCAACCCGGGCGGCAATTTCAGCCCCTGGTCCTGCGGTTTTAACCGCTTCATGGGCAATTAAAAGCGCGTGGGTTTTGCACACTGAATTAAGAATAGTATCCATATCCAGCGGAGAGAGGGTTCTTGGATCCACGATTTCTGCATTGATGCCCTCTTTTGCAAGTTGTTCAGCCGCCTCAAGTGCCGTTAAAACCATCTGGGAGGTTGCCACAATGGTCAGGTCTTCACCCTCTTTCACAACCTTGGCTTTGCCGAAATCAATGGTGTATTCCTCTTCGGGAACTTCACCTTCGGTGCCGTAGAGCATTTTATGTTCCAGAAATATGACGGGATTGTCATCCCTGATGGCGGAAATCAAAAGCCCTTTTGCATCATAGGGGGTTGCCGGAATGACCACCTTCAAACCCGGCACATGCATGAACCAGGCTTCTAAAGACTGGGAATGCTGGGCCGCAGCACCGACACCCGCCCCCTGGGGCATTCTGAGCACCATGGGTATCTTGGCTTTCCCCCCAAACATATACCGCATTTTAGCAGCCTGGTTAAAAAGCTGATCCAGGGCCACACCGATAAAATCCACAAACATCAGTTCTGCAACCGGACGAAGGCCGGCTGCGGCTGCACCTGTGGCTGCGCCGACAATGGCACTCTCGGTGATGGGCGTATCTCTGACCCGGTCTTCACCGAACCGGTCAAAAAGGCCCTGGGTAACACCGAAACAACCGCCGAACTGTCCGACATCCTCACCGAAAATCAATACATTGGAATCCCGTTCCATTTCTTGTCTGAGCGCTTCATTTATGGCTTGTAAATAAGTTTTGGTTGCCATGATTCCTCCTTTATCATTTTAACATTTGGCTAATGCATCTAAACAAGGCCGGAAATCACTCAGGCATAGACATCTTGGGTGAGATCAGACACATCCGGCAAAGGACTTTCCAGCGCAAATGATACGGCTGCATCAAGGTCGTCCTGCACTTTCTTATTCAGCTCCTCAAGCGCTTGGGTTGTCACAATTTCTTCTTCAACAAGTTTTTTCTCATACAGGGCAACCGGGTCCTTTTCCTTCCAGGCTTCAAGCTCTGCTTCACTGCGGTATACGCAGGCATCACCCTCAAAGTGCCCCCGCCACCGATATGTCTTGCACTCTATCAAAGATGGCCCCTGGCCATTACGGGCACGCTTTACAGCTTCAAAAACAGCTTCATACACGGCCAAGACATCATTTCCATCCACCACCACACCGGGCATGTCATAGGCAGAAGCCCTGTCGGCAATATCTGTGACGGCCATGGATTTGCTGGTCGGGCATGAAATACCGTACCCATTGTTTTCATTCACAAAAACCACAGGAAGTTTCCAGGCGCTGGCAAGGTTCAAGGCTTCCTGGGTGGTTCCCTGGTTGGACGCCCCGTCACCGAAAAAGCAGACTGCCACATTGTCCTGCCCACGGTATTTGATGGCCAACGCTGCACCGTTCGCTATGGGACCGCCGCCACCCACAATACCGTTTGCGCCCAGAATACCCAAGTCTACATCCGCAATGTGCATGGAACCACCTTTTCCCTTACAATATCCGGTGGTTCTGCCGAAAATTTCCGCCATCATCAGGTTTAGGTCGCCACCTTTGGCAATCACATGACCATGCCCCCTGTGGGTACTGGTGATGTAATCCGTATCACGCAGACAGGCACATGCCCCTGCAGCAATGGCTTCCTCCCCAAGATAAAGATGCACGAATCCTGGAATCTTTCCATCGGCAAAAAATTTCTGGACCCTGTCTTCAAAATTCCGAATTTTAATCATGGTATGAAGCATCTCAACCATTTGCTCATTGGACAAACTCATTTTGATACCTCCTTGGCTTTTTTCGCCCTAAATTAATTTAAAAAAAATTAAGGACGGCTTGTGTTTTATTTAATTAACGTCCACCCATACGGTTACTGCCGCATTGGCCACGATAATAGTGTCGCACCCTTTGGCAAACGTATCTACGCATATCCCTTTGGCACACATCCCCCCCAAGGTGGTGGTAACAGATTTGGTACCCACCGGGAGCTGTGCCTTTACCGCTTTTTCATCCACCAGGTCAGGTTCCGGGCAGGCCACCAGTACATCCACATGAACACCTTGGAACTGCTCTAAATCTAAGACTTCTATAATGCCGCACAAACAACTTCGGGAAACTGCGTCTTTGACCGCCCGGCAGGCGGCTTTGGTTACATCGTTTCCATGCAGATCTACCCCTGTTCCTAATTCTACAACAAATCGTTTTCCGGCCATTTTGGGTCCTTTCATTAAATCGTGCACCAAGGCTACCCTAAAAGCGTGAGCGGATCTTCAAGGTAATCTGCCAATGTCCGTAGGAACGACATGGCTGGGGCCCCGTCAACAACCCGGTGGTCAAAGGTTAGGCTAAGGGTCATCATGGTCCGGATACAGATCTGCCCGTTATGTACCCCAGGTTTTTCCCTGGTGCGGCCCACGCCAAGAATCCCTGTTTCCGGCGGATTAAGAATCGGGGTAAATCCATCCACACCGATCATGGAGACATTTGTAATGGTGAAGGTGCCGCCTTGGATCTCATCCATGCCCAACTCATTGTTTCTGGCTTTTTTGGCCAATTCCCGAATCCGGACTGCAATGTCCATAAGCCCTAAAACATCTGCCATTTTGACATTGGGCACCACCAGACCGTCCTCCAGGGCCACGGCAATCCCCAGATTAACATTACCGGCAAGTTCAATTCCTGCGTCCGTCAGGCAGGAATTCATGATGGGGTGATCCTTCAACGCCCTGCACACGGCATAGGCGATAATGTCGTTATAGGAGACCCTGGGAAGATCCGTGTCAGCGTGCTTTTTACGCAGCTTGTCCCGGAGTTCAACCATGGGTGTTACATCCGCTTCCACAAACACGGTGAGCTGGGCTGCGTTGTGCAGACTTGCCATCATGTTATCGGCAATAACCTTTCTCATGCCGTCCATGGGGATAACGGTTCCGGGAATTAGTCTGCCGGTTTGCAAATGCGCCGCCGATGGATGAACGGCTTTAAGAACATCCGCTTTGGTGATCTTTGCGCCCACGCCTGTTCCTGGAACCAGGCTGATGTCGATTCCTGCCCTTTTAGCTGCTTCAAAAGCGGAATCACTGGCATATACCGCGGCCGCCGTCCTAACCGGTGCTGCAGGCGTGGCGTCAAGCTTATCCTTATAATCACGAACATCTTGTTCGACGACCCGTCCTTTTGGTCCGGTTGCAGGCACATCAGCCAAATCAATGCCCCAGTCTTTGGCCAGACGTCTGGCAAGGGGGGATGCCGGAACAAATCCGGATTTTTTAGGCTTTTCCTTTTCAGCCACCGGGGCCGGGCCACTGGATTCCTCACCTTCTTGTGCTATTACAACCGCTTGCCTAGGTTCCGGTGTCTCTCCTTCTTCGGCCAGTACCCCAAGGATTGTCATGACCGGCACAGTTTCTCCTTCAGGCACCACAATCTGGTGTAACGTCCCGTCACCAGGTGATTCCACCGTATTGGTAATTTTACTTGTTTCCACCTCAAGCAAATTTTCGCCTTTGGTTACGGTGTCTCCTATGGCTTTTAACCATTTGGACACCGTTCCTTCTTTCATGGTCAGCCCCCACTTGGGCATCAAAATTTCAACAGCCATTTATGCCTCCTCAAAACGTAAATCTTAAATACCGATTTCGATTGAAAATTCCTGCACCGCTTTGAATCGTATTCATCATTCATTAATGAATTTAGCAAGACAGATGCCAAGCAATTTTTTCTTTTAAATTAAATATGATAGAAAAAATTATATTTTTACTGTTCTATAATTGAACAAAAAAATAAAATTTGAATCACAACTTGAATTATTATAATATAATTCCAACGTTGAAACGGATTACTGAGAGGTTCCACCCATGTATGAACTGATCAGACAAAAAAACGGTTATCGGATTGCTAAAACCCGGCATTCTAACGGTATTGGAAAATCTGCGCCCCCAAGACGCTCCAGCCTTAAACAATTTTCTCCTGTGGATTTTAAATCCTGGCGCAATTTTGTTGACACCGGTACCGCAGACATCGCCTGTATAAATAAACTCGTTTTAAATTCCTGGCATAGATGCCGCAGCATGGGAGTGGACCCGACGTCAGGCCGATGCGAGGACTTTCGTCCTGTAAAGGATCTGTCTTCGGAGTTGATCAGCTTAAAAGATCTTGTTTCAGATACCATTGAATTTATCTATGACATGGTCCGGGATCGCGGGTTGCTGGTCACCATATGTGATGCCGGCGGGCATGTGATATCTATGTTCGGGGATTACCAGGCACTTCAGGGGGCGGATCATCTTAATTTTGGTCCCGGAGCCAATTGGTCGGAAGGCAGCGTTGGCACCAATGCCATAGGAACAGCCCTGGCGGAGGGTCAAAGCCTCCAGGTATCAGGCAGAGAGCATTTCTGTGAAAGCCATCATTCCTGGACCTGTTCCGCCGCACCCATATTTAATCTGGAGAGCCGTGTCATTGGGTGTGTTGATATTTCTGGTCCCATGGCAGCCAATCACACCGATGCGCTAAACCTGGCGTTTAAAGGCGCACGGATTCTGGAGAGCCAACTCATCAGGCGGCAAAGTATGGAGTTGCGCCGACAGTCTGCCCAGATCATATCTTCGGCATTTAATACGGTAATGACCGGCCTTGTTTTCATAGATCTTGCCGGCAGGATTCAGATTGCAAATCCTGTTGCCGTATCCCTGCTTGGAAAAGAGATCCATGAATTGATGGGAAGCACCTTGGATGCCTGGTGCAAAATGGAATCCGCCCTCGAAAATATGGCTGCGGCCCCCCTGATGCACGCGAAAAAAGGCCTTTCACTTAAATGGTCTCTTACCAATCCCATGGATATCCGTTTATTTCCTGTGATCACATCAAACAATGTACTCATGGGTTTTCTGGTGGTGCTCAAGGAACTGCAGCGGGTACACCGGATAACCCTGCCCAAAGCGCAACCTGAAGAACGCCGAGACCCATTTAAAAACATCATTGGCCAAAGTAACGCCATTGTCCGGGCTTTGGATACAGCCAAGCGGGTTGCCGACACGGCAACCACCGTTTTGATTACCGGGGACAGCGGTACGGGCAAGGAAATTCTGGCAAAATCTCTGCATGATTTAAGTTCCCGGTCCAAGGGGCCTTTTGTGGCGGTAAACTGTGGAGCCATTGCCAGAGATCTGATTCAAAGTGAACTTTTCGGTTATGCAACAGGTGCGTTTACCGGTGCAAAAAAAGGCGGGAATCCAGGTAAATTCGAACAGGCGTCAAACGGCACCCTGTTTTTAGACGAGATCGGGGAGATGCCGCTTTTTTTACAGGTAAATCTTTTAAGGGTTCTTGAAGAGGGACAGGTGACCCGGCTTGGCGGGACAAAACCTGTCTCCATTGATGTCCGCATCATTGCAGCCACCAATAAAAATTTAAAACAGCTGGTTGAAGAAAAACAATTCCGGCAGGACCTTTTTTACAGGCTTAATGTCGTAAGGATTGCACTTCCGGCCCTGTCCGACAGGGTTGATGACATTCCTTTGCTTGCGCAATACTTTATCCGAAAATTGTCAAAAAAAATGGGCCGGGAAGTCAGGAGCGTGGAGCCGGGCTTTTTATCGGCCCTAAGGGCTTATGGCTGGCCCGGGAATATCCGGGAACTCAAATACGCCATAGAAGGGGCCATTGCGCTTATGCCGGAAAATCACTTGTCCGTCAAATGCCTGCCTTCTGACCTCAGGCAGCAGGTATCCGGTTACGAGCCGGTAGAACCTGTGGAGACCCAAACCGATTTCACGCTCAGTTCCGTGGAAAAGCAAACCATCCAAAAAGCACATCACCATTTTTCAGGAAATATTTCCAAGATGGCAAAAGCACTAGGCATCGGCCGCAACACCCTTTATTCAAAACTTAAAAAATATCAGCTGACCGAATAGAAAGGAGCTGCCTCATGGGGCATATGGGACAGCTCCTTTTTTGAAAAAAAATAAACCAAACCTGATAATCAGGTCGGTTTAACGATGATTTTAATGTTTGTTGCTTTGTTATTGACTAATTCATCAAACCCTTTTTCAACAATTTCCTCTAACTTAATCCTGCCTGTGATCAATGGACTTGCCTTTATTTGGCCGGTGGCAAGCAAACTGCCTACGCCCTGAAAATCGTCAATGGTATAAGCTAAACTACCAATAACCATTTTGTCCGTACCGCTTAGACTAAAAAAATTGAACGCGCTTGGTTCCTCAAAAATACCAACAATAACGGCCTTGCCATTGTTGCGGATCAGATCAACAGCCAAGGGCGCAGTTTCTTTTTGGCCGACGCATTCAAAAGAGACATCAGCCCCGGAACCATGGGTCATCTTCTTGACCTCGGCAATAACATCACAGTCACTGGGATCCAGAACAATATCGGCTCCGCATTCCTTGGCAAGTTTTTTACGTGCTGCCGCTATTTCAATACACACGACGGTTGAAGCGCCGGCGGCCTTTGCGCACATAACCGTGCCCAGACCAATGGTACCGGCACCAATAACGACAACGGTTTGCCCCAACAACGACCCGGCCATGCGGACCGCTTTAAACCCAGTGGCAAGCGGTTCAATAAGAGATGCTGCTTCCAGATCAAATCCTTTTGGCAGTACATAGCAAAGTTCTGCCGGGACATTGACATATTCTGCAAAAGCCCCGTCAGCCATAAGCCCGGTAAAGGCTAATTTTTCACATACATTGTAACGCCCCTGGCGGCAAGTTACGCAAACACCGCAATGCTGACAGGCATCAGGCGCAACGTAATCGCCAACGCGGACAGTTTGTACACCATCTCCTATGGCCACCACCTGTCCGGAAAACTCATGTCCTAAAACGATGGGCGCTTTTGCTCCTGTCAGCGGATGGGGCTCCATTGGAATAAAAATCGGGCCTGCAAGATACTCATGCAGATCAGATCCGCAAATTCCGCACCAGGCAACTTTTATCTGAGCTTCACCGGGTTTGGGTGCGGGTGGGTTGGGTATTTCTTCCACGCGTATATCTTTTTTCCCATACCATTTAGCTGCTTTCATGATAAATTCCTCCATAAGCTTCGAGTAATGTGTCGTTTTTGCTTCCATTCCCGCATGATATAGCGCGGGCATATATTTGACAGTAACTTCCGATGGATGAATCCATATAAACGTCAAGGATTATTGCAACCTTTATGCCGAGTTCGAATTATAGGTAACTGCAGAAAAAAAGGGATGGGGGGGGGGGCAGTCTATTGATGAAATAGAACAGTGTTCCATATCAAAAAAATGAACTATTATCTGATTGAAAAACGGCATATAGACAAGAACTTGTCTATATGCCTTATCTTCCGGCCCAAGGAAATTGTATCAATCATACAGAAAAGGGGAATATCTTGTTGAACTATTTTTCCGACCTGATCAACTAACTGTTTTCTATGTTCATATTTCGAACAAAAGAAGGGATTTGATTTCTTTGCGTTCACATCCCAAACAATCAGGCAGGGGAGGATCAGTTGTGATCATTTATTTTATCAAGTTCCGCCTTGATCTGAAATGCCGCATCATTAGGGGCGTATTTTTCGGTGTTAATGGATATGTCGGCCAATGCCTGGTACAATGGATTTCTGACATCAAGCATTCTTTGTGTTTCAATTGCAAGGCTGTCACTGGTAAGGTCCGGTCTTCGCTCGGTACTATTTTCATCTTTACGGATTCTGTCCGTCAAAACAGGTGCCGTGGCATAAAGATATACAACAACACCGCTCTCTTTTAAGAAGTGTCTGTTTTCTTCGGCCAGGATGATTCCCCCGCCTGTGGCAATAATGGGGCCATTTTCCAAATCCAGCCCCATAAGCGTTTCAGTCTCTTTTTCCCTGAAATAAGACCAACCATGTTGTGCCACCATCTGTGCAATGGTGGTAGCGTAAGTTGACTCCAAAACCAAATCCGTATCCAGAAACGATCTATTTAAAAAATCAGCAAGACACTTTCCGGTAGTGGTTTTGCCGGTACACCGGTATCCGATAAGAAAAATTGGGCCCATGGTCTCTCCTTTTTTACAAGGCTTCAAACAGCTGCCAGAATGTGGGAAATGATTTTTCCACGCACACGGGATTTTCGATTTTCATACCGTCCACCTTCAGGCCTGCAACGGCAAAGGCCATGGCAATGCGATGGTCGTTAAAGGTTTCAATGACTGCCCCATGGGGTGTACCGCCGGTAATTTCCATAAAATCCGGGCCCTGTACCGCTTTAATTCCCATTTTGGTGAGCTGGGAACACACTGCATCAATGCGGTCGCACTCCTTGACCCGAAGATGACCAATATTGGTAATCCGGGTGGTGCCTTGTGCAAACGCGGCGGTTACCGCAATAGCAGGCACGGCATCCGGGGTATCGGACATGTCTACATCAACGCCGTGCAATGAATCCCCCTTGACTCTCAGGATCCGGCCGTCATGATTTACCGTACAGCCCATCTGTTCAAATATATAGGCCTGTTTTAAATCGCCCTGCAACGAGGTGGTGCCGATATTATCCACGCCGATATCTGCACCTGTGACGGCACCTGTCGCCCAGAAATAACCGGCGTTGGAAAGATCGGGTTCCACGGATCTGGTTCCGGCAGTGTAAGTCTGGGCCCCCGGGACTTCATAGCAGGTGTCGGATATCTGAAAGGCATTAACCCCGAATTGATTCATCACATCCAAAGTTAAATCAATATACGGCTGGGATACGGCAGGCCCTGTCAAATCAATCACAAGGCCGTCATCAAAAAAAACGCCGGCCATAAGCAGGGCAGACAGGTACTGGCTTGACCGGGAGCAGTCAAGAAGCGTTCGCCCCCCTGCCCTGTCACCGCCTTGGATGACCACCGGCGGTGTGCCTTCGCTGTTTTGGGAAGATGCATTGATCCGGATACGGCCAAGAGCATCCAAAAGTTCACCCATGGGGCGCTGACGCATACGTTCATCTCCGGTCAGGGTATATGGGGTATTGCCCAGGGCGGCAATGCCGGCTAAAAGGCGCATGGACGTGCCGGAATTGCCCAGATGGATAGGCTCCGGCCAGGGTTTTGGGCGTCCGCCGAAACCTGTGACCGACAGGACCCCGTCTTCTCGGCTTTCAATTTGAGCACCCATGCATTCCAGGGTTTTGCGGGTCAAAGAAATATCCTGGCTGTCCAGGACATTATAAATTTCAGATACGCCGTCTGCCAGGGCGGCGCAGATCAGCATCCTGTGTGAAATGCTCTTGGAGCCCGGAACCGTGACCACCTGGTCTTTAACCTTTCTGGGAACTACCTGCTTCATAGTGCTCTCCTTTAATTTTTAATAACAATGTTCCGCATCAGATCCATATCAGGGATCATACCTGTCCATAATTCAAACTGGGCGGCTGCCTGGGCAATAAACATGGACAAGCCGTCGATGGTTGTGCAGCCCTTTTGTTCTGCCGTTTCAAGCAACAGGGTTTTCAATGGGGTATAGACCACATCCATCACAACCATTTCAGATTTTATGGCTTCGGGCGAAAAGCTTATTTGGTCAACGTTTGGGGTCATGCCGATACTTGTGGTGTTGATTACCACATCCACCTGGATGTCCACCATCTTGTTACCGGGAATAAACCGTGCGCCAACGACTTCTGCAAGGGCCTGGCCTTTTTGTTCCGTTCGATTGGTGATGATGATATCCCCATTTTGGGCGGCAATACCGTGGGCGACAGCCCGGGCTGCGCCGCCTGCCCCGACAATACAAACGGTTTTCCCTGAAATACCAAAGGGGATAAGGGGGGCAACAGCGGCCTGACAATCTGTATTATAGCCTTTTAGCACGCCGCCTTCATTGACTATGGTATTTACGGCACCAATGGCCTGGGCTGTGGGGTCGATCCAGTCAAGATGTTCCATGATGGATTCTTTGAAGGGGATGGTCACCGAAGCACCCAGGATATCCAAGGTGCGCACAGCCTGCACCGCCCCTGCAGCATCCTGCACCTCAAAGGCAAGGTAAACGGCATTGACACCCTTATCCTTAAACGCGGCATTATGAATTACAGGGCTTTTAGAGTGTCTGACCGGATTTCCAAAGACGCAATATAACCGGGTCGCGGCGTCTATCATTGTGGTATCTCCTGTTTCTCAAAAATCGGGTACGATCCCAGCACCTTTAAATAAAGTGCCTGGCTTCGAATCTGTTCAATGGTTTGAAATACAATTTCATCCTGGATGTGACCCTCTATATCCATGAAAAAATGATAGCTCCAGTTATAGTGACGTGTGGGCCTGGATTCAAGCTTAACCATATTCAGGCCGGATCTGTTCACAGGAGAAAGCGCCCTGAAAAGGGCACCCGGGGTGTGATTTGTTGCAAACATAATAGATGTTTTATCATTCCCTGTTCTTTCCGGACGATCTCCGCCGACCACAAGAAACCGGGTAATATTGCCGGCACGATCCTGAATCTTTGACGCCACCGGCAGCAGGTTATAAAAATGAGCGGCCTTGCCCGATGCAATGGCGGCAATCTGATCATCCTTTGAAGCCATGAGCGCCGCGTTTGAGGTGGATGTGGTCTCCATGACTATGGCATTGGGCAGGTGTTTCTTCAACCAGTTTTTGCACTGGGCAATGGCCTGGGGATGGGAGTAAACGGTTTTAACGTCTTTGAGTTCTCCTGAGATGGACAGCAGATCATGGGAAACAGGCTCATAATGCTCTGCCGTAATTTCAAGATCAAATTCGGCAAACAGATCCAGTGTAGAATTAACAGCCCCTTCAATGGAGTTTTCAACAGGCACAATACCGAAATGAAGTTCCTTTCGTTCGATATTATTGAAAATATCAAAAAAACCGGGCTGTTCAATAAATTCCCCGCAGTGGTTGAAATAATGAAGGGCTGCAATATGTGAATGACTGGCAAGGGGGCCTAAATACCCCACGGTTTTAGGCCTTTGGATTTCTCGTGTGGCCGTAATGATTACATTGAAAATATACTGAATCAAACTTTCATCCGCAGGTCCGGGGTTCAGTTTAAAAAGCCGCTCGATCACCATGCGTTCCCGGGTTCGATCCAGGATCTGACTGCCTTTTTGTTTTTTGATCTCTCCTACTTTTTCACCGATCTCAAGACGTTGGTTGATCAGTTCAAGAATGCGCTCATCAATAAAGTCAATCTTCTCACGAAGCGGAGACAGTGAGGAAGGACTATCACCGGTTTGGGTCTGATTGTCTTGATTTTTGGTCTCACGGTCTGTCATGTTAATTTCCTTTTTATAATCAGCTTCAAATAAAAAAACCGCATCAGGTCCTGCCTGCTGCGGTTTTAGTGATTTTAGTTAATTTTTTTAGGGGAAAATCAATTGTCCACAGGCAGGTTGTCCTTTCTATAAAATCGAGTGCTAAAATAAAAATTTTTGCTAAAGCTAAAGACCATTATCCTGTGTTTCCCTTTATATTTTTTTAGACCATATACGTTGGCTCTGCGTCTGTCAATAGATTCAGATTCAATATTCAGGGTAATCGCATGTAAACATATCCTGGAAATAAAGAATGAAGGGAATCTTCAATAATTTTTATTTTACGACAAATCATTTCAATGGTACAAAGGGGATAGTTGACTTCAAACGGCATTTCACAGGAATCAACAGCATGGATCAGGGCATTCTCAAAAGTTTGGTGAGTGATCATCATGTATGCAATCTGATATCTACCCAGCGCAGAATCTAAGCTGTTGCTGGAAACCGCCAACCGGAAGTGATACGGGGCATCAGAAACCAGTCCTCCTGAGAATTTATCAATTTTGTCGGGAGACCGTCATCGTCGGCGAAGCGATTGAATATCGAATCGGACACCGGTTGAGCCTTCAACCATCCTGTCGCATGGGCGACGGCTACAACTGGAATTTTCTTTTGTTGGCAAAGGCGCCCAAGCCAGATATCAGTCATATTGGGTTGTGGAATTTCTTCTGGCCCTACTTCAAATCGATCACTATGCCAGGCAGCACAGCCGGTACCAACTATATGAACGATCCGATCGGTTTCCAGTGATTGAGAAAAATGATATACGATCCGATCTCGGTAGTAAGACCTGACTATGGATTTGAGAACTATGCCATGGAACCCAACCACAGCTGCCTTGTCGTAACGTTCCACGGCTCCCAACAGGCGGGCCACATAGTTCGGGGGGTAAAAAAAGTCATCGTCGCAACTCAAATGATACCCGGCTTTATGACCATTCCAAAAAAATTTTCCGGCATCTTTTAAATCTCCGTGTTGTGAGCCTAATGCAACTTCTATCTTTGTATGAGAAAGAAAGGCCGGGATTTTATCGTAGTTATTTAAGTAGATCCGTAACAGATCCACCTGAGGCAAGAGATCCCTGGTCACCTGTTGTAACTGAATCTGACGTTGGGGAATAGTGGCCAAAGATGCTATTACCGTCTGAGGCCGAACCAGTTTATCCAAGGCTGCTGCTCCATCGATAAAACGGACGGTCTTCATGCTTTCACGTTTACGCAGCTCACCGTTCATTAAAGATGGATGATCGATATGGGCTATCAGGCTCTGATTCACGCAATACATCTTCCATCCGGCACGATGCAATTGGGTAGAAAGCTGTTGCCCGACACCGGAACTCAGGTCAGGATTGAACTGCCAACGCCGAGATGAAATGGATTCGATTCTGAAATGAATGGCTTCAAGAAAACGCCGATCTGCCATGAACAACTGATCCACCCACTGGGTCTGCCATACTTTATTATTTCGCCGCGGTTTGAAGCCTGTCCAGCATGAGCGGCCCTCCCGTTGGGAGTCTACCAACAGAGTTAAGGTTGCTTTGTGGGAGTCCCGGATGCTTTGCCACTGATTTTCGGCCTTGTCGAAAAAGTCCCTGCAAAGACGCACATCGTCCTGTAAAAAGACCACCAAGGTATTTTGGTCAATGTCTTTTAGTTCAGCGTATACATGGTTGATCCACCGCCAGTAACAATGTTTGCCGTGGTTTTGCCCAGCGCAGCGGTAGAGCCATCTGTTGCGTTGGATGTGGGCAATCGGAGCCGCGTAATCCTTTTGGCTGGCATCATTGTAGACACGGACATCAACCTTGTGACCTAACCTCTGTTCCCTCTGGATGTCGTTAAGCAGGTCCAGCAGTCTCAAAGGGCGTTCATAGGTCATGATGACAACAACCCATTTATATCTATGAGAATTATTCCGAACGATTTTGGTACTGGTTTTGAACACGTTTTGCTCTGATGACGGACTGTTCACCAGGTCAACGCAGTGCAGCATTGAAGGCCCGTCCTGGTGGTGGGCTATGTTTCGGTGAGTTCGGTATAGATTGAATCCGGCACCGGCCAGGTAAACGGAAAGATTGCGCCCTACCCCGCTGCTCAAAGTCGGATCCTTGAACCAACGATCAGCACTGACCGGAGGCACCCGGAAACTTAAAGCTCTGAAAAAGCGTTGATCGGCAATAAAATTGCCGTCTACCCATTGGATCTTCCAAACCTGGCCGCTTCTGGTTGGATCAACGCCGGTCCAACACGGTGCAGCACGACGTGCCGAATCCACCGACAGTGTAAGGGTCAACTTGCGCGGATCTTTGATGGCACGCCAAGTTCGAAGCGCTTTTGTGAAAAAATCTTCTTCAAGGCGGTAGTCGTCATGGATAAAAAGGAACATAGCATCTGGATCACAGAACCTCGTTTGAACAAAAGCCTGGTCTATCAACTGCCAATAACGATGTTTGCCATGGTGCTGGTCTAAAGAGTGAAAATGCCAGCCCCTGTCCTGGACAAGTTTTCGAATGATGCCATAATCCTGGGTTGAGGCATCGTCATAAATACGAACATTGATCGGCACTCCCGTGTCAGCTTCCCTCATCAGGTCTTTTAAAAGAGATAACAGAAGTGCGGGCCTGTTGTATGTTGGAATGATGACTTCCCAGCCAATTGCACGAGGCTTTCGTTTTAGTGTATTACTTGCGCTGGCAATCCCGGCATGATGTGAGTCCCAATACTGCCAATCATCACCCAGAATGCGTCTAATTATGCTAACATCAATAGATCGCCAATGATATCCAGTTGTACGTTTAGGTGAAACATTGGTTTTGTGAATGAGGCAGACGTTCAAACCGTCATTTTCTATAACAGCCATTTGATTCTTGTCCACATGCCATAAAAAGCGCGTGTCCGAGCCTACCTGGATATTGGAAAATCGAATTTTGAGCCATAGGCTCCGTCGGTAACAAAGTAGGCTAAACCAATTTCGAGTGCTACTTTTGCATTGATATTCATAGGCAGCATTTTTTAGAATATCATAGTAAAACAATCGCTCAATACCGCATAATTCAGTTCGGTTCCTTATCAAAGCCTCCACCTGCAGCTCAAGGCGTTGGGGGGCATACCAATCATCATCATCCCAATGGGCAATAATGTCACCTTGAGCAAGCTCGCACAGCCGGTTGCGTTTGGCTCCCAATGTGAGGTTTTCGGCCTCATAAAAGTACCGGATTTGGGGATCATCAGGAATCAGATCTTCTACGGGGGGGGTTCCATCATCCAAGATGACCAACTCTTTATGGAGGTAAGTTTGGGCTTGGAAATGGCGTATTGACGCAGGTATAAACCGCCGCCGGTCTGCAGTAGGCATAATGCACGAAACCATTTCAAAATGCAGGTTATTGGGTAAGTGCTCTGCCATTATTAATCACACCTATATCTCACAATAATGATGTATGCATTGATTCAGCAATAAATCAGTTACCCCCCCAGAAAGTTACCCCATGTTTCCTTGTTCTGCTTTGTAACCTTCCTAATTCCCTTCCCTACCCTTCCTTCCGGATCCGAAACCTTGGGAAGCCCCCTATTCCCAGAGTAGATTGCTCGCACGTCTTCCTTGTCTTTTTTGAACTCATCCTTCACTGTGTGCACAAAGTCCTTTATTTTTTGGTCCCGGATCTGTTTCTCTTCATCACGGGACTCGCCCCGTTTAATTTCAAGCTCTGCTGCTTCTGGAAGCTTGGCATAGGTCCTTGTCGCTTTATGGCGATTAGCCTCCATTATTATGCAAATTCCTTTTGACTTTGTGTATTTCCCTAAGTCGATATATTTTACTCCTAGACCCGTGAGTGTTGCCCTAGCATGTATATGGCGCTGGGGGCGATCCTTCCGACGCTTAAGGTAGGTATTAATCCAATCTTTAATCCTCCACATAATTCCTTGCTGAGGGATATGGTTGCGGTGCATGCCTGCCGTTCGTGGGAGCTGCGCATATGGCTCCACCATTTCACACTCGCCCGCCCTGAGATACCGTTTAGCTCCTAGCAACACCCATAATTTCTTGATTGAAGCTACAAGTTTCTTAGAAACAGCAGTTATACCACCTCTTTTTTTTGACTTCTCTTTTGGAGAAGCAAACAAATCATCTAATTTATCTTCTGCATTTTTTGCTAACCATTTGGTATTATTATCATACTCTTTCTTTGCTTCTGCCTGCTTTTTCTTGTCAGCTATTCCTATTATTCTAGGTCCAAACTTCCAGACATATTCCTGAACTTCAGTGCCTGGGCTGCTCTTAACGACCCATTTCGCTTTAGCACCCTTTTTTTCGACCATTAGCGTTTGCGTTTTGCCACCTGCTTTAAACGGGAGCTTTGGGAAAATGAAGTCTTTCACTTTTTTGGCTACCTTCTTCCCCTTTTTATAAGCCGCCTTACCTACAGCCTTCCCCTTAACAATAATCTTTTTTATACCACCAACAATTTTCTTAAGTATTTTATCGATAACGCCTCTTACCTTTTTCTGTACCTTCATAATGAACGACTTTATTTTATTGGCTATACCACCAATGCCGAGCAATCGTGCCAGAAAGCTGATGATGATGGGAAGAATTCTTGCCATGGCGTTTTCAATCCAGTTGGCAGCTCCTTTGATATTGCCGGCCACAATCTGGCCAATTGACTGGATGACGGCTTTCACAAGCTGTAGAATCCGGTCAATGTTTTCCACAAAGAACATAATGACATCGTAGATCATTTTAATTATTTTAAGGAGAGCTGAGACCGGATTCAGTAAGCTCAATACCCATAAAATCGCCTGCTTCACAATTTGGGTGATCAACCAGTTCTGGATGGTGTCAAAAAGTTTGTCTTTCAAATCACTGAGAAATTCTTTTGCTTTTTCCCAGAGGCCGCCAACTCCGCCGGAAATCAGAGTTGAAACAACCGACCAGGCTTTTTCGATCCTCTCGACATTTTTAGCCCCGATATGCTTTACAACACGAGACCGGATCCAATCTTTTGTAATGCCCATAACCTGCAGCATTATTCCAAATACGCCTTTAAATGAAAATTCCGAAGGAATTTCTATACCGGTCTTTGACATCGTACCAAACAACCAGTTGATAAATGCGGCCTTGAGATGTTTGAAAAAATTACCGGAAAACTGATTAAATCCCTTTTTTAAAGCGGCACCAAGGTTATCAAGAAATTTACCCGGATCTTTGACAATTTTTCTTGCAGCATCTCCCCCCTGGTTCATTAAAGACATTATCCGGTTTTTAAAATTACGCAGGATCTCTATTATTTCCTTGATCTTACCGATAAACGCATCCAGAAGCCCCTGATTTTCTTTCTTAAATTCTTCGATTCTTCCGTCAAGTTTTTTGCGTGACTCCTGGTAACGCTTGGCCATGCTCTGGGCAAGCTCCTGTTTTTTTGAGTCTACCCCCTCTTCGAGATCGTTAAATTGGGAAGAAACGTTTTTCTCAGCCTCCCTGCCTGCCTTTTTTAAATTTTTTGGCAGGTCATCAATGTATTCCCTGATTTTATTCTTTCCGTTTAAGATTTCATCCTTAGCCTCTTTTAATCTGGTCTCGACCGTATCCGATATTTTTACCAGTACGGCATCCATGTCGCTTATATATCTATCCCGGCCTTCCTCATAGAATTGGTTGACCTCGTCCGGCATACCAAGGATTTTATCTTTGAGCCATAAAGCGCCGCCGCCAAATTTATTAAGGTAACGGTCATATTTATATATAGACATGCGTCGATCGACATATGATTCAAATTGATCCCGAGCGCATTTTTCCCCAGCATCAAAAAGATTGTTAACATCATTATCCAGTGTTTTGAGTTTATTCTCCACTTTTTTCCTGGTCTCTTCGTACATGCCCTGGATCTGATCGGCAACCTTCCGACGCTCTTCTTCTTCTTTCTTTTTGGCCTTCTGCTGACGTATTTTAACCTTTGATTTACTTGAGTCTCTTTTCAACCGCATGGCTGATTTGGCTGATTTTTCTTCGGCTTCTACTTCTTCTCCGGCGTTTTCGAGATAGTGTTGCTCCTCCTCCCGGTAAGCTTCCGGTATTTGATCTGCGTGTTCATCCAATCCTTTTTTTGCCTTTAGTGCATCACTGAATTGCGGCTCATTGGCACGTTCGAGCTGTTCTTCGTCAATATCATTTTCAGCCATGAGGTGTTCAGCCTTTTTCTTGTTGTGTTCAGCTGAAATGTCTGCTTCAGGTTTTGGATCGGGTAGAATATCCTTTGATCTGAAATTTCGCTTTTTAGGGTTCGCCGGATCAGAGGGAATCGGTATCACCTCCTTTGCTTCGACAGTTGCTGGATCCGGCTCTACAGCAGTGGCTGACGCTATATCTTTACTGGAATCCTCTTTTTGCTGGGTTACTTTTTTATTTAAGGTCGTCTTTAGCTGACCGGCTTTACCTTTTTTCTTGAATTCCTCGGTTTCCTCCATATTACTTGGCGCTATCTCCTCTAACGCCTTACGAAGCAGGCTCAGGAAGTCATCCTTTGAAGTTTTTTTGGCTTCCTGTTTATCCATAATCTCAACCTGGCCGGCCTGTGCCCGGCTTCTACGGTCATTTGCGGGCGGTATTGCGGCGACCCTGGCAACCGCAACTTTTTCGGGTGCCGGATCATGTGATTTTTCCTGACGGGATTGTTTTTCAAGACGCCCTATAACCGCTTTGTATTTGGGATCATTTTCCGGGATAGGTACGGCAGGTGCTTCTTTAGACGCCTTTTCTTTAGCTTTGGCCTTATCCACAGGGGACACAACAGGTTTCTTTTCGGATGCCTTTTTAACTTCAGGTGAAGCCATGGCTTCAGCTTTTGTCTCCTTTCCGGTGAAAGGAGATACATCATCCGGCTCTCCGGTCAATGCGGGCACAGTTTCTGCTGTAGACAACGCAGCATCTTCTTCAACGGTATCCGGTATTGCAGACGTTTCTGTTTCTGATTCCGCCGGGATCTCTCTTTGGGGAGGTAAGGAAGTGATATGTTCTGAAGTTCCCGGCAAGGCAATGCCTGCTTTGTGGACAGTTTCCGTATTCTCAACTCCTGGTGATACAGGCGCCTTACTTTTATTGATGGATGGTGGCAATGCCGTAGATGTGCCTGGTCCGCTATTGGATCCCCGTGTTGATGATACACCCCTCTCTTCGTGATTCTGCCGTTCACCGGTAGAAGATGGTGCGGACACTGCAGAAACATTTCGGTTCTGTGCGCCCCCCTGTTGCACCACATGAGTCATTTCATGGGCAAGCAGTTTCATGTTCGTTGGTGACTGGCCGGGACCAAGCCAGATATGATTTTTGTGGGTAAAGGCTTTCGACTTTAACTCTTTATTGGTGTCACGCGCCCCGGATCCGGTGTGCAGGCGCACGTGGCCAAGGTCATAACCCAGTGCGTTCTCCAGGGGTGTTCGAACACCGGCATTTAACGGTTCTCCGGGACGCCTGTTATTGATGGCACGACCAGCAATCGCCTCTCTTTTTCTGCGGAACCGCTCATCTCTGCTCCGGTTTGATTTAGTCTGAGCAATGGATGATCCATGTGTATCTTCTTCATCCTGCTCCTGTATCTCATCATCTTTGGACTGCACTGCCATGGTCTGTGAAGATTCTTCTTCATTCTCTTTAACCTGCGTAGAATCCTGATCATCTTCTCCATTGAATTGGATGCTCATTTGCTGTACGGAGGGTTCTTCATCCGCCGGGGTCTGTGAGCTGTCATCTGACTGCTCCTGAACAGGTGTCCGGCTCCCCTCCTGTCCATCATCGTCTGCCGTCTCGTCAGTTTGTCTCTGGGCATCTACATTGCATTCACTTTCTCCACTGCTCGCTTCAGAGGTTTCCCCCGAAGCCTCTTCTCCTGCTGCCTCTGCGTCGCTTTGTTCAGCAGCTTCACCGCCCTCGGATCCGCCTGCCTGATCTTCAACACCACCCTGGGGTGCAGCACCGCAACTACCCTCGGATTCACCGCCCGAGCCGCTTTCTTCCTCCCTGCCCCCGGATTCGTCACCACAGCCGATTTCCTCAGATGCTCGGCGGCTGTTTTCTCCGGATTCTTCATTCTCCTGTTCTATATTATTCTCTTCAGATCCAGTTTCTCCAGTGTCTGCGCTTTCCCCATCTTCACCCTGCTGCTGGACTGCCTGGGAAGATGATATGTCTTCCTCATCTTGAGCGCTTGTCTGTGAATCCTGTTCTTCGGACGGTGTATCCTCTGAATCCGGCTGGAATTGTATTGATCCCTTCTCCTGAATATCCGAATCCGAATTTTCTTCATCTGGACGGGCTTCAGCCTGTTCCTGGACAGAATCACCGCTTTCATCAAGGACGGGTTCTTGTTCTTCTGATGTTGTATCGACCTCATCTGCTTGGCTCTGTGCCCGTAATCCGCCCGGTGGGATACGTGAAATCTCAGGTGCGGGTTGTCCAGCTGTGACACGATCTGCCACAGTGTCAGCTTCACGTTCATAACGATCCCCTGTTTGACCCAAGGTGACCTTGGTCTGAACCGGTCCGGCAAATGGAATAGCAACACCCTCACTATGGCGCGCCCGTGCCATAACACCCATATGCATGCCTTCTCCACGCAAATGCGGGCATGTCTGAGATTCAGGGGCCTTTTTATTGGTGTCTCGGTTCTGTTTTTTTTTCTTTAATTGAAGGTGAATCAAATACTCGTCAATCCTCAGCGATCGTAAAGTAATTATGTGTCAAGATACCTGGCGGCCTTTATGAATAATCAGGGACGCCACTGGCTGAAATTGAAAACGGTTCTGTTGTTTTGTAATATTTGCCGGCCACTACGTGGAGTTGTTTCGTCGGGAGGTAAATTTGGCTGTGGTGGCGCGGTTACCGAATCTCCAATTCGCATGATTACATCGTCGGGGCCACTTATTGAAGAAGCCTGAAGGGCAGTTTCGGGTCTTGCATATACATTCTGCCAAAATCCGCTTCCGCTCGCAGGCCCCCTTCTGGAAAATTCTCTGGCAACGACGCCACGTCCTCTAAAATTCACTTCCATGCGGACATCTCTTGGAACAAATCCTTTTACGGAAACAGCGCCGGCATTGTGGGATCTGTTAGACATACCTAGTTCGTATAACAATCTGTGTTCCGGAACTGTATATCTTTCCCGGTACCCACTAACACTGACCTCTATATTTGCCCGTGCACGGGTTCTTGTTGCTGCACGATTTCCGCCAGGCCTCCTTAGTTCATTCCACTCCCTGCGAAGCCAACGTTCAGCAGCGGCATATGCTCTTACATTAAGGCTCGATGTCATCGGGACTAAATTCCATTGTGTAAATGGCCCACCTAGCTGGTTTGCAATTAAATGCCCTCCATGCCATCGTCCTCTTGGTCTACCTCTCAACAGATATTCTTCAGCACTCCCAAATCTGTTTTTCCTTCGGGTGGCAACACTTGCGCCTGATGGCCTTGATATGCCAGACGGTATGTATCGGCGAAAGACTGCACGGACGGATTGTGGGCGTGCAATGGAACCCCGTCTAACATCACGTAAAACCTCTCTGAATCTTTGAGGTGTTGCATCAGTTGGAGTATAACCTCTTTGAGCTAATGATTCAGCAGGTGTCGGTTCATTAGAATCACTATGTGTAAGTCTTACATGGGCACTCATAGATGGGCGGTTACCACTGCGGCGGCGTTCCATGCGAGCGGAATGAGACCTTCTGCCGGTTGAGTCAAGATGTACTTCATGTATAGGAAAACGCGTGGCAGGAGAATTGCGAATAACGACCTCATATCTTCTGCGGCCTCGTCTTCTAAGTCGCAGAGTGCGGATTCGATAACGAAGCTTCAAAGCGATCATGAGCAACCTTAAGCGAATCCTACCGATACCCCGTGACAGACGAGTTCTTAGAATACCTTCCACGAGTCGCTTGCGCCGTGCACGTTCTGCACGGGAAGGTCTGCGTCGCCCTCTCCCACGGCCTCTGCCCGATCTGCGGAATCTTCGACCAACACGCCGCATCAAACGACCGAACCAGCGTGCGATACGGCGGAAAAAGCCGCCTATTCTGCCAAGCAGCCCACCGGCGCGGCTGCCTGCCCGGCGGAACATACCTCCAAGTCGGCGGATAAAACCTAGAAACCGCGGGATGAGGCGGGCAACCATACGTACGACCCGCATAATGTTACGGCCGACTGTACGCAGGAATCCGGCAATTTGGCGTATAACTGTAAGGGCCGCTGAACCGCCAGCCGTAAAATAGGCCAGGACCACATCCAAAAGAGAGCTCCCCACCAGTCTGCCCAAGGACTGACCGATGCTGTCTTCAGGTCCTTCAAAAAGGGCCATCATTCGATTGGCAATGGAAGCGCCAATTTGTCCTACTGTAGAAAGCACAGTTTGAATAGCACATCGAATCATCGTCACTATTCGTTCAGGATTATCAAGCAGATCCCCGGCAGCTTCCATAAGTTCATCAAGGGCACCGGCTGCACGGCTGGTGAGGGTCGCCATAAAACAGCGAATGACCCGTATGAAATCACACAGACGAAGTCCAAGAGATCTGAGAAAATTCCGGATCATACCCGGTAACTGAAACAGGTCACGAATCGCTACAAAAGGTCCTACAATCCCGTCCCACAATCCCAGTACAATACCCCGCAAATACCCGATAAAAAATCCCAGGCTCTGCCCCCCGATAATGCGGGCGACCTTGTCTGACACATTGACTTTACGGTCGATTGAAAAAGTACGGACACGCTCGAGAAAGCCGAGCATGGCAGAACGGACAAATGGCCATAAAATTCCTAAAAGGGGAGTTGGAGACATTGCGCGCAGGAACCGGATTATAAAATCCAGAATCAAATCGATAATAGGCCCCTTCAGGCACCTGGGAAGTGCCTGCCACAAAGTGCCCATGATAATCCCAGGAATAGCAGTCGGATTGAGAATTGCAAGGAGCAGCTGTTGAAAGGCCTCCATGATGGGCCGGATAAAATTTATCAATCTTCGAAACAGGGAACGCGCGTTTGTGGCAACATAGCGTAAACCACCGCGGGCCCAGTTCACCAATCGTTGAAATTGTCGTGACAGAAACCCGATAATTCTACCAAGGGGTGCCAGAACACCGCTGGTGAGACGACCGGTGACGCGTTCAATACCGGACGATACGCTTCCAAGTTTATCCAGCAGCCAGTCAGCAGCCCGGACAAGTGCATCTCCAACCCTCTGTGCAGCTTCCCGAATGGCGGGTAAAACCGTTTCAGCCCAAAATCGCCGCGCCCGAACAACAAGGTTGAGGTCACGCCATTGGTCCCGCACCCATTGGAAGGCCTGACGAAGGTAAGGCCATGCAGCTATGGCTGCGACTACCGGACCTGCCGGTGAGATAAGCAGCAGCACCCCTCCAACCACACGTAACGACCCCATAATGGGCTGCAACGGCCCTCTGACACGCTCCCAGACCTGGCCGGCCTTATCACGAATCCAGTTCCACAGGCGCCCGCCTTCTTCGGCGCCCTCATCAGCGACAATTCCCACCCATTCTTTAACCCGCCTCCAAGCCGGTCCAACAGCTTCACGTACACGACGGATAACAGCACCGACATCCCGTATAAAACCGCGGATACTCTCCCAGACTGTACCGCCTATACGCCGAAGCAAATCCATAACCGGCGCGCCAACCGCGTCCCATATGCTGCTGAAAAATTCTGATATAGAACGGCTGAGATTGCGTACCCGTTCGACAACCGGTTCAAAAGTACGCGTCATAAAATCGCCGAAACGTCTGGCTGCATGGGTTATGCCGCTGCAGTCATTACGTGCAAGCTGACCCGCTATTGTGATAAACCAGTTGGCAACCCGGCTGAAACGATCCCTCATCCCTGCCAGGTTAAACATCCTCTGCAGGGTTCCCATTGGGCCGCTAAAAAGCACCCTGAGGCCTTGGGCCAGCATGCGTTGCAAAAATCCTCTTATCCCGTCTCTTTCAAACAAACGGGCAAAATCAGGTGCCACACGACGGGCGAGGGCCAGCAGGGCATCACGACCCATTTCCGCAACATTCTCAGCAACCGCAACAGCCCCCCTGGCAAGGCTGTGGGCCCCTGAAACTACCATTCCTGCGCCGCTGCGTATTGCGCCCCATACACTGAAGCGCTGAACCGCGGCTGTAGGGGTATTGGTGTAAGCAGAAGAAGGGTTCGTCCCTGAAACCTGCCTTGCTGTGGCACGGCCTGAAGAATTGAGCCCGATGGCCTGTCTGTGGCTAAGGGGCTGCCCATGCCCTTGCTGTATCACATGGGTCAGTTCATGGGCGATGACCTTTTGGTCACCGGGCGAGGTGTGGGCCCCGAGCCATATATGGTTGCCATAAGTCAGCGCTTTGGCCTGGAGTCCCTGGTTTACCTGATGGGAGAGTGGGTCGTTGTGTATCTTTACATGTTTGAAGCTATGGCCATAGCGTCTTTCCATGGGGCGGCGTATGGCCGGTGAAAGAGGCTGTCCGTCAGATGAGTCTCGCAGGAGACGAATGACATTTTCTTTTTCTACAGTATATTCAGACTGGGTCTGGGTGAAATCCTCTTCTGTGCTGGGAGCGTCGTACTGATCAAGCGCGACAGCGGCTGAACCGGCTGCCAGATTATAAAGAGGCCCGGCCGAATAAGCAATACTGTTCCCACAGTGTACCGGATGAGCAGATTGCGCATTACTTTGTGATGAAACAAGATTAAGCGCTGGGCCGGTTCCGGCCTGAGCAGACTTTCTTAACCGTTTGAAATCCCGTTCAGCCACGATAAGTCGCCTGGTCAACTGATGTGAAGTTCAAAGCATCTACAAAACTTTCCATGCCACCATCCCGTTCAACCGGGTCACCCATATTATCAAGTGGAAAGGTGGCGCCCGCCTTACGGTACTCGCTTCGCAAACCCTCTTTGAGATGATCATTATCAACGCTGCGGCCGGCATCTATGGACAGCAAGGTGGCATGAAGAACGGCATTACGCAGCTGACCGCCATTTACGGCACAGCGGCGTGCGGCAAGCGCCATAAATTCGGAATCAACCTGATGGGTGTCAGGCAGGTGAAGCTGAAGAATATGGAACCTCTCTTCGACCTGGGGAGGAAAGAAAGGTACAACCACATCCATACGCCGTTGAAAGGCCCGGTCAATATTCTCTACCAGGTTGGTCGTGATCGCGACAATACCCTGATAGTTTTCCAGGCGCTGAAGCAGGTAGTTGGTTTCCAGGTTGGCATAACGGTCGTTGGCTGATTTTACCTCCGTGCGATGACCAAGCAGGGCGTCGCCTTCATCAAGAAGCAAGACTACATCCAGGGCCTCAGCCCTTGAAAGTACACGATGAAGATTTTTTTCTGTCTCTCCAATGTACTTGTTAATTACCGCGGCCAGGTCAACGCGATAGAGATCCATACCCAGTTCAGCCGCCAGGATGCCGGCTGCGAGGGTCTTGCCGGTGCCGCTTGCCCCGGTGAACAGGGTGCGGACACCGCAGTTGGTTCCATTGCCAAAGGCACCGCCTAAATGGTCCAGCAGTTTCTCGCGGTGCCGGCATCTAAGAAAAAGTTCGTTGAGTTTAGCAGATGTTGTTTCAGATGACACCAGGTCCTGCCAGTGACCACCGGTCTGGATTGGACTGGCCAGCGTATCGAGCATCTGCCGATTTAATGTGCGGGCGGCGGACCTGACATCATTGGCTGTGATCATATGGTTTCCTTCCAGCCCGGCATGGGCAATGGCCCCATGTGCCACTTTGCGAATAAAATCACCGGGCAGGCGAAATCTCTCGGCTATTTGTCCGAGGTCTTCAACCATGTGGCCGCTGAAACTGTCCTCCCAGAAACGCTGTCTTAAATCAGCCTTGGGGACAGGTAAAGTCAGGGTGACGACCTTTGGAGTGCAGTTGCTGGACAGGCCGCCTTCCATGCCCAGTATGATACCCACTGGACCATCATAGCCCTTTAGTGGCGGCAGAGAAACCGTCTCACCCGGTCCGGGATCATATGTGAAAACAGGCATGGCATTGGCCATGGTGCATAACGGACCGATCTGCAATACCTGTTGATCTTCACCCAGACCGGAACCGTCAATATTCAACAGCCCGAAGCCCAGGCTTCGGGCTATTGTTCCCATAACCTCAATGGAGTGAGCGCCCTGCATGGCCCGAATAATCACCATCTGTGCCATACCTGTCCGAATCAGTCCGGGAATCTTCTCGAGATGCTCCCTTGTTCGGGTATCAGCGATCAGCCCGGGCAGATCCCCCAGAGACTGTTCAGCGTGGTACCGGCACCAAGGGGCTGGGCTGCCCGATACCTGACCGCGAACGGCATCCCAAAGTAAAGAAGGGACTTTAAGCACCCACTCCGATCTTGGTGCCTGCCGGTTGGGAGCCTCCACAAGCCCCATATCGAGTAATGACCGGCAGATGCTCCATGGATCCATCTGTCCTGCCACAGCTTCGTCCATCATCATCTGTCCGACCATTTCAAGAGTTGGACGGCGCTGATTCAAGGGCTCCTGCAATTCGGCAAACAGAGTTCCGAATCGTGAATCCTCCTCCACCAGGCCTGTCACCATAAAAGCGAGACAACTGGCAAAGCCGATGGAGCCTTTTTGAATAAGAGCTCTTAAGGGTAGATGGGAGGAAGCCTGGGCCTCCCATAGTTCAAGTTGCCGGCGCCACCAGCCAGTTGCCTCATCCCAGCTGATATTTCGGGGCATGTATGATCTCATCTCATTAAAATACTCGCCAAGAAAAGGGTATCGTTCGAATACCTCTTCCAATGAACTCCCGCCAACTTCGCTCAACCGGCGGATCTGGTTCATCAGGCGATAGATCGCCGCATATAAATAAATAACAAAATGGCCGGCTGTACCTGGCGATACATGACTGAAATACAATTTATCTTTTTTCGTCATATTGAACTGTCCGTTTTTTATATAAAAGACTGGGTAAGCTACTAAGATCTTTTAAACTTTGTTGTGGGCTGTGCCTGGCAGCTGGTATGTCAGGTCGGCCCATGGCCGTTATAAAAAATGAAATTTCACTACCCGGCCCCATTCGGGCAACCACCCGGGATTTCTATCCAGACCTGCCGCACGGATAGAAATAAAGATATTATTGATGTCGGTAACAAAATCGATGTGAGTAGTGGTGACATGGAATTGACCGGGGCAGGTAAAGAGATTTTTGGCCAGGGTATGACTGGTAGATGAAGGCAGCTTAAGAAACATCTGTATTATTTTACCCAGGGCCGGGATTACAAGGGATAGCCATTGACTGAGATCAACGTGGATACCCTGTGCTGTCAGACGCTTGCAACATCCTATAGGCGCTTTACCAAAGGGCGCCCGGGTTAATCTGTTGTCCGAAGCCAGAGGGAAATAAGCCCGCAATTCATGTATGGCCTGATCGACCGGGTTGCCCTGTCGGCAGGGGACCTCAACCAGAAGGAATCCTGAGCCATACCAGATTCTCAAGCAATTGCAGGAAGTTGCCCAGAGACAGGTATGCTCTTTCAAATCCATGGTTTTCAGCCATTCGGTCGGCAGGCGATAAATGCCCGTATCTGTTACCGATCTTCCAATGGCATCTCCTGGGTCTCGGCCATCAAGATCGGCCAGCAGGGCCCATATAGGGTCATCTTTATAATGGCATATGTATTTATCCAGCAGGGCCCGTGCCAGGCACTCCAGCAGGGCCCAGCGGCTGAGACCGGAATCCAGCGCCCAATGGGATTCAAAGATGCCGGGTATGTCCAACCTGTCCATGAGATTAATGAGGTATAAAATTCCCCCCAGCCTGGTGGGCGTTCCATTATCAGGCCAAAATATCTTTGAAGATGTTTCTTTAGATTCAAAGGATCGGCTATTTTCATCCGAGGTTCTTTTTAGCTTTTTTTCTGGAAAATGGATCTCAGTGATGGGAACAGACTTTTGTGAATTTAATTGGACAGATGGGGCAGAGATTGTGATAGGCTGTTTAGCAGTAATGTCTTCCATTCCGGATATATCCGTTTTTTGATCTCCTTTACCCTCCTGTCTTATGCCCCCTGCTAAATCAGTACTTTTTAATTGGGGAAAAATTAATTCAGGCCCTGGTTGGTCTTCCTGCCCGGGTATCTCCTGATATCTTTTTTCAGACAAACGGTTCCGGGCATCCAATGATATTTCTTCTGAGAATGATACCTTCTGCCAGGAGAGCATTGCAAGCTGGAAACCGGGGTGCCGGAGGGCTTGCGGCCTGGTGTAGAGCATAAGTGCCAGTCCCAGCAGAGCGGCCTGTTTATTATTCAGGCCCGTGGGAATTGACCAGTGATCCAGTAATTTCTCCCAGGGGGGGCTCAGCAAGGGTTCTTGAAAAAATGATGCTGAAAAGTGAGGATCGGATGCCCTGAAATATCCTGTATCATCAGAAATCAATTGCCCGGCAGGATTACCGCCATCTGGTGCAGTTTTTTTGACGACGCTTTTTCCAAAAGGCTGTTCATTGTATGTCAATCTGGAAAGCCGTTCAGCAAAATCCCTGAGACCGAAGGCATTGAGCATTGAAGTTGTTATTTGGGAGGAATGTTCCGGTGAGAGAGAAGAAATTACGGAAAGTGCCTGACGCCAATTTGTCAAAAGGGTCAGGACTGAAGGGATGGTGTGGGGCTTGTCTTCCAGAAATTTGCAAACCTGTCCGGATCTGTCAACATCCCTCCATTGATTTTTCAGAAAAGAGTGCCACCACCAGCATTGATGTGCACGTCCGTTTGTCAGATCGATAAGCAGGCATGCAAGAAGCTCTGCTTCATCATTAAACAGCACGGCATCCGGTTTTCCAAAAAAGAGCCCCTTGCTGGGTCGTTGGGCGTTGCGGGACAACCTCTCCAGCTTTTCCAGTAAAGCATTCTCCCACATTGGATCAAATCCGGCACCTCGCACATCAGAGCGTATCCTTCCGGGCAAAGGATCTGTAAGCTTTCGCACAATAAACACAGAGGATGGCGGTAATCCCGAAGGATTCATATCAAGACCGCTCAGTTGCCGGGTTACTGCCAGGCGCAGTGCCGGGGAATCCCTATCCGTACTGCATATCCTTAGGTTGGCTATTTGAGTGATAGTTCCTGATTCCACTTTAAACGTTTTTGTGTAATGGATTTTGCCAAAGATAAAACAGACATGATGAAAGGTGTTGAAATTTTATTTCTTCTTCCCAACCGCCACCACAAAAGGCAGGAAAAAATTATAAATATGAGACTAAATATCTGATTGATGTCTAAAAATCCAATAACAATCGTTCTACCGCCCCTTAAAAATTGCAACAGAAATCGTAAGAAACCATAAAGAGCCAAAAAAATGGTTAGACGATCACCCGGCCATTTTCTCTTCCATTTACTAAGGGCCAGGAAAAGAAGCAGTCCTGCTAAAGCATGATATAATTGGGTTGGATGTATACTGAGTGACAAAACATCATCTGTATGGACCCAACCTCTGGTCAAGTGGTCATAATATGCCATCGTATGTTGAGGAAATTGAACTGACCATGGTAGATCACTGCGAGTGCCAAAGCAACAACCGTTTAAAAAGCATCCTATACGGGCAAAAGTGTACCCTAAGGCAATAGCGGGTACAGCCTCATCAGCGTATAAAAGGAAAGGTAGTCGTTATAATACAATATCTATTTTTAAAACAGACCGAAACAACCTCGAAAACTACGGGGTTGAATGGCCTCTATTCGAGTATTAATTGTCCGCATTTCTCCTGGCGGTATTGAAATACTATACAAAGTATCTTTTTGAATTGATTCAAGATCATTCCCGGTTAAAGTTGAGCCCCACTCATCAACCTTTCCATCATGAGAGACAACATAACCAAACCCACCTACATCCTGCAGAATCAAGAAACGTTTATTACCAATGGTGATATAATTGCCTGTCTTGAGGTAGCCTCTTGTTATCCAGGTCATAGCTTCTTGAACATTGTTTCCAGCAACTGACATGGGGATAGGAACAATATCCGGGTTTAATCTTCTTAATTCTACCAATTCTTCTAATTCTGACTTTGAAGGGCGGCGCGAGGCAACATTTTTATCTGTAGCCAATCCAGTTGTTTTTTTTCTGACCGGAATATAAACACGGCCTCTTTTCTCATAACGTTGAATAGTTTTCTTGACGGATAGTAAAAATTCATGTTTATCATTTTGTCCTTCCGGTGGAACACCATAACCGACAGCACTTATTTCAGCGCTACGTTCAAATTTAGAAGCTGTGACAAAATCCATATTTCGTCTTGCACTGTCATTCAAAAACCTGGTGTTTACATCAGTAGATGACATGATTGCAACCATGCACTGATGGGTGTGTTCAAGAAATGTACATGATTCATCATATGTAGGAGCCCAGGGAACATGAAAGGTATCAAGAGGAATTGGAGAAGGGGTCGGGGATATATCATGCTCCCCTGATGAGCCAATTTCAAACCACTCTTTATCATCAAGGGGAGGTATTCCCCAGGTCGCGATTTTATAAGTTATGAATACATCTTTAGCGTCTGTAGCCATATTGTTTTCAGGTAATGCCTTAAAAACATTTTCAATATTTGTCAGAAGTCCTTGCTCTGGTGAAGGGGGGCAATGATCGCTTAAGGAACCTGCATCAGGTTGGTAAAGCTTTATCTTGCTGTCGGGAATGTTCGTAGTGCCAATGGCATGGCGGTCCAGAGATACGCCAGTGCATGCATCCCGGGATGAGAGGGAAACGTCAGCCATTTGGTCTACATGAGAGTCAAAAGCAACCATATCATTTATATTTATCGTTCCTTCAATGATAACATCATTGGGCCAGGCAGCTTGTATAGTAGTCGCAGGCAAGGTGTATTCCATACTGTTTAGTACATTGATATAAAAGCCGAACACTGCCCCTGGGTCGAAATAAATTCCTGGACCTAATGGGTCTGGAACATCTATGGGTGTTGGAGAATTAATTCGGGGGATCTCCATTTCCAAAAACCACATATCTCCATTTATTTCAGCGACCATTTTTGTATGAAGCCAGTTACCGGGGCTGACAGTTTTATTAATCCATTCCGAACTGCCTTCATCCTGTAACCAGACCTGGACAGCACCACCCTCGCCTGCAAAAGGTTGTAATTGAATGTGCCATTTGGGTCCGAACGGAGGATAAATTCTGAGAATGAGTAAATCCATGGAGGCACTTCCGCCTATGGGCCTTTTGCTTTCTACACCTATAAAAACAGCGTTACTGTCCTTGGAAAGACGAAGGTTGGCACGGTATTCCACTCCGCCATCCCTTCCCAAATTGACCCGGGTTGCATTAGTCCATCCAACATCATCGGAAATATTTCCATCTATGGTGGGACGACCAGTGACACCGTCATATGTTGGAATACAAATATCTGATGCAGCGTAAGCTTTCCCAGCCAGGGAAAGAACAATAAAATAAATCAGAAGACAACCCAGAAAAAATGCCTTCAGACAAAACCACCAATTTTTTAAAAAATAATGTCCGTTCATTCTTGCTCCTTTCCCCACTTCTGATCTTAAGATAAATGATTGCCTTACCATTAAGCAAAAAGCATTAATCTATATAGACCGATAAGCGGAACCGTTCTTCTATTGGGAGATCAATATCTTGTGATTCAGAAGAAACGGTAAAAATGAGTTCTGTATTTTTCGCTGCTGCGCCAGGATTCACTAATGCAGCAGCTACCTTATTATAAGGGGTGTCCGAACTGGTGCCTTCCGGCGCCTCAAATTCTGTTGAGCTCAGTTCCAGTGTCGTCCAGGCGCTACCATCAGCGGGTGCAACATTAGCTGTAAAATGACCTGGTACTGTAACTCGGATAACAAACTGTACGACTGAATCATTATCCCTTTCTATTGCTATTCCATTCTCTCTTGGTATGGCATTACCATATGTATCCAATATGACGAGAACTCTATTATCAGGTCTGGGAATTTCCATTCCCATCTCAAGAGTTACTGTATCACTTGCCATAGGTACTCCGCCTGCTCCAGATACCTCTTCAACATCAAAAATCAATTCAGCAGTAGTTTCTCCAAGATCCATGATTTTAACCTTCACAAAAATGTCACTTGATTCTCCATGAGGAAGGTGGTTGCTTTTCGGCATGGTAATGTGTTCGGATACCCTTGGTTGCTGGTTTTCTTCGTCCCATAGGTCAACGTCCCAACCAAAGGCTTCGATGCGCGGTTTGAGATAAAATGTTGCCTCTCTATCCACTCGAGCATTAAGTGTAAAACCGAATAGAATTTCTCCAGGTTCAAGTATGTCCGTATTACCATTCTCCTCCTCTGGAATGACAGGTGAAATTGAGTAATTTATAGAGATCACACCTCTTGGACCTACCCCAATCTCCCTCACAAAATGCTGGTTGATTTTTTGTTGAGCTAAATACGCGGCAAACAAATCATGATCATTAAGTGATTTTAAAAGGCCTCTAAAACCCTCAAACATATCACTCTCGATGAGACTTTTTATTTCAACCATAAGATCATAAATTTCATCCAGGTAACGCTCTCCATCCTCTTGAGCCAGTACGATGTCTATCCAGGCATTTACAAATTTTTTTTCCTGATCTGCAAATCTTTTAAAATTCAACCACAGTTCATGATTTTTCATGCAACCTGAGGTTAAGCCAGATAAGATACCGGATATGGTTGAGAGAGTCTGGTCAATAAATTCTAATCCCAGGAAATCCTGTCTGGTAAGTTGTGTTTCCGCAGATAGTGCAAACAACAAAATTATTTTTCTAAAATCATGATAGGCCTGGTAACTGAAGTCAAACAAGGCGATAAATGAACTTTTATTAAGAACAGCACTATCACGAATTACATTAATAGATGAACAATATGAGATATTGATTTCTTTAAAAGTAAAAAAACCAATTAATTGTTGTTCTGTTCCTTCAAATAATGCTTTGATATTCTCTGCAATATAAAAGACTTCTATTCTATCTATATCATTTATATGCCGGGCATTTTGATTTAGAGATGCTTCTTGCAGCATACTAAATTCACCTGCACCAATCACTGAGGGGAGACGATTATATTTAGAGCCGAATAATCTTTTAAGTTCAATACCTGATGAAGAATTATATTGAGGCTCTTTTACAGGTATTTGACCCCAAGGAGGTAAAAAACGAAAATAATCCGAAATCTCAATGGTTTCAATATTGCTAATCGAATAAAACTGATCATGAAACTGCCGCACAGCTTGATAAATGTTGTTTCGCTGAGGATGGATAATTTTCTGTGGAAATACAACAGGTCTTCGAACTGACCAGAGGTCACAAAATGCTAATCCGTCAAGAGTCCAGTATAAAAACGCAAGCGGAACATCACATTCCGAAAAAAGCCCCAGTCCTGACAATTCCTCGAGTGCATTGTTTTCAATTTTATCAAGACCGCCATTATTAGCGGTAATTATATCAGTCGTCAACCTATTAAGTGCTTGAGTACCAAAGCATAAATGTGCGGCAATATTACGTAGCTTAGATAACCGGATCGGTTCGGATTTTTTTGCCGGATTCTTTCCGGTTAAAAGGTCTTCCAGATCCGTGACTATGTTATCTGGTATACCTGAAAGGGTAGTCGGATTAAATTCAACAAGGCGAAACTGAATTCCGTCAACAATGTATCTTCTGCCGCAATCAGATAATGCCCCATCCGTCTGAAGACCGGTCCTCGGTGCAAAGTCCTCATACGCTTTTGCAGGGGACATGACAAACATGTAAAGCCCCGCACCATTGGGGACAACGGATGTGGTCGGCGGCACGCATTCTTTGAAATAACTGTCCGGCGGATCGGGTATATATAGTTCACGAGCTAATCGAACCATTGTATAGTCTTTGGCAAGTTCCAGCACCTGCCCCTTTCCGTTGATGGCCAGACCCTTCATGACTTTTAAAACAGGCGGTGTACCATCTGATCCGTCCTTCTCAATATAAACTTCGAGACCTTCTGCAATGCCTGAACCTAAAATCCGGCCCAGTTGCCAATGTTGCAGGAAGTTAGCAGCCTCCTGCTCCTGTAAATCCCTGCCTGTCAGCAGGCGGCCTTCAAAAAAATTAATATTTTTAAGTTCTGAAAGCACAGGGTTGAGTAAATCAGTTGTCATGGCTCTCTCCGGCTATAATGAATTATCTTTTATCTTTTATTGATTTCAGCGACCTCTATCATAAATCCCAAAGGTTTATTGTCTTCTCCCGGGATGGCGGAGATGATACGAATACCTTTTTTCTCAAAGGCTTTAACCTGAAATATTCCAGGCTTCTCCCCTTCGACTGCTCCCCGCACTATATAGGTGTGATCTGGGTCGTCACTACGGTCGGGGTTCAAATATTTATTTTCGAAAAAAATCAAAAATTCACCATCCTCTGATTGATCAATTACCTCAAGCTTATTATAGACCGGCCCAATAGTTTTTCCCTCGGCACTAAATCGGCCGGCAGCGACAATGGTATACGGGCCGGCCATGGCAGCAACAAATCTGTTTTCGGCGGTTCTTAAATTGAGTGCATCTGGGTCAGCAGTGGCATCCCTCAGGTTTGTAATTTTGTTATTACTGGCATCGAGGTTGCCTCCCAGGCTTCTGCGGCCATCTGTGTGCAGGTATTGAGTGTGATCATCTCCTGTCTCAAGGTCGCTAAGGGAACTGTGAGAAGTAATACCTGCTTGGGTTGCAGTTGAGAGCCTGGATAAAAGTACCTCCTGAATAAAACGGGAGGAATATAGATATGGACGAAGGCTTTGATCTATTGATACGGTTCCGGCGGTTTTATAATCCTGGCCAATCAGGTTGATTTCAAAATCAAGTTGCCCCAGAAGCACACAGCTCTCTTCCTGTGGTGCAGACGCACAGTTTTCAAGGCCTGCTATCAACAGGGGGCGAACCTCAGTGACCCAGACGCCGAAGGCATTGCGAAGATAGGCTTGGGCATTGTCCGGGTGCAGGGTGTAAGGTTCGGGAGGAGAAGAAAAAGGAGGGGAAGTTAACCCGGCCTCATAGCGAACCAGATCATTTAATTCTTCCTGTGTGAGCCCCGGCGAAGCATCACTGACGGATATTTGTGACAAGAGAGCAAAAAATGATTTTATGGTCTCATCTTCGGTCTGTTCCGGTGGTGTTGCAGTAAGTTTCAAAATAAAATCATCTGCCACCCGGCTTGGTGCGGTAGTTTCTTCAAGGGACTGGCAGGGTCCGCTGGGAATAGGTACCAGATCAGTTTGGCACTGGGTATAGCACAGTACAATGTAAAGAGAAATGGGGCCTTCCGGGGGCGATCCAAAGGCGGTTTCAATCTCACTTTTGTTATGACTCAGCCAAAGGTTCAGTTGCGCACACTGATCCTTGGGCACACAGATCTCCTGACCCTGCGGGCTGACAGCCATACCTGAGCGGACTAAAATCCGGGGCCCTCTATCCGTATCTTCTACTTTTAATGCCAGACCGTAGACTGTTCCGTAGCCATGCAGTCCACGGTGGTGAAGCCTATGCTTCTCTAATAGATAGAGTTCTTCCTGTTGGAACTCATCCACACCCAGGACCAGGCCGTGGACATAGTTAACCCGTTTATTTGGCTCAAGATTGCCGGATTCCGGATAATAGGTAGTAAATTCGCTCATTATTTATTTTCTCCATGTATGATCTGTAGTGAGTCGATCACGACCGGTCACGGTACGATTTTCAACACACCAGGGATGGGAAGCAGACAAAAAAGCCTGCCCTAAATAATTTTCACCGAGTACAAGGGCTGTAAAACGGCTGCCTTCTCCTATACTGGTATCCAGCCCCAGACGGGCAGTGCCGATTTGAAATAAGTCCCAGTACATGCCGACCTCGAAATCCGTATGAGCCGGTTTTTCAAGTTTCATGATCTCTTCAACCCGTGCTTTACGACGATCCCTGCTTTGGGGAAGTTCTCCCAGTCTGGTAGGAACCAGCACTTTAAACCGATGGGCATTGCGCTGAATGGGAACAGCCAGTGAAACAAATTCGATCCAGTCTACAAGGGCCTGCTGAACATGGGGTAATTCAGCAGGCAGTGAAATAGTGTTAAAGCCTTTTTCATCTGTCTGTCCGTATGCCATATTAAGCAACTTAATCCGGCGATAACGCCGCGCTAAAAACTCTTGAAAAAAAGGGGCATCTTCCGTTGTTACAGGGGCATAGGTAAAACCGATTATGTCACGGGTAAAATGCATCCAATCACGAGCTCCGGCCTCAGAATCCGGGAGAGTCGGAGGGAACAGGATTTGGTCTGGAGAAGTTCCCCAGATTTTCTCGATGGTGTCAATATCTGTAATCGTGGTTACAGGGTCCCTGTACAGAGCGGTGAGAAAATTTCGGAACATTTGATGAAGTGCATTAGGACCATGAGATGGCGCCCAGGGTTCTTTTCCTAATGTGAATCTTAAAAGGGTCCTGTCGCTTACATCCCCTTTACCGATTCCAGGTAACCGTCGCACCAAAAATTGTTCAACAATGCGTATATTATGGCCGCCTAAAGTACCAAGGCGATATTCTTTCGAGTCCTTTAGCTCATCAAAGATGGTGGCATCCGGGTACTCGTCTATACTTAACCGAATAGCTGCGCGCAGACCGATTTGAGTTCCCCGCCATCTGTAGAGCAGTTCGGCATGCTCAAGAAACAGGCGCCGTCGTTGGGCATCCCAGGCGGGATCATCTATAACGCCCAACCATCCCAGCAGCCATGTCAAATACGCATTGGGAGCAGACCGCGGATCCAGAAGTGCTTCGAAGCGTTCAATACGCCCCTCAAGAGAGGTATAAAGTCCTTCAACATTGGCAAGAAAACGATCAAGAAAACTGCCTGATTGGGTGTCATCCCTGTATACGGATGGTAAATAGTGGGCAAGGTATGAAAACCGCGGATAATAAATGCGTAAAGCGCGAATATAGGGTGTGGCGCGGCCGGTGCCCTGAAGGACCATTCGGATTTCGATGAATTGACCCCTGGCATTCTGGAGTAACACCTCCCAGGTACCGACACCTGGTGAGTGGAAATTGTCTTTTTCAAAGGGGCGATGAAAAGGAATCTCCGAGCCGTCTTTGCGTAGATAGAGATCGGGTTCTCTCTCCTGCCAGGGTTCGGTCGAAAGCAAATCCCTATGGTTGGATGTACGGATCTGTATGGTGACTTTTGTGCCTTCGGGAATACAGGCATCCAGCAGGAGGCGGTGCCAGATACAATCCGGCTCTTTGCCGTCCTTTACCAGTCCCTGTAATTCGCCCTGAATTAAGAAACGGCGGCGGGGCTGTTCGGTTACCGGAAGCCATCGCTCTTTGAAATCGTAATAGATCGTATTTTGAAACTCAATCAATGCTTTCCCGCTGTATTCCCGCATGGGCAAAAGGGGTGGCTGAAGCGTCAGGGAGAGTTGTTCTTTGCCGGCAAGCAATAAAAACTCGAATACCTGTGTCCCGTTTGATGCAGATATATACAACGCGCCTTGCACATCTGTTCCAGCCCCTGCTTTGGATGATTTAAACACCATATCATGACCAAAAATATGTGGATTGCTCAGCAGGTTTCCGATTACCTGCTCATCCAGGGAGACATGATCCACTGCCAGGCCATTCCGGAAGTAGTGTACAACTGAATTGAACGCGCCAATCCCATTTTCCAGTACCAGCACAGAGCCGTCAGGCAGACTTTCAACAGCTACCGGCTCCTGTATGGGCAGAGGGATAGTTAAATCCAGGCGAATACCGGATGGGAAAAGGCGCGCAGAACGCTGGCCTGGTGATTCTCCAACCGGGTGAAAAAGAGGGGTTGCAGCCGATTCAAGCTCATCATACAATCCGCTGCAGGGCATCACCTGAAAAAAACGGTCCATCCGCCACAGGCGGGAAATTCCTGAATTGATGCCGCGATCCAGAATCCAGAGGCCTCCGTCAGGGGCTGCTGAAAGATCATAAGGTTCAAAGGGCACTTTTTCCGGCCAGCGAAGCCGGCTGGGAGGTCCACCGGCATGGAGGTCAAAAACCAGCAGACCTGCGGGATCATGGGTGCCTGCCACAAGATACTCCTGGGCAGTGACAGTCAGACCGCGTAACAAAGGGGTGGATGAAATGTCATCGGTTGCCAATCCCTTAAAATCGCCAGGCTTGCCTTCCCTGTCACAGACAGTGTGTAATTGGGAAACTGACCAGAAGGTTTTCGACTGATCAGGTGTGGCATAAGGCCGGAAAATAATGCTCTTTTCCTCTTTATCGATCCAGTAGACATTACCGTAATGATCAAAACAAGAGCCTCTCCGGTCGCTTATTTCCAGCCCCCCGCTTTCAGAAAGATCCGGCAGGCATATACCCTGGGGAGCCAGCAGCACGCTTTGGCTCTCATTATCCCACCAAAGCCGTGAGTCTGTGCGGGCAGCCAGAAGAGGCAACCAGTCGTTCTCACCGCTTACAAGGTGATATTTGGTTTGATTAACATCCATTGTTTATTATCAGCACTGGGGGGGGATGACAGGCACAGGTACAACATTGGTATCGAGCACCTCACCATTCTGGGTTGATTGTTCCATGTCGCCCCGAATCTCCTCAAGAGTAGGCGCATCTCCTTCTATCACGACCACCTTCATCAGTTGGGGAAGTGCAAGGCCTTCGATGATCACTTCATTGATTTCAGCGTCCGTTGATTTGCCCAGACGCAGGCCATTGACTTTGGCAACACCTGAAACACGTGTTACCGCAGCCATTATTTCAAGTGAGTCAACGGTCTTTCCAAGGGGCCAGCCCTGCCCTTCAAAACCTCCGCTGAGGGGACTTACAAAATTCTCAACCTCTGTTTTCACCTTTTCACGTACAGGCGCGGGATCAAATCCAGGTACCGTATCAATGCCCACAGAAATCCATATCGGCTGATATTCCGGACCGCGGATATGCAGCTCCGTGGTCAGGATGCGTCTGGGAGAGAGGTGGGCACAGACCGTTTCCAGAAAAAGCCGATCCGGTTGGGGCGCATTGGGATGAATGTGATCAAATTGGGGAATAACCATTAGAGTCACTACACCATCGGATGTCTGCCTGGGAAGTTTGGGATGAAACAGGGGCAGCACTTCTACCCGGCCCAGATCAATGCCCGGAGTACTTTTCGCGATATCGATATAGTCCTGCTTGGCAACCAGCCTGTCGCGGTGACGAAATATCCCGGGAATCCGCCGTTCGGCTTCGGTCACGGTTTCAGCCTGGCTGCCGCCCCAGGTGGGTACGGGGTTGGCGACTTTGATACCCGAAGGAAGGTTATTGGATTTAATAATTGTATTAATCCCTACCATACCCTGGCTGCCGCCCCCGTGATCGTATGCAGCCTGTATCAGGGCACTATTGGGCGGGCGCATGCCATGGGCGCCGTTGCCAAAACGGATTTCTCCGGATTCCGTGTCCAGGGTATAGACTTTACTTGATGTGCTCTCAATGCCCGAATCTGTATTATAGTCAGAAACAAGGCGGGGACTGCGCACAGGCACTTCGGGAGATGCTGCCGAAAGATCATCGATCTCGTTCCAGGTTTCGCCATTGATGGTCAGTTGAAGTGTGTCCTTGATCACCGGTGTATTTGTCAGGGTTAATATCTGATCCGGTTCACCAGTACCTTTTGAAAGCTGTTCGGCTGCCACATGGGTACGCTGAATAATGTTGGCAGCGTTGATGCCCACCCAGCTTAAATTTATAGAGCGTTGACGGCTAGTTGCTTCTTCGCGCGTATCAATATGAGACGCACGGATGCGAATCCAGGTGATTAATCGGTTGATTTCATCGGTTTCCTCCAGGGAGGGCGGTCGATTGCCAACTCCGGCAGTTAACGGACCCTCCGTCCAGACCTTAAGTTTCTCAGGGTCAGAAGGTAACGTCAGTTTGACGATTCCCGGCTGAACCAGCGGATCATGGTCAAGGATCGGAGTAAGGGGCGTAAAGCGTATGCGATCATCCTCGGCATTGGGAATTTCAAAACTCAGACTGGATTGATCCTCCCGGACCGCCGGTCCCAGGGGATAAAGAACACCGCCCTCTTCGTCCAGGGCCGGAAGTATTCCCAGTGATAATATTTTTCCCTTTATCCGATCCCTTACGGTATCCAATTTTTCTCCCTGCCTTGCTAAAAGCGCTACCCACAAAGCGCCGTCTTTAGTCTGCCTTGAAATATCCAGATTGCGAACCGTAACCCCACTGACAGCCGGCTCAAAAAGCGTGGTTTCATAGAAATCAAGCTCTGTATCGGTCAGATCATAGGCGGCATAAAGTTGACGGTAAAGATCTTCAACCTCGGCCCTCTGCGCCTCGGATAAGGGGCGTTTATAGTAGAGCTTCGACTCAACGGGAAGCACATCCAGACCGTTTTCGGTCCTGAACGGGACATTGCCGGCAGATACCTGTATATTTTCATTCAGGGTGAAAACCTTCAATGCGCCGCGTGGATTCTGAAAGGTAACAAGGCCTTTGGCTGCTGAAGCCGGGCGCATGGGCAGTCTCAGAAGACGCAGAAATTTTTGGCGGTTACGTTCCGGAATAAGATTAGCACGATAGATGATACTTTCGGACATGAACGCAAAGAGTTGCAGTAATGTGATCCCGGGATCGGTATCATTAAAGTTGGTCCACTCAGGATTGTGCGCGGGAATTCGTGCGATGGCCTCGTTAAGCAGTTCCCGATATGTGCGGCCATCAAATTCAGGTTGTGGTAATGGCATTTTTTATATCTCCCTACCCTTTCAAAACCATTCTTAATTGTATTTGATCCTTCTTCTTTGTCGCCACTACTGTGTAATGGATGGAAACTACTGCTGCGCTGAAGTCATTGGAATCTTCAACAACTTTAACAGAACTCAGGGCTATTCGAGGTTCCCAGCGTCCCAGCGCCCGTTTTATCATCTCTTCGATCAAATTATGGGTCGTTGTCACGTTGGGTTGAAACAACATGCGTTTCAACCCGCTCCCAAATTCAGGCAGCATGATCCGCTCTAAAGGTTCTGTCTGCAATATAATGCGGATAGACTGGCGAATATTTTCTTCACCTTCCGACCATGACCATCGCCCCTGGTCATTAAGGCGCGGGGGAAAGTGTATGCCCCTGCCAAGCATGCGTCCCTGGTCCATTAGTCTTTCTTTCCTCCAAACCCCGGAATGGGAAAACAGATGAACAGATATGGAATCCAACGGAAAATAAAATCAAACAGCTGAACGATTATAATCAGTAAAATAAGGGCACACAGGGTAACAATGGGGATAGAAAAAGAACAGAACATACCGAAATTATTGCTTATACCTTTTTTGCACGGGCCTGTATCACCCATGTTTGGCAGATCTTTATGAAAAGGCCATGGCAGAACCGAGAGTACGAGATCTGCAAGGGTTATCTTGCGGATACTTTTAATTTTTCCGCAGAGCATATCGGACATCATTAGGGTGGCGTTTTTTTTAAACTTGCGCAGGCCTGCCGGTGAAACATCCACGGGCATGGGAATGAGGATAGGACGGGCAGGTGCATCAGGATCAAAAAATGAGGCCATCTGAAAAGGGAGGGTTGGTTCACTGATTGCCGGTGGATTAAGGGGACCGCAATTGGGGCGCTCATAAACACAGCGAATCACAAACCAGGCATCCCGGTTGTCCCAGGACATATTGGGGACCTCCAATTCGGCAAACAGCTGATCCGGCTCTTCCTCCAGGCAGGCTTCAACCAGGTTGGCCAGCTCATCAATATGAGAGAGTTTCACATCAATACCTGAAAGATCTGATACATCCTCATCTGTTGTGGGACTCGGGACAGCCAGGTTGACATTTTCCTCTATTTCAGCGGTTCCTGCATCAATTGATACGGCCGGATTTGCCAGGGGAAATAGGAAATCGGGCCATTTATTGTCTTCCGGATCAGTGCTTTGTTTAGCGTTAAAGGAGATTTGCGCGTCCTCAAGGCCTGAAGCGTAATTTAAAATGTCGGAAAGGGCATCAACTAAATTTATTTTTATTTCATAGAAATCCTGCACATCTTCATCCAGCGCATTGTAAAGGTCCGATGCCAATTCAGGCGGTATGGTCACAGAACGTATGGCAGTCGCCAGTTTGTTTTCAGCAATAGAGAGGGTAGGAGCAGAAGAATCTCCTATGAGATTTTGCCAGACGGTTTTGAGATGCTTCTTAAGAAATAGGGTAAAATCAAGAAGGACATACCACGAACCGGTCTGGATCTGTTCCCGGATACTTGTTATCCGGCTTGCAAAATTATTTTTAGCTGTAACTTTTTCACCCTCGGAAGGAGTTGGGTTTGGCGGATCAGGTAATAATTGCAGTTCCAGAGTATGAGCCTGCTCCACCAGCGCCTTCCATGGTGCTGTGACCTGGGCTTCAAAAAGCAGTCGCCTCGGATCAGATGAGGTTTGAGCAGTGTCTAAATTCCCGGAATCAGTATTATTGTCTGGTTCCTTTTCCGCAGACAGATAAGCCTCTCGATTACCCACTGGAATCATTCCGGCCAGTAAACGGCGGGTATTGGGCCGGCTTTTGTAGTTGACGGGAAACAGAGGCAGTCGTTCTTCCTGCTGTTGAATCACTTTATATTCATTTAGGTTCAGTCGTTTCCAGACATAACCATTGGCAGTTTTGACATAGGCGTATTCATGGGTGTTGATTCCGTCCGGCTTGGAGGGACCTGCCTTGGTGGTATCATCAGCGATCCATCGACGTATGACAAAACTGACTTTCTCCTGATTGCCATGGTTTACAAAACGATCGGGTAATCCCCGCTGACGGCATACCAGGGCTGCCGTGATCAAGTAATAACGTTGGTGGGCAGGCTGGTAGAGTTTCAAAGGTAAGGGCGGCTCTTCTTCACTGGAAGAATCCGATGAAATATCACCTATAAACGATGGGGAGGGGAGTGTGTCCCGGGCGATCTGCCTGGACCGGTTTGAAATGGGGGCTATTACCTGCAGGTTTGCAGCTGCAGGTGGCGTAGCCATTGGACGGCGCCAGGTTTCAGGCCGAGCTTCCCATTCACCAAGGCTATCCGGCTGATGTGCCATCAAAGAGATCAGTTCATCCATAAATAGGTCGCTATTGAAGCGCAATATGGTCGGACGTACAAAGGCTGGATCCAAAGTTCCCAGAATACCCCTTGTATGGTTGTTCCACATGGGTTGGGGCGCCAGCCACCGAATATTATGTTTTTTAAGCAATGCTACCATATGCTCCCCGCGCAAGGCGTTTGTGAGGCGCTTATGAGACTGTTGGTGATGACCGTATCCGCTTGAACCACGCCGCTGAATCGAGACATGCCGGCGTTGACCGTAACCATTCCGGCAGACAACTCAATCAGGCTGCTGTTGATGGTCAATTTGGCTGAAGCGTTGATTGTCATACCTGAGGGTTCCATTTTTACAGAATTCCCATTGCTGTCCTGAATTTCGACAGTCCCCGGACCGTCTTTAAGCTGAATCCGCTGGCCACCCGGGGTTTCCACTGTGAGGCTTTCCGTGCCGTCCGTATCGTCCATGGTGATCTTTACGCCATTACGGGAACGAATGACCTTTTTATAGTTGTTACCGCCGGCATCCATGGTTTCGGGCGGCTCATCCTGACCGTTCCACAAGGCCCCGATGACATAGGGATGCCGGGGGTTACCGGCGTTAAAGGCAACCAGCACCTCGTCGTCCACATCAGGGATGAACCAGGAACCTCGGTTGGTTCCGGCCATCATTGTGGCCAAACGCGCCCATGCTTCATAGGCGCTTCCTTCGCCGTCAGGAGACCATGGAAGACGAACTTTGATACGGCCCTGTCCATCGGGATCGTTGATATCAGAAACAATGGCGGAATAGACCCCGTAAAAACTGCCGCCATATCCCCTGGGGAGTCTCTCATCAAACATATTTTGTACTGATGGTTGAAACATCATTTAATTTGCTCCTAATCCGGCCCGTTCCACCCAAAAAAAGGTCTGATATCCTTGCTGCAATGTAAAAAGATGATGAACGGCATTGATATAGTAAGCGCCATTAAAAAGGCTGCCAATGCCTTCCAGGGTAACATGGGCGCCTGCCCGCAGGCGGCCGTCCCCCTCGGCAATTCCCCGGCCACTGACAAATTTACGCGCCATTTTCCTGTAATAGGCATCTGCCATGGTCCGGGCTTCGTCAGTGGAAGCCGGTGCTAAATGCACCACAGTCTCCCTTCGTCTCCCAAAACTGGCGGCCAGAATTTCGCCGCCACTCCGGCCGCCATTGAGTTCAGGTTGAATAGCGGCTGTTTCTACTTCTACTTCAAGCGTCTCCTTAGCCTCTATATCCCATCCACCTATGGCAAGGTGAGTCCGCTGATGGGACAGGTCGGCCAACACGGAGAACTCTTTTAATCGTTGCTGATAACGAAGTGAGAAATCGCCGTTGTTGCGTCTGGCCTTTGACTGCGCCCTTAAGGTATCCCCTTCAATCCAGATATCGGCATCCACTTCCCGGACCCGCTCCCGGATAAAGGCCAGATCGCTTTGGTTCATTTGGGCGAGGACGCGGTAAGTCGGGCTGTCCAGATCAATATCTGCTTGAAGGCCATATTCACCGGCAATCTGCTGAATCACATCATCTACTGAGACGTCTTCAAATGTGCGCGTACGGCGCACCATTCGCAAGTCCTGCAGCCGGTCTTCGGCCAGGATTAAAATTTCCGGTGATCGTTGCTGAAGAAAAAGGCCCTCAATACCGGTAATACGTCCGGAAAATACTTCGGCCTCAGTATCTCCTTCCCCCATTTCAATGGTAAGTTCGTGCCCGAAATCCAAACTTTCCCGGTCAAAGTAAAGAAAATCTACTCTTTGATGGTTCTCTCCCCAGTTTACAAAAGAGACTTCGCACCGGTAAATACCATCGTCACTCTCATGCACGGATAAAGAGGTGACACTATCAGAAAGATCCTGCCGATTTTGTCCCTGTATGGATATTCTTGGTCGGGCAGAATATTGCGAAGATGTAACGTCCAAATCATTCATGCTTAAGCCTCAATGGGGTCTGATACGTTCATAACGCTGAGCCTGCTGCTGAAGAATTAGAATCATTTCAAACGGCTTGATCTGTTGGCCACCGGAAGATGATTGCGTGTCTTGGTCAACAGGGACGCTCCGGGAGCTATCCTCAGTCTGCCCTGCAGTCACTACCTCTAAGTCATTGATTATCACGGCCATGAAATGCTCCTTGTTTGTCGATTTATAGGGTTAAGCGCCGTTCCCGGCTGGATATGGCGCGGATTTTCGATATGGTTGAGCAAGGCCAGGTTTTGCCATTGCTCTGCCTGGCCTTTGCGTGCGGCAGTGCGCTGAATAGGTTCACCCTGCTGTGTATTGTCCATGGGTTGTGTCCCGGGAGTTGTTGCTGAATCGCTGTTGGCGCTCTGATTTCCAAATTTAACATCCACTTCCTGTTTCGTCAGGCTTATGCTGAGGCCGGCACGTAAGGGTTTTCCATCTTCAGAAAAGAACTCCAGGGTTTCATTTATGGATACCATGACACCCTCAAATAAAAATCGTCCCCATAAGAATCGTACACCAGGAGGTACAAAACGGGCCTGTTGACCCAAGCCTGTGTCTTTAGGAATCATAAAATGAGCTACCTCTTTGGTAATTTCCCGCACGTCGGTCATTTCCCGGTAAGACTCGTTGATATTCGGGTCGGTGATATCAAACCATAAATCAAAGGAGAGATTTGTAGTGCCCCGCCCGGAAAATTGAATAGCGGAACCGCCCGTTTGCCCGCTGTTGGCGATTTGGTTGCTGAAGGAGACTTTGAGGGTCTCTGGATTAAACTGAACCTCTACCTCATGGGCCGGGGTTTGATTGGTGCTGTCCTGGCCAAGTGTTATCTCCTGGAGAACGGCTTTTACTAATGGTGGCAGGGGCATCGTTTTTCCATTTAACGGTTTGGTTTTAAAATACGCAGATGTTCATAGGCGATCTGCATCTCTTCAATGGCAATCTGACCATCTTTGGCACTAAGGGTAGGCGCTCTCAACTTTACGGGCAGGCATCCGCTCAGTTTAAAAATAACCGTTTTTTCCCTTGATGGGGATAGAAGATGGATTTCTCCTGATGCGCGCAGATTACGTTGCTGCTGTACCTTGTCAAACCACTCCCACAGGTCAAAGGATGAGGTCATGCCTCTCTTGAGTGAGAGCTGGCCAAAACTGACCGGGCCGGCCAGGTGTATTTGACGACCGTTGTTGCCGCCTTCACGAATGGTTTTAGGCGCCATGTTCATTTCCAGGCCGCTGCATTCGGAAAACGCGGCCTCGCACAGGTCCTTTTGATTCGGTAAGTGCAGTAATACCTTGAAATTAAAAGTGGTAAAAAGCTGGGCCATTTACAGCTCCTGTAAAAACATACCCTGGGAATCGGATTGCACCAACCTGATTTTTAGAAATTTAAGGGGCTGAGAAGGCGCAACATGGATCTCCATTATAAAACGACCAAGGTCAATCTGACTATTTGTATTGACAGATTCATCTGTAACGACCCTATATGCACTATCTGTGGTGACACCGGAAAAGGCGCCACGGTTATAGAGTCCTTCAAGCAAAGCCTCAAATTGATTCCTGACACGATCGCGAAAGTCATCGCTGTTTGGCTCAAATACATACGTTTGACCTTCGCGTAAGGCCAGGCGACGCAACAGAATAAGAAGACGTCGGACATGTATATACCGACGCTGGTCCTCAAAGCTGAGGGTCTCCTCACTCAATGGCATAAAGCCTGCTGATCTGTTATGAATAACATTGATGTGGACGCGCAGCAGTTGTTCCCAATGCGCCTGGGCGACAGGAGGCTCAAGGGCTACTACGTTTTCCAGAACTGCTGCGGCCGGCGCGGACCAGGGGCCATATTCCAAGGCGCGCCTGGCCATTAGCCCGGTGATGGCGCCATCGGGGGGCTGATATGGATCTGCTGTTCGTTTTAAAGAATCAAAGGTTCGGGATTTAAGCGCAAGCCAGGGATAATAGAGGGCGGCAAAGCCAAGAGAGTCATTCTCCCCCGGAGTGAGACCAGGTACGCCTGATGTCGCTTTGGACACCGGACTGGCCGTTGGCAGAAAATCCGCCAGATAGGCCATAATATTCTTTTTACGAAAATGACGCGGAAGGCCGAGTACGGCCATCAGATCACCGCGTGCTTTACATAGACGAACCAGGGCACGATGAACATCGAGCACCTCATCATGCTCGAATTGTGACAGGGGTTGCAGTGTCATCCTGCTAAGGGTGGATGGACCCAGACGTTCAATATTGGACCACGGTCCGGTTGAATTTCCCCGTCTCCCCCTCACCCGGAAATAAAAAACCGCATCGGGTTGTTCTTTAATCTCAATGGATTGATCTTTTCCGTTATCTATAGTCTTTACGGAGTTAAACTCAGCATCATTTGCCTGTTGCAGTTCAAATTTCTCTACAAGGGCAAGGGCATCTTCACGATTATCCATTGAGGTCCAGGACAGGATTACCTTTCCGGGTGGACTGCTGTCATCATTTGATATCAGCTGCAGATTCCATAACTCCGGTGATGCGGTACAACACTCCAAAAAGGCGCTTTCAGGGATGATTTTTGCTCGGGTATTCGACCAAAGACTGACTTCTCCCAGGAGCTTGGCTCGAACACGGAAGAAAAAGACACCTTCACAGGTTGATTCAAGGGAGACCCGGTGGGATGTTTCAGGCTCAGACAACAGCTCTTGGGTTTCACCTGCAACCGGTTGAGAAACATTCCGGATACAATATGCGATTGGACTTTTAAAATCTTTTGAGCGGTCTTGTTCGATGATATATGCGATGGCACGTTCTACCCGGGACCATTGAAGTAAAATTACATTCTCTTCTTGCGTTGTCCGGATCTTTTCCAGTACCGGTGCAGGAAAAGGATTGGGTAATTTTGGAGCGATTCGATCCCACTTTCTGTGTATGGCATCCGGTACGGCGATCAGGGTAACTTCCTGGACAGGAAACAGGCTGTAGATGCCATGCAACCCGGACGTCGTATCATCCCAATAGAGGTGTTGTTCGATTTCTTGGCCCAGGATAGAGGAACCTGCCGAGATGAACTTATCATCAAGAAACAAACCGCTGTGAAATTCCTGAAGACCGTCCTGTTCCATAAATAATTGTGGATCCGGAACATCATCATCATCTGAAACAGGCCCTTTGATTTCATCAATCCTGGTTAAGAGGCCCATCCCCAAAGGTAAATAATTCCGGGAACCATTATAAGCTTTAGATGTGTGCTCTTCAGATGCACAAAAAGGAAAACGTGATGATTGATTGGCCTGTTCCACAAAAAGCTGCTTTTCAAGACCATCGACAGGTTGAATTTTTCCTTGGTGGCGGGCATATAATTGCTTATCAGAGGGCAAATTGCCAAAAAACCTGGGGTGTGATGGATGAAAGGTTACATTACCAATGCGCTGGGTCAGGACACTGCCCTTCCAGGCCTGAATTTCGAAGCGTAGAAGTTGGATCTGCGATTGTGTTTGCGATAACACCCCACTGCTGTATGCAGTCACATCAGCATCCGCCAGTGGACACAGACACCAATCCTGCCATTCCAGAGGTTGAACGATTTCTGCAGGCGGGCTGGAAAAGGCTTTTTCAAAACACAGAAACCCATTGGTGCCTGAAAGACGGGTACCATTTTCTTCCATAAACACAGTATCCACAAACACATAGAATGACGGATCATGTGGCGTTAGAGATATCTTCAGGAGATCACCCGTCTCGACCTGAACGGCCGGAGACCGCACCACTGCTGACCAACCCTGATTGTCGATTGAAAGGGTCTGAGTTACTATCTGAAGCTGGTTAATCTCTAACACTGTGTTGGTTCTATGATTTTTGGACCAGTTCCCCGGGCTTCGAGCAGCAAGTTTTACAGATTTAATCTGAGACGCTCCTATTTGAAGAACGCCGGGGAGTGTAAAGCGATAGCTACTGGCTCTTTTTTCATCCGCCACGCGCACAATCCAGCAGCGAAGACCGCCATTTCGGAAAAAAGCCTCAACGGTTGAGCCCAGATAGTTTTTTACAACCTGTCCTTTTTCAGTATCCCAGGCTAACGGAATATCTTCTCCAAAAATGTCCCTGAATTGGATCATATCTTCCACAACAACCGGCGTATGCAATGGCCCGCTGGCCGCGAAACCAACAAAGGCAGCAATATCCATACGCGGCAGTTTGTTTTTCACTGGCGGATGAGGCACCTCAAAGTAGATGCCCGGAAAAAGAGGCGAAGATTTCATAGGTTAGGCAGCTTCCATCTCAATACGTTCAGCAGAGAGTGTCAATTCTTCTATGGCCATATCTGTACCTTTGCCGTTAAAAGATGGGCCGGTGTATTTCATAGGGCGAGCGGACTTTAAGATCCAACGTAATACGTTCTCACGGGATTCGCTGAGTAAGGTTATGCGTACGGTTTTTTGCTGATCCTGCTTACCGTTGCGGACAGCATCGATCCATGTATACAACTCCACTGCACCGATAACGCCTCGCTTCAGGGTCACATCAGGCGTCTTTGCGGTGCCGGTTACCTTTATCGGCTCGTTTGTCTTGTGGTTTCCGGAACGATATTCTGCAACAGTGATCTCCATTCCCAAACCAGACACTTCCTGGAAACCGGCCTGGGATGTCGTCCCGTCCATTTGATCCCATTCCACCAGAAAATTAAACTGTGAATATGGATAATTCTTTGGTCGTGTCATCGCTTTTCTCCTTTGTTATCTTTGTTTTTTAGCGATTATCAAGGGTCTTTTGTCCAATACGAAAGATCACAAACTCGGCTGGTCTTAACGGGGCCACGCCAACAAGGCAAATCATACGACCATTATCCAGGTCATTCTGCGTCATGGTGGTCCGGTCGCAGCGCACAAAATAGGCTTCTTTAGGGTCTGCGCCAGCCAAATGATCTTCCTTCCATTCATTAAACAAAAAATCTTCAATGGTCTGCCGAATATTGGTCCATAATGTCTCTCCGTTGTTCTCAAACACAGCCCATTGTGTTCCTTTTTCAATAGAGCGCTCAAGGAAAGCAAAGTAACGGCGAACATTGAGGTACTTCCATTCCGGATCCGAACTTGCCGTCCTGGCTCCCCATATACGAAACCCCCTGCCTTCGAAAAAACGCAGACAGTTGATCCCCTCAGGATTTAATACCTCCTGTTGGGCCTTGTTTAATAAAATCTCGAAACCTAGCGCAAGGCGGGCAACTTCATTAGCCGGTGATTTATGAACGCCACGCTCAATATCATTGCGCGCATATATTCCGGCCATATGACCGCTGGGGGGATTGAGAATTTCTGTTTCAGTAATTGGATCAAATATGCGAATCCAGGGGTAATAGAGAGCGGCCCGGGTGCTGTCTATTTTGGCTTTGAGCGCGCGAATATCTCCTGGAAGATTCCCATTGACCGAATCGAGTATTGCGACCCGATAACGCATGCGTTCACAATGTGTGATGAGTTGACGCATTACGGCTTCGGCAATATCCGTGCCCGATACGGCAGTGTAATCAAAGGTGGATCCGGGAGCAGCGACTATGGAAATATCTTCCAGATCTTCAAAGGCCATAAGTCCGCTCTTCATACCCTGTGATTCTGTACCCTGGTATTCTCCTGAATCCGGCTGATTGCCGTCATTTCCCCCTGTTAGTTGCACCTGCATAGTCCGCAGAGCGCTGCGGGAACTGTTCAGGTTGCTGTTGATGGGGGTATTGTCAACAATATTTGCCTGATTCATGAGGGCTTCGGCAATGGCGGCGCCATTCTTCAGTTGTGTTTCAAAAACAAGAGGGACATATAGGGAGATACTGCGTTTGGCGGGGTGAACTGCAAAAATCTCGGTCAAGGCATTTTGCCTTCCGGGATGGAAACTTAAATCTTCCCAAGTGATATCATCACCATAATGGCCGCTTGTGGCAACGGTAACGGTGACAGGCCGTACTGACTCAAGCTGATCCAATGACAGTGCTTCGCCGGCGTCCCCATCCGGATCATCACGACGCAACCTGAAGGTATCGCGGTGACGAGTTTCATCGAAATATTTCTCTATCCAGTACAATTGACCTGACCCGACCGGCGAGGTTGTCATTTCCTCAGAGGTACGTGCCCATACCACGGAAAAATTAGCAAGGCCTCGTAGTAGAATATTTTCAGCATCAGATGTGTCAAGCGCATCCTGTCCGTATTTAAACAAGAAAGAAACCTTGAAGTTACCAGCCTTCCCCGGATGGCGGGCTTTTAAAAAAATATCCCCCATTGGTGAAGTCAACGGCTCCCATCGGGCATGACCATCTGACCATTTACCGCTTGTCGAAGTGGCTGATGTACGTTCAGGCGGCGGATAAGCGCCTGAGATTGGTTCAAAAACCCTGGCGATGTATAGCCGCTTCCCCCCTTCGCTGAAATAAGCCTGTACCGCATGGGCAATAAAGTTGTTAGTAGTATTGTCATGATCTTCGAATTTTAGTTTGTCCATCCCCCCATAGATCCTTTCAAAATCAGAATAACTGGTGAGAAGGGCAGGTTCATCAAAGACAGGGCCAAATCCGCAGGGTCCCACAAAGCCGGTGGTGCTGGTGCTGACACCTTCTATGGATTTTTGCCTGTAACTTACTTCTTCAACAAAGACTCCGGGTGATAAATATTCGGGCATAGTTCATCCTCCGTTTATTACGATGGTGGAGAGACTGCCGGACTCACCATCAATTTTGAAAGACCGGCAGTTTTCAATACGACGTCCTTACCGTAATGGAGCTGAACGTCTTTCATATACATTGCAGCCCCGCCACTTTCAGGAGACTCAGACCATATCTGAGCACAAGCCTGATTGAGGATGGAACTGTAATCTTTTAAATCTGAATACGGTAATGATCGTACCTGAAAGGGTGCGTAACGGATCTCGATGGATAGCTGCCATGTCTGCTGGTAAAAATATTTACGGATATGTTCGGCTGGGGATCTGCTGATACCATTTGTTATTGTTGGATATGGCATTAATGTGACAAATCGTCCATAGGCATCAGCCAAGCCATACCAGTGATAACCATCTTCAGTATGCACGCAAACCATCCCATGAGCTGCAGGCCGGCCAGTCGAATAATCGAATAACTCGCCACGGACCGACACAAACATGGGTGGTGGTGTACGCAAAAGGCTTGAGTACAAATTAAATCCTCTGGGAATAGACAACGGAGGGCTCGATGATTGATTTGAAAGATATAGCCCCTTATAAGGCAAGGGCAGTTCAACATTAAAACCTGCATCCACATACCGTCTGTGTTGATCCCGGACTTCAACGACAAAAGCGCTTCGCCCAGGCGGACTTGAAGAGGACAAGTCTTCGTGAAAGCCTTGTTCTATTTTTCTCAGGCCAGGCAACCCTTTGAAGGCATAGATACCGGATTGTGTGCAAAAGGCCTTTTTTACAGGATACGGGGCAGTGGCAGGGCGAGCTGTTACCAAGAGATCATCACGGATCTGCTTTCCCGTGGCAGGGTCCCAGAAACGAATACCCAGACACGTATGGCTTGTTATGGTTTCAAGAATTTGATACAAGGTTTTAAGACCCTTCAGGAACTAAAGATCCAATTGGCGCATGTCCATCAAATACTGCAGCGTTGATCTGCTGTGTTTGGACAGGCGGATGATCTTCATTGGGAAGTGGTTGGATGGATTCGATATTTATGATTCTCGCAACATAGGGAATTGAAAGTTGGTAGGCATTAAGCCCAAGAACGTCCCATATTCGGAAAAGATCTTCAGTGCGCAGTTCAGCTAATAAAATATCAACTGTCTCGTCCGGGTGAAATACTCCGGGTATAACAGAATTAAGGACGCCTGCCGGCAGAGTCGGGGTATCCTCCAGTATGCGCATAATCCACCCAACCAGAGTGTTCTGGAGAGAAGCGTCATTTCCCCATATAGTTATTAAAAAATGAAGCTCTACTGGTAGTTGTGTCTGATCCATCCGGCCGTCTGATCGAAGCCGGCCCGCAGGCAGGCGATGAGTACCGTTACAAAAAACACGATACATAAATAATGATGCACCGTTGGCAATAGTATTCTTTGTAAAGTCTTTAGATGTAAATACCTTAAACTCTAATTCATTGTTGAAGAGATCAGGACGATAACTTGAACGTAACAATCCCATGATGGCTTCACTAACGCCCATAATTGCTCTATAATCTGCCATTTGACCAGAATCTCCTTTTTATTATCAATATCATTCCGGTACAAAGCTCCGCTTCTTCGTTTACAAAAACAGGCCATGTAAAAAAATGGACTACTTTACGAGACGACAAATCAAGCAAATGTATTTTATTCGTTTACAGGTAAAGATATGACACCATGTCTCTCTTCATACTGACCAACTGTCTTTTGAAGAAGCTCAAAAAAAGCTTTGGCATTTTCGGGACTGGTAATGATTCTGGTATGAATATGTTCTTTTTCATCCCTACAAAATGACTGCTCAAAATCGAATACAAACACTGAAGAATTATAGCCGACATAAAAAAGATCTGCGTAGCGTCCCTTCGGCTCCTTGGCCTGTTGAGCTGTGGAATGATTCTGTTTCATACTCAGTCCTTTAATCTAAAACCCGCATTTAAATACAATAAAAGCAAAAGGGATGCCATGAAAAAAAGCACAAATATAATTCTTACAACATATTGAAATCTAAAGATATAATTTATATATATGAATATATCTGTTTGTTGAGTAAAATGATTATTAACTCGACAAGTATACACTCAGGATTTGAAGATCGGGGGCAGGCGAATAAAAAAGAAAGAAAAAAGTTTAATGGACAGGGTATATCTACTAAAAAATTAAGGGCTTCTTGTTTAAGGATTAATTGGTCTGGAAATGTGCAAATTGTAACGCTGTGAGTGTACAGTTTGATATTACACTATACACACTATCTCTCAGGGCTTCTGTTCTCTACAACATTATATTCTGATATTTTTCGATAAAGCGTTGTCCTGCTCCATTTCAGCTTTTCTGCTGCCCTGCTCTTATTCCACCTGGTTTTTAACAGGGTGGAGACTAAAAGCTTTCGTTCGTCCTGGGTAACGGCCTCGGATATATCCAGACGTTGTTTCAGTTGTTTTGGTAAGTCCATATATTCAACATTATGTGCGGGAAGATAGATAAATGCGGCTTCTATAAGGTTCATCAACTCACGAACATTCCCCGGCCAGTCATAGCGGAACAGGATAGCCATGGCCTCATCCGAAAGCCCCCGGATCTTGCGCTGAAAACGACGGTTCATTTTTTCAATTGCATGAGTAATTAAAAGGGAAATATCATCCTTTCTCTCCCGTAAAGGTGGCATATGAACCCTGGCTACATTTAGACGGTAATAAAGGTCTTCTCGAAACTTACGTTTTTCCATAAGCTTTTCCGGATCTTTATTGGTTGCGGCTATAATCCTGATATTCAATGAAATAACCTTTGTAGACCCAAGTGGAGAAATTTCTTTTTTCTCGATACAGCGCAAAATTTTCGCCTGGGCATAAAGGCTCATATCTCCAATTTCATCAAGAAATAGACTGCCACCTTCAGCCAATGCAAATTTACCAGGTTTAGCTGAGATTGCCCCTGTGAATGCACCACGACTATATCCAAATAATTCACTTTCAACGAGATTTTCAGGAAGAGCCGAACAGTTTAAACACACAAAAGTTTTAGTATTACGATGACTTTGTTGGTGGATTGATTCTGCTGCGAGTTCCTTTCCTGTGCCTGATTCTCCTGTGATAAGGACAGGACTGTCGGTTTTAGCTATTTTTGCAAGATGTTCTTTCACCTCCTTCATTGATATACTTTTACTGACCATAGGCTGGTGATCAATTTGTGGCTTCATTTTCTGTTCCGGGATGAATTTTTCCTTTAAGAACGAATCTTTTGATAGATGCTGATGGATGCTTTCTAAGATGGCTTCCTTTGAAAAAGGGAGCCTGAAGTAGTCATTTATTTTAACTTTTATCGCTGCAATGGCCAAATCTTCCGAACTATATTCGGTGATAACGATAATTGGAATATCAAGGCTATACCTTCGGACCTCTTTTGCTACTTTGAGAACCCCATCTGAAGTTTTGTGGTTTGAACAGGTAATGACCATATCAAAGTCATTAATTTTTATTTTCATAAAAATGTTTGCGGGGTCATGGACTTCAACAGAAGTAAAAAAATCAGAAATAACCCTATCGATTTGGGTTATACTGATTATATCTCTATTTCCGACAATTAGGATTTTCGAATTAAGCATAATAAACCTCAACCTTGATTTCATTGAAAATCAAATAAAATTTTTATGCCTGTCTAAATCAGACATCGACTTTCGTGTATTTGTCCGAGAGAGAAAATTAGTTTGTTTCAGGCCAAATATTACGGAGTAAATAACTGGCTGAGTCTTTTATCGTAGCAGTTGTCTATTGAAGTTCTATAAGAAAGTCTGGGTAAGTTACTCAGATCTTTCAAGCTTTGTTGTGGGCCGAGGCCTGGGTGCTGATAGACCAGGTCGGCCCATGGCCGTTATTGCCAATGGCGATCTACGAATTCTATTCGTTATTATTGCATACAATTAAATTATTGCATACAATTAAAAGATTTCTCCTAAAAACCCTATTTATAAGGATGAAGTAAACTATTAGATTGACATAGATTGACAAAATTTTCTGAGCAACTTCTTTTCTATTAGGATAAGAAGACGATATTTGTCAAGAAAAGTATGATACCCCAAATCCACCGCCAATTTTTTACGGGGCATTCCGTGGCTGGATTTTCACTTTTTTGAAAAAAATTTCCAGCCGCGTGCGCGGCTTTTGCCCAAACCAACGCTCTATGCAAAAATGAACAATAGCAAAAGCTTGTCGTCCCTGAAAAAGAGACTGTGTTTTTCAAGACCATGTTTTTTACTAAAGAGACACCTCATTTCACCGCGATGTTAAATGAGGTGTAATTGTCCAGGATTAAAGAGAAGTGTCCATAAGCCTTCAGCAGGCGGGAGCCGGCTGTCCCGTCGTTTTTTTTGCTCAAACCGGCGACCGCCAGAATAATGCCGAGCACGATTCCAAGAATTGCCGCAAAAAGCACCTGAAAATCCGGCGGCAAAAGAAAGGTTATCGTGTGAGCCGGAATCCAGAAGAACGGCAATGTCTTCTTGAACACCAAGGACCTCCGGCAGAGCCGGTGCCTTGAATTTATGAACCGCTAAACCGGCCATAATTGAGTTCACTGATATCTATGGAAGGGGTTTCATCGCAGGCCATTTCCGAAAGGACAGTGCCCACGGAAGGCGCAATGCCAAAGCCGTGTCCAGAGAATCCAAAAGCCAGAATCAAACCGGGGAACCCTTCGACATGATCGATTACCGGGACTTTATCCTCGCACCAATCAATAAAACCGACCCAGCTGCGAACCACTTTTGCATATTTCAAGGCAGGTATGTAACTGAGAATACCTTTGCATGTCGCGGCAGTGGCACTGGCCGGCGGATGGTCTGTTACACGTTTAACGGAGTCGGAATCCAGCGGAGTTCCCGCACCGAAAATAAAGGAGCCATGGGTTGTTTGATGGCCGTAAAAATCAGCCATGGCTGTGCCGAGCATCTGATAAAACATGGGGGGCTGTGCATCGGTGATCAGGGTATTCAGTGCGATTTTCTTAACAGGCACTTCTACGCCGCAGGTTTTAGCGATCGCTTGGCTTTCATAGCCGGCAGCCAGGACAATTTTTTCTGCTTCGAACTCCCCACTGGTAGTGACGACCGTTCTCGCCCGGCCGCCAACCTTTTTTACCGCCAGCACACTTTGTTCAAAAAAAAAGCGTACGCCTAATGCATTGGCCCTGTTATAAAATGCTAATGTTGTCAGCAACGGGTTTGCATGACCATCACTTTGGCACCAGCTGGCCCCGATCACTTCATCAGACAGGTGCGGACAAATTTCTCTGACCTCTTCACCGCTTATCATCTTCACATCAAGGCCCAAGGAAACCGCAACATCGGTGAGTCCCTGCAGGATTTCAAGATGCTCATCAGTTTTACCCAGCCGCAGATTCCCCCACTGGTAATATTCGACATCCGTGCCCAGCTCTTCGGAAAGATGCGGCCAGAGGTTTTGCACACCATACATTGCCAGAGGCAACTCTCTTTTATCCCTGCCTGACTGGCGCACCCCACCGCCGTTCCGGCCTGATCCGCCATATCCGATTTTATTTCCTTTTTCCAGAACGATAACCGTTTTACCTTTTTTAGCTAAATAGTAGGCAGTCGAACAGCCTATAATACCGCCCCCTATGATGATCACATCTGCATTTGTCTTCATCAGCTTTCCTTTCCCGACGCCAGATTGGCCAACTGTTCAATACTCAACGGTTGGAGTGGCGGCCTGACCTGAAGTGTGCCAACCTCTTTAATATCAAGCGAACAGCTTTCTGCTATAATTTCGGCAATTGTCGCGCCGCACATTCTTCCCTGACAAGGGCCCATCCCGGCCCGCGTCTGTCCTTTAACCTGGGCTGGATGGCGTGCCCCTTTAGCTATCGCGTCACGGATCTGACCTGCAGTCAATTCTTCACAACGGCAGACAAGCGTCTCATCGTCGGGTGGGGCCAGCGCCTGCCGGCTCGGTGGAAAAAGGTGGTCGATAAAGGGACGGATCAACTTTTCCCGATGTGCGGTTTTCAGGTACGGCTGGGCCAGACGATCACGCTCTGCCTTCGTGAACACCTCCAGCTTGCAGGCTGCATCAATGGCCGCGATGTGGCCGGCAATTTGGGCCGCGGCCCCTCCATTAATGCCACCGGCATCTCCAGCCACCGAAACGCCCGGCACGCTCGTTTGCCCCCAGCGGTCAACCACCGGCCGCCAGTAACGCTGCGGGGCGTACCATTCGTGTTCACAGTCGAGCAACCGACTAAAACACAAGTTCGGCACCACCCCTTCATGCAACAGAACCGTTGCAGCAGGCACTTTTAGCTGCTTGCCACGACAGGTAAAGGCCAATCCTTCCGCCTGATTCTTACCGAACACGGCCAGGTCGCGACAACCGATGTAAAGCGGCACTCTTGCACGTTTCAGTTTCAGCCTCATCTGCAGCCCTTTAAATAGGTAACTGCTTTGGCGTAATGCCCCGGGCAGATAGGATAGTGTCTTGAAATAATCCTTTAAGCCAGCAGTTTCCACCATCGCAGAAATTTTAACACCGTTATCAATCAGGTGGCAGGCAACCAGCAACAACAGCGGCCCACCGCCCGCCAGGACAACCGGGTCTTGGGGAACCATATCTGCCGACTTGAACAAAATATCCGCAGCTGCGGCGCCCATCACCCCCGGCAGTGTCCAATTGGGAATCGGCACCGGCCGCTCTACGGCGCCAACGCTGAACAGAACCCGGCGGCCGCAAACCCGCCTGGGTACCCCTGCGGATATCAAGTCAACATTTAAGGTGCTATCGATATTCCAGACGCTGTTATTCGGCAGGTAGGTGACACCGGATGCACGAAATGACTCGACCAGTTGCTTACCGGCAAGATAGTCCTTGCCAAGCGTAGCGGCATTTTCAGGAAGGCTTCGCTCTATTGAACGATAGAGCTGCCCACCGGGTTCCGGTTGTTCATCCACCACCAGAGATGAAAGACCCAGTTTGTCGGCAGTGACTGCTGCAGCAAGGCCGCCGGGTCCGGCACCAACAATAACCAAATCGTAGCGCTTATTCATTGACCGGCTCCTTTGTACCGTACTGTCGCTTCACCACCATACCGTCGCGCACTTGGATCTTGCAGGCCTGCTGATTTGGAACACCGTCAATTTCCATGAGGCACTCATGGCAGACACCCATATGACAGTAAGGCGCACGGTGTGCACCGCTGATTGGTGAGGTCCGGTTGTAGCCAGCCCCGGAGGCCATAACAGCCGCTATAACGGTTTCAGTGGCCGGAACTTCCAACGACTCGCCTTCAAAGGTAATCGTCACCCGATCCACTCCGGGTCGGTTATCATGCAATCTTTTAAACATATGAAAATCCTTACATTAAAACACCCCAGTTTACTCCGACAGGCAAGACCATCAGGCAAGCTCAGGCGTGTCCCAAAGATTCAGCTTAGTGCCGATTCCCTTTTCCAGGGCATTTCGGTATATGGTGGTGCCCCAGGCAACATCTTCCACAGGCAGTCCACCCACTGAGTAGATAATAATCTCATCTTCATCCCTTCGGGCCGGCACCTTTCCGGTGAGAATGTCACCCAGATCATCGACCTGGCTTTTTTCCATTTTTCCATCAGCAATCAAATCCATACAGCGCACGGCAGGGATGGGGATGGTTTCATAGGCCGGATAGGGCATCTCCTCTGCCCAGGCTTCATAGAGGTTGATCCAGTCGGCCACGCTTCTTGCCCGGTTGAGGATGAAGTCATCATCAAAGCGGGCGGCAGCAGGACAGCATACCACAGCTCCCGGTTTCAGCCACGCTTCATTAATGTAGGGGTATTCGCTGATGTCGCCTGTGGGAGAGGATGTGCCCACAAAAACAATATCCGCGTCCTTGGCAGCCTGTTCGATATCGGCAACCGGCTCAATTTTTTCTATGGACGGGTACTTTTGGTTCAGATAAGCAATAAAGTCGTCCATGGATTTTTTGCCCCTGCCTTTGATCTTTACTGTTTTAATCCCCGGACGTTCCGCCATGATTGCATCAAAGGCTGTTTTACTCATCACTCCAGGTCCCACAATGCCCACAACACTTGAATCTTTTTTGGCAAAATGCCTGAATCCAACGCCGGGCACCGCGCCGGTCCGGTATGCGCTAAGCAAGTTTGCCGACATATAGGCCAGGGGGGCACCGGTATCCTTGTCATTGAGGGTAAACATTAAGATCGAGCGGGGAAGCCCTTTTTGACGATTTTCCGTGTTTGACCCGTACCATTTCATCCCAACCATATCAAATTCGCCCCCAAGATAGGCCGGCATGGCCATAAAACGTCTGTCCGGGCCGTCAGTGGGCATATTGGGAAATGCAGAGTTTTCCGGAAAAGTCATCATCACACCATGGGAATTGCTGTTGGGGCCGCCCATCCTGAAATCACCGACCTTGAGCAATTTGAACATGGTTTCCATGGCGTCCACGCAGCCTGCCATCTCGGTTACACCCGCCTTGACCATGTCTGCTTCGCTAAGATAAAGAAAATCGATTTTTGGAAAAGTCATGTGTTATATCCTTTCGGTTTTAATTTTTATAAACTTATGAAATTTCGCATCCAATGACGGCTTCTATTTCAATTTCCACCTTTTGGGCCGGCCGATTGAGTTTGGGGGTCTCGACCATTGTAAAAAGTGGACGCACCGACTTAAAAATTTCGCTGTAAGCGTCAGCCACCTCTTTTGCAAAGCCCATATCCGTTATGTAGGCTTTGACCTTGATGACATCCTGCACCTGGGCGCCGGCCTGTTTTAAAAGGTCTGTAAACTTTTCAAATATGAACCTGGCCTGCTCATTAGGGGTTTCACCGCAAACAGAACCATCGGATTGAACGGCTGTTGTTCCGCCGATATAAACGTGGTCGCCGACCTTTACCATCCGGGAATATCCTGCAATTTCTTCAAGCGGTGCACCTGACGAATAATTCGTTCGTTCCATGATCTGCTCTCCTTGCAAAAATCAAGTAAATTTAAGGACACCAATACCAGCGAACTCAAATGTTCGTATTGGAAAAATCGGAAGTTCTAAATAAATGCAGATCTTTTAAATACATTTTAGTATTTTATATACTACAAAAACGTATTTAAAATCTTGATCTTACCTGATCGTTTCGATTATTCAAGGATATTGAAATAACATGTTGCAAAAAATATATCATTAAAAATCAGGCAGTAAGAAATACTGGGTCCAGCCTTGAAGATATCGTTTTTGAATACAGGCACTGTTGTTGCAACAGCTGCCAAAGTTATTGGTATTGCTAATGTGAAAAGTCACTTTTGTTTTTATTTTGTAACGTTGCTTAACAAAGAAAAGAGTCCGTTTTAAGATGAACAATTCCTTTTATCTACCGGAACAGCCCTTTTTTAAATTGTCCACCAGACAGTTTGTCTCACGTGTTGGTTCTTCATCCGGCCTGCTGGCACAGTACTACAGTTTTAAAGTCCCATCCAATGATGACCGGGCCATCGTGGCGGTACCGGACGGAACCATTGATATTCTTTTCCATTGCTCCGATTCAGCACCTACAGCGTCAGTGTGCGGGTCGGTTAAAAAAGGCAAACAGATTGAGTTTAAAAAAGGCAGTCTTTATTTTGGCGCAAGATTTTTTCCGGGCACAGCAAAACAAATTCTAAAAAGCCCGCTGTCCAAATTCACAGACCGGGAAATCCTCCTTGACGATATCCAAAGCAACTCAGACGAATCTGTGGAATTGATCTGTGGCGCCGGATCTTTCGATGAAAGGATCTCCCTGTTTGAAAAATATTATACGCATTGCAACAACGATAAAGATTGCACCCCGTCGCTGATCTCATTTCTTCTCAAAAAAATAAATACCTCCTGTGGAGAAATTAGGGTTCAGGCATTGGCCGAAGAAACAGGATACTCCACAAGACATGTCAGCAATGTTTTTAAAAAATATGTGGGGATTTCCCCCAAGCTCTTTTCCAGAATTGTGCGTTTCCAGCGAAGTTTCAGCTTGCTCAGATTACAAAAAAAAGTGACGTTTGCTGATCTTGCCCAGAATGCCGGTTATTATGACCAGGCCCATTTTATCAATGAATTTAAAGAGTTCTCCATGAACACCCCGACCCAGATCATTCACGGCAGTTTTTGTTAAGGTTTTTTAAAAAATAACAATCCTGTTCCGTTTTTTCCAATACCGGCTTGCCTTATAAAAGGTAGCTTTGTTCTGCGTCAATCACCAGAACAAATTAACCGGTTTTATAAGGAGAAACGGAATGGACAACTTAAAAAGATCGCTTGGCTTCTGGGCCTGTCTTTCGGTCAGCATGGGGCTGGTCGTAGCGTCCAGTACGCTGGTAACTCTGGGCCAGGGCATGGGAATTGCCGGCCCCGGGTTTGTTATCGCCATGATTGCAGCCTGGGTGCTGCAGCATTTTTCGGCACAAAGTTTCGCAGAACTTGCCTGCCTGATGCCCAATGCCGGAGGTATCCGGTCCTACACACAGGTTGCCTTGGGCCCGCTGCTGGCAATGGTGGCCACCATTGCCGGATATATTATTCCCAACTTTTTTGCGGTGCCTTCCGAGCTGGCCATAGCAGGGTCAATCATTTCATCTACATTTATTCCTTCATGTTCCCCGGCAGTTATCGGGGGAACCCTTTTTGGGGTTCTCATTGTTTTTAATATACTTGGGGTGGATGTATTTGCAAAGTCACAGATTCTGTTCACCACGGGAATGATGGTTTCAATTGCAGGCTTGGGGATTATTGGACTCACCGAGGTAGGAAACCCGTCACTGCATCGCCTTGCACAAATGGACTTCAATCCCATGGGATGGAGTGTACTCAGTCTTACTGCACTGGCCATATGGCTGTATATCGGTATCGAATTCGTAACACCCATGGCCCAGGAAATTCAGGAACCGGAAAAGCATATTCCCCGGGCCATGAGCCTTGGCCTGTTGATCATTTTTGTTATAAACTTGTTGTACGGGCTTACCTGCATTAAGTATGTACCGCTGGGAGAGCTGGCAGAGTCGCTTAGCCCTCACATCCTGGTGGCCCAGGCAGTTTTGGGCAAACCCGGTCTGGTAATTATTTCAATTGTAAGTCTTTTTGCAACCGCCAGCACCGTGAATACCGTTATTGCCGTGGTCCCGCGGATGCTTTACAGCATGGCTTTAAACGGAGAGCTCCCTGCCGTGTTCGGCAGACTTCATCCCCGTTTCAAGACCCCTTGGATCGGGATACTGGCCATGTCAGGGGGCATTGGCTGTTTTTATTTTGGCGGTATCGCCAATGCAGGCAATATCATGGTCTATCTGCTTGCCGCAGTGTCCTCCTGGCTGCTTTGCTATATCGTCGCCCATATTGATGTGATTGTGCTCAGGCTGCGATATCCCCAACTCAAACGGCCCTACAAATCCCCGTTTTTTCCTTTGCCGCAGATCCTGGGCGCTTTAGGGATGCTGGCGTCCTTTATAAACATCTTCCCTGACCCGGAGATAAGAAATACCATCATGCGATGGTCCTGTCTCTTTATCGGCATATCAATTGTTTATTCAGCGCTATGGCTCAAATTAGTACTGAATAAAAAGCTATTTAAACCGACCCCCCTCGAACCGGTCCTCAAGTATATGGAAATGGAAGAACCTGTTCAAAGCAAAAAAGAAGTTGGCGTGGCTTTCGGGAGCTGAACTGAATGCTGAAAATTGACAGCCAACGCATACTGATTGACGGTGCAAAGCGATTTGAACCCTATTTGGGTAAGGCTCATGTTGTGTTTCAAGGTCTTATCTGACCAAAAGTTCGACAAGTGAATGGAGCAAGGCCTTTCCTCGCTTGCCAGCGTTATGAACGAATTCAAAAAAGCCAAGATAAAACGGGAGCTTTTCCTGTGAAACTCCTCGATGTGGACGCAACCAACCACGTAGCAAAGACCAGAAGCCTTCCATCGTATTTACATGGACTTCATGGAAACCATCCCCATCCTCGTCTCTGGCATATTCTCCAGCCCCGTGATTCACGCTCTTATGCTTGTACCCCCACTCGCTTAATCGGTTATATATCCCGTATTCATCCGTGTAGATCAAAGTTCCTGGCAAAATGACTGATTTTATCAAGGGCTCAATGGTTACCCGGCGAACATTGGCAAGCATCTTGATTACCACCAGCCCGCATCGCTGAATCATACCAAATACAGGTGGCTTCTCTTTTTCCAATGTACCCCGCCCACGAGCACCTCGTAAACGATTTCGACGGCCTTCCCTCCCTTTTTGGAATACTGCTTCGGGATTGCCTTTATGCCCTGCTACAATGTAGACTTCATCGCACTCAACCTTGTCGTCGAGAGTTACGGGCGGCTTTTTTTTACCACGCCTTCACGAAGTTGGGTGGTCATCTTTTGAACATCCGTGCGGTCCAAGTCCAGTTCTTTGGCAATCTGCTTGTTGGACAAGTTCAGCCCCATAAAATAAAGACACAAAATCCATACTTTTAGGGGTTGATGATGCCCAGCGAAAATGGTACCCGTCAAGTCGTCAAAGCGTTTACTACAATTTTTACATTCATAACGCTGCCTGGCAGGTTCTTTTTCATCGAAACCCCTTTTGATTACTCGTTTGGATTCACAAAACGGACATTGGCGTCCTTCCGGCCAGCGCAATTCCCGAACAGTTTCATAACATTGTGTATCATCAATCAGAGTCTTTATGTTTACCTGCATCCGTTAAGCTCCTAAGGTGAATTCGGTCAGAAAAAATCACCATCTACCATTATACGACCCTGATACGCAACATGAGCCTTGGGTAAAAGCAGCCTCTGGCGACAGGGAAAAATCTTTTTCCCTGAGCTGCCATATGCCGGATCGCTTTCATTTGTTCGAAAAAGCAGCCTGATCAGCGCCAACTACTTTTTATCTCTCCAGGCCTCGTTGCCGTTGCCTGATCAACCGCCCGGCAGCACTAAAGCCGGCCGTTGCTACCTCAACCGGTTTGGGAGCTGGCGGATCAAAAGTTCAGATAAAATACTGACCTCTTTTTATAAGAAGGTAAAACAGCATACCGACGTGGCCACGCTATGTAAAAAAACGGACTTTGATGCGGTTTTGATATCTTCTGATAATTCAACCGTAACGCTTTTTCTTAATTTGTATGGCGGTGGCTATCTTTCGCTTCTTTTCCCGCCCATGCATTTTAAAGTTGCAATCAGCGATGAACAGATAAGCTACAGTGCTGCTTTTTTCAAAACCCTTATGAATATTTTGACTGATGGATAAACAAGAAAAGGAAAATTTGATGAAAAAACAATTGATGTGTCTCACGGGTGTGTTAATTTCCATGATTATCAGTACAACAGCTTGGGCCGATGTATTAGACCCTCTGGACAACAGTTCGGCCCCGGTCGGCACAAAGGTGCTTGTCAGCTATTTCGGCTACCAGCATTTGCCGGAATATGAAAACGAAAACGGCACCACCGTGGATATCGGGACGGACGTGGCCTATGCCGCATTCAGGCCGGTTTATTTTGCAGGAAAAGTGTTTGGGAAAACCTGGGGGGTCAACGCGGTTGTCCCGTTTCAAAGCATTTCCGTGGATGGGGAGGATACTGCAGACGGCCTTGGGGATCTTGTGGTCGGCCCGTTTATCTTCCTTTATGAAAATTTTGAAGACCAGGTGTTTCTTTCCTTCTGGGAGTTTGCCTATACCCCCACGGGTTCCGATGAGGTCAGCAATGATTCCTGGTGGTTCCAGCACCAGCTCGCCTTTGGCTGGTATCCCGGCCCCTGGTCCTTTGATGCATGCCTAAATTACTGGCAAAAAGACAAGGATGCAGCCGGTGATGATGTGTCGGATGCGGTTGAACTGGAAGGTGTAGTTGCCTATGCCGTCACGAAAAAATTGCGCATCGGGGTTCAGGCTGCCTGGTGGAAAGACTTTGACGATATTGAATCCGGCGGAGTCAGCCTGCCCGGCACCCAGGGAGAAAATTTAAAACTGGGCCTTAACCTAGGTTACATGCTACAGGGAAATCTCGTGGTCAATTTAAGATACATGCACGACGTGGAATCTAAAGCGTTTACAAAAGGCTCCTGGACATATCTGCGCCTAACTTACATATTTTGATCCTGCCACCCGGTTCAACCCTGTCTTACAGAACCGAAACTCAGCGCGTGAAATTAACATGGCATACACCTTACAATGCGGCAAAACAAAATATACATTAGGTTCATAAAATCCGGCCGATCAGGGTTCTTCGGCCGGTTTAATGATAAAAGACTGAATCCGGTTGCCATCCATGTCCTTTACCGTAAAAGTCCAGTTATTCATGCGAACGGACTCCCCGGGGTTTGGAATACGCTCCACAAGTTCAAGAAAAAATCCCGAAACCGTATCATAGTTTACAGATTCTGGGATGCCCAGATTCAGCTCTTTGTTAACATGATATATATCGGTTTTGCCTGACACCAGCCACTTGTTCCCTTTAATCTGGACAATGTCCGGTGTATTTTTATCGGACTCATCGGCAATTTCACCAAAAATCTCTTCAACCACATCCTCAAGGGTTACGATACCGGATACGCCGCCATATTCATCAACCACAACAGCCATATGGCTTTTTTTCGCTTTAAAGGCTTTGAGTAGTGAATCCAGTTTCTTTGATTCCGGGATGAAATACGGCTTTTTCATAATCTCTTTGACATCAAGGCTGTCAGAGTTCGTCTCGGAACCGTTATTTTTCAGGTATCCTGAAAATAAATCTTTGATGTGCAAAATGCCCACAATGTTATCGATGGTATCCTCAATCACCGGAATGCGTGAAAATCCTGTTTTCAAAATTTTGGGGATGTCCAGGCCTTCTGCTGCATCAACCACAAACATATCTGCCCTGGGTGTCATAATTTCAGAACAATAGGTGTCATCAAATTCAAAGATATTGGTGATGTATTCCATCTCTTCTTCTTTTATTTCACCTTCGCCTTCCACCACTTCCACCATGGTCATCAATTCATCTTCGGTTACGGTATCCTGGGAATTGTCTATCATTCCGTGCAATTTAGGTATGAAATTAAGCACAAAAATCAAAGGCCATAAAATTTTTGACAACCAGTATATGGGATATATGACTGCCCTTGCGACCACTACATTATTATGGTTGGCAAAGGATTTTGGGAAAATCTCCCCAAACACAAGAATCAGAAGCGTCATTACACCGGTAGCAATTCCCACGGCATTTGACTGGAAATGGGAAATGGCCAGGGAGGTGGCAAGGGATGATGCACCAATATTTACCAGGTTGTTACCGATGAGAATGGTGGTCAAAAGTGTGTGAGAGTCTTCCTTCATGCCCAGGATAAGCTGACCGGACTTTGAACCATCTTTAGAGATATGAAAGGCTTTGACTCTTGAAATTGAAAAAAGCGCTGTTTCAGACATGGAAAAAAAACCGGATAGAAAAAGGCAGATGCATAACAAGGTTGCTTCAATACTCATAACCTGCAATATATTCCTAATAATTTAACATGTTAGTTAAGATAAACAATCTAATCGCTTTTTCCTGAATTTGTCAAACAACTCTTTGGGATCTCATTTTTATGAATCAGGTTAAGTATTATGGCTGCTGCGCGTTTTGGGGCACCCGGCAGGCCCAATCGTCTGCGGACCTGATGAAGTTGCTGTTGATGCGTCGATAGTTCAGGTAACATTGATAATACGGTTTCACAGATGGTTTGAGCATTGGCGTTGTCCTGAATCAATTCAGGCATTATCTGATGACCGACTATCAGATTGGCAAGCCCAATGTATTTGGCTTTCACAAGCAGTCGTGCAAGCCGGTAAGCCATACCGGACATTTTATAAATAATTACTGTGGGCACAAGATTTAATGCGGCTTCCAGCGTGACGGTGCCGGATGCGGCAATTAAAAGCGCGGCCCGATCAAAAATCTGTTTTGGCCGACCTGTTACAATTCGGCATAGATTGCTGTTTGGATGAACAGATACAATCTGTTTAATACGTTCTTCATACTGTTCAATACCGGATGAAACAAGACATTTTAAATGGGGATATTTTTTTGCAATCATGCCTGCGGCATCCAGCATAACAGGAAGCAGGTTGTCAATTTCAGCAGATCTGGAACCCGGAAGCAGTCCGATAACCAGATCATCAGACAGCTTTTTTTCATTGGTGCTGCCTAAAACCGGCAGGCTTTGGGGGTACTCATCCACCAAAGGATTTCCCACATAGGTGGCGCGAATTTTTTTGGCTTTATAAATGGGAATTTCAAAGGGAAAAATCAGCGCTACATGGTCGATGACTTTTGCAATGACATCCAGGCGTTTGGCATTCCAAGCCCAGACCTTTGGCGCAATATAATAACAGATGGGAATGTCATAATGCTGTTTTATATAATTAGCGATTTTCAGATTAAAACCAGGATAATCAATGAGCACAACAGCATCCGGGGGATCTGTTTTCAATCGTCGCTTAACAAGACAAAAGGCCTGTTTGATGGTCCCCAACTGCCGGATCACTTGAACAAGCCCCATGGCGGACAACTTCTCAATGGGAAAAAAAATGTCCGCACCCTGCCCCGCCATAGTTTTACCACCGATGCCCGTAATCCGGACACCGGGACAAAGTTGCCTTAAAGACCGCACCAACGCCCCCCCGTGAAAATCGCCTGAAGGCTCACCGGCAAGAATCATAATATGGCAAGTACGTTCAGTCATGGATCTCATCCTCGGTTACAGCGGTTATACAGATATTATATTTGTCTGCCAGGGCAATCATTCGTTCACGGTCAAAGGAAATTGACTTTTCAGCTTCGAGCACAAGTACGTTGACCCCGGACCGATGCATGGTTTCAATGGTCGTACATCCGGATGAGGGTAAATCAAAACGCAAATCCTGATTAGGTTTGGATATTTTAACCACTGTGGCGCCATTGTCCCGGCTCAGTCGCCCTCCCCGTTCTATAGTGGCATCCGTGCCGTCAATGGCTTCAACTGCGAGGACTGTCCCATTGGAAATAACAAGGCACTGACCGATATCAAGACGCCCCACGGCTTTGGCAAGTTTCCATCCTTGCTCAATATCTTTTTTTTCAGCCTTGTCTGGTTTGCGTTTTGTCCAGCATCCTTTGGGACTGATCAATTCGGGCAGAAGAAAGGTGGATGGCACTAAGGTAATACCCTGCTTTGCCAGAAGATCCGCAAATGCTGAAAGGACATTGTCATCGTGGGTGCCCACAGTTTTAGCTATAAAAGCAAGAGCTTTAAAATCCGGCCTTATATCTTTGAAAATATTGGCTTTGCTGATGGAACCCATGAGCACCACCTGTGTGACGCCATGGGATTTAAAATAACGAATCAGTTTGCTGAGCTGGCCTAAATAAAGCCATTCAAACCGATGGGTTAACTGGGCAAGCTGGGGGTCGGTTTCGCTGTGAAATCCAACCCCTATCACTCTATAACCGTTTGCACGTGCTTTTTGGGTAAACAGAAGCGGAAACTGGCCGCCACCGGCAATCAGACCGATGTGGGAAGAACTACTATTGTCTTCGCAGCTCTCCATGAAAATTAACGGGTCACCCCACGATTGGAATTTTTAATAAATTCAATAAAAGCGACAACTTCAGGAAGTTGCTCCACTTCTGCTTTGGTTCTTTCCACGGCCTGGGTCACGGTCAGTCCGATCCGAAAAAATATCCGGTACGCTTTTTTCAATTGACGGACGACGAGCGTATCAAAATTGTGGCGCTTGAGGCCCACATTATTCAATCCATGCAGTGTAGCCCTGTCACCTGCGGCAATCACAAAAGGAGGAATGTCTTTAACCACTGCGGATTTACCGCCGATATAGGCATAGTCTCCGATTTTGACAAATTGATGGATGGCCACAAGACCACCTATCGTGGCATAATTCCCTATCTCAATATGTCCGGCAAGGGTCGCGTTGTTGGCAAGAATGACGCCTTTGCCGGTTTTGCAGTCGTGGGCAACGTGGGTATAGGCCATCAGATAATTTTCTTCTCCCACCGCAGTTAACCCGCCGCCAAACCCCGTACCCCTGTTGACAGTGGCAAATTCACGGATAATGGTCCCCCTGCCGATGGTCAGATGAGTGGTTTCACCGTGAAATTTAAGATCCTGGGGAGCGCCGCCAATGGAAGCGTACTGAAAAATATTACAGTCCGGGCCGATGGTGACATGATCGTCAATGGTGCAATGAGGCCCGATGGTTGTGCCGGATCCAATGGTAACATCGCCTTTGACAATGGTATAAGGGCCAATAGTAACATTCTCATCTATCCTGGCAGATGGATCAATAATTGCCGTTGGATGAATAGGATGAATTGGGTGAATCTGTTGATTGGTTTCGGTCATGGTTGCTCCGTCCGGTTGCTTTCCAGCTTTTTCAGCCGTTTTTCAAGGGAAAGCAGTCGTGTTCTTAAACTGGGTAGCCGGGGTATGATACGGGATACTTTAAGCCAAATTTTGTGGGACATATGGGGGATGCCTGAAACGATATCCCCTGGAGAAACATTGGCGCTGACGCCGGCATAGGGACCGACAATAACACCGTCTCCTATCTTAAGATGCCCGGAAATACCGGCTTTTCCGGCAATAATTACATTTTTACCAATGGTTGTGCTACCGGCAATACCCACCTGGGCCACCACAAGTGTATTATCCCCGATTTTAACATTGTGGGCGATATGAACCTGATTGTCCGTTTTAACGCCGTTTCCGATACGGGTTATGCCTAAGGTTCCCCTGTCAATGGTATTACAAGCACCAATTTCACAACAATCACCGATTTGGACGTATCCTGTATGTACCAGTTTAGCATGGGCGTAACCGTCCTGGACAAACCCAAACCCGTCAGAGCCGATAACACAATTGGGATGAATAATAGACTGCTTTCCGATCCGTGTTTTATCAACCAAGGTAACATTGGAACTGATCCGGCAGGAATCATTGATCCGGCATTGTTTCCCGATCACCGTATTGGCCATAATGTGGACATGACTGCCGATTGTGCATCCGGGCCCGATACTGACATGGGCATCAATGCGTGTTCCCTGGCCGATAATGCAGTTATCTGCAATCACCGCCGAAGGGTGAATAAATTCTTCCAACGGCTCTTCAGGCATCAGGTGCTCTACGACCTTAAAAAATGCAAGTTTCGGATTAGCCGTATAAAGAAGAGTGATACCGGAAACCTCAGGGGCGTCATTGGAAACAAGTATCATTCCGGCCTTTGTTTCATCCAGCCGGGAAAAAAAAGAGTGATCCACCGCAAAGGTAAGATCATTTGGCCCGGCATCGTCAAAGGAGGATACCCCAGAAATGATTGTACCCGGATCCCCATGTATCCGGGCATTGACCATTGCAGCAATTTGTTCTGCTGTAAGCATGAATTATTGTTTCTTCGCGTATGTTGAATTGTATTTTTTGATTACCTGATCCGTGATATCCACTTGATCTGCAGCATAGATAACACCGGCGACTTTTTGTTCAATGATTAACATATACCCTTGGGCCTTGCCTAATTCGTTGGCGATGTCAAAGACCTCTTTTTGCATTTGATTCATCCGCTTGTTCTGAAGGATCTTCATTTCCTGGGTATAGTCGGCATTCATTTTTTTTAGGTCATCCGCTTTGTCCCGCAATTCCCTTTGACGTTCAAGTTTCTTTTCAGCACTAAGAACAAGCGCTTCTCGTTCCAAGGCGGCTGACATGTCTTTAACTTTTTGTTCTTCAGCCTGGAGTTTTCCCTGAAGTTCAGTAAGCTTGGCCTTGAGGTCTTTTTGCATCACTTTGCCGGCACTGGATTCCTTCAAAATTTTTTCAAAACTAACCACACCGATTTTAGCCGCATCCGCTGCAAAAGCGCTGCAAGTAAACATTGCAGCAATCATCAAAACTGCCGGAATAATAATGCTTTTTTTCATTTATGCCTCCGAAGATAAAATTTTATTATTCTAATATAAAAGTATCAATGAGTCGTTAATTACCTTTATATTGTATTATGAGTTGAGTCCTGGTTTTGATAGACCAGCTCAAGCCCTTAGGTGTTAGAAAAATGCACCAATGGAAAAGTCAAACTGACCATCACCGGTACTCTTAACATCTTTTCCGTCTAGAACAATACCATAGGCCAATCTGATGGGTCCCATGGGAGAATTCCATCTTAGCTCTAAACCAGAGCTGGAATATTGATCGCCCAAGTCGATATTTTCACCATGATTATAGACATCGCCCCTGTCATAGAAAAGAACGCCGTAAACAGCCTGTTCCTCGGCAATGGGAAACATCATTTCAATATTGAACTGGCAATACATTTCACCACCGACCTCAATATCAGACCCATCCCGGGTTCCGTTGATGTCCGTATCGTCAAATCCTCTGATGGAATTGATACCACCAAGATAGAAGCGCTCCCAGTCTATATCCGGATCGCCATCGGTTCTGTCATCAAGATACCCCCCCTTGGCGTAAAGTCCGACTGAAAATTTCCAGAATAAAGGAAAAAATGCGGCGGATTCAACAAGATATTTGGTAAAATCAATCTCGCCGCCTAAAATTTCTCCTGCATATTCAATGGATAGTTTGTGATACATGCCCTCGGTGGGTAAAAAATTGTGATTTCTTGAATCATAACTGATATAGGGCATAATGCTTGATGTCAGATAGGAACCCTCTGAAACCGATGTATTTTCTTCTTCAACATCATCGATATCAAACTTTTCAATGTTGTAAACCAAGCCAATGGTGGTGTAATCCCAGAACCTGCGGGAGGCAGCCCGCAGGGTGAGCCCGTAGGCATTTTTATCATAATGATCGTACTCGTGCTCAAATTTATAAATATTAAATCCGGCTGATATAGGCCTGTCAAACAGCCAGGGTTCAGTAAATCCGATATCATACAACGCAGTTTCTCCGGACATCCGGATGGTGAATTTGCCCGTCTGGCCTTTGCCGAAAAGGTTACGCTCTTCAACAGAAAACTGGCCAAAAGGTCCGTCATCACTTGAAAAACCGCCGCCAAAAGAAAAGTTACCAGTGGGTTTTTCTTCTACGGTGACATGAACATCGCGTTTATTTTCTTCTTTGGTTTTAACCGGTTTAATATCGATATTCTGGAAATAGTCTTTGAAAACCAGGTTTCTATTGGAGCGCTGAATTTTTTTCATACTGTAAAGCCCCTGCTCCTCAATGGCAAGCTCTCTTCGGATTACTTTGTCCCTGGTTTTATTATTGCCGGTAATAACAATGCGGTTAAAGTAGACAAGGGGCCCTTTTTCAATGTCAAAGCTTATATTCACAATGGCTTCGGCATCATTTTTATCCACCCTTGGAATGACCCTGACATTGGCATATCCCTGGTTGGCATAAAAATCGTTCAGCGTGATCATATCCTTGCGGATAAGTTCCCGGTTATACAATTCAGATTTAGGGGAAAGTAAAAGCGCTAATAGTTCTTCTTCCGTGGTAAGGATATCACCTTTAACGCCGACCGCTCCATTTTTATATTGTTCTCCCTCATCAATTTTAAACTGAATGCTTATCTCTTCTTTACCCATATTCACTACAGGGTCAGATACTTTAACATTGATAAATCCATTATTTTTATAAAAGGCTTCGATGCGAAGTACATCATTGTCAAGTTCTGTTTCATCAAGATCACCTGAGGATGTAATAAAGGACCAAAACCCCTTTTCCCGGGTCTGCATCTGGTCTTTTATATCATCGTCGTCAAAATACTTATTGCCCTCAAATTCAATGGCGGTAATTCTTACTTTTTCACCTTCTTCTATATTGAAAACAACATCTGCCTGATGGTTTTCCAGTGGCTTGATATCATAGGAAATTCGACAGTTATGATAATTTTTTTCATAATACAGCCGTTTGAGTTTATTTACATCATTGTTCAGCTTATATGCATTGAGAATAGATCCGGTGGAGGTAGCCACCACCTCAAATAATTCCTTATCCTCATAAATGTTATTGTTTTCAAAGCGGATATTTCGGACGCTGGGTTTTTCCCGGACTTCAAAAATAACCTCGACCCCTCTATCCATGTTCTGTTTTTTAACTACTACATCATCAAAATACCCCATTTTATAAACGCTGTTCAGATCATTGTTTAAGCTGGTGCCGGTTAAAAGATCGCCGACCTTGGATGAGATCACCCTTTGGATGGCATCAGAATCAACACGTACATTGCCTTTGATGCTTATGGCTGAAATAATTTTTTGCTCAAATAGTTCGCCGATAATACTTTTTTCAAGGGAGGTGATGCCTGCATACAATTCGGATAGGCTTGGAGATTGTGAAAAAAAGGTTAAAGGCGCCTGTTTTTCATATACATTGTGCATTTGCGAATCAATACTCAACGCCTGTCCGGCTATGAAAATATCGCCGGTAATGATCCAGTCAACACCTAAGCGAATACCCTCCTGGTGGAATTGGTCATAGCCCCAGTCAGATGTATCAACAAAGATGTCTGTGATCACAACTTTCGCACCGTCTTTTTCAAGTTTTTCCTTCAGCATTTTTGACACGGCCGCCACAATTTTTTCATCGGGCTGCTCTGCCTGGACATGAAAGGGGAATAATGCTACTGCGACCTGCTCCTCGGCAGACACAAAGCCTGTTCCTAAAACATAGAAAAAAGCGGCAAGCAATACACTAAACTTAAATTTTCTCATAAATAGTCCTAAGCAATTTATCTTAAATAAATATATATATCTATTAAACCGGTACGATTTTTCCGTCTTTCAACGTTACTCTTCTGTTCATTAAACCGGATAGTTCTGAATTATGGGTGACCACGATAATCGTCATGCCCATTTCCTTGTTAAGTTCTTTTAACAACTGGTGAACCGCGCGACTGTTCTTTTGATCCAGATTACCGGTGGGTTCGTCAGCCAATAACAAGGCCGGTGCCATAACAAGCGCCCTTGCAATGGCCACCCGCTGCTGCTCGCCACCGGACAGGTCTTCTACCCTGTATTCGATTCGGGCACCAAGTCCTACTCTTTCAAGCATATTTACTGCATGTTTTTCAATAGTTTTTTTAGATTTACCACTGATTAACCCAGGCAGCATGACATTTTCAACGGATGTAAATCCCTGGAGCAAATAGTGAAATTGAAAAACAAAACCAATATTTTTATTTCTAAAGGCAGCAAGCTTTTCATCATTATACGTCAGGATATCTTCACCGCCAAAGCGCTGCTTCCCCTCATCCGGCCTGTCAAGGGTGCCGATGATGTTAAGCAAGGTTGATTTGCCAATACCGGAAGCGCCCACAACGGCAATGGTCTCACCCTGTTGTATGGATATATCTGCCTTGTAGAGAATGTCCAAGGACGTTGTTTTGGATACAAAAGACCGTGAAACCCCATTCAGTTGAATCAGCGGCGGATCACCCATATCTTATGGCCTCCACCGGATTCATTCGCGACGCTTTATACGACGGATACAAGGTGGACAAAAAACAAATCACCAACGCGGATACTGCGGTTAAAATAACATCCGAATATTCAAGCTGAACCGGAAGAGTGGAAAAAGGATAGGCCTCAGGTAGCTTGATAAATTCGTATCGTTTAAGGATGTAACAGATCACCACCCCAAAAGTTGTCCCGATACCCGTACCGATTATGCCGATAATCATCCCCTTAATTATGAAAATACGACGGATCATGGTATTTGTGGCGCCCATGGCTTTTAATACAGCAATATCACGGGTTTTTTCCATAACCATCATGATCAATGCCGACGCAATATTAAATGCCGCCACAAGAATGATCAGCGTCAGAATAACAAACATGGCGGTTTTTTCAAGTTTAAGGGCTGAAAAAAGACTATGATTGATATCCATCCAGTTGCGCAGATAATATGGATACTGAATAAATCCAAGCCCGTCTTGGCTTAACTCTTTTACTTTGAATATTTGATCAGTCCATATACCGAAAGCTGAAATTTCACCTTTGGCCCCCACAAGGGCCTGGACCTGATCCAGCCGGGCATAGGCCAGACTGGAATCGTATTCGGACATGCCGGATTTGAAGGTGCCGGTGACCACAAACTGCTTCATGGACGGAATTTGTCCCATGGGGGAAATGAGACCCGATGCCGACATCAGGATCACCCGGTCGCCTTCCATCACCCCTACGGTATGGGCCAGGGACTGTCCAAGGATAATACCGGGAAGGCCGTTTGAGGTCTTGGTTTTGTTCAATGCGGTATCAAGATCTTCGACGGTGTACCCTTTGATCATTGCGGCCCCTTTTTCCGGCTCAATACCCCTGAGAATAATGCCGGAAAAAGAGTTGGCTGTGCGTATCATAGCCTGACCGAATAAAATAGGAGAAACGGCCGTGACCCCGGGAGTCTGCCTGATCTTATCTTCCATGACCGGATCAGGTTTAAAATGGCCGGAATAATTCATGGCCAGAATGTGGGGTTCCAGTCCGAGGATTCTGTTTCTAAATTCCGTTTCCGATCCGCTCATGACGGCAATGACAACCACCAGTGCCATGACGCCGAGGATAACACCTGCCACGGACAGCAGGGTAATCAAAGAGATGAATCCCTCCTTGCGTTTGGCCCGCAGATATTTTCCGGCTATGAAAAATTCAGCACCCACAGCTACCTTTTCTATCTTTATACGTTTTTCATATGCGGAAAAAGAATGACTTCTCTAATGGAGGCGGCATCGGTCAGCAGCATGACAAGACGGTCAATACCGATTCCCTGACCTGCTGTGGGCGGCATACCGTATTCCAGTGCTTCGACATACTCCGCATCCATGATATGGGCTTCATCATTGCCCTCATCGCGTTGACGTACCTGCATGAGAAAACGGTTATATTGGTCTTCAGGATCATTGATTTCGGAAAATCCATTGGCGATCTCTCTGCCGGCAATGAACAATTCAAACCGATCCGTAAGTTCAGAATCGGAATCGCTTTTTCTGGACAAAGGAGAGACTTCCACCGGATATCCGGTAATAAACGTGGGCTGGATGAGCTTAGGCTCCACAAGGGCATCAAAAAGCTTGGTCAGCACTTTGCCGTGGCGATCTTTTTTGGCAATTTGAATATCTTCCTTTTCAGCGTGGGCAAGCAAGGCCTGGGTGTCGTTCACAATGGCTGGATCAACTCCGCCTATCTCCGATAGGGAATCGATCATGGATATGCGTTTCCATCCCTTTGAAAAATCAATGGTCATGCCCTGGTATTCAACTTTGCTGTCGCCGGTAATCTCAGTGACGATGGTGGAAAACATCTCTTCGGTAAGATTCATAAGATCTTCATAGGTGGCATAGGCCTGGTAGAACTCAACCATGGTGAACTCCGGATTATGCCGGGTGGAGACCCCTTCATTTCTGAAATTTCGGTTAATTTCAAACACCTTTTCAAATCCGCCGACCACCAGTCGTTTCAGATACAGTTCCGGTGCAATACGCAGATACAATTCCATCCCCAGGGCGTTGTGCCAGGTTTTAAAGGGTGTCGCTTCAGCACCGCCGGGCAATGTCTGCATCATGGGTGTTTCCACCTCCATGAATCCGTTTTCATCGAAAAAACGTCTCATGGCAGCAACAATGGCACTTCGTTTTTTAAATATCTGCCGGGTGTTTTCATTCATGATCAGATCAAGGTACCGCTGGCGGTATCTTTTTTCAGGGTCCTTGATGCCATGAAATTTTTCAGGCAGCGGCCTTACGGATTTGGATAACAGCTTAAAATTTTCGGCAAGCAGGGTCCATTCACCGGTTCTAGTCTGGAACAAAGGTCCCTCAACGCCAATAAAATCACCAATGTCCAATTTTTTAAACAACGCATATACATCATCTCCCACCTTGTTTTTCTGGATATATACCTGCAATTGTTCACCGGCATCCTGAAATCTGACAAATGAGGATTTCCCCATTTTATTAACGGCCATCATACGGCCGGCAAGGCAGAATTTACGCCCATTTTCACCCAAGGTATCGGCTTCTTTTTCTATTATAGCCTTTACTTCATGAACCCGATGATCCGGTTTGAAATCATTGGGATACAGGCTGACGCCTTCGGCTTTAAGATCGTTTATTTTTTCTTTACGAAGATCAAGAAGTTTGCTTGTTTTGTTATCCATAAAAATAGCTGCTTTCGTTTATATTTAGGCTCCGGATTTATACATAAAAAGGGGTGCTGCCTTTTAATTTAAAACTTTTGGGCACGGTAAACCCCTTGAATAAAACATGGTAAAATAGCGCTTTTGCATAGCCTTGTCAATGACGGTGCCGGAGGGAAAAACAATCGCATAAAAAATTACGGTTAATTTTAAATCATACGCTTTGAAAGCAAAATTTGCCAAAAAACAGAAAAAAGTATAAGAAGGTTTAGCAGAGGTACCAATTGTACATTGAATGTCATACGCACAAGATATGACATATGTATTATCCATCGTTTAAGGAAAGGAGAATTAGATGTGTAACTGTAAATGTATGGATCCGAAAAAACTCAAATACAAACCTGAAAACTGCACACCGGAACAAATAGAAAAATGCCATGGGAAAGACGGCGGACATCCTTGTTCCTGTAATTCGGCTGAAAAAAAAGAGAGCACAGGTAAAAACGAATAGTACGATGCTTTGTTATGGGCTGAACCATGGTAAAACAACCAGGTCAGCCCTCGGCCGTTGTAAAAAATAAACATGCCTGGGAATTTTAAAAAAAGCTGTCCTCTCAGACTGTCTCAGCCTGGAATACCTTGAACGACCTTTCAGCCTCGCCGTATTAAACCCACTTAAATGAAAAAATATATTGGATGGATTATCTTTGGGACACTTGTTTCGTATCTTATAAGTATCCTTTCGCCCTGTCTTCTAGGCCTGTCGGCACTATTCGGGTGGGTTGTGCCGGTTCTTATGTGGCCTGCGTTAGGTAAGAGTGCACGCAACCAGGCGCTGGTGCTCTTGATAACCGGAGGCATCCTTGTTGCCTTTGCGGCTTTCCATGGCGTATTTCTTGGCTGGCAAAAAATTTTTACCGCCAACCTGCCGCTGCTGGCGATGTTTGTTGCAGTTTCCTTTCTTGCCCTGACAAATAGCGGTATCGAAGGCCAGACACTGCCCCAGGGCAAGCGGGCTCTGGCTATCACAGCGTTCGGCACGCATCTGCTTGGAGCGGTCATAAATCTATCAGTGCTGTTTGTTTTCGGCGATCGTCTTCGTAAAAACGGCGTTTTGACCAAAACCCAAGCCTTCGTTCTTGCCCGCTCGTTCTGTTCGGCGGCATGGTGGTCTCCCTTCTTCGTTGCCACTGGTGTTGCCCTCACCTATGCCCCGGGCATGTCATGGCACAAAACTTTGATCCCTGGTGCCGTGATGAGCCTTCTTGCCATTGGCTATTCAATTGTTGAAGTAAGCTTTTTCAAAAAGTTTCTCAGTTGCTGGGCCATATCAACGGCCAGCAGTCCATTGTCCGGGGTCGGACTGGCCTTGGTGAGCCGATATCAGGCGTCGCCCAAGGCGATCATCCAGAGCAATTGGTTTTACGCCACCATGATGTGGGCAACCGCCTGTACAGTATGCAACCTATTTTTTCTTCACTGAGGTATATTTCCCGGCCCACCCTTCAGCCATCCGGCTGAAGCGGGAATTACCCATGCAAAAAATACGCTTTTCAATCTTTTGTGCCATCATTTGTTTTTTTTTGATTTGGTGAAGGTATCGCGTTCCGGATGTCTATATTGGGATTTTGAAAAATCAGGGTAAAAACCGTGCCTTTCCCAGGACTTGATTCAAAATCGATCATGCCGTCATAGGTGTCAACAATCCTGTGGATGATCGAAAGCCCAAGCCCTGTCCCATCGCTTTTAGTGGTGTAAAACGGATCAAAAATATGAGAGGCAGTTTTTCGATCAATGCCGATTCCTGTGTCTCGAACAGTCAGATAAATATGTTTGTGTCGAGACGAAGAGACGGTTATTGTAATTTTTCCTTTTCCCTCAATGGATTCGGCTGCATTTTTAATCAAGTTCCATAAAATCTGCTGTAGATGAACCGCATCCATACAGACATACAGCGTCCTTTCAAGCCGGGTAACAATATTAATGCGACCATGCCAGTCCGGTGTATTGTCAAATAAAATTTTTACATCATCAATAGCCTTGGCAAGGTCGATCAACGCTGCGTTGGTTCGACTGGGTTTTGAAATCAGTCGAATATCGGTCACGATCTGTTTAAGTCGCTCTGTTTCCCTTAAAACAATCTGCATCAGTTTATCGTTTTCCCCTGTGGGGGCCATGTCTTCTTTTAACATCTGTATAGAGCCTGACAAAGAAGCCAAAGGATTTTTGATCTCATGGGCAAGACCCGATACAATTTCATCCACAGCCGCCATTTTCTCCACACGTTTCAAATGTTCCTGGGCAATTTTAAGATCTTTTCTGGCCGTTTTAAGCTGCAAAGAAAGAATGCCGCTTAACGCAGCTGTGGCAAAACAGGCTGAAATGATAATCACGATCCGATACAGGATATGGTGCTGGTCTATCGCCAAGGCAAGGGGCAGGTTTCCCGAAAACGGAGCAAGAATCTTAAGATACTCAAATTCAATGAGAAAACCATATTGAATACTTGATGCCAAAGCCACGGAAAAACTGCCCCGGGCAAGCAGCAGCATAGCGGCATAGATGATAATCAAAAGATATAAAAATGTAAAAATGCTGTGATAACCGCCGGTCACAAAAACAATGGCTGTGACAATAAACGTATCAACAATTATCTGGGTATAAGCAAGGACATATAGGTACTTTTTGCAGCAAAGCCAGGCAAAATAGACCAGAGACAGTCCCAAAATGGTGCCGGAAATTTTGTAGAGCGATAAAAAGGGCTGATCCCTGTGGCCGGACAGCTCTATATCAGAAAAAAAAAGGGTGGAAAAGATCAAAATCAGGGCAAATACAGCCCTTGCCAGAATAAGCCATTTGACCTGAACAAACAGTTCCCGGGTCCGTCGAAATAAAAAATCCGGGCTATCCAATGGCGCCTGCCATTGAGAAAATCGGCAGATACATCGCAATAACAAGGCCGCCGACCACAACACCTAAAAATACAAGCATAAAAGGCTCTATCATATCCGTCAAATTTTTAACGGCCTGGTCGACCTCATCATCATAAAAATCCGCTATTTTGGTCATCATTACATCCAAAGCGCCTGTGGATTCACCCACTGCGATCATCGAGCAGACCATGGCTGGAAACACGCCACTCTCCAGCAAAGGGTCCGCCATGGAACGGCCTTCGGAGATACCCGTCTTCACGTCTGATATGGCGAACTCAATAATTTTATTACCCGCGGTTTTACCCACAATATCAAGGGCATCAAGAATAGATACCCCGGATGAAATCATTGTGGAGGTGGTACGGGTAAATTTCGCAACAGCCACCTTACGGATCAAAATGCCGACCACGGGCATACGCAAAAACATGTCATCAAGAAAAATCCGGCCCTTTTTTGATTTATAGGTTTGCCTGAAAAGGAAAACCGCACCGATCAACCCAAGGATCATCCAGCCGATATTTCCCACCACAAAATTACTCATTACCACAACCATCTGGGTGGGAACCGGCAGTGCCGAACCCATACTGGCAAACATTTTTTCAAACACCGGTATAACAAAGACCAAAATAACAGCGACCACAATAACCGCCACCGCCAGGGTGATCGCTGGATAGGTCATGGCCCCCTTGACCTGCTTTTTGAGTTTTGCCATTTTTTCGGCATAAGCCGACAAACGCTGCAAAATAACATCAAGAATACCACCGGCCTCTCCGGCGGAGATCATGTTGATAAAAAGTTCGTTAAAGGTTTTTGGATATTTTTTCAAGGCATCGGCAAAGGTCTCCCCGGATTCAACTGACTCCTTAATATGCTTAAGCTGCTTTTTAAATGTTGGATTTTCCTGCTGGGAATACAAAAGCTCCAGACATTGCAGAAGCGGCAACCCCGCGTCAATCATTGTAGAAAACTGCCGTGCGAAAATGATAACATCACTATCTTTCACCTTAGGCGCAAGAAAGGATACATTCTCAAAAATGTCTTTTGGCTTTTTCCTCACTCTTGTCGGTGTTATTTTACGACGTTCCAGACTGGTCCTTACCTGTTGGGGTGTTTCAGCTTCCATCTCCCCTTTGATTTTTCTCCCTTTTGGATTTTTTCCCTTCCACTCATAAATGACGGCCATAATCATTCCTTTATATTTTTAAGTAAGATAGAGGCCGTCTAATGCCGGCCATTAGTTGCGATATAAACCCAGGGCTTGTCAGAACATTGTAAATTCAATACAGATATACTATATAAATTTGCAAAGTGCATTTCAACAGGAGTTATTCGGTGCCCCCAAAAAAACAGCAGATTTCCCCCAGAACAGTTATCACCAGCCATGTAAATTCTGATTTTGATGCCATTGGTGCCATGCTTGCCGCACAAAAGCTGTACCCGGAAAGTATCATAATCTTCCCCGGATCCCAGGAAAAAAATCTCAGGGATTTTTTCATTCACTCCATGGGATATCTGTTTAACATGGCAGATCCGGCTGAGGTTGATTTTAGCGAAACCCAGCGGCTGGTTATTGTTGATACCCGGCAAAAAAGTCGCCTGGCAGGTGTTGAAACCCTTTTAGAAAAACCAAATATCGTCATTGACATTTACGACCACCATCCATCCTTTCCTGACGAAATCAAAGCGACCTTTGATCTGTCAAAGCCCTATGGTGCCACCACCACCATCATGTGTGAACTTCTACGAGAAAAAAAAATCGCCATCAACAGCGATGAAGCCACGGTGATGGCGCTCGGGATTTACGAGGACACAGGCAGCTTTACCTATACATCCACAACCCCGGCCGATTTTGAGCAGGCAGGCTTTCTGCTCTCCTGTGGTGCAAGCTTATCCACTATTTCAAGTCTTGTGGTCAAGGAGATGAAAACCGAACAGGTCACCTGGCTTAATGAATTGATCAATGAAATGACGACGGTTACCGTCAACGGCACCCAGATCCACCTGTCAGCCATCGCGGCTTCCCAGTACATTCCGGATCTTGCATCCATTGTACAAAAAATAGTCAGAATGGAAAATCTGGACTGTTTCTTTGCTTTGGTCCTCATGGGGGCCAATGTACATGTCATAGCCCGAAACCGTCTGCATGAACTGGATGTGGGAAAAATACTGGGTGCCCTTGGCGGCGGAGGTCATTTTTATGCGGCATCAGCCAAGGTGGAAAACCAGACACTTCCCCAGGTTGAAATGCGTTTGATTGAACTGATTCAACGACAGATTAAGCACGTACGTGTGGCTAAAAAATTAATGTCCAGCCCTGCCATCACCATCACCGCTGATAAATCATGTCTGGATGCCGCCCAAAAAATGATCCGATACAACATCAATACCCTGCTTGTCCTTAATACACAAACCCTTGAATACTTAGGATACATTACCCGGCATGTGGCTGAAAAAATTGTGCACCATAAGCTTAGCGGGCAGCCTGTCAGCGATTATTTTGAACCTAGCGGCCAAAGTGTCAGCCTCTCCTGTGACCTGGCTGAAATTGAACAAAAAATAATTGATTTGAAACAGCGGGTCGTTCCGGTAATGCAAAATCGGGTTATTTGCGGTGTTATCACACGCACCGATCTTTTAAACTTTCTGGTAGAACATAACCGGGAAGTTGTCCTCAGTGAAAAAAAAGAGATTTCCGGCCTGAAACCCAGAACAAAATACGTGGGGAATCGTCTAAAGCACCGCTTGAACAAGCGAGCACGCAACTTGCTTTACGACATCGGCAATGCCGGAGACACGCTGGGTGCGGAGGTCTTTGTCGTCGGTGGTTTTGTCAGGGATCTGATGATGGAGCGGCCCATTGAAGATGTGGATGTAGTGGTGGAGGGAGACGGCATTGCCTTTGCCCGTTATTTTGCATCATTGCACGATTGCCGGTTGCACCAGCACCGCAAATTTAACACTGCCGTTATCATTTTTGAGGACGGATTTAAAGTTGACGTAGCCTCCGCACGGCTTGAATACTACGCAACACCCGCCGCGCTGCCTGTGGTGGAAAACTCCTCTATCAAAATGGACCTTGCCAGAAGGGATTTTACCATCAACACCCTGGCCATTTCCCTCAACACGGAAACGTTTGGCACGCTCATTGATTATTTTGGCGGTGTCAGAGATGTCAAGGATAAAATCATCCGGATCATCCATAATTTAAGTTTTATTGAAGATCCCACCCGGATTTTCAGGGCTATCAAATTTTCCAACAGGTTCGGGTTCAGAATCGGTAAAGTGACCGCCAACCTGATCAAAAACGCTTTAAATGTCGGTGCGGTTAAACATTTAAGTGGACTGCGGGTTCTTTCGGAGCTTAAACAAATTTTTGGCGAGGAAAATCCCTTGCCCGCAGTACAGACCATGTCTGATTACGGCCTGGACAAGGTGATCCATCCTGACCTGAAATTAACCGATACCACCTGTGCTTTGTTTGAATCCGTGGGTAAAACCCTGGCATGGCATGATCTATTGTATGCGGATGATGATTATCCAAGATGGGCGGTTTACTTTATGGCCTGGCTTAGTGGGTACCCATTTGCGGTGACCGCACAGATCGCGGACCGGTTGATGTTTCCTTTAAAAGAAAGGACACGACTGCTTGAGAAACGAATTAAAGCCGAGCATCGGATTCAACTTATTGAAAAAAGCTATCCGGTCTCCAATCAGCAGATATACTGGTGGTTGATCCACTTTCAAACAGAATGCCTTTTGTTTATGCTGGCGTTGACGAAGAATGAATCGGTTCGCAAAGCCATCTCCCATTTTTATACGCACCAGCGCAATATCAAACCCTTAATTAGCGGGAAAGACCTTAAATCCATAGGATTAAAGCCGGGACCGGTTTACACCACGATTCTCAATAAAATTATTGACGAAAAGCTGGATGATAAATTGATCACCATGGAAGAAGAAATTGAATTTGCCGAACGTTACGCCGCTAAAAACAAGCTGATTTGATGGGATTATATTCAAGTGAGGCAAATTGCTATCCTGAACATAAGGCCCGAATTGATATAAAGAACAAACTTAATATGCTTCAAAATATTTGCAGTCCTTGGTTTGTTGGGTAATTGGTTGACTTTTTATTGAATTTTGCTTAATCATTTAAGGAATTCTCTATTTTCTACGATTAAAATTGGCATTCGCTTTGTGCTCGACAAAATTCATAAAACCAATGGGGTCTCTGTGCTGAATAGAATATTTTTACGTTATTGGGTGCAATATTTTATCCTGACCGCCATCATTGTGACTGCGGTGGTTTTTCCTTTGTTAAATATATATGATAAAAATCGTCTCAAAGTTGATATGAGTCATAATATTGGCCATTTGATGAAGGCTAAGCACCAGCTCCAGTCCATGTTTCATGAACGAATCGCCGATATTCATGTCCTTGCCCAGTCTCCGTGTATAGCGGGATTTCTGGCCAACCCAACCCCGGAAAAGCATCAGGCGGTTACACAGATGATGCGTTCGATTTGCCGTTTTTACGGAATTTATGATCAGATTCGCCTAATCCAGGTCGACGGCCAGGAGCTGGTGCGCATTAATTTTAACGACGGCAGATGCAATAAGGTCCCCCAGACAAACCTTCAAAACAAGGTAAACCGCTATTATTTCAAAGAAGCCCTTATGCTGCCGACAAATCAAACATTTATCTCTCCTTTGGATTTAAACGTGGAGCAGGGCAAAGTTGAAATTCCCCACAAACCCATGCTTCGATTTGCCCTGCCCATAAAAAGTCAAACAGGGGCGACCCAGGCAGTTCTGGTGATGAACTTTTTAGCCAAAACCCTGTTGGAAGACTTGTTTGACAAAAACCGGATGCGCAACTCCGGCGGCAGCATGCAATACAGTTTTCTTGTCAATGGAAACGGCTACTATCTGAAGTCGGAACTGTTCCCTGACAAAGAGTTTGCGTTTATGTTCAGTGCCAACCAAGATCATCGTTTTTCCATTGATTTCCCAGAAGCCTGGCAGGCTGCGCGAACAGGAAAAAAACAGATTCAGACCGACCAAGGCATTTTTTTGGCCAGTATGCTGCCTGTTCCAATTTCTATTTTAAAAGCACAACAGGTGAATGTCGGTACGATTGACAGCTCAAATCACTGGTATCTGTTTCACTTTATCACCAAAGAGAGTATCAAGAAAAAGTCATTCATTTATGGTTCCGCGCAGCCCCACCTCATTTCAATGCATCTATTTATCTCTCTTTTGATCGGCTTTCTTTTAGCCCAGCGCAATCGAGTGCTGAACCAGCAAAAAAAAGATGCGCAAACCATTGCCGATCTTTATAAAAAAAACGCGTTGATCTTATCTTCAAGCGGGGACGGAATTTACGGGGTTGATATTCACGGTATCCTCACCTTTTTAAACCCGGCCGCAGAAAAAATGCTCGGATGGACCCAAGATCAGATCATAGGTAAAAGCTCCCACCAGGTATTTCATCACAGCCATGCCGACGGTTGTCCCTATGAAGAAGAGGAATGCCCCCTTCACTTCGGCTTGAATGACGGACAGAGACGCAAAATTGACAATGAAGTTTTCTGGCGAAGAGACGGCAGTTCTTTTGCAGTCAGCTATGTCTCTTCACCCATAATTGACCAGGGCCGGATTACAGGATCAGTTGTAAGTTTTAGGGATATTTCCGGCAGGCTGGCCAAAGATGCCCAGCTTAAGGCCTCACAAAAAGGATTTGAAACCATATTTACCATAGTTCCCATTCCTATCATCTATGTCAATGCCCAAGGGTGGATCTACCGAAAAAACAACGCCTTTACAACGCTGCTGGGCTATGGTGAACAAGATTTTCTTGACATTGATCATGCACTTGAAAAAATGTTCCCCGACAACGACATCGGCAAAGAGGCTCGCAGTCGCTTTTTAACCTATCTTGAACGCGCCCCGAAACAAGGGGGTACGATTCTGCCAAACATGTACCAACTGCTATGTGATGACGGCGTCTATAGAGATATGCTGGTTGGTGGCCGGCTTTTTGAGGAAGGTTATATTTTAACCTTTGTTGATATGACAAATCAGGAAGCGGCCAAAAAGGCCTTGATTATCGCCCGTCAACAGGCGGAAAAAGCCAATCAGGCAAAATCGGAATTTTTAGCCAATATGTCCCATGAAATCCGTACCCCAATGAATGCCCTCATGGGCATGAGCCGATTTTTGCTTGAAACCGATTTAACTGACAAGCAGTTGGATTTTGCCCAAAAAATAGACTTTTCCTCCAGGGTTCTTTTTGATATCATCAATGATATTCTGGATTTTTCTAAAATTGAAGCAGGGAAAATCGATATTGATGTACATGACTTTTCCTTAAAAGATATGCTGCTGCCCATTGACTCTATTTTATCGCCTTTGGCCCAGGAAAAAGGAATTGACTTTTCCATCACCATATCACCGGATGTACCTGAAGTTGTCCAGGGCGATGCCCATCGGCTCAGACAAATTTTAATGAATCTTTTGAGCAACGCCGTCAAATTTACCCACAAAGGCGGGGTGACAGGGCAAATCAGTGTAAAGCAAGGCGCAGATGAAGGCGGTCAGATAGAACTGCTTTTTTCAGTCCAAGATACCGGGATCGGCATAAGTCCGGAACAACAGAAAAAAATATTTGAGGCCTTTTCCCAGGCAGATTCAACCACCACCAGGCGGTTTGGGGGCACCGGCCTGGGACTTGCCATCAGCAGACGACTGGCCCAGTTGATGGGAAGCGAACTCAAGGTGAAATCCAGCGAAAATCAGGGCAGCACCTTTTATTTTGAAATTTGCATGAACATTGGCGACCCTGCCAAACTCAAGGAAAGTCTGGAAAGTTCAAAGAAAATTGCCCCCCCGGATTTAAAAGGTTTTTCAATCCTGGTGGTGGAAGATATTGATCTAAACCTGGAGGTGGCCGTTCGCCTCTTAAATCGGACAGGCGCAGACCTGTTAACCGCAAGAAATGGGCAACAGGCTGTCGACATGGTGGCAAAAAGGCGACCAGATCTTATTTTCATGGACCTTCAGATGCCGGTCATGGATGGATTTGAGGCCATTTGCACCATCCGCAAAACAGATAAAGATTTGCCGATCATCGCGCTGTCAGCCGCAGCATTATCCGACGAAGTGGACAGGGCAATTCATTTTGGGGCCCATGCCCATATTTCAAAGCCGGTTGAACCCAATGAACTTTACATGACCCTTTGCCGGTATTTGAATGTAGAGGCCCCCCCCTTACCCGAACCGTCCGGGTCAAAACCTCTCGAACCTGGAAACATCCCTGATCAAACACCCGGCACAAAAAAGACGGGGGTTTCCTGCCAGGCAAAGCAGGATATGAAGCATGCGCCTGACCAGCCCCGGCTTTTTGATCTGCCCAAAGTCATGGAAGCGGTGAACAATGATAAAGAATTTTTCTTCCAGATCACTGAAATGTTTTTCCAGAACCGTGCCGTTCACATGGAGGCCATCCAAAAAGCGATTGGGGCTGAAGATGGGCCCGCATTGGCAAAAGCTGCCCATGCCTTGAAAGGTGCTTTGAGCAATTTTAGGGCACTTGGGGCTCAACACGAGGCAAATGAATTGGAACGCCAGGCAAAAACAGGCGATCTTGGCCAGATCAAACCGCTTTTTTCAAAACTGGAAAAAAAAGTAAGGCGGTTCGAATCTGAACTTAAAATGACCATAGAAAAGATGAGCCATGAAAATTTTAATCGCTGAAGATGACCCCATATTCAAAGCTATTCTTGAAAACAACCTTAAAAAATGGGGGTACCAAGTTACATCCACCTCTGACGGCCGCCAGGCTTGGGATATCATCAGCAAGCCCGGCTGTCCAAACCTGGTCATTTCCGACTGGATGATGCCTGAAATGGACGGCCTGCAGCTTTGCCGCAACATGCGGGCCCAAGCGGCACCCAGGTACATCTATTTCATTCTTCTTACAGCCAAAGGCGAGCAGCAGGACATCCTCCAGGGCCTTGAAGCCGGGGTCGACGATTATTTAACTAAGCCCATTGACTATATGGAACTCAAATACCGTATCCATATCGGTGAACGGATCATCCGGCTGGAGGAAAAAGTGCTTGAACTTGCCCGAAAAGATTCATTGACAGATACCTTGAATCGCAGGGCGTTTATGGAGAAACTGGACGAGGAGCTTGAACGGGCAGCCCGTAACAAGGTTCCTTTATCTTTGCTCATGACCGACATAGACCATTTCAAGCAGGTGAATGACCAGTACGGCCACATTGCAGGAGATCGGGTGCTCAAACAGTTTGTGGCCCAAATGGCCAAGATCATACGGCCCTATGATTTTATTGGCCGATATGGCGGAGAGGAGTTCATTCTATGTTTGCCGGACTGTTCTATCAGCCATGGCCGGGACATTGCAGAACGAATGAGAAGCAAAATTGAAACGACTGCTATGCACATATCACAAAGCCGCCCCCCCATCCATATCACCTCAAGTTTCGGTGTTTCATCATTTACCTCTACCAACGAACAGACTGCGGAATCGCTAATTAAAAATGCTGACGACGCTCTGTATTCGGCAAAAAATAAAGGCAGAAATTGTGTGCGCATGGCACAACCATAACCCCAATTTAGACGCGGAGTCCATTATGTCAACGCCCCATCATGTTGAGCTTAATCTTCAATTCACAGATCGGGTTCACCAGCAGTTAAACGAACTTTCTAAAATGGCAATTTCCATCAACAGCATCCTGCGTCCCGGAGAAGATAAGATGCACCGCAAAAAAAATAGACAAGCAAAGCAAGGTTTCGGCGTTCCAGTCTGATGCCGATGCGAGTTTGGATCAAAATGCCATTGATCAGATCATGGAACAATTCAACCCCGATAATTAAATCAGCGACCGGATATATCTTTCGCATTGCAAAGGCATGGCTTGAAAAAAAGACCAGATTCTGATACTTCCATTTTTTTGCTTAACGCTAATTCATCCTTTAGGAATATAAATGAAAAACGCAGACTATTTAACCGGTATTACCACCTCTGGAACCCCCCACCTCGGCAATTATGTGGGGGCGATTCGTCCGGCCGTTGAATCCAGTAAAAATCCGGACCTGACCTCCTATTATTTTCTGGCAGATTACCATTCCCTGATCAAAAACCATGATCCAAAAAAACGAAAGACATCCACCCTGGAAATTGCAGCAGCCTGGATTGCGCTAGGGCTGGATTACGACAATTGCGTATTTTACCGCCAGTCTGATATTCCTGAAATTCCGGAACTGACCTGGATTTTAACTTGCCTGACCGCCAAAGGACTGATGAACCGGGCCCATGCATACAAGGCGGCAGTTCAGGAAAATGAAGAGCAGGAAAGAAAAGATCCGGACCAGGGCGTCACCATGGGCCTTTTTTCCTACCCCATTCTCATGGCCGCCGACATCCTCATGTTTAATGCCGCCAAGGTCCCCGTGGGCAAAGATCAAATCCAGCACCTTGAAATGACAAGAGATATCGCGGCAAGATTCAATCACACATACAAGGAATTGTTTGTTCTCCCCGAGGTGGTTGTGGATGAAACGGCGGCTGTGCTTTCAGGTCTTGACGGACGCAAGATGAGTAAAAGCTACAACAATTTTATTCCGCTGTTTGATACGGAAAAACGGTTGCGCAAAATGATCATGAAGATCCAGACCAACTCTTTGGAGCCCGATGAACCCAAAGATCCCGATACCTGCACCTTGTTTTCAATTTACCGGGCTTTTGCCACCGAGGAGCAAACCCAAGACCTGGCCCGGCGGTACCGGGAAGGAATCGCCTGGGGTGCCATGAAACAGGAGTTGTTTGAATACATCAACGATATTTTAAAAGAACCCAGACAGCGGTACGAAGAACTGATGGCAAATCCCAAAGATATTGAAGATATTTTGAAAAAAGGGGCCATTCGAGCCAGGGAATATTCCGTGCCCTTCCTGGATAAAGTCAGAAAGAGCGTAGGTATTCAATCATTGTCTTAGGGTTTTCACCTCTTTTTCAGTGAGATGTCGCCATTTTCCGGGAGCCAGACTGCCAAGACGAATATTGGCCATGCGAATCCGTTTGAGCATGGTCACCTGATTGCCGGTTTTGCCCACCATTTTCCGAATCTGACGATTTAACCCCTGCTTTAAAATAATTTTAAATCCGTTTTCAGAAACCCGGCGAACCCTGGCCTGCCGGGTTTTTTTTCCGTCGATTACCATGCCCTTGGCCATGGCAGTCAAATCCTGGTCGCTTACAGGCCGGGCGGCATACACCAGATACTCTTTTTCATGGTCATGGGAGGGGTGGGATAACCGGTTATGCAAATCACCGTCATCGGTGAGCAAAACGAGCCCCACGGAATCCTTATCCAGCCGCCCAACGGGATAGACCCTTTGTTTGACAGTCACAAGGTCCAAAATAATTTTTGCATTTTTCTGACTGCAGGTTGTCACCACCCCTTTGGGTTTGTTTACGGCAAGATAGGTATATTCGCGTTTTTTGTTTGATGTATAGGGGACCTGCTTGCCGTCCAGACATACCTTATCTTTTGCCGGATCTGCCTTGGTACCAAGTGCGTTTACCACCGTTCCATTCACTGACACCCTGCCCTCAAGGATCAGTGTTTCTGCTTTTCTGCGCGAACAAAGCCCGCTATGGGCTAAAAGTTTTTGCAGCCGGATGCCTTGCACTGTTTCAGGATCTATAGTCGGCATTAATTTTCACATAATTTTCACTGAAGTCACAGAACAAGAACTGATCCTGGCCTTCTCCAAGATTAAGATCCAGAACAATGCTGATCTCATCTTGTTTCATTATTTCTGCGGCCTCTTTTTCCACAGCTTTTCCCTGCCACTGACCATTTTGAACCAGCATGATATCACCAAAATACAAATCCATTTTATTCTGATCCACCGTGGCCCCGGACCTGCCGGCAGCAGCAGTGATCCGGCCCCAGTTGGGGTCCTGGCCGTAAATTGCGGTTTTTGTCAGGGGGGAATGGGCAATGGCTTCGGCCGCTGCAAATGCATCCTGCTGGGTTAATGCACCTTTCACCGTAATAGAGGCAACCTTTGTGGCACCCTCTCCGTCTTTGACAATCCGTTTAGCAAGCTCATAGCAAATCTCATCTAAAACCGCCTGGAATACCCCAAGGGCTTCATCATTGTCAATCACTGCCTGCCCTTCCCCATTGGCCATGCATACAAGGGTATCGTTTGTGCTGGTATCCCCGTCCACCGTAATCCGGTTAAAGGAACGGGACGCGGCATGGATCAGTGCCTGTTTGAGCAGGCTGCCTGAGATATCAGCATCAGTAAAGATATAGGAAAGCATGGTGGCCATATCCGGCCGAATCATGCCGGAACCTTTGGCAACCCCCATAATGGTAAAACTTGTTTCCTCCCCGGATGTATTTATTTTTCCATTACGGGACACCATTTTGGTGCAAGTATCTGTGGTAAGGATAGCGGTGGCAAAATCCACAATAGTACAAGAATCAAGACTTTTCACGGCTTCCGGAATTTTGGCTTCAATTTTATCCACGGGCAAGGGCGCACCGATCACACCGGTGGACGAGACCAATACGAGTCCCGGGTCAACGTTAAGGGCTTTGGCCACAAGTTCAACGCATTGCTGTGCATGGGCGATGCCCTGTTCACCGGTAAAACAGTTGGCATTGCCTGAATTGACCATTATTGCCTGGAGCATACCCTTTTCCATGGTTTTTCTACCAAGAAGAACAGGGGCGGCAACCACCTGGTTTTGTGTGAACAATGCTGCGGCACTTGCAGGTTTTTCCGAATAGATCAGGCCAAGATCCAAGGATCTGTTTTTTTTAATTCCGGCACAGATTCCGGCAAATTTAAAGCCTTTCATTTTTGTTTTTCCTCATCTTTGTTAAATCTTTTATAGAAAGAACCAACAAGTTGTTGAGTCACTTTCATCTTTTGTTGTGGGGCGAACCTGGGTGCTGATAGAGCAGGTCGGCCCATGGCCATTTATTAAGAAAATTGACCGCGAATTATAATTTGGTTTTACCCACTTTGTAAACATTGATTTTTTAAAGGCCTTTTTAATCTCCGTCGCGCTTTACGTCGACAGACTGTAGATATCTTTTCCATTTACACCCAAAATTCGCTTTCAATGAAAAAATTTATATACCGGCACCAAAAAGCACATTTTTGATTTATTGCATTTTGCAACAGCATTATTACACATTGAAACACCTGAATTTTAAGAAAATTTTAACTATTTGATACATAATATACTGATGTTTCTGGATATTGAACACAAACCACTCATTTAAAAAACTTTAGAAAACCGTTAAAAAACCATTTGACACGACAAAATTTACTGAGTATACACTCAAATAAAATGAGTAGTCACTCAAGAATTTTAGAGGTGTTATGTCCAAAAAAGATGCCATACTGCAGGCTGCCACTGTGCTGTTTTCCAAAAATGGGTTCAAAGAAACCTCCACCGCTGATCTGGCAAAAATGATCAATGTGGCCGAAGGAACCATTTTTTATCACTTCAAGACAAAAGACGGATTGTTCTTGGCAGTTCTTGAAAAGACCAAAAAAATGATTCTGGAAGAATTTGACGCCTATATGGGAAACCAGAATTTTGACAGCGGCATGGGCATGATTGAACGTGCGGTATCCTTCCATTTATTTTTGGCCGGCAAGATGGAGAACCAATTTCTTCTTTTGCACAGGTACTACCCCTACCATCTGGCAGAGTCAGTACCCCAGTGCCGCAGGTATCTGGAAGCCATTTACGACTGTCTTGTGTCCATCTATGAAGACGGTATCGAAATGGGGATAAAGGATGGCTCCATTGATCCTTTGCCTACCCGCAAAACCGCATTGATTATCTTTTCCATGGTGGACGGGGTAGTCCGGTTTAAAACGTACAATCTGTATAACGCCAATGCACTGTTCAATGAATTGGTAAACTCCTGCAGGCGCATGCTAAAGACTTAAGACAATTAATTTAGAAAGGTGTTCGACATGTTAACCAAAATACTGCCGTTCATAGAGTGGTTCAAGGATTATTCCCTAGCCAAATTCAAAATTGATTTTGTGGCAGGGCTCACGGTGGCCCTGGTACTTATCCCGCAGTCCATGGCCTATGCCCAGTTGGCCGGCCTACCCGCCTATTACGGCCTTTACGCAGCGTTTCTCCCCCCCATGATAGCTTCTTTGTTCGGGTCCAGCCGCCAGCTGGCAACCGGTCCTGTGGCCGTGGTCTCCTTGATGACCGCAGCAAGTCTTGAACCTTTGGCATCAGCTGGAAGTGAAGCCTTTATTGCCTATGCAATTGTCCTGGCTCTCACTGTCGGTATTTTCCAGCTGCTGCTTGGTGTGCTTCGCTTAGGCCTTATTGTTAATTTTCTGTCCCATCCTGTTGTTAACGGTTTTACCAATGCTGCGGCAATTATTATCGGAACCTCCCAGCTGTCCAAGCTGTTCGGTGTATATGTTGATAAGGCGCCTCACCACTATGAAACCATTATCCGGGTGATTGAAGGTGCCTTTCACTACACCCATCTGCCCACCCTTGCCATGGGGATTTTATCCATTGCCATCATGGTGGGCTTAAAACGCCTGAATCCAAGACTTCCTTTCGTACTTGCTGCGGTTGCCATCACCACGATCATTTCCTGGGCCACCGGATTTCAGCATAATGAAACCACAACGCTTTCCCAGATCATGGATGAAAAGGTTCAACAGGACGTCCAGGAATTTAATCTAACCGTTCAATCCATCAAGGATTTAAGTGTTGAACGGACAAAACTTACAGCCAAGATAGAAAGCAGCCATCACGCACCCAAACTTGAACAACTGGATCTACAATACCAGTCCACCGTGCTTACAGCGAGAATAGATGCAGCCAAAGCCAAAGCGTCTGAAATTCGCACCCACCTTCGGGAGATTCACTTCAGTGCTGTTGAGGATGCGGGTAAAGGCATTGTGTTCTATAAAAAAGAGAGCCCGATGCCCGATACCAGACTGGATGACAGAGTATATCGTATCCGGATGGGCAATAAAGCCGTTGATACACAGACCATAACACTGTCCGGCGGCGGTGCGGTGGTCGGTGACATCCCCAAAGGGCTTCCAAAGATAGGAATACCCGAAATCAACATTTCCGTGTTCCTTCAACTTTTGCCCTATGCCATTATTATCTCACTGCTCGGGTTTATGGAAGCCATTGCCATTGCCAAAGCCATGGCAGCCAAAACCGGCCAAAGGCTTGACCCCAACCAGGAACTTATCGGCCAGGGTCTTTCCAATATCCTGGGCTCTTTTGGCAAAAGTTATCCGGTGTCCGGCTCTTTTTCCAGAAGTGCCGTTAATCTCCAGGCCGGTGCTGTTTCAGGTCTTTCCAGTGTTATCACAAGTCTTATGGTTATCATCACGTTGCTGTTTTTTACACCATTGCTTTACCATTTGCCCCAGGCAGTGCTTGCTTCGGTTATCATGATGGCGGTTATCGGACTTGTCAATGTTTCGGGTTTTGTTCATGCCTGGCATGCCCAGTGGTATGACGGTGTGATTTCCGTGATAACCTTTGTTGTGACCCTTGCTGTGGCACCCCATCTTGAAAGCGGCATTTATATCGGAGTCGGCCTGTCCCTGGCCGTATTCTTATACAAGAGCATGCGTCCCAAAATCAGTCTTCTTTCCAGGGGCCAGGATCAGGCGCTCAAAGATTCCTGCGTGCATGAACTTGCCACCTGTGAGCACATCCAGCTGATCCGTTTTGAAGGTCCGCTGTTTTTTGCCAATGCCAGTTACCTTGAAGATGAAATAAACGACCGGATTCAGGCATCAACCAACCTAAAACACTTTATTATCGCATGTAACGGCATCAACGATATTGATGCCTCGGGTCAGGAAGCGCTGGCCTTGATTATTCAGCGTTTGAGAAGTGCCGGATACGGCGTGTCGTTAAGTGGGGTCAATGATGCGGTTTACCGGGTACTTGCACGTACCCATCTGCTTGAAGAGATTGGAATGCATAACATTTATCCCACCATGGAAACTGCGCTTTCAAGCGTTCATCCACAGACCCATACCAACTCCACAGAAGATGAATGCCCATTACTCGTAAACTGCCTGGAGCCCCAAGCAACAAAATAAAGGAGACTTCCCATGTCTATACTGACATTTTTCAGCGGTTCATATTGCGGCAAAGCGTCAATCATTTCAGATGTTATTGATCAAAGCGGATTTAAACTGCTGACAGACAAAGAACTGGTCGCTTCGGCCAGCGAGCAGTCCGGAATGCCCGAAAAGAAAATTGCCAAATCTTTTCTTGATAAAACATCAGTGTTTAATAAATTTACCCATGAAAAAGAGCGAGCCATTGCCTACCTGCGTCTTGCTGCGGCAGAGTGCATGTCCCAGGATGAAATCATGATTGAAGGATTTACAAGCCTTTTAATCCCTGCATCCATAAGCCATGCATTAAGGATCTGTTTAATTGCAGACAAGGCTTCTCGCATTGAACAGGCCATGAAAGAACACAACATAAGTGAAAAAGAGGCGTCAAGTCTGATATCAAAAAGCGATGAAACAACCAGTGCATGGTCCAATACACTTTATAAAATTGCAGATCCCTGGGATGCTTCCCTTTACGACATGATATTGCCCACGGACAAGATGACCAAAGATGAAGCTGTCGCCCTGATTCTTGAAAACTTAAAAAATGAAGTCATCCAGCCCACCAAGGCATCTAAAAAGGCCGCCGAAGACTTTGCCCTGGCTGCACGGGTGGAGGTCGCATTGTCCAAAGAAGGCCATGCGGTTGGCGTCAGTGCCAGGGACGGACTGGTTACCCTGACCATCAATACCAATGTTCTTTTGTTAGGAAAGCTTGAAGAAGAGCTTAAAAATATAGTACAACAAGTTGAAGGGGTATCTTCGGTTGAAACCCGGATCGGCAAGGGGTTTTACCAGGCGGACATCTACCGCAGATTTGATTTTCAGGTACCCTCAAAAGTTCTATTGGTTGACGACGAACGAGAATTTGTCCAGACCCTTTCCGAAAGACTGCAGATGCGTGATATGGGATCCGCCATTGCCTATGACGGTGAATCCGCTCTTAATCTTGTGGAAGCCGATGAGCCCGATGTAATGATTCTGGATCTGAAAATGCCCGGCATTGACGGTATTGAAGTTCTTAAAAAAGTCAAGGCATCCAGACCGAATATCGAAGTCATCATCCTAACAGGTCATGGGTCGGACGCGGACAGGGATATTTGTATGAAACTTGGCGCATTTGCCTATCTGCAAAAACCTGTGGATATAGAAGAGTTGAGCCGGAATCTGGAGGCTGCCAATGAAAAAATCCGGCAGAAACAATAAAGAGAATGTCTGAATAATAAAACCTATTTGGGCGGTTTTGTGCCCCTTCTAACAAGCCGCTCAAACAAAAACGCACCGGAATATTTCAGGAACAGGATGTCCATTATGGCCCAGGAAACAAAGAATACCGAAAAAAAAGCAGATAGCCCAGGCTCAACCACCAAACTGCTTTCGGGAGAATTCCTCAATTACCGGCGGATATGGCTGCTCTCCTTTGTGCTGACAGCTGCATTTGCCATTATTCCTGTTATCTTTTTTGCTGTCCTGGATTACAACCTGACCCGGCGGTCTCTTGAAAATGATGCCGAGGCCAGAGCTTCCCGACTGGCCTCAAATACCTGGCGTTCACTCTCCTTTTTTTTAGATGAACGAAAAAATGCATTAAGCTACGTGGTGCGGTCCAATTCCTTTGAGCAGCTTGAAAACACACAGCAATTAACAAAAATTTTAATTTTTTTACACCAAAGCTTTGGTGGCTTTACGGATATCGGCATTATTGACGCCACCGGCATTCAAGGTGCCTATGCGGGTCCCCATGAGTTAGCAGGTAAAGACTACAAGGATCAGCAATGGTTTAAGGACACCATGGCCCATGGGATTTCCGTAAGTGATGTATTTTTAGGATTCCGAAACGTTCCCCATATTTCCATTGCCCTGCGCCATACGGCTCCGGACAACAGCTATTTCATCATCCGGGCCACCATTGAACACCAGTTACCCCAGATTATATCCGAAGTTAAAACATCGGGAAACGGGGATGCCTTTTTGATCAATGCCCAAGGTGTGCTTCAAACGCCTTCTCACCATTTCGGGGATGTGCTTGAAAAAGCAAACATTGACTTACCTCTGGCCACTGACCAAACCCGCACGATGCCCATTACATTAGAAGATGGACAGGAGTTGATCGCGGCGTTCCGGGACATCCCCAATACACCATTTATCCTGGTGGTGCTAAAATCCAAGCAGGTGATCATGTCCCCCTGGCATACCAGCCAGTCAACAGTGATCAAGTACTTAGGGATAAGCATATCTGTCGTCCTTTTATGGATTGGTGCAGTGACCGGTTATTTTGTCCGGCGTCTAAAATACTTAGACCTGAAACGTTCCAAATATTTTCATATGGCTGAATATGAAAACAAAATGGCATCCATCGGCCGCCTTGCCGCAGGCGTGGCCCATGAGATCAATAATCCTCTGGCAATTATCAATGAAAAGGCAGGACTTATAAAGGATATGGCCCATTTTAAGCAGGAACTCAAAGAGGATCCAAGACTTCTTGAAATTGTGGATGTCATCCTTGCTTCGGTGAAACGGTGCAGCAGAATTACTCGCCAACTGCTCAGTTTCGGTCGCCAGACCCAGACAAAGCCAGTGCCGTTAACCCTTAAATCCGTCCTTGATGAAGTGCTGGTGTTTCTGGTAAAAGAGGCACAGTTGAAAAAAATTTTTATTGATATAGATGTGCCTGAGACCCTGCCCCAAATCGTTGGCAACCGGGGTAAGCTGCAACAGGTTTTTTTAAACATAGTCAATAACGCATTTGCAGCTATGCCCAAAGACGGCAAGCTTTCCATCAGTGCACAAGAAACGGAGGAACCCTTTGTCCGCATTGACATAAGCGATAGTGGATGTGGTATTTCCCCTGAAAACCTTAAACATATTTTTGAGCCTTTTTTCTCCACAAAAACCAACCAAGGCGGTACGGGACTAGGGCTTTCTATCACCTACGGCCTTATTCAGGAATTGGGGGGACGAATTAAAGTAAAAAGCAAGGTTAACGAGGGCACAACATTTATAATCTATCTGCCCACAACAATACAAAAAGAAGAGTAAACACTATGCAGATACTTCTGGTGGACGATGAGAAAGAATTGGTCTCTACCCTGGCAGAACGGCTTGGGTTCAGAGGAATTGATGCACACTGGGCCGTCACTCCCAATGACGCTATTGCCATGCTGTCTGATCAAAGCTATGACATTGCGGTGTTGGATGTTCAGATGCCGGAGATGAACGGATTTGAGCTCAAGAAACAGCTGGAGAAGATCTGTCCTGAACTCAAGTTTATTTTCATGACCGGCCACGGCTCTGAAGAGTGTTACCACGAAGGGTGTTCTCAGACTGGAGAGGCTTTTTATCTTGTAAAACCTGTAGAAATTGACAGTCTGATTGAAAAGCTTAACCAAGTCATGCTTGATGGAGGAAAAAATTGAAACACACCATCCAGGAAATTACAGACCAACACGGTCCGGCTTATTTCGGCCAGATGGGGGCATCCATATCCCATGATATAAAAAACTGTCTGGCCATCATGAATGAGAATGCAGGACTGATGTCTGATCACCTTATGATGGCCCAAAAGGGCAAGCCGCTGGATATCGAGCGTTTTTCAGCAATTGTCCAGCGTATTGAAAAGCAGATCGGCCGGGCTGATACTATCGTAAAATCCCTTAACGCCTTTTCCCACAGCATGGACAAACCTGAACAACAGATAGATCTGGATGAAGCGGTGGGGCTTGCCTTGGGTCTTGGTGCAAGAATCATTGCCAATAAAGGCATTCAGGTCAATCATACCGAGGCTGCCGACAAGCTTTATGTCAATGGCTCTTTCTTCTTTTTATTGTTTCTGATTTGGTCAATTTTAGAAAATGTAACGGAAAACCTTGCATCCGGGACCGTTCTCAATATATTCTCTAAGGAAGATAAGGAAAGCCAAGTTTGTTTAAGTTTTCAGTGCGAACAACCTTTTGCATCGGATTTGAACCTACAGGCAAGCAGTCAGACATTGGATCTATTCCAGGCAAAAATTGTATTGGAAGATCAGAATAGCAGAGCGGACCTTGTCTTTGGCAGATAAAATAACAATCTAAACAAATAACAACTTCTTTAATATCAACTAATTAAAAGGAGACCCCGGCAATGAGTGAAAAAGTTTTAATTATAGATGACGAACAGGAGTTTACACAAGCCCTGGCAGAGAGAATGACGAACCGGGGAATGGACGTGAGCACTTCGAGTTCCGCTATTGAGGGCCTGAAAAGCGTTGAAGAAAAATCCTTTGACGTGGTGGTTCTTGACCTGCAGATGCCGGAGATGGATGGTATCGAAACCTTAAAAATCCTGAAAAAGAAAAAACCTGAGCTTCAGGTGATTCTTTTAACCGGGCATGCTACGGTTGAAAAGGGTATCGAGGCCATGAAGCTAGGCGCTATGGATTTACTTGAAAAACCGGCTGATCTTTCGACCCTGACTGAAAAGATCAAAAAAGCCCAGGCCAAAAAGATGATTCTAGTAGAGAAAAAAGCGGAAGAAAGAATCAAGGAAATCATGGAAACCCGGGGATGGTAGATCTGCAGACTTAAGAGGTTTAACCATTTTTCTAACGAATAAAAAAGGGATAAAAGCGTGTACTAAAGCTTTTATCCCTTTTTTATTCGCGGGTGTGCCGGGGTTGTTATTCTGCCGGGTTTGGTTTATATAAATCATCACAGTTTAAAATGAGGTTTATCACACAGCAACCCGCGTTAAGGAAAAGATGGAAATTCTAATATCTGAGTTATGCAAGTCTTTAGGGGTCTCCCGTACAACCATAGAGCGCTGGATTCGCCAGGGAAAGTTGCCTGTGTCCAAAACAGGGAGGACCTACAGCTTTCACGCCAGAGATTTGAAAAACTGGGCTGCGAAAAACCATATTTCCCTCAACTTGAAACCCCGCCCGGCCCAGGGTCCCGAGACCGAAGATAAGGTTTCTTTGCCCACCGCCATCAAGAGCGGCGGCGTGTATCACGATATTGATACAGGCCCCGATGTACCGTCAGTAATTAGTGCGTGCGTTGAAAGGATTCAGGCCGTTCCGGATAATCACAAACCGGACCTTGTTCAGCAGCTTGTCAAAAGAGAAGAAGCCTTGTCCACAGGGGTTGGCGGCGGCATTGCCATTCCTCACCCAAGAACGCCCCTTAACTATCTTGAACACCCCATGGTCGCAGTCTGCTTTCTTAAAAATCCTGTGGATTATCATGCATTGGATAAGCAGCCTGTCTCGACCCTGTTTTTTATCCTGTTTCCGGATTTAAAATTTCACCTTCACCTGCTCTCAGCGATTTCTTTGTGTTTACGCAACAGACAATTCAGTGAATTTTTAAAAACCTGCCCGGAACAATCTGTGTTAATCGAAAAAATTGATGCCCTGCACCTAACCGAAAATATATAATCGGTTATTCGGACCTATCATGAGCAAGCTAAAACAAACTTATAATTCTTTTTATGCAAAATTTTTTCTTTTTGACGACCGACTCGTGCTGATGACTGCCGGTGCCGTGGTCGGTATTTGTGCAGGTGTTGCAGCCGTGGCGCTAAGGCTTTCATTGGCTTCGGTTCTTGAATTTCTTGCGCCCTACCGCCAATACGGCTGGGCATTTATCTTGCCGGGCATCGGCGCAATGCTCTCTTTTCTGTTTCTTGATAAAGTTGTGCGGGAAGGTGCAGGCCATGGCGTGCCCGAAGTCATATACGCCGTATCCAGACGGGGCGGACTTCTGCGACTTCGGTCTACCGTTTCAAGACTTGTATCCAGTTTTTTAACCATTGCCAGCGGTGGCTCTGCAGGCCCTGAAGCCCCGGTTGTCATGAGCGGATCTGCCATCGGCTCCAATATCGCAAAATTTTTAGGCCTAAATGATCGACAACGCATGACATTAGTGGGCTGTGGTACAGCCGGTGCTATTGCTTCCATTTTTCATGCCCCTGTGGCCGGACTTATTTTTTCCATTGAGATCATTTTAGGGGAATGGAAATTTGTCAATATCATTCCCATTACCATTGCGGCGGTGGCCGGTGCACAGATCAGTGAAGCCATTATCCCTGAAAAAGAGCTTTTTCAGCACCATCCATTTGATATTTTTACAGGAGATATTTTAGGCAGCATCGGACTCGCCCTGTTCACCGCAATAATCTCTGTAATTTTTACACGGACGCTCAGAAAAGTGGGGGGCATAGCCAAACGAACACCTGTATCCCCCTGGCTTCGGGCAATGATGGGCGGTTGCACAGTGGGTACCATAGGAATTTTCATGCCAATGGTGCTGGGTGAAGGGTATCATCCGATCATGGAAATGGTAAGCGGTACGTTTCCCATGGCATTCTGGCTCGTATTCCTTGGACTTTTCTTAAAAATATTTGTCACGTCCATCACCCTGGGTTGGGGCGGTTCCGGGGGCATCTTTGCGCCTTGTCTTGTCATCGGCAGTCTTAGCGGCGTGGTATTCTACAAGGCGATGATGTTCGTTTTCCCTAATGCCGCGGTAACCTCGGAAGGTGCTTATGCACTGTTAGGCATGACCGGTATCATGGCCGGGGTTATGCAGGCCCCATTAAGCAGTATTTTTCTGATTGCCGAAATTACCGGCGGATATGAGGCCATTTTGCTTTTGCTGCTTGTATCTTCCATCTCATCGACGTTAAGCCATATTATCGAACCGGCTTCTTTTTATTTTAAAGATCTTATTGAGCGTGGCGAATTCATGCGGCCAGGGACGGATGCAAGAGTTTTGTCAGATCTAAGCTTAAACGAAATCATTGACACCAACTACAAGACCGTATCGGAAAATATGGTTTTTAGAGAGTTTATTAATATAATTCGCAATTCAGACCGCAACCACTACCCGGTTATATCTGATGAGACCGGCAATTACCTGGGAATGGTCCGGGTTTCAAGTATCAGAAAATATGCGCTGGAGCCTGCCTTTTATGACATGATATTCCTTAACCAGATCATGGATACGGATATGGTAACGGTCTCTTATGACGATGATCTCCATGATGTACTGGAATTTATGGAGGCCTTTAACATCGATCACATCCCGGTGGTGGATCATAACCGCTTTTCAGGAATGATTTCCAAGTCACGCATACTTGATCTGTACCGCAGGGAACTGATCATGCAAACAAATATACAATAATACCCTGTTTTAGGACCCAAGGAGACTTCCAATGAACTATAAACTGCTTCATATTTTCAGGAATACCCCTTTTGGCAGGGAAACTTTTTTGCAGTCCCTCTATTTTTGTAAAACCATTAAAGCCTCTCCTGTTGTGTATATTCCTAAAACAGATAAATTCTTAATGTATTTTGCCAATGACGTGGTGCAGGTGAACCTGGACAACTCTTTTTTAGCCTTTCCAGATACAGCCCATGAGCATGTTATTTCCCTTTTTGATCAAGCCGGGATACCGCCCAGGTTTTATGAACCAAAAAATTTTACCGCTTCTACCCTGCCGGATATATCCAGCCAATTTGATTATATGTGTTCTCCGCGTTCTATCAGCGACCTGTCATCTAAAATAAGTCTGGGCCACTTAGGCCCAAAGGTTCGACGGATGATAAAGCAGGCCACCTTTCCCATCCTAATTGCCAGCCCTGTATTTAAGCCGTGGAAAAGCATATGCGTCTTTTTTGGTGGTTCCGCCAATGCTATGAATGCCCTGGTTTTAGGGCTGAAGATCGCCATTGCCTCCGAATTTTCTTTAAAAATTTATACCGTGCTTGAAAATGACAACGAGGAAACGTACCGCAACATGGTCCGGGGTACAGACCTTGAAAAACTTGTGGAGCAGTATGTGGATGAATGGTGTTTCTATGAATCTTCCGGATTTGACCGGATGCTGTATGATGTCCCCCACGACTCACTGATCGTTCTTGGCGCCTATGGGCACGGCGTAATTAAAGAGATTCTTTTGGGAAGCAAGATGGAGCATATTCAGTCCACGGTCACCAACAACCTGCTGGTGACTGGTCCGAGCTGCCGAATATCTCTAACCTGAGCCGGGATTAAAAATATCGTAATTTTAATTCAACCACTTGTCCCGGGATTGGTCTCATTTGAAACAGGTAACCCTATCAGACCGGTTCGAGCCTATGTCGCCTGTGGCCACCGATATTCTTGAAAAATGTACCAATTGCGGTATCTGCCAGGTTCAGTGCGTCTTTTTAACCCGATATGGCACACCCAAAGAGATCCTTACAGGCCTGAGCCCGGCAAAACAGCATTCAATCGCCTTTGAATGCAGTCTTTGCGGCCTGTGCCAGACAGTCTGTCCCGAGAATCTGGACCCGGTAGAGGCATTTCTCAACTTAAGGAGTGATGCCGTAAACAACAATCTGATTGATCTGTCAAAGTATTCCACAATCCTGGGGTATGAAAAAAAAGGCACCTCTGCTTTATTTTCATGTTACGCCTTGCCCCAAGGCTGCGATACGATCTTTTTCCCCGGTTGCACCCTTCCAGGAACTCGCCCAAAAACCACATGGCGCCTGTTTGAAACCCTAAAGGCCCTGAAGCCGAATTTAGGGATTGTTCTGGACTGCTGCACCAAACCGAGTCATGACTTAGGTCGTGAAACCTATTTTCAAAGCATGTTTGGGGAAATGTTGAACTTTTTACAGACCCACCGGATTAAACGGATCTGGCTTGCCTGCCCCAACTGCTATAAAGTTTTTAAAACGTATGCTCCGCAAATGAGCATTGAAACCGTCTACGAAGTTATAGACAGTACAGGCCTGCCACACAGATTTGCTGACGGTTCCCGTCCTTTTGAGGATACGCCACTGGTGGTCCATGACCCCTGTCCCATGCGTGACGACGCCCTGGTTCAGGATTCGGTCCGGTCTCTTTTAACCGGCATGAACTTGTCTATCGGAAAAATGGCCTTTGAGAAAAAAAAGACGCTTTGTTGCGGAGAAGGCGGGGCTGTTGGATTTATTGATCCTGAACTTGCCGGGACGTGGACCCAAAAACGAAAAAAATCCGCAGGCCGTAGGCCCATCGTAACCTATTGCGCCGGCTGCGCAGGATTTTTAAACCGCACCACCACAACCTTTCACATCCTGGATCTTCTATTTTTTCCTGATAAAACGGCCGCAGGGCGTTTTAAAGCAGCAAAGGCACCGTTCACTTATTTTTACCGCCTGTCCCTGAAGCGAAAAATCAAAAAAAATCTGCCGGGTGCTGTTTTCCGGGAAAGAAATTATCGTCCGACAGAGTAGCCCTGGCATTTCAAAAGTCATCATGGTAGGCTCCTTTTTTATTGAGCATTTATATTTTACGACGTCGAAGTCCCTTTTGTGATAATGCTGTAAAATCCCGGCCTGACCGGGCAATCCCAATAATTTTATACAAAGGAGAGAAGGATTATGAAAAAGCATTTTTTTACACTATTGGCGTACTTTTTTATACTCATAGGTGTTTGTGGTCCTGGGCTGGCTGCCACAACATTTGATAATCTGGTGGTGTTTGGGGACAGTCTCTCGGATACCGGTAAATTTGATGGGCGAAGGTTTTCCGACGGTGCTATCTGGGTGGAAACCCTGGCGGAAAACCTTGGACTGGCATTAAATAACCATGCTTATGCCGGTGCCACCACGGACTATGACAACCCTAGTGCAGGATTAAGCTACACCGGGCTTTTATGGCAGGTGGCCCAATACGGTTCTTCATCACCAACAGAAAACAGTCTGGTGACGGTATGGGCCGGGGCCAACGATTTGGCTGATGAACGTGGCTATGCTGCTGCTGCCAACAACATCGTAACCGCTCTTGGGTTATTGTACGACGAGGGTTTTCGATATTTTATGGTTCTCAATCTTCCCGACATCGGCAATACCCCCAAACTACAAATTCAAGGGCAAAGCGATGCTGACGCAGCATCTTGGTGGAGTAAGGCATTTAACGCCGACCTGGCCGTTAAGCTGACAAATTTTGCAGAGGCTTACGAGGGGGTAATGCTTTATGATTTGGATATATATGCGGCCTTTGATGAATATACGGTCAACACCCAGGCTTGGGCGGATCTTTTCTGGATTGACGGATATCATCCATCTTCCACAGGCCATGCAATGATTGCAGACATTGCAGCAAGTGCCGTTCCCGTGCCCCAAACGGCCCTTCTCCTGGTTTCCGGGCTTTTGGGCCTTGCCCTGGCCGGTCGGAAACGACGGAATGCTTCCTAATTAGGGATTGAGAGATTCAGCCCACAATCTGCGCACCATATTCCGGTTCAGGTCCAGATAGGTAACCTGCATCTGTGGATCATTGCAGAAAACTTCCAGCGTGATGGTGTTGTCGTAGGAGATAGATTTTAACGAATCCACCGCCTGCTGCCAGTCTACAGTGCCAACGCCCAACGGCAGGTGATCGTCGTTTCTTGACCGGTTGTCGGAAAAGTGGACATGCACAAGGTGCGCTCCGAGTGCTTTGCAAAAAAGATCATGGTCATCCTTGCCGAAGTTGGTGTGTCCAAAGTCCAGATGAAGCTTCAGGCCGGGTACATGGGCGATCAGTTTTTCAAAAACAGACACCCGGTCAAAGGGGGCTTTATAATTTTCAAGCACCAGAGTCAGTCCATGGGATGCGGCCATATCAACAATAGGCGGCAACGCCTCTATATGGAATGAGACCCGTTGATCTTTCATCGCGGGCGGGCAAAAATAGCAAGGGTGAATATTCATCACCCTTGCACCCAAACAAGAAAATATCCGTGCACATCTCTCAAGTTCCTTTAAACAAGCGTCCCGGATCCCAGGGACCGGATATGCCCAGGGAAGGCAAGGGTCGGTATGTCCGATGATGCATAGTTCGTAGTGCTCCAAAACAGCTTTAAGTCGTTGCGTATCAACATCTGCCGCATTGGGACCTTCAAGGGTTAGATCCAAAAACTCAAAACCGGCTTTGCCGCATTGCTCTGCTTCTTGGTAAACTGATTTTAACGGGTTGTTCATTACACCTATCTTCATGACTGCATCCTTACATTGAGCTGGTAGTCTAAAAGCTTTACCTTACCCCATAAATCCATGAAGGTTAAGGGATTTTGCATCACTGTGCAAGCTAATCGGCCTGCGTCGCTATCGCTATCGAAATCTTTTGAGTGCGCGACAATGAAATTAGCATATTTTCCTCTATTTTGACGCGTGGGTAAAAATAGAGATTGGTTTCGATTTCGGTCGATAGCGACAGGGACACTGCACTCAGTCCATTCCTTGTAATCTTTTTGTAGTTAAACTGCAGCATCCTGAAATTAAAAAAAACTTAATCTGACAAAGAAAGCTTACTCTGGCAGGCTGGATATGTAATAATTAATGGCTTACAATCCGATAACCGGAGTAACAAAAAATGTTCAAGCTGATCGGCAAAAAAATCCGGTTCAACAAATAGTAATTGGGGAGGTTCACAAAATGAAATGGCTACAGTTTTTTACGCCCGCCAAATCAATGGATACTGTGCAGGCAAAAGAATTTATTGCTAAACATCCAAACGAGGAAACCACCATCCTTGACGTCCGTCAGCCATCTGAATATGAACAAAGCCATATTCCGGGCGCAGTTTTGATACCATTGTCCGAACTTTCAGACCGACTGGGAGAACTTGACCCGGACAAGTCGACCATGGTGTACTGTGCCATAGGCGGTCGCAGCCGGGTTGCTGCGCAGATGCTGGCGGGCAAGGGATTTAAAAAGGTGATCAATATGTCCGGTGGTATAAAGGCATGGGAATCGGAAATCGCCGTAGGGCCTCAGGAGCTGGGTGTAGATCTGTTCTCGGGGAAAGAAGAACCCGCAGAAGTGCTTAAGGTCGCCTACTCCCTGGAACAGGGTTTGAGGGATTTTTATCTTACCCTGGGCACCCAGACAACCAACCCAAAGGTGAAAGACCTGTTTGCAAAACTGGCTGAAATCGAGTTGAATCATCAAAAGTCCATTTTTCAGACCTATCTGGATATCGGTGAAGAAAATGTGAAGATATCCCAAAAAGATTTTGAAAGTATGGTTGAAGTAAAATCCTTGGAAGGCGGTATTTCGACGGAACAGTACCTTGAGTTGTTCAACCCGGATCTCGACAAGGAAACGGATGTGATCTCACTTGCCATGTCCATTGAGGCACAGGCTCTGGATCTTTACCAGCGTGTCACATTAAGTATAGACAATCCTGATTCAAAACAGGTTGTTCAAAAAATCGCAAATGAAGAAAAAGCCCATATAGAGAGCTTAGGTAAACTAATGGATTCGCTAAAGGGAACGAATTAATGAAAAAAAACTTGGTTCTGATCGGCGGCGGACACGCCCACATGACGGCACTTGAAAATATCGCTCGATTTGTTGAAAAGGGATATAAGGTTACCGTGATTGGTCCATCCTTTTACCATTATTATTCCGGCATGGGACCGGGGATGCTGGGCGGGACATACACCCCTTCGGACATTCGTTTCGCCACCCGAGATGTTGTCTGCAAACAGGGCGGCGTCTTTGTAAAGGATTATGCGACCCGGATTGACCCGACTTCAAAAACCGTTCAGACCGCCGGAGGGCAAAGTCTGGCCTATGATGTGCTTTCCGTGAATGCAGGATCCTATGTCTCTATGCAGGATTTGCCTGAACATTCCGAAAATATTTATCCGGTCAAGCCCATTGAAAAGCTTATGGAAGCGGCGGAAAAGCTCAAAATCCTTTTTAAACAGAAGAAAGCTGTGGTGACCATAGTCGGCGGCGGTCCCTCCTCGGCAGAAGTGGCAGGAAACATATGGCAACTGGCAAAACAAACAAAGCAGAATATACCGGAAATAAAAATTCTTGCCGGTAACAGGTTTATGGCCAGATTTCCTGAAAGCGTCCGGAGCCGTGTGATCCGTATTCTTGAAAAAAAAGCCATCCAAATTTTTGAAAACGGATATGTAAAAGAAGTAACCAACGAATCCATTATCATGAATTCAGGCGAACTGCTCTCCACGGATTTTACCTTTCTTGCGTCCGGCGTAAAACCCTCAAAGCTTTTTAAAACATCCGGACTGCCGGTTGGTCCGGATAACGGTTTGCTGGTAAATAAATACCTGCAAAGCGTGACATATCCGGATATCTTCGGCGGGGGGGACTGTATACATTTTAAGGATAAGCCATTAGACAAGGTGGGGGTGTATGCGGTCAGGCAAAATCCGGTGCTGCTGAACAACCTGTTTGCCAGACTTGAAGGAAGGCCGCTGCAGGCGTTTAAACCGGGACCTGAATACCTGTTAATTTTTAACCTCGGCGCAAATCTTGGTGTGTTGAAAAAAAGAGGCATCGTATTCAGCGGTCAACCGGCATTCTGGATCAAAAATTATATTGATAAAAAATTTATGAGAAAATTTCAGGCCATCGAAAAAATACTTTAACCCGGGTGCCTGTTACAGATAGAACATTTCGGACTTGATTCTACTTTTGTCCATGCCCTAGGTTGGGTTGAATGAAATGAAGTCCAGCAATTAATTGGTATTGGGTTTCGGGTCAGAGGGAGTCCATCGACTCCCGTCTGCCCACACAACCGTGCGTACGGGTCCGTACACGGCTCCTCATGTCACTTTTATCCATTGATCAAGACCAAACCAATGTTTCCTCCTGTCGTTCGATCTTATTTCTTGGCCCAATCCATCTATGAACCAAGGGATTGGGTATGCTTTAGCTAAGGCAAACGTTGCGGACAGAGCCCATCTACCTTTATTTGAATAAGCAGATTTTGCGGCCGCTTTCCGTGAGACTCCGCTTTATCAGTTTTCTGAACAGGTGGCGGCGTCTCTTCTGTTGATCGACTAACCGAGATCTTAGCCTCCTTCTGATATGAGCTTCAATTCGTTTTAACTGGGATGGGTATTGGGTCATCAGGTAATATCCTGCCCACCCCTTATACCAGTTATTTATTCGTTGGATTGTCAGCTCAAGGGGCATATGCGTACCTCGTGGTGTCAACTCCTTGACTTTCTCCAGGGCACGTTTCATTGATTGCGCTGATATGGCTATTGCCCCATTGATTACAGTCATGCCAAGGAATTTCACATCCTTAGATCGGCCTACTCTGCTTTTCTCCCGGTTGATCTTCAATTTGAGTTTGCCTTCGATAAATTCACTGATACTTTCCATTACCCGGTTAGCCGCTTTTGGGGACCGGACAAATATATTACGTCGAGTAGCCCGAGGGAACCGCCCCCTCAGGCTCTCACAGAATCGGACGTGAACGTCTCCGCTCATCCGGCTCCTATTGACCAGCCTATGCATAGAGCAATCGCCAATGGGCAAACAAATTTGGCTGTCTTCGTGCAATTCGTTCCAGCCATTGACTTGCCCTTCTTCGATGTCCTCTAAAACGTTTGTATTTCCTTGTTGCCCAAATCACCAATCGGCGATCAAGACACCTTAAGGCCGGGTATAACGCAGATTTATAAAACCTGCCATAATAGTTAATCCAGCCTTGAATGACAGGATTGAACATTTGGGCTAAATCCTCCAGGCTCTTGTCGCTGCGCCTGGGCCAATTCCACTTTCGTGAGGTTTGTCGAATTGCTTTTGCTGCTTTATTGCTTATGGCAGGAGAGAAATTAATGAAGAATTTTCCCCATCGGCTTTTTGATCTTCGAGCACGAAAAGTATAACCCAGAAAATCAAAGCTTGTCAGGGAATAATCCTTTTGCCGGTCTGTATCCTTGCAGTAGACGATTTTTGTCTTTTCCGGATGCAGTTCCAGCCCCACACTCTCCATTCGCTCGTTCAGCTTTCTCAGCAAATATTCTGCCTGGGCAAGGCTTTTACAATGGCAGACTGCATCATCCGCATAGCGTTCAAACGGTATGGTCGGATATTCCCTCTCCATCCAGTTGTCGAATGCATAATGCAAAAAGAGATTAGCCAGCAAGGGACTGATAACACCGCCTTGCGGGGTTCCCTTCTTTGGATAGAATAGTGTGCGATCTGTCATCATCACCGGGGCTTTCAGCCACCGTTCTATATACAGAATCACCCACTTGATATCCGTGTGATACCGAACTGCTCTCATCAAAAGATCATGATCAATATTATCGAAAAAGCCTTTAATATCAAGATCCAATACCCAGTCATACTCCCAACAATTCTTCCGGGCTTTGCCGACTGCATCCAAGGCAGATTTCCCTGGTCGATAGCCATAAGAATCCGGATGGAAATGTTTTTCCAGTTCCGGCTCCAATTGCTGCTTGACTATCTGTTGAGCGATTCTGTCCGACACTGTCGGTATTCCCAGCGGTCTCATTCGACCGTCTCCCTTGGGTATTTCCACCCTCAGTACCGGAGGGGGGAAATAACTGCCCGAGGACATCCGATTCCAGAGCTTGTATAGATTGTCCTTTAAGCTGAACTCAAACCCTTCTATTGACTGTCCATCAAATCCGGCAGCCCCTTTGTTGGCTTTAACCCGTTCATATGCCTCCACTACTTCGGATTTAGGAATACAAAACGGCTTTGCTTGGTTCAATCCAATCCTCCTGTTTCCAGTTGTTTTCTTTACTTCAAGCTGGTCAATGCTTCCCCTTCGCTCCAATTCCATTACAGAATCTTCATCACTACTACGGGTCGCTCCGCCCCTGTGCCCTGCATCGGTACTCTCATACTTACGGGTCCTCCGCTTGTATTTCTCCCTTAGCATCAGGGCGACAGGTTCCCACGTTCCACACAAAAGCCTGTACCAAGTTCACGCCACCTTTATGCCGGAGGCCGCCCGGCCAGTAAACAGGTAACCGCCGAACTTATCCCGGGTTAACGACTACCCCCCGGTTTTGACCTCATCCCTACGCTTTCGACACTTCAATAGTGATTCACTTGCGTTCGTCTCCTTGGAACCTACCTGACAAGATCTTGTCCTGCCTTTTCCGTAACGCTCACCACCCCAGCTCTTAACCGGCGCAGCTTACGGTGGTTTGAAGCCTCCACCTGTATGGCGGCTTCGAGGGGCCTTCCCTCATCTTTTGTGCAGCATGGCTGCACTGTTTATTGCAACAGTGTCTGCCTTCGTGGCACACAGTCATCAGCGTATCGGTAAAACTCAAGGCCTCGTCGTTCAAGCTCCTTATCCAATTCATCAAGCACTACATTGCTTAATAACGGACTTAAGGGGCTCCCCTGAACGGTTCCCTCTTTCGTAAGCAAAACCGTACCATTTGCCATCACGCCACTGCGCAATATCATGCCGATCAAACGGAGAATCCGTTTGTCTGTCACATGGCCCGAGAGCAGGTAGATAAGGCGGTCGTGATTCACTCGGTCGAAAAATTTTGAAAGATCAAGGTCTACAACATATTCTTTCCCTCTGTCCACTATCTGTTTGGCTGCCGCCACTGCCTTCTGCTGGCTGTATCCGGGACGAAAGCCATAGCTGTGGTCAGAAAAGGTAGGATCAATTATAGGTTCCAGTAGAAGCTTTAATGTGGCGTGCACCACTCTGTCACGTACGCAAGGTACTCCAAGCAAACGCACGCCCGCATTGCCAGGTTTAGGTATCTCTACCCGTCGAACCGGATTTGGTTTATAGCTCCAGCTTTCGAGATCCTTCTTGAGCTGGGCCAGCTCTTCTTCAACACGGTCCTTAAATCCCTCGATGGTGACACCGTCTATTCCAGGCGCCCCACCGTTCTTCTTCACCGCTGCAAAGCCTGCGTACAGGTTAGCCTCATCGCAGAGCTTCTCAAAGAGACTTCTCTGATCAACAAATAGGTCAAGTTGCCTCATTTTGCTTTTCATTATGGGCTGCATCTGAAGACCCTCTGTCCGTAACGGCTATATTGCTGTGCCGCTTAGGGCTTGGCTGTCGCAGTTACAACGGCCCGGATCAGACGGCCCGTCACCGGGTAAGATCGTGCACTTTCCTTGCTCGCTCACCTCCTCTACCCAGCAGAATTACGGAAAGGATATTGGGCTTTGATAGTCGAGGGTATCCCCAGGAATTTATCGCCAGACTTGAAAAATGGGAAGCAAAATCAATTGAGAGCATTCTTCAGGCCCCATCAATCCATGTTGACGAGACATCTTTCCGGGTGGATCAAAAAAATCACTGGATACATGTGTATTCTTCTGGAGGAACCACGCTGAAGCTGCTTCATCGAAAGCGAGGCAAGGAAGCGATGGTTGATTTGAACATCATCCCCCGCTAGGGAGGAGTAATAATTCATGATTGCTGGGCGTCATATCTGTCATACGATCATTGTGGCCATGGGCTTTGTGGTTCACACCTCCTGAGAGAGTTGACCTTTATTGTCGATTCCAATCAGTATAGGTGGGCCACCAATATGAAAAAACTGCTTCAGGAAACTTGCCGTACAGTAGCAAAGCGTGAAGAGAAGTGCCTGACGGAAAAAGAATACGCAAACTTGCAGAAGCGTTACCGCAACATTCTTACACGAGGGGATAAAGAGCTGCCGGAAATCCCGCCAAAGCCGAAGGGTCAACGCGGTAAAATGGCCAAATCAGATGCGCACAATCTTTGGGAACGGCTTAAAAAATATGAAACGGCCGTTTTGCTGTTTGCCAAAGATTCATATGTTCCATTCACCAACAACCGGGCTGAACGAGATCTTCGTATGGCAAAGGTGAAACAGAAAATATCAGGGTGCTTTCGACGTCAACGATATGCCCATGCTTATTGTCGGATTTCGAGTTACCTGCAAACCATGGCGAACAAAGGAGTGAATCCGCTCGTTGCCATTCAGTTGGCGTTGGTGGATGAAATCCCCTGTGCTGATTTCAACCGGGGTGAGTAGTTACCTTAAATTTTATTTTAAAGCCCTGCCATCTGAAACGATTTGGGCCTGACCCCATATTGTTTCCGGAACGCCGCGCTGAAGTGGCTGACATTGATGTACCCTACCTCCCAGGCCACTTGGCTGACGTTCATGTGGCCCTGGGATAAAAGTACGTGGGCTCGTTCCATGCGATCCTCGTGGAGACAGGCATAGGCGGTTTTTCCGAACACCAGTTTAAATCCTTTTTTCAGTTTTGTGGGGTTCAGCCCTGTCAGATCAGCCAATTCAGCAAGGGAGGGCGGTTCTGTCATCCGGTTGCTTAAAAGCATTCTTGCATCCCGGATTCGTTGTTCCTCGTTACGGGTGAGCAGCCCCTGGCGCTGGATGGTGCCGTTGTCCTTTATGGCCTCAAGCTGAAAGGATAGAAATTCCAGCACCTTTGACTGGAGAAACAGACAGCGAGTCAGGCCGGTCAAGGGGCAGGACAGGATCTGGCTTGCCACTGCAATCTGGGGGCCCCGGCAGCCTGTGGCTTCAAAAAAGCGGGTGTCTTCACCGGCTTCAATAACACGTGCAAGCTTTGGGCAGTCATCTTCTTGGCCCTTAAGCATCTGCTGCATCACCTCAAACTTGACTTCAATACCCAGCATCTGGATATCCGGCTTGGGGGTGACCTCAAAGGTGGCGGGTGTCCTGGGAATATAGTGAGCCGTGGCAGACTTTGGGGAAAGTTCAATGGTCGTTGACGGCGATTCGTGGAGAAACGTCCGGGCAATGCCGTTAAAAATGTACCCAAACTCAAAAATCTGGTCTTCTTTAATGAAATTCGTTGAAAAGGTCGAACCCCCAGGCAAGATCAGGGTAATCAGGTTGATACCGGGAAATGCGCAGAACGTCCGGTACCCCGGCAAATCGGTCAGGGGTGGTCCGTCAGACAAAGCCGGTTCAAGGGTTTTCAGGCTGTGTGCGGGGTCAAACTGGATGCGGTACCCGTCCATCTGTCTCTCCATGAATCAGGGTGTTAAAATTAGCTTGCTTGGAACAAGTATATTCCTTCTATCATAGTTATGTGCAACAAGAAAACTTTTTTGAGCATTTATTTTCTTCTGGGGGCAGAAATTCATCCCCGTCTTTTGTTATTTCCCAAAGATTCCAATTAGTGTCTGAACCAAAACCCGTGTTTGGGCGAAAAGTTGCCCAGATGCAAGGTGCAGATGGATGACTTTTCGTTCAAACACTAATTAAAAACAACGGCCGTGGAAGCGGTCTCAACCCAGGAAAAAGAGGATGAAAAATGACATCTAAATTATGTTGCTCGATTTTGGCTGCGCTGTGTTTGGCCTGTTGGGCAGGACCGGGCCATGCCCAGGATGTTTTGGATACAAAGGACAAAACACTGGAAACCGTCACGGTCACCGCCAATAAAACCAGGACGGACAAGCAAAAACTGCCTGCCGCTGTCAGTGCTTTTGACGGGTACGCCTTGAAAGATATGGGCCTTGATAACCTTAACGACGTGGTGGCCAACACCCCGAATATTAATTTTAACCGGTCGGACAGCCACACAACCCAGTATGTATTCAGGGGGATTGGCGGCACCAAGAACATGAACCGGATGTTCTATGTCAATCTGGATGATGTGGCTGTGCCCTATGCAGCTACAGATACCTTGCTGGATGTGGAACGTATCGAGATCCTGCGCGGCGGACAAGGCGCCCTTTACGGGGCAAACACCCACACCGGCCTGATCAATGTGATCACCCGGGAGCCTGAGTTTGGTCCGGCCAACGGCTATGCCCAGATCTCTGTGGAAAAGTTCGGTGCCTTTCGGTTTGAAACCGCAGCAGGTGGAAGGATAAGCGATACCGTGGCTTACCGCATTGCCGCCGCAGCCGACACCACCAATGGATATTTTAACAACCAAAGCCTTGACCAAGATGACACAAATGACAGTGACCAATTCACCGGCCGCTTTAAATTCCTTTTTTTGCCGAACAGCGACAACCAGATCCTTTTAAACGTTTACGCAGATCAGTATGATTCGGCCTTTGATGCTTACGGACCCATAGGCAGTCCGGTTTCATGGGATACTTACAATGATGAGCTGGGTGAAAATACAGGGGATATCCTCTCTCCCACCCTGAAATGGAAGCACGATCTGGGCAATGGGAGAACCCTGACCTCCATTACCAATTACACCCGCTCCACCTACGGGTTTGTCCATGACTGGGATTTCACCGGTTATGACATGATGGTGGGTGTCTATGATGAAACGTTTAATGTCGTCAGCCAGGAGTTTAAGGTTTCCGGCGGAGATAAAGATTCGTTTCAATGGCTTGCCGGTGTGTTTGGCCGATACCAGACCATGGACAACCGGAGCATTGCAAGGTACGGCACGGCAACAGGTTCCATGGCCGGAGCCTATGACAGGCAAGACTCCACCGTTGACACCTCAAACCTTGCCGGCTACGGCCAGGTGATATACCGGGCTTTGCCCAAACTTGAGGTAACCTGCGCACTTCGCCTGGATTACGAGAAAAAAGAGCTGGAGTGGTCCAACATCTCCACCACAGGCAGTGCGGAGACCTCGTTTACCACAGATGAGGACTGGATGGCGTTCTCCCCGTCTGTGGCCGCAGCATGGCTTTTGACCGACAAACAGCGCATCTACGCCACAGTGGCAAGGGGTTTTAAAGCCGGGGACTATAACTATGTCATGCCCTATGCCCAGATTGCCCGGACCGACCCTGTGGACCCCGAATACACCCTGACCTATGAGATGGGATACAAGAGCCGCCACTTTAACGACCGCCTGGAGTTTAACGCAGACCTGTTTTACGTGGACTGGTCCGACATGCAGGTGGATATCAATATACCGGGGACCACCTTTTATAAAAAATTAAATGCCGCAGATGCCCACAGCAGCGGCCTGGAGATTGAAGCCCGGTTTAAACCCCTGAAGGGATGGACCATCTTTGGGGGCATTGGGTATATGTTTGAGTATGAATTTGATGCGTTCACAGATGGCACTGCAGACTACACCGGAAATAAACTGCCCTTTACCAACGACTATACAGTGAACCTGGGCACCACCATGTATACCGACTGCGGTTTTTTCATGGGGATGGATGCCTCCTGGCGCGGAGCGTACTACCTGGTGGAGGACAACGCCACCCGCCAGGACAGCTATGTCATGCTCAATGCCAAGGTGGGATATGCCGCCGACCACTGGGAGGTGGCTGTGTATGGACGCAACCTTCTGGACGAATGCTATGCCATATCCAATTGCAGCGGCGCCCTGATGGCAGCAGAACCCCTGACCGTGGGTGTCATGGTCAAAATCAATCTATGAGAAATGCAGGAAAAACAATGAGCAAAATATCCAATACCCGACTTTCCCGGGTTCCCGGGGGGTGGTATGCCACCATTAAAGGGTTTTCATGCCCTCCCCGGCAGTTGTCCAGGCTGGCTCCTCTGGGGTTGATCCGGGGGGCTCGCCTGGCCGTGATCCGAAACAGAAAAGGCCATGCCCTGATTATTGCCTCGGGCCACACCACCATTGCCTTGTCCCGGCAGGTGGCCGCAGCCGTCGCCGTAGGAGATGTCCATGTCTGACGCAATAGAAAAACCACCGATGGTGGCCATTGCCGGCCAACCCAACACCGGCAAATCCACCTTGTTCAATTGTCTGACCGGATTGAACCAGGCCGTGGGCAACTGGCCGGGAAAAACCGTGGAAAAAAAAAGCGGAACCACCGTTTGCGGAAGCACTCGTGTGGAAGTGGTGGATCTGCCCGGAACCTACAGCCTGACAGCCGGTTCCACCGAGGAGCGCATTGCCCGGGATTTTATCCTTGAGCAGGCACCGGATCTGGTGCTGGTGGTGGTCAATGCCCTGTGCCTTGAGCGTACCCTTTACTATGCCGCAGAAATTGCCGCCATGGGCATAAATTATGTGGTGGCTTTGAACATGACGGACATGGCCGAAGATGCAGGGGTGCTCGTGGACCCGGCCCAGGTGTCCAAAGGGCTGGACGTACCGGTTTTTCCGTTGGTGGCAAGCAGGGCCAAGGGGCTGGACCGGCTGACAACCGGTCTGGAAAAGGCCCTGGCTTCCCGGACCCGGATCAGGGAAGAAATTGAGTGGCTTTTTGGGGAGTTGAAAGAGATTCATCAGACCCTGACCGAAAAAATGCTGCCAATTGCCGAAAACAAACGCCGAAGCGCCTGGGATGCACTCAAGCTCATGGAAGGGGACCCGGATGCGCGGCATGCCCTTGGGGCAAAGGATACCAACGTGCTTGCCTGGGTGGATAAACAGTTTTCCCATGGGCCTGACATGATTGAGCAACTGGCGCAAGCCCGGTTTCAATGGATTAAAAAGGCTTTGGTTAAAAGCTGCGGCCCCACCAATGCCCCCAATGATTCCAGTGGCCTGCAACCGTCAGGGGGTGCCCCACGCACCCCGATATGGGACCGAATGGCCACCCATCATTTTTTGGGTGTATTGCTCCTACTTGGTATTTTTGCCGGGGTGGTAACGGTCGGACTTGTGGCGGGCTTGTCCTTTGGCCTTTTTGCCCGGTCATGGTTTGATGCCCTGGAAGCTGTGGCGGGCCAGGCGCTGGATTTCAAGGCCATACCCTGGCTTGCCTGGGTGGTGCGCGGCGGTATCCGGGGGGCCGGGTCCGTGGTCACGGTCACGCCTGTGATCGCTATTTTTTCCATGGTCTTTGCCCTGCTGGAGGATATCGGTTATATGGCAAGGGCTGCCTATGTCATGGACCGGCTTATGGTCCGCATAGGGCTGAACGGCCGGGCCTTTGTTTCGCTGCTGTTTGGCATGCCCTGCACCATCATCGGTGCCATGGCCTGCCGCATCGGAGATTCCAGCCGCCAGCGAATGCTTACGCTTATTCTTGTCCCCCTGGTGCCCTGTTCGGCAAAGCTTGCCATTACCTCGGTGATTGCCACCTGGTTTTTCCCGCTGCCCGTTGCAGTGGCAGTTGTGTTGGGGCTGTTTCTGGTCAACTGCCTGATTTTGGCAGTGATGTGCCGTTTGTTTGACCGCATGCTTTTTCCCGGCACATCCCCTGATCCATTGATCATGGAACTGCCCCCCTGGCAGCGCCCTGCCTGGGCCGCTGTTTTCAAACACACCTGGAACCGGGCCAAGGGCTTTGTGAAACGGGCGGCCGGCGTGCTTGTAGTATTTAGTATGGTACTCTCCTTTGCCTGCTATTTTCCTACTGGCGAGATCACCACCAGCCTGTTTGGCCGTCTGGGCCAGGCCCTGACACCGGTGAGCCATCTCATGGGCCTGGACTGGAAAATGCTCACCGTCCTTCTGGCGTCCCTGCTCAACAAAGAGGCCATGCTGGCAACCGCCGCCGTGATTTTCAATGTGGGCCAGCAGGAGCTGCCCGGTTTGATGCAGGCTACGGTGTCTGTATCCGGGGCTGTAACCTTTATGTATGCCGTGAATGTATTTGCCCCCTGCATTGCCGCGTTAAGCGTTATCCATGCCGAAGGGGGGAAACGGATTAAGCTGCTGGCCGGCATCATTGGCTACACCACTTTGCTTTCCATTGGCGGAGGCATTTTGATCCACCAGGCTGTCCGGCTGGTGGCAGGGTAAGGCCATGGCCGGTATTAATGAAAATCCGAAAAATAGTAAGGAAGACTAAAGCGTGTTTAAACAGAGATTAGAAACATTTATTGAAAAAACCGCCAAAAAACCCCGGGGCGGATGGGCCGTAAACTATTATGCCCATCCAAAAGCCCATTTGCACTCATTTACGATCATTCCCGAGGTATTGAACTGGAATTGGCTTATCGCCTTACAGACAGTATTGAGTTGACCGGGGCTTTTAGAATCATTGATGCTGGAAACGCTGTCTCTTTTGATGGAGAAAAAATCGAAAACACACCTTCAGATACAGCAGTGGAAGGATACACTCTTATCTGTATGGCCCGCCACCCATCTTCCGTCTATCTCATTTTTTTTTGTCTGGAGATCTCTTTAACTTTCCAGCTGTTGCACACGCTTTAGGAGTGATCCCGAAAGCTTTACGGAATGATTTGGTAAAATGGCTCAGGCTGGCGTAACCGACCGTTGAAGCGGCTTGTGTGACATTCAAATCACGACCGGCAATAAGGTCGTAAGCTTTCTGCAAACGGACAACGCACAAATACCCGGCAGGTGTCAGCAGGAGTATCTTTTTAAACCCGTGAAGCAGCTTGTTGTAGTTTAGTCCCACCCTGCGAGCCAGATCCACGCCTCCTGGCGGGTTGTCCATCTCTTTTTTCAAAATCTCTGCGGCCAGCATAATTTGGTCCATATCCGAAATAGACAAAGGGGACTGCCGGGGATATATGCCGGCTATCCGCTCAAGCCGCCTTAACTGGCGGGCAACCAGTTCCAAAGCCTTTGCCTCCATGAACAGGGGGTCATCCGGCGTGTCCACGGCCGCAGTCAGGACCTGGTATGCGCACATTTTAAGGCCAAGGTCCGCTTCTTTAGTTCCCAGGGATGCGCCGCAGGACTGCTGACATCGCTTCCGGAGTTACCATACGGGGCATTTCCCAGTTCATGAGCCTGGCATCCTCCTTTGGGTTTTATATAGATGACGTTTATTACAATGAATATGATTCAAACTTTTTTGACATTGAGCGGATTGAACTTTTAAGGGGGCCCCAGGGAACCCTTTATGGCCGCAACACCATCGGCGGGGTACTGAACATTGTAACCCGGAAGCCGGACAATACATTTACCGGCAGGGTAAAAGCCGGTTACGGTAATTACAACACCCGGGATATGAGTGCATCTGTTTCATGTCCCATTTTAGAAGACAAGCTGTTTATCCGCATGGCCGGCCGGTATGAAAAGTTAGATGGATTCATGGAGAACGTATTCAATGGTGACGACAAGGTAAACAGGCCGGAAAATATGGACGGCCGGTTGTCCCTACGGTATACACCCACGGATAAACTGACATTTGATCTGGGGTTCGATACCCTTAAATATCAAAGCGGTTATGCCGATTATGTGCCGCTGTCAAAAATCGGTTCCAATCCCCACAAAGCAGATGTTGATTGCAGTGGCGATGCCCTGAAAGAGGCCCATGGCGCAAATTTACGTGTCCAATATAACGCCAGGGACATGAAATTGATCTCCATATCCGCCATACGCCGGGACAACAATAAATTGGATCATGACATGGATTTTATACCTGTTGATGGGCAAAGACAGCTATACCAGCGGGATTATTTTACTGTCAGAGAAGAGTTGCGCTTTGTCTCAGACTATAAAAATTCACCATTTGAATGGATCGTTGGCCTCTATGGATTCAAAGAGGAGCAGGATAACAACCTTTCCCTTTCATAAAACGGACCATATCACTTACCGAAAGCTTGGGCGGATATGAGACATAGAGATGGACATGATCTTTACTGACACGACCTTGGATAATATGGATATCATGACCATCACAAATCTGACGAATGATATTTCTCAATCGGTATCCAATCTGTTTCGTCAGCACTTGATACCGATATTTAGTCACCCAAACTAAATGGACTTTTAAATCATGTACCGTATGTGAACCTTTTCGATATGATCTCATTCAATTCAGATACTAAAAGTCTTGGACTAAAGGCCATAACCGACTGGGACAATAAAATTCATAATATTCAATTTATTTTTAAAATATTTTCATAAGGCGGGATTGCAGAATGGACCTTAACAAACTCAATACCTTTTATGTTCTGGCTAAAATCCGGAATTACTCCAAATGCGCAAAAAAACTGTTTGTCACTCAGTCTGCCGTCAGTCACGCCATCAAGGCTCTTGAACAAAGCCTGGATCTTAATTTAACCGAAAAACGGAAAAACGGATTTGCCCTGACCCCGGAAGGCGAATTCTTATTTAACAGCTGCAAGACCATTTTCGCAGAGGTAGAGAAAACCCAGGAGAAGCTTGAGAAAAGGGAGAAAATTCGGCTGGGAGCGCCGGTGGAATTCGGTATTAATGTGATCATCCGGCATATGGCACTTTTTTGGAGGCCCATCCCTTCCTTCATGTGGACTTCTACTTAAACAACGACCTGCTTGGGCCGCTCATGGAGGACGAACTGGATCTGATCGTCGACTGCCGGCCTCACAACCGGCCAGATTTGGAATATATTTCCATGCTGCGAGAAGCCTATACCGTGGTGGCCTCAAAATATTATATCGAAAAAAAAGAAATTGAATCAGTGACGGATCTTGAGCACTGCAACCTGATTTCCATGGACAAGGATATGATCTGGTGTCAGAATTTTATTAATGCTCTGCCCAAGGACATCCCGCTGAGGTTAAAACAGGTGATACAGATTGATCATATCAGGGGAATCATAGAGGCCTGCATGGCTTCCATAGGAGTGGGGTTCGTGCCCAGCTATACTGTGGACAAAGCGCTTTCATCCAAGCAACTGATCGCTTTGTTTCCTGAGATTGATGTGTTTAAAGATCAAATCGGAATTTATTATAAAAAGCGGGTGGCTTCACGTCCCTCGATCGGCGAATTGGCCGGGCATTTACAACAGATAAAGTTTTAAAGCAGGAGCTATGGTATATGCCATAGCTCTTGCCTGTTATATTATCAGTTCGGTTAACGCTTTCTTAATTATACATAAAGCCCTGCTATCCAGTCTGTAAAACGGGCTTCTCCGGCCGGTTTTAACCCAAATTCCTTACCTGCATGCAGGATGGCGTCAATCATATCCCGACCGTATCCTCGGGAACAGGTCAATACAACACCCGGCGTTCCTTCTTTGGATACTGTCACAATCTGGCAGGGCACGTGGGAAAAAGGACCCTGGCTCAGAAAGGGTGCTTGGCGGGCCGGATCGGACAAATCCAGGTTGGAAAGTTTTTCGCAGATCTGAAAAACATGGTTTCCAAAAATCGCCACGAACACTGTATTTTCCGTTACATCCGTATATTCGTTTTCTTTTGGCATGGCAGCAGTGCCGCCTGCCAGATGATATATGGACGCCTGGGTTGCGTTCATCCGGTTGATCAAAACCCCGTCAGAAAGAATTGACTGGCAGGGGATTTTGGGGATGTCCATGCCAAAGGGCTGTTTGGATTCAGGGTCGGCGCACTGCAGATCCAGGCGGAGACGGTGGCTCAGGTCAACAATCCAGGGACCGTCCCCTTCACTGTCGTATTCCATAACCACGTCCCAATTATCCCGGGTTTCGGTTTTGGCCGGGGTTGCCTTAAACTGGACAGGAGAGTATCGTTTAATTGTTTTCATGATTTTTCCCTTACATTTTCATCCGTTTGCCGGTGGTGTCATAAAACGGCATGGCCACGACCTTGGCATAAATCAGTTCGTCCTTGCACTCGTCTTCATAAATGGCCAACCGGGTGCCGATTTCGGACATGTGTTTTTCAACCAGGGCCATGCCAACAGCCTCGTTCAGGCTGAATGAATCCCTGGCCGTGGCAATATAGCCCCGGACCTTGTCATCAACAATCAGGGCGCCGTCCCTGGGGGCACGGTGGTTGTTTTCCATCTTGATGCCTACCAGAGTCAAACGAGAGGTATCCCCCTGGGCCTGGCGCAGGGCCACGGCACCGATCTTTTTCCATTCAGTTAGTTTACGGGCCCATAAAAATCCTAATCCCACGTCCAGCAGGTTGGTCCGCTGCTCGGATTCCTGGCCTATAATGAGATGGCATTTTTCCATCCGGAGCACATTTTGGGCTTCCACACCAAAGTTCTTGATGTCAAAAGGTTTACCTGCCTCCAAAAGGAGCTCCCACAAAGCCTTCATATAGGAGGAGGGCACATGCAACTCATAGGAGAGTTCTCCCACAAATCCCAGGCGCATGGCTTTCACCGGTATGGTATCGGCAATGTTGAATTCCTTGTATTCGGAAAAACCGAATCCCTCGTTGGACACATCAATATCCACCACTTTTTCAAGTACCTTTCTGGCATTGGGCCCGGAAAGGTTGATCACGCCCAAGGAATCGGTGAGATTGACCAGGGCAAAATCCCAGTTGTCATACCGGGTATGGTAACGAATCCACTCAATTGTCTGGCCGGCGCGGCCGGTGGATGTGGTAAAGTAATAATCGTTTTCACCGGTCTTGATCACGACCCCGTCGTCAATCACACAACCGTCTTCGTTGCACATGGCCGTGTATTTTACCCGGCCTTGTTTGCACTTACTCATGTCGGATATATAGACACGCTGAAGCGCTTTGAGTGCGTCGGGCCCATGGATACGAAACTTGCCCAGGGTAGAGCCGTCCAGCATGCCCACGTTGTTACGGACGTTTTCAATTTCCTTTTTGCAGGTGAAGTCAGTTGAAAAATAACGGGCCCGCTGCCACACGCCGATATTCCTGAAGATCCCGCCGTCTTTTTTCTGCATTTCGTCCATTGGGGTGATCTTGAACATATTGTGGTTGGTGCCGGCATAGGTGGCAATGTTGGTGGGCACCAGGGGCGGACGGACGGTTGTCGGCCGGATTTTATCGTCCGACTGTGCCTGGTACTTGGCCGTATACAACGGCAGATTATGCCCGGGGATGCCAAACTGACCGGGTCCAAGTCCTGCGCCGGAGAAACGCTTGATCAGCTCCGGTACGTCAAATCCCTTGTCTATGGACTGCTTGACATTTTTGATGGTTGTATCTTCATCAAAGCAGATAAAACTTTTGCGGCCCTTTACGGGGGCGGTAATCAGCTTGCATCCCAAGGCGGGCCCGGCACATCCTGCAAGAGCCTCCTTTGCTTCTGCGGCCTTCTCCATGTCATCGGCTGCTTCATAACCTGCCAGACGGCCGGAGGCTTCAATGGATTCGCCTTTTTCATACCCCAGCAGCCGGCCGGCGGCATACATTTTTTCAGGCAGATCCACCGGCATGAAAAAGTTGGTGTGGCTGTCGTACTTTAATTTGGCCTGGTTAACCACCAGAGCACCTGTGAGGGGCGTAAACCCGGCAGAGGCCACCACGACATCACAGTCAAACTCTCTTTGAACGGTGCCGTCAATGGATTTCATTACCACGCCCGACACTTTCTTGCTGCCCAGTGCCTTTGCAGCGACCCAGCCGGTAATCATGGGGATGCCTCTCTCCTTAACCGCCTTGACAAGTACCGGATCCTGCCCGTCCTGACGTATGTCGGCCAGCATCCGGATCGGCATGCCAAGGTCGAACAGGGTGACGGCTGCCTCAAGCCCGAAATCATGGCCAATGGAGAATACCGCATTTTTACCGGGCAAAAGGCCGTAGGTGTTGGCCATCCTGAGGGCGGCAGACGCCTGCATGACCCCGGGCCGTTCGTTGTTGTCAAAGAGCAGGGGACGCTCAATGCAGCCCGTGGCCACGACAACGGATGTGGCGCGGATCTCAATGTAACGTTCGGTAAAGGCGTCCCCTTCTTTTCCGACCTGGAATCCTGTGACCAGATTGTTGTTGTAAACGCCGACATTGGCGGCATGTAAAAAGACACGGATATTTTCCTTGGCCTCAACCGCCCTTGCAAGCGTCTGTGCCCGCTGGTGGTATGTCTGACCGTCGGCATATTCTGCGGATCTGTAATCGAAGTTGCCGCCCAGCCAGGGCCTTGCTTCCATGAGAATAACCCTGCCGCCCTTTTCCGCTGCGGCAAGCGCTGCCGTCATGCCGGCAGGGCCGCCGCCGATCACGCAGACATCGCAATTGGGATAAATTTCATCATACTGGCCAGGCATCTCGTAATCAGGGGAAAGGGTTCCGATGCCTGCGGCTTTGCGTATCTGCTTCATGGCCACAGGCCAGATTTTGGCCGGTTTATGCATGACATCGTAGTAAAATCCGGCCGGCATGGCCCAGTCCATCTTGTCCATGAATCCCATCATGTCAAATTCAGCAGAACCTTTCACGTTCTGTTCCAGAACCACCATGTTTGGTTTTAAAAGGGTGGTCTCGGTCCGGACATTTGGTACACCGTTCACTTCCATCATGGTGTTGGAGCACTCTCCGTCCATAGAATAAAATCCCCGGGGACGATGGTATTTAAGACTTCTTGCATAGATGCGGACCCCGTTGGCATAAAGGGCCGTGGCTACGGTGTCGCCCTGGACCCCGTACATTTTTTTACCCTTATAGGTAAAGGGAATCTTTTGGCCGGAATCAATTTTCAAGGTGGGCAGCTGGTTAAGCCTGTTCGTCATTTCCTATTCCTCCTGTGCCTGTTCAAGGTTCGTGGTCGTATCCCGGAAAATTTTGAACCAGGATCCGCATCCGTCCCGATGGAACCACCACTCTTCTTGAACCCCTGCCTTGCAGTTGTTCATATGTACGTAATCCACCCAGGCTTCAGGCGTCATGCCCTCTTCTTCGGGTCTGGGGCCTTTTTCCTCACCGCCGTATCTAAATTCATATCCGTTGCGTTTTCCGCAGATGGGACATGTCAGTGTTAAAGCCATTTTTATTTCTCCTTGATTCCGATTAATTGTCCGGGGTGTAGTTGACCAGAGCTGCGGTTTCACCCATAAGCTTGTGCTCCTGGTAACGCTTTAAAGCAAAGGGCTTGAGAATATCCGGACACTGGTTGGTGGCCATAAATTCCGCCATATACTTGCCCACTGCAGAACATGATTTAAAGCCAAAGTATCCCCAGCCGCAGTCCATAAAGAATCCTTCATACTGATTGTTGCCGTCCATGATCGGTGCCATGTCCGGGGTCATGTCGGCCAGCCCCCCCCAGATCCGCATAAACCGTAATCCCCGCAGCGAAGGCAGAAACTCTGACAGGGCTTCGGCCTGGTGCTTGATGTAATGGGCGGTGTTTAAGGTCGTGTAGTTGGGCCATTGGTCCATATGGGCGCCGGTGGCAATTTCGCCCTTAAGGGTCTGATTGGCATAGCAGTGGTATGCACCGGATGAGACCACATGATCGAGCAGTGGCTTGATGGGCTGGGTTACCATGGCCTGGATGGTCAAAACGGAGATGGGCAGACGGATCCCCAGGCAGCCGTTGATAATGGATGCGGAATAGCCGCCGGCGGAAACCAGAACCTGTTTGCATGCAATGGTGCCTTGATCGGTCACCACGCCGGTTACTTTGCCATTTTGTGTATTGATGCCGGTGGCGCTTGTCTGCTGGTGTATTTGAACACCGAGCTTTGCCGCGCCTTTGGCAAGGCCCCAGACCACGGCATCATGGCGGACGACGCCGCCGGGGGGATGGAACATGGCCCCATGGATGGGGAACGTGATATTTTCGGAAATATTCAAGGCCGGAACCAATTCTTTGGCCTCTTTGGCGTCAATCAGGTGGGATTCAACCCCATGGAACTGAGCCGTGGCAATGGTCATCCGGGCGGCTTTCATGGCGGCTTCCGAGTGCATCAGGTTAAGGTTTCCACAGTTGTTGAACATCAGGTTGTAGTCCAACTCCTTTGTTAAAACCGGCCAGAGTTTAAGCGCATCGTTGTACAAGGGGACATTGTACTGCGTTCTCTGGTTGGCCCTGACGATAGCGGTATTTCTACCGGCGCCGCCATACCCGATATAATTTTTCTCAATGATGGCAATGTCGGTGATACCATGGTCTTTTGCCAGGTAATACGCCGTTGCCAGACTGTGAAGCCCACCGCCGATCAGAACGACATCGTAGCTTGACTTCAGTTTTTTCTTTTCGCCCCACATGGGTTTAGTTTTTCCAAACATTGGCCTTCTCTTAGTTAGTGGTTTGCATTGTCGATCCTTTATGTATGATAAATAGTCAGAGAAAGAATTTATGTCAATAACTAAATTTTATAATGATTGTTTTTCTTTCATTTGGCTGTTCTATCTTGACAAAAGCGGGGTAGATAAATAATAACATTTAGAAATAAGAGTATTATCGGTATTTAGAAGTTGACCGAAATAATAGCACAAGAGGTACACACTTTATGAATGACGCAGCATCACATCCGGTCATCAATGAAATTTCCTTGAAGCTGGACTCCTTGACCCCCAAAGCCCGCACCCTGGGCACATACATTATCAAAAATCCCTCAAAAGTAGTTTTTATGACCACTAAAGAATTGGCGGAAGCCTGTGGCGTAAGTGAAGCCACTGTGGTGCGGTTTGTTTCGACCATAGGCTATAGCCGGTACTCGGATTTTCAGGAGGCTTTAAAGGATTTTCTAAATACCGGGCTTTCCCTGCCTGAGCGGCTGGACATTAAAGGGCGGGAAAATCCGGAACTGGACCGTCTTCACCGGGGAATCATCGAAGAGCTTGTTAACCTTCAACACCTGTATGAACACATCAACGTGGATACCATGACCCAATTTGTGGATCACCTTGAAAGCGCTGACTGCATTTATTTCACCGGTTCCCGGCTCTCTTACACCTTTGCCTATTACTTTGGCTGGTCCTTGACAAAGGTGCGCCGCGGTATTCATATTCTCAAGGGATCTGACTCCACAACCATGGACATGCTCAACAATGCCCCTGAAAATAACCTGGTTGTTCTGGCCGCCACCACCCGGTATCCCAATGAGCTGATCAGGCTGAGCAAAATGATCCGTCGGGCAGGGCACACGCTTCTGGCTCTCACGGACTCCAGCATCAGTCCCGTGATCCAGTTTGCTGATCTGTCCCTGGTGGTGCCGTCCAAATCCATTCCCTTTATAGGCAACGTATCCGGCATGCTGACCGTTATCCAGTGCATGGTCCAGGAACTGGCCAACCGGAAAGGGGCTGACCTGAAAAACTACCAGGAACAGCTGGAGCAGATGTATCTGGAAAATGACATTCTCTTTAATCTTAACCCTAAATAGAGGGGTCTGAATATGAAAACGGTTCTTCCAGAGCCTTTTTTAAGGCTCTGGAAGAAGTACCGCCCTGGCATCATCCAATATATAAACCAACTGCTGATCAGTACAGACGATACTCAAGATGAAGGAATTCTGATTCAAAAGACAGAGGCTTTTTGTCAGGTTCTCACGGATGGGGGCTGGTATTGAAAGAATTATTTCCCATTTTTATCGAATGCTTTACTGGTCTACTATTCCAAGTTGAACAGAATGTCGTTTTCCAGGTACATCTGCTCCAGCTGCTTCTGGTAATCAGCCATTTCATCGCCCCTGCGACTGGCAAGTTCCTGTACGATATACTGAATAGTGACCAGCATGCATGATACATTGCCAATAAAGGGAATGGAGCGGCCGGGAACGACTATCGAAAGGTCTGCAAATGAATTGACCGGACAGATAGCGCTGTCCACAAACGTAATAAGGGTGTGTCCAGAACGCCGGATCATTTTGCTCAGCCTGATCAGCTCATTGGGGTAGCGGGTACATGCCGCCAGGACGATCAGGCTGCCAGACGTAGCATTGGTCAACCTGTCAAGTGTGGTGGTATCGCTCCCTTTCAATATATGAACCCCTTTCCGCACTTTAGTCAGAGACCAGCCTAAGTAATAGGCAAAGGTATAGGAAAGGCGGGAACCGATGACGTAGACTGTGTGGCTTTCATCCAGGTAATCTACGATGCGGTTCATAATTTCGATGTCGATATGTTCGTACAGATGTTTAAGATTGTTGATTTCCTCAAAAACCTCACGGTGAAGCCTGTCGGTGCCCTCCTCTTTGATACCTTTTATGGCGGCCCTGTCAGGCAGGGAAAGTCCGGTGTTGACAAAGTCTTTTAAGGCATCCTGAAAATCCGAGTAGCGCTTGTACCCAAGAGCGCTGACAAACCGGACAACCGTGGCTTCACTGGTCTCGCAGACCTCGGCTAACTCTTTGGTTGTCATAAAAACGGCCTTTGACGGATTCTGAATAATATAAGTTCCCAGCGTTTGGGCTTTAGGGGTCAAGGTGTCGAGCTTATTTGATATGCTGCTAATGACCGGGTGAGATGATTCTGCGTTCATATTTCCTCCAAATGAAACAAAATTCCGCATATCTTTTAATGCAGAAAAGTAGCTTTCACAATCAGTTAATTCTCAAACTATAATACGACCCTATAAAATTTGTCAATTGACATGAAAGAAGTTATGTCATTTTTAAAAACGCATTGATATGATCTCTTTTGTAGTTTAATTTGAGACCCGCTGGTGAAACGCGTGTCAGTGAGTAGATCGAAAATATGTAGAACCGTCCCGGCCCCTTTGTGCAAGGGGCCGGGTTGTTTACACCCTTTTATGAAAAAACATGGAGGATTTAAGGTTTGGCCCATCAGAAAGTCATGCACATGCTTAAAACATGCGGTTGTCCGTATACCGTTCACACCCATCCCAAGGTCTGCACCATTGACGATGCAGAACGGCTGGTTCCCCACCTCACCCATAACCTGATTAAAACCGTGGTCTTTCGAATCAAGGATTCCCACTGGATTCTTGCCGCTGTCAATGGCCATGCACGGATTGATTACAAACTTCTGGCCCGGGCCTTCGGCGTTAACCGCAAATTGATCCGGGCCGTATCCCCGGACACTGTGGAAGATCAGCTGGGGTTTGAAATCGGCGGAACCGGTCCTTTTCCCATTATGGACACCATCAGGATCGTCATGGATGAATCCCTGTCAGGTGCTGGCTCTATTTTTTGCGGTTCCGGAAAGAACACTATTACCATTGAAATGGATATCGCCGATCTGATCCATCTGATCTCTCCGATCATCACAAAAATTACCAAAGATTGATATTTTCACCCAAAAAGGTTGTCGCAATAACGATCATGGCCTAATTGGGTCTATCTACACTCAGGCTTTGGCCCACAACACAGATGGAAAGACTTTAATTTCTTGTTGGTGATTTTTTTACAAACGGTCTCGGGCCTTCCCTGGTATTTCACCAGGGCTCGTTCCACAGTGGAAGTTGTAAGATATATGCATATTAAACAAAATTTCATATAACGGCCATGGTATAGCGGACAACAAACGATGAAAAACATTTTAACCACGGAAATCACAGAGCATTTCTTTGGCTATTTATTACCTTTCTGAAATGAGGAGGGACGATTGATGCATCATTGTTGACTATCTTTGGTTCCAGCATTTTTCTAATTCGTTGTTTTTTAACATTGATTTCTGTAAAATAAGTTCATGCTTAAAAACTAAACACCCACCGGCTACAAGCCGGTGGGTGTTTAGTTCAGAAAATATATAATATAATCTTAAAATTTATACTATGCCAAGGAAAACAACTATTATAGAACCTGTCCTTCGCAAGTATTCGTACTTTCTGAAATCATTGACAAATTTGTAGACGCCTGCCAAGTTGGAGTCATGATGAAAATGCTTGGAAATTTTGTTTTATTCATATGGCTGAAGTTCAAAGTCACTTCGAATCTCGCTGCCGAAAACCTTGCGCTTCGCCACCAATTGGCCGTAATGAAAAGGACGAACAAGCGGCCGAAAATTCGAATGGTGGATCGGCTCTTCTGGGTTTTGCTTTCCCGAATTTGGACTCCTTGGCGTAAATCTCTCATCATTGTAAAGCCGGATACTGTTGTCTACTGGCATCGCAAGGGTTTCAAACTTTTCTGGAAATTCAAATCCAAAGGCCCGGGAAGGCCTCAAGTCAGTCGTGAAATCCGTGATCTGGTCAGGAGGATGGCTGCAGCCAATCCTGATCCTCAGCCACAGCCGCCGCAAAGTCGTACATTTCAATATAACCTCAAATCCGACGGCCGAGTGGACAACCCAACAGATCGTGGGGGCCTTCCCCTGGGATACGGCACCGAAGTATCTGATGCGGGATCGGGATGCAATCTATGGCGTTTTTTTCCGAAATCGAGTGAAAAACATGGACATCAAAGAAGTGGTCTCGGCCCCGCAAAGCCCTTGGCAAAACCCTCTTGTTGAACGGGTGATCGGCTCGATCAGACGAGAATGTGCAAACAATGTCATCGTATTGAACCAAGGACATCTGAAAAACATTCTTTGCGCGTATTTCCAATATTATCATAACGACAGAACACATTTGAGCCTTGGAAAAAATACGCCCAACGGTCGGCCGATCCAACCCAGACCTGTCGGCAAATGCAAGATAATTGATTTGCCGCGTATTGGTGGATTACATCATCGATACGAGTGGAAGAAAGCGGCCTGAAAACTCAAATCGTTCTGATATCAAAAGCATCGAACGGTCTTTGCTGATCTGTGCTCAGAATCGACCTCAATTAAAAATTTCACATTGAATCCGTCTTTTCAAATAAACTGGACAGTGGGTATTTCATTCAATCGCTGCACAGAGGAGAATATTTTTTCGACAAATTTACCACGGATTAATTTTTGCGAAGGACAAGTCTGGTGATGCTCTATCATGTCAAACATGTCTTCCGTGCCCCTGTTGTCCTCAATCACCCTTTGAAAATCGTGTATTTCATCTTCTTGTCGTTCTATCAACTTGCCAAGGGCATCGAGTATGGTGTGCACATCAGATGCCGGGATGGGAATGAGATCGTTCATACATTCGCCTTCTCTATACGACGAATAACAGAAATTTAGCCCCTGCATCTTAGGGCACGATCGGTAGAAAGGGCAGTCCTTACAGTGGCCTTTTTGCGATGGTGTTATTGACATTTCGTCTTGACTATAGGCCAAACGGCGTCCATGAAATACCTCATCCGCTTGACATCAGAAGCATCGAACGGCGTAGCTTTGTTGCCCACTCCCAGAACGCCAACAATCGCCGCACCTTCAAACACCGGAATATTTAGATGCCGCTCAACGTTCACGTGGCCTTCCGGGTAGCCTTTTTTGGTTGGCACAGTGCAACTGGGATAGTCGTTGATAATGATGGCTTTTCGCTTCCGCACACAGTCGCCCCAGACCCCCGTCTCCACCAGATTGTATTCCAACGGTTTCTCGAGTGTCGCGCACATTCCCATGACATGTCGAGACCAGGCTCGCATGATGAGCTTTGTCTCACCTTTTTCAACTGACGCAAAATACGAGATCGGGCACGACATAAATAATTCAACATTTTTCAGCATCAAGTTTAAAAATGATTTCGCAGGAAGGTCGTCGTTTTCACGAATGTTCTTGATGGCACTTTCTACTCGAATATCCATATTTGGTCTCCTTTCGTGTTGTAATCGGGATAGGGAGAGCCTCGCGGCTCCCCTCCTCCCAGGTGAGTAGCCCAAAGGGACTTCCCCCTCAGGCTCTCTCAGGTAGGGTCGAGGACTGGCGCGGTTCAAATTAAGCCCGTTTCCAATCCCCTCCACGTCAAACGCAGCATGCGGATTTCCCGCACTACGCTTCCCTGTTAACCTCATTTAAAAATTTATGGGACCTATCAGCTGTAAGCGCTTTCAAGCCTGGTATCGTATAACCCCCATGTCCTAGCGGACACAACGAAGCATGAAACACTTGCAAATTTTGAAAAATGGTCATAGCTATCAAATTTTTTTTCGACCAAGAAAAATATAAGGAGATAGCCATGACCAAGAGATCAAAAAATAGCACATTAATCCAAATCGTTCACCCAATTTGTTGTGGTTTGGATGTTCACAAAGACAAAATTTCGGCCTGTTTAATCACTGTTGATGCTAATGGGAAAGAACAGCATGAGATTCGAGAGTTTTCATCATTTACTCAAGATTTGCAAAAAATGAAAACGTGGTTGATTAAAAATAGCTGTCCTGTAGTGGCAATGGAAAGTACCGGGGTATATTGGCATCCGGTTTATAACACCATCGAAGCTACGATGGAGGTCGTTTTGGTTAATGCCAGGCATATTAAAAATGTTCCCGGCAGGAAAACAGACATTTGTGACAGTAAATGGCTTGCCGGACTGCTTCGTCATGGGTTGGTAAAAGGGAGTTTTATCCCTCCCGAACAGGTCCGTGAATGGCGAGAATTAAGCCGATTGAGAAAGATATATACAGAATCTCTCGCTGATTATAAGCGACGTGTTCATAAACTATTTATCACGGCAAATATTAAAATTGATTCGGTCGTTTCTGATTTGTTCGGGCTTACCGGTTTGAATCTCATTGATTTGTTATGCAAAAACGATGAAGTGACCTTGGAGAAAGTTCAGGAATGCACAAAAGGAAGTCTTAAAACTTACATTTCGCATGGATAAAAAATAATTTTTGCATTATCCTCAAAATGCATTGTTAAAACAGTCAAGTAGCCCGGAACTGCCACCAGCGGCCATGGAGGGTATTGTACACCTCACTGGGAATTTCTAAAAGTGAACAAACCTGCTCATGCAGAGAGTTGAGACCTTTTACCGCTGATTGAATGCAAATTCCGTTTTTGTTTATTTTTGAGTAATGGATATTTCGAAAGTAGTAACGGATGTTGCTCCAGGTCGGCTTTTTTGTATTCATTTTCTGAGGTAAAATTGGAAGCTGTTCTATCTCCTCTTTGGCCATGTTCATGCGGATTTTACGTTCGATAAGAGACACAATCATCAAGGCTATAAAATACAAAAAAAGCATGGCCTCGATCCGTTTTTCTTTCTTAAGAAAAACCGGGGCTACTTCCAAAACCGTCTTTTTGGTATACATGCGTTTTTCAAGAAAGGGTTGGTTTTTGTATCTTTTCAAAACATCGCCAGCCTCTAAGGAAGTGTTGGTAATCAGGGGGAAAATTCCATCAGTCCTCGACGCTTCTAAAAGGGCTTTTTCATTAAGCTTCCATTCAATACTATGAGAATATGCCCATTTATTTTTGTATTCGCTTTTCCTTCGAGAAGGACGGCCAGGTGACAATTTCACTCTGACTTGTTTACGTTCGGTGATAATTTTTACATCAATAAAGTCTTGGACACTTTTGCAAATGCTATCAACTGCTGTTTTAATTTCCTTCTTGGTTTTTAGATGATACGCGTTTAGCTTGGGTACTAACTCCTCCAATTGTGAAACAGCTTTATCTATCTTCTTTTGCCGGCGACCTTTGTCATCGTCTTGTTTTGCGCTGCTATGTACAAAAATAATGCGGTAACCTTTTTGCGTTGGTTCTGCCTCATAGGTTTTGTAGGTGTTGAGCTTATTTTTTTTGCGTGAACTTTCGGTAACAAAAACATGTTTCCATTCAGCATCATTTTTTTTCAAATACTGGTAAAATAGTTTCACCTCTTTACGGCCCTTTGGGACAATAGTGATGAATAACCCGCCGTTTTTGTCGATGTGATCCAAGTTGTCCTGGCCGCAAAGCTTACAGTCGGCTACGTAAATAAACTGTTCCTTACCCAATAGTGCGCGTAGGCCATTCCAGTTTGGAATATGGGTGACATCGTCGCAAGTGTTGCCATCAAAAAGTTCATAACTTAACGGCACATGGCCGTCGGAAGTGATATTCAGGCCAAATACGACCTGTTTGCAATCAGGTCTGAAATCTTTGTTGTGGCCGTGTTTGAGTTTGACGGCCTGAGGATCGGGGTTGTCATATTTACCGATGAAGGTCACTGTGGTGCTGTCATTGTGGACTTCATCGGTCAGCAGATCATGGGTCGCAATTGCGTTAGCCGAGGCCTCTGTCATAAGCGAATGGCGGTCTGCCTCGAAAAGGGCAGAAAGGGATCTGGCTAACCGGTCATCATTGAACAGCTTTGCTTCAACCGGTTCTGCAGCAAGATCGTCGGAGTACTTGGCCAACCAATCCTGAATTTTATATAATGGCTTATTTTCACAAATGATATTTGCCGTAAGGACACATAGGCTTTCTGCATGTTCAGCCAGGCTGTTAGGTGCCCCGGGGACATACTTGGTAAAAAGATTGAACAGATGAAGTTCATCCATATAATGCTTGACCATTGGCAGAACATCAACCTGGTTGAACTGTGCTTCAAATTGTTCCATAACACCCCCTCTTGTTGAGTTTAAGGGAGTTATAAAACAATTTAGAGTGAAAGTCTAGATTTTTTATATCTTATTGATATTACAATGCATTATTGGTCGTTCTTAAAATATTGATAATTATTTTTACCCATGCGAAATGTAAGTTAAAAAGAAAATTCCTGAATTGTATCTAAGCCTCCATGGATATTTTAAGGATCATCATCGATTCCAACTGATTGGCATGATGGAGGCCATTGAGATGTTTCAAAGACAGATTGAACAGATTAATGCCAGATTGGAAATACTTACCCGTGACCATGAAAATTTACTGGAAAGATTAGATGAAATTCCCGGGATCGATAAGAAGTCAGCACAATCTGTTCTTGGAGAAGTCGGGGTTACACTGGATGAGTTTAAAAGCATGGTCGCTTTTGTTGCATGGGCCGGATTGTGCCCTGGAAATAATGAAAGCGCAGGTAAAAGGAAAAGTGGCCGGAATGCGGTTCGAAATCATCCATTCAAAACGATTTTAGTCCAGATCGCTTGGGCCGCAATCAAGACGAAGGGTTCATATTACAAAGCCAAGTATTATAAACTCAAAGCCAGACGAGGTGCCAAAAAAGCGATTGTCGCCATAGCCCATAGAATTGCAAAAGCCATTTACAACATCATCAAAAATGGAGACAGATATAAAGACCTCGGAGAAGAATACTTGAGCAAACCTAACAAACAAAGGATGTTGAAAAATTTGGCAAAAAAGGCTGATGAGTTAGGGATGAAACTTGTTCCTTGTGAAGGTTAATTGATCTATCAAAAATATTTTGTGCAGATATTGATTAAAGGGGTACAACTGACAATAGATTTTGGCTCATGTTGTGTTTCAAGGTCTTATCTGACCAAAAGTTCGACAAGTGAATGGAGCAAGGCCTTTCCTCGCTTGCCAGCGTTATGAACGAATTCAAAAAAGCCAAGATAAAACGGGAGCTTTTCCTGTGAAACTCCTCGATGTGGACGCAACCAACCACGTAGCAAAGACCAGAAGCCTTCCATCGTATTTACATGGACTTCATGGAAACCATCCCCATCCTCGTCTCTGGCATATTCTCCAGCCCCGTGATTCACGCTCTTATGCTTGTACCCCCACTCGCTTAATCGGTTATATATCCCGTATTCATCCGTGTAGATCAAAGTTCCTGGCAAAATGACTGATTTTATCAAGGGCTCAATGGTTACCCGGCGAACATTGGCAAGCATCTTGATTACCACCAGCCCGCATCGCTGAATCATACCAAATACAGGTGGCTTCTCTTTTTCCAATGTACCCCGCCCACGAGCACCTCGTAAACGATTTCGACGGCCTTCCCTCCCTTTTTGGAATACTGCTTCGGGATTGCCTTTATGCCCTGCTACAATGTAGACTTCATCGCACTCAACCTTGTCGTCGAGAGTTACGGGCGGCTTTTTTTTACCACGCCTTCACGAAGTTGGGTGGTCATCTTTTGAACATCCGTGCGGTCCAAGTCCAGTTCTTTGGCAATCTGCTTGTTGGACAAGTTCAGCCCCATAAAATAAAGACACAAAATCCATACTTTTAGGGGTTGATGATGCCCAGCGAAAATGGTACCCGTCAAGTCGTCAAAGCGTTTACTACAATTTTTACATTCATAACGCTGCCTGGCAGGTTCTTTTTCATCGAAACCCCTTTTGATTACTCGTTTGGATTCACAAAACGGACATTGGCGTCCTTCCGGCCAGCGCAATTCCCGAACAGTTTCATAACATTGTGTATCATCAATCAGAGTCTTTATGTTTACCTGCATCCGTTAAGCTCCTAAGGTGAATTCGGTCAGAAAAAATCACCATCTACCATTATACGACCCTGATACGCAACATGAGCCTAGATTTTTAATTCAGCAATAAAAAGTCGGATGTTGAAATGAAGCCTTAGAGCGCGAATATAACATGACTGGTCGGTTTTTTGCACAACGAACTGTTGGACTTCCATGAAGAGGTACCACGTATATAAAACTTTTATAGTATAAACCGACCGCCGCTGATGATTTAAAAAGTTGTCTTCTGTGCTTGAATTGTTATCTGAAAGAGATAGCTTTATTGATTTGATACCTTCAATTTGTAACGGTAATGAAAGTGTTGTGGAACAAAAAGCCATAAAACCAACGGGACACTATTCCCCTTTTATGGGAGAGTGTTTCATATAAACCTTATAGTTATTAAATAACCCGAAAGTTTTATAAAGCCATGCTCTACTCCACCTGTTCCAGCCGAAGCCACTACGTTTCCTTGCACGCATCAGGTGCCTGCGAATTTTCCTTTCCACCCAGTCTTTTACATAACCAAAACATTGACTGGAATTTCCAATCCGAAAGTAGTTTACCCATCCACGTAAAATCGGATTGATCTCAGCCACTATCCTATCAAGCGGTTGCGAACGAAAACGACGGAACACCTCCTTAAGTCTGCTGAGAAGAGCTGTTCGTGCTTTCATTCTTGGAGTGACAAGTACACCCAACTTGCCTCGACGAGTTTTAGCCCGTCTAAAATCAAATCCGAGAAAACTGAATGTTTCACCACGGGTAAGATCTACCAGTTTGGATTTCTCCCGATTAAGCTGTACATCGAGCTTTTCCAACTCCTCAAGGAGTCTCTTATTGGCGGCATCAACCAGCCAATTCCACTTGCTAAAGCCATCAACCAAAATCACCAGGTCATCGGCAAAACGTGAGTATTCAATATACGTATATCTACCGTTACGCGTGACTTCTTTTGCCCGCTCCAGCATTTTATCTACCTCATTAAGATAGATATTGCTCAGCAAAGGCGAGATGACTCCACCTTGTGGAACACCTTTCTTTCCACCAACTTTCAAGATCAACTTGAGGGCTCCCTGAACCACTCGGTCTTTTATAGAAGGAATCCCGAGGACTCTGACTTTGTCATTGCCTTTGGGAATTTCTTTCCTTCGGTTCCGTAATGGTTTGTACGTGCCGGAGACCAATTCCGTCCGGATCTGTTTGAGGAAGTCTTCAATTCCACCCTCTTCGACGGCTTTAAACGTTACACCGTCAATCCCTGGCGCTCCGTTATTTCGTTTTGCCATGAGGTAGGATTCATGAAGCGTTTCCATCTTGCAAACATGAACGTACAGTCCCCAGAACCTCGATGTCTTGTCAGACTTCGCTTTTAAATATATTTTCCTTCTCAGGTCTTGTAACCTAATGGACTTCTTTATCATAAAGTCCTTACCTCCCTATGTTGTTGGAAAATTGTTAACAGCAAGGCTCCTTCGCTCCCCGGATGTTACTCCGATTCACAGCTACTACGAACCTATCCGCCACCCTCTCGTCTTCGACACACTTCCCGCTGTTTACGGTTATAGCATCTACCTTGCTCCGACAATTTCTTCCCGGGACGAGGAGGGTTTCTCCAGTTGCTCGGCATGTCCTTGTTACCGTGCTGTCGCTACCACCCCGCCGGAGTGAGCGTCGTATCGGTCAGACTTCGACTACCCATGCTGTCTTCACCCTACGGTTGCGGGTTCGACCTCCGGGGTTTCTCACTTTCGGGGCCACCTGGGCGTTCACTCTCGTTACGGCCCGGCAACGCGCTCACCACCCTTAAAGATGGCTTTGTCAATGGGCTTCAGATAATTCGGTTTCCCTGTTATCTGCCATTCAAGCTACGGGGGCTCTGACTTCTACCCCGGCAGGACTGACTCCTGCTGAACATGCCAGCCTTAGCTGGACGCACAACCGGACGTGAATCTCTCGACTCATCCGGCTCCTATCGTTCAGCCGTTTTTTTTTATACAGGACACGCCAATGAACAAAAAGATTCGGCTGTCGTTCAGCAATCTGTGTCAACCATCTTGTGGCCTTTTGTTGACGTCCCCTGAGTTTCTTATATTTACAGGTTGCCCAACGCACTCAATGCCGTTGACTTAAGACACCTCAAAGTATCAAGCCGGTTGCCTGTATTCCAGATGGAATTTTTTATTCTTTTTATTGAAATTACGTTCATATGTTCTGCCTGGTCTTATGGATTCTATACATGTAAGCATAAGAGCCTGTGATTTTGTTACAATATCACAGATTTTTTCATATGGACGCCACAACAATAACACAATATGATTTTTCATTCCGGAAAGAGCCTGTGTAAAATTGATGTGGTATTCATATTTTCTGTTTTCCGTCCTTTTTTTCAACTCAGGATGTGTGTGGCTGGCTTTCCCAACCTCTGAGTACTATGCCTGATAAGACACCCCAATGGCATATAGCCGCTTTGCAACGACCCACCTGAATTTTGTATAATTCATACCAGGAGCACAACGGGGCTTCCCGAGTTCTACAGCGTATCTCTTCCTGCATGCCACGGCCTGTTGACTCCGGCGGACCTTCACATCCTCGTCGATTACGGATGCTTCTGTATTGCCTTCGGCGACCGTTAAAACCCTCGGCGTCCGCGGGTTGCTCTCTCGAAGCTGTACCAGCACTTCAGGGAACGCGGTCTCCCCTGCGGCCTACAGGATGCTCTGCCTACGCTTAACCCATCTTGTTCGATATCCTTTTTATTGATCTTTCAGTTGGGTTTTCCTTGAGGGCTTTTTTTGTGCTTTCGGTTCTAATCCGGTCCAGTCAAAAAGGCTCTACTGAAGACGGCCGCTACCGAGTGACACAAACCTTTTTGCCGTTTCATCGATAAAACAGTTTTACAGCAACTCGGAATAATTTTTGTGCCCGGACCACTTAGGCAAATCATCGTGAGGCTCGACAACCCTCGACCCATAAAATAGATGGCAGGTTGGTTCGAATGACTCCGGCACCTTGGCGGGATGTCCGAAATCAAACAATGATGGGAAGGCGAGCCACATCCTTCGCCCCTCATCGGCAATGGGGGTGCCACATTTGCTACAGCGAACTTTACAGGGGAGGATACGTCCTGGCCGGTTTTGTTCACTATTATAAAAAACCAGATGCTCCAAACCAGCTGTGAATCTCACATGGCGCTTGTGAAAAATCGCAGCCCACTGCATAGGGGCACCATGCAGCCTCTGGCAAGTCGTGCAATGACAAATTTTGGCATCCACTGGATCTGCACTCACCTCATATCGAATAGTTCCACAAAAGCATGAGGCTTGGTACTTTGCAACAAACTCTGTATCTTCCAGGGAGGCATAATCGGGTCCAAATGAATTTTTCATGATCAAGGCCTGCTATTTTTATTCAGTATATTCAAATATTATTTTTAACTTGGAAAGGGCACCTTGTTCATCAGTGAAAGATAGGCGGAGGCCTTGTAATTAAGTCTGGCCTATCCCAGGTGATAGACTGCACTGAAATTAAATAGGTTCCAGATTAATTTTCAATCGACACCCAACCGCTTTGGCATACTTACGCAATGTTTCAATGGAAGGTGAATGCTTCTGACTTCCCCCACCGGATTCAATTCTTGCAACAGCGGGAGCTTTGGTATTCATGGCCCTAGCTACATCTTCTTGTGTCATCCCTGCTTTTTTCCTGGCTTTAAGCAATTCATCCAGCAATGCAAATTCATCTTCCAGGGCATCATATTCAGCCATGAAAGCAGGATCTTTTTTCCATTTTTCTATCATCTTTTTATGTTTGGTCATTTTTAACCTCCTTGAGCCTTTGCCGGGCTATGTCAAGATCCTTCTTTGGAGTCTTCTGGGATTTTTTTATAAATTCGTGCAAAATTAGAATTTCGTTCTCAACGACAGCACAAAAGAACGCCCGGCCTATCCCTTATTTCCCTCGTGCACGGATTTCAAAAAGCCCCTGGCCCATTGACCGAGTGAAAGGCATACCAAGATTTGGCCCGTAAATTTCCATTCTTTCGGTAATCCTTGCATAGTATGCCCTTATTCCCAACGGCCATTTATCAATCCCGGCTCTGACCTTCTCGTTATAATATCGAATTTCCCATTTCATAACAATATATTAACATATTTGTTAATTTTGTCAATTAATCGCGCTAACTCATATTCACAGAATTTTTAATAAAAAACAGCCAGCCAAACGGTTATGCTATTGGGGTCTGTTTGAGTGACCTTATGTTTTGTATAGGCCGGAATGTCGAGATAATCCCCTTTATTTAAGGTGTATTCAAGTCCGTTTTCGTACAAAATTGTACCCGAACCTTCTAATACAATCACCCACTCATTCTCATCTTGGTTATACCACCCGAATTCAGGAGAAGTATGGCCCAAAGAAACAATACGTTCGATCCGAATGTGTTTTTGATTAACTAAATCAGTAAAATGTTCAGCCGCCAGATTATCAGGAATATTTTCAAACAGATTGGCCATCAACAGCCCCAATATACAAATTCTAAAATCAGGTTTTCGTTCAGACACTATTTTTTAACTGTAATCGGAGAATTGGGCACACCGGCATAAAAAACGATAATTTCTGCAAATTCACTGCTTTCATTTATCCCATAGTGCCATTTATTAACGACTTCGATGATCGAATCTCCGGCGTTAAGCTGTAATTTTTCCTTCTTTTCGGTGACAACGGTTAGCGTCCCTTTTAACAACACGCCTGCATTGATCACAGGATGTGCCAAAAATTAATTTAATTGGAGCTTAAACATCCCTGAATGAAAAAATCAATAACCAAATTTGTTCTTTAGTTCTTGTGATTTCAATATTAAATTGGACATTTCGGTCCCCGGCTTGACAAATCGGCTGCAACCAGCGTATTTGCTTTGCTGTAATTTATTTAGATGATGATAAAAAACAGGTGAAACGAATTATGAATCTACACCACTGGTGGTTGGCCATCCGGCCTAAAACCCTACCGGCAGCTGCTTGCCCGGTTGTTGTTGGCGCAGCGTGTACTATTTCTGACCACAGATTTTCAGCATTGATGTTTGCAGCAGCCTTGGCCGGTGCTTTGTTGATCCAAATATCCGTAAATCTGGCAAATGATTATTTTGATTTTATGCACAACATTGACACTCCGGACCGTAAAGGCCCGAAGCGGGTGACCCAAAGCGGCCTGATTTCTCCTGGGACCGTTCGAAATGCATTCATATTGACTATGCTGATGGCTTTGGGTTTAGGCACGGTTCTTATTATCAAGGGTGGGGTTGTGATTCTGTGCATTGTGATCGCCTCCCTTCTTGGCGTCATCTGTTACAGCGCCGGCCCCTTTCCCATTGCATCCAACGGCCTTGGCGAAGTGTTTGTATTTATTTTTTTCGGACCTGTGGCAGTACCAGGCACCTATTACCTCATGGCCGGATGCGTAACACCAATGGTCTTTATCGCATCTGTTCCCGTAGGTTTTATGGTCACGGCCATTATCGTAGTCAACAATCTGCGGGATATCGAAACAGATGCCCGGGCAGGCAAAAAGACCCTGGCCGTCATATTAGGCCATTGGCGTACCAAAGTGGAGTTCGTATTTTTGATCTTTTTCTCTTTTTTGATACCCTGTCTAATGTTTGCATCGGGCTACTGGTCTTGGGCCATTTTATTGCCCTTGGCCGTCTTTTGGAAATCTTATCCCGTATTTAAAATTATTTTTGAACAAGATGGAGAAGTTTTAAATGTAGCACTTGCAGATACAGCAAAGCTTGCACTGATGTTCAGCACACTTTTTGCCATTGGTATTATGGCGGGGTAACAGCTTGTAATTATTATTCTTGTACCAGGGCTAAAGTTCTGTTAATCTACTGAGCTTCAAATTAACTGGTTCAGGGATAAGCCTGAGCCCTTGTATTGAAAGGATAGATAAATGATAAAAAAAATTGCGTTACTGATGAGTGTTCTATCGATATTGGTATGCTTGAGCCTGACACCTGCCGGTGCAAAAGAAGTTTACATTAACGGCATTGACTTTGGGTTTCCGCCCTTTGGATATGTGGACAAGGCCGGCAAGCCTGCAGGCTTTGACGTAGAATGTGCGAACTGGATTGCCAATGAGATGGGTTTTGAAGTCAAACACCAGCCCATGGATTGGGACGGCATTATCCCAGCCCTGAATGCAAAAAAAATAGATTTTATTGCTTCCGGCATGAGTGCAACAGAATCCCGTAAAAAAATTGTTAACTTTACCCTGCCCTACTATGAAGTCAGCCAGGTGCTTTTGGTCTTGAAGGGCCAGCCAGATGATTTCAATACCCTGTTGACCACAGGCAAAAAAATCGGCACTCAGAGAGGTACCACCAGCACAAAACTCCTTAATGATTTGCTTGCCACAGGAAAATACAACTTTAAAATCGTGGAGTATGACTCAACGGATCTGAGTATGGAAGATCTCAAAATCGGCCGTATTGACGGCTCTTCCATGGACTCATCCATTGCCAACGAACTCAATAAGGACGAGACTTACAAAACAGCAGGTACCTTTGAAGGCTCTACTGAAGAATATGGATATGCCGTACGCAAGGGTGATGATAAACTTTTGAACCTGCTTAATCAGGGGTTAAAAAAGCTGATGGCTGATCCCCAGTGGCAGGTGCTTAAAGACAAATACGATATCCATTAAAATGCAACATTGTGAACCGGGTTCTTCTGCCCGGTTCCGTTTCCCACCCCCGGATTTACCATGCATAACATGTTCATTTTTTTAACTTCCATAACCGACTCTCTGCCCTATATATTTTCAGGACTGTGGGTCACGGTGGTTCTCATCATCGGGGCCATGGGATTAGGACTTTTGATCGGCATCCCATTTTCCGTAATCCGGGTGTATGGCCACCCTCTTGCCCGGGGCTGTGTGGCACTGTATGTCTGGTTTTTCAGGGGCGTACCAGTTCTTGTACTGTTCTACCTCTTTTACTTTGGACTTCTATCCTGGCTTGATCAGGTGCCGGCGTTGGATTTTCTGCCCCTTGGCGATGCTTTTGTTGCAGCGATAGTGGTTCTGGGCATGACCACCGGTGCGTATCAGACCCAGATTTTTAAAGGCGCAATCCTCTCCTTGCCCCAGGGTCAGCTTAAGGCTGCACGCTCCCTTGGCATGAGCGACATTTCAGCCATAACCAGTATTATACTGCCCCAGGCCCTGCGATTTTCCATTCCGGCCTGGTCCAATGAATACTCCATTATTTTAAAAGATTCGGCCCTTGCCTATGTGATCGGGGTGGCAGAACTGATGTCCAGAACCCGGTCCGTTGCTGCCATCACTCATAAACCCCTGCCCTTTACCCTGTTTGCCGGATTGATATTTTTCATACTGACCTGGGCCGGAGTCAAGGGTCTTAAACGACTGGAGCAGAAAGTGCAAATCCAGGGATATACCCAATAATGTTTAAAAAAGGCATAGATATGACACAACCCAATGGTACCGAACCAATTGTTCTGGAAGCCCGGGGGATTGTTAAGGAACTTGGCGGCAACATCGTTTTGAACCATGTGGATTTAACCCTGGCCAAAGGAGATTTAAAGGTGCTCATTGGACCTTCGGGTTCCGGGAAATCTACCTTGCTGCAGTGCTTAAACCTCTTGCATATCCCAGAAGAAGGCCGGCTGCTTTTAGACGGGACCCAAGTGAATTTTAGAAAAAAAACAGATCTGTACCGGTTGCGCCAAAAAGTGGGCATGATTTTTCAGGAATTTAACCTGTTCGATCATCTGTCTGCCTGCCAGAATGTTGCCATTGCACTGAGAAAAGTAAAAAAACAATCCAAAAGCCAAGCCCATGACCGGGCATGTGAGGAACTTGCCCGGGTGGGGCTGGCCGATAAACTGGACCTGTATCCGGCCCAGTTGTCGGGGGGGCAGAAACAGCGGGTCTCCATTGCAAGGGCTCTGGCCATGGATCCGGAAGTGTTGCTGCTGGATGAACCCACATCAGCTCTGGACCCGGAACTGATCAGCGAGGTGCTGGTGGTGATCCGGGATCTGGCAAAGGCGGGGATGACAATGCTTATGGCCACCCACCAGATCAGTTTTTCCGCTGGTCTTGCCCATGAATTTGTCTTCATGGAAAACGGACAAATTACAGAACAGGGCGAGCCTGCTGCGCTGCTGGCTGAAAACAGCGGATCACGGACCCGGGATTTTTGCGCCAAAATTTCAGAGTTGACCGGAGCTGAGGCGTGAACGACTTTTTTCCCTTTATCATAGACCAAGTTATACCCCGCCTGAACACAGGTTTTTTTGTAAGTATCAAGCTGATTGTGCCTTCGGCGCTGCTCGGTTTTTTAATCGGTGTCGTGACCGGAACCCTGAGGGTCTATGGTCCCTGGCCTATAAGAAAATTGTGTAATTTTTATGTGGCTGTGTTTCGGGGTACGCCACTGGTGGTTCAACTCTATTTCTGGTACTTTGCCCTGCCCTACACAAATTTTTGGGGCGTGCGTATTGTCATGTCCGCTATGGCCTGTGCGATTGTCGGATTTTCCCTTTGCTCCGGGGCCTATCACTCCGAATACATCCGCGGTGGTCTGCTCTCCATCAAAACAGGGCAGCTTAAAGCGGCCCAGGCGTTGGGCATGACACCATTTACCTCGGTAAAAAGCATTGTCCTGCCCCAGGCATTCAGACATTGTTTTACCGGATGCTGCAATGAGGTTATCTACCTGATCAAATATTCTTCCCTTGCCTCCATCATTACCATCAATGAAATGACAGGGATTGGCCGGGGCATTGCCAAGGCCTCTTTCAGAAACGTTGAAACCTTCCTGGTGGTAGGCATTTATTACTTGGTCCTTGTCACTCTTGCCGGCGCTATTCTCAACTATATTGAACGGCGTATGGAAATCCCGGGCTTTGATCGCCAGGCCAAATAACAAGGCGCCTGTAAAAAGATTCTTCACTTGTACCTAATCTTATGCTTAAAACAAGAAAAGAGAATAAAAACATTCACCTGAACGGCCAGTAAAGGAGCCCAACAATGATTTCATCATTTTCTTTTGGTCAAATGGTTATAGGTGCAGATAAATATACCGCAGACCTGATTATCCTCCCGGACTTAACGATCCTGCCAAACTGGCGTAGAAAAGAGGGGCATGTACTTGAAATGGCGGATTTGAAATCGGTTTTACCGTTCAAACCGGATCTGATCATTGCCGGTACCGGTGTCAATGACAGGATGAAAATAGCCCCGGGACTTGCAAAAGAATTGTCGTCCATGGGCATTGAACTCAAGGCTCTGGCAACGGGGAGTGCCGTAGAGATGTTCAACACAACCATCGTCCAGACACCGGATAAACAGGTGAGCGCCTGTTTTCATTTAACCTGCTGACAGGATTTTTGTATGTATCATAGCAATCCTAACCACAACCGGTTTAAGTTCTGCCCCGCCTGCGGCAGCAATACCCTTGACCCGGACAGTATAAAATCATTTAAATGCAGGGAATGCGGATTTGAATTTTTTCTTAACTGTGCGGCAGCAGCCATGGCCATCATCCTTGACGATCAAAACAGGATTCTGGTCACCGTGCGGGCCAAAGAACCCGGCAAAGGCTCTCTGGATTTGCCAGGCGGATTTGCAGAGCCTGGCGAAAGCATTGACCATGGTTTGGTCAGGGAAATCAAAGAAGAACTGAATCTGGACATTTTCGGCCTTGACTTTTTCTGCTCTTTTGCCAATGCCTATCCTTACAAAAGCGTTGTGTATCCCATCACCGACATGGCATTCACCTGCAAGGTCAGGGATTTTGCTTTAATCAATCCCATGGATGATGTGGCCGGTTTCAGGTTTATCCCGGTCAATGAGCTTGATATCAACATGTTCGGCATGGATTCGGCACGAAAGGTGCTGAAAAAATTTAAAAAATATTTCCAAACATTAAGCAAATATTAAATCTATAGGCTTTGTACCCAACTGCTAAGGAACCGTATTGCGTATTCACCTAATTTGTGGTTTAAACGATACATGAAAAAAAGATATTATCGTTCCGGAAAAAAAAAATCCGACGCCAGACCGTCACGTCCCATTCAATACCCTGAGCTAACTGCCGGGGCAGACAAGTCATTGAATAAAATTTTCAGCCGGATTGGTGTTCCCGAAAAACAGCCCTTTACGCCGGATCCGTTTCAGCTTGAGGCCATTGAAGCCATCAGCACATCGGACTGTCTTGTCACAGCCCCCACAGGCGCCGGAAAAACCTGGATTGCAGAACAGGCTGCCAAAAGCATTTTAGAAAACAACGGCAAGGTGTGGTATGCAACGCCGTTAAAGGCGCTGACCAACTCAATACATGCCGGGTTCTCAAAAGTTTTCGGCAAGGAAAAAGTCGGAATCCTTACCGGCGACATTAAAGAAAATACAGATGCGGACATCATCATCGGAACTACGGAAATTTTAAGGAATCAACTCTATGATGCCATGTATACGGGGCAAAACCTCAAATGCGATCTGATTATCCTGGATGAAGCCCACTATCTCGGCGATGCCGAGCGTGGTGTTGTCTGGGAAGAGATTATGATCTATCTGCCTGTGCGTATCCCGCTGCTTTTATTGTCTGCCACCATAGGTAACCCGGACCAGATCTCAGGATGGCTCTCCGCCATCCGGGATAAACCATGCAAGGTGGTGGAAAACACCCAACGGCCGGTTCCTTTATTTCCTTTGTTTTTTCATCCGTCGGGCACCCTTTATCCTTTGCTGGAAAAAACAGGAACAAACGGCAACCGGACCCGCCTTCATAAAAAGGTTTATAAATACAATCAATCAGGCAAACAGCTGACACTTGCTCCGCCAGGAAAATTGCCTAAATTTTCAGATATTCTCAAGGTACTTTCCCACTTTGATCTGCTGCCGGCCATCTTCTTTTTAAAATCCAGGGCAGAATGTGACCGGGCAATAAAACTTTGCGACGGCAGTCTGCTCAAACATGCGCCTGAAAAAAAGCAGGCACTTAAAGACAGACTTATACAGCTCACGGCGGACAATCCCCATCTATCCGCCCATCCCCAGCGGACTTACCTTGAGGAAACCGCAACGGCTGCCCACCATTCAGGACATCTACCCGCCTGGAAGGTGGTGGTGGAGACCTTAATGGCCGAAGGGCTTTTAGATGCCATGTTTGCCACCTCCACAGTGGCAGCCGGTGTAAATTTTCCGGCCCGGTCCGTTGTTATTCTTAATTCCGACCGCTTCAATGGCCGGGACTTTTTGTCATTGACTCCAAGTGAATTCCAGCAGATGGCAGGCCGGGCCGGAAGGCGGGGCATGGACAACATCGGATTTGCCACACTGCTGCCGGGCAAATACATGGATGTTTCCCTTGTGGCCAAGCTGGTGAATGCACCGCCTTTAAATGTGGACTCCCAGATCAAAATTGATTTTTCCATGGTGCTTAATCTTTTGTTGTCCAACACCCCGGAACAGGTGCGCACCCTGCTGGAAAAATCCTTTGCATCCTATCTTTTAGCCATTGGCGCAAAAGCCGGGAAAAGCGGCAGGAAGGCAAGAAAAAAATTCGGCCATGATATGGAATATTTATGGCTTGATTTTACCGAGCACATGGATTTTTTGATCCAGGAAGGCTTTGTCACACCCGAAGGGGAAAAACCCTGCGCCCTGACCGAAGACGGCATATGGGCATCAAAACTGCGCATTGATTCGCCCCTGCTTGTGGCCCAAAGTCTTCGGGATAAGATTTTACCCGAAAGTGACCCGGCGCTTTTGGCAGCCATGATCGCTGCATTTGTCAATGAAAAGGAGTTCAAAGATGACATGTTGTTCACAACCGCACTTTCTAAACGTCTTAAGGATGCTTTTTTAGAACTGCGCCGGGGGCTTAAACCTTTTGCCATTAAAATGCTGCAGTCAGGATTTCCTGCACCCAACCTGTTTATACAACCGGCCTCCCTGGTCTATGCCTGGGCCCATGACACACCCTGGGATGAACTGATGCGCAAGTCAGATTTTGCGGAAGGTGATTTTGCCAGACTGATCCTTAGAACAGCAGAAAATCTGCGCCAAATGACCCATTTAAGTCAGGATTTCCCGGTTATCGCCAAAACAGCGGCAGAAGCCATTGACATGATACGCAAAGCGCCTGTGGTCACAGAATTTTAAAATAAGGAGATACCATACATGACACCTGTTATATCAAAAAATGCGCCGGCAGCCGTGGGGCCATACTCCCATGCCGTGATCCACAACGATACCGTATACTGCGCCGGCCAGATCCCTCTGAATCCTGCCACAGGCGAAATTGTGGGGACGACCATTGAAGATCAGACCCGCCAGGTCATGTCAAATCTTGAAGCCGTGCTTAAAGATTGCCATACAAGCTTGAACAATATTGTAAAAACAACGGTGTTTCTGGCATCCATGGATGATTTTGCCGGAATGAATCAGGTTTACGAAGCGGCCCTTGGCGGCCATAAGCCGGCCAGATCCGCCTTTCAGGTGGCGCGTCTGCCCAAAGATGCTTTGGTGGAAATTGAATGTATCGCCGTGTGTGACAAAAAATAGGATCCAGGAGGTTATATGTCCGAAGATACAAAAAAAGTTATTTATTCAATGATCAATGTGAGCAAGTTCCACGGCACCCGCCAAGTGCTCAAAGATATTTCACTGTCCTATTTTTACGGGGCAAAAATAGGTGTGCTGGGCCTTAATGGTTCAGGTAAATCCACACTATTGAAAATAATGGCAGGTGTGGACACCGAATTTGCAGGGGAAACCATCTTATCAAAGGGGTTCACCGTGGGTTTTCTTGAACAGGAACCCCTGGTTGACTCGGATAAAACCGTGCGAGAAGTGGTGGAAGAAGGGGTTCAGGAGACTGTAGACCTTTTAAAAGAATATGAAAAAATCTCAGAAGCCTTTGCCGAACCCATGTCCGATGATGAGATGGACGCACTGCTGGAAAAACAAGGAAAGCTGCAGGAAAAGCTTGACCATATTGATGCCTGGGATCTGGATTCCCGGCTGAAAATGGCCATGGATGCCCTTCGCTGCCCACCCGAAGATACCTCTGTCAGCGTGATCTCCGGTGGTGAAAAGCGACGGGTGGCCTTGTGCCGTTTGCTGCTGCAAAAACCCGACATTCTGCTTTTGGACGAGCCGACCAACCACCTTGACGCCGAATCCGTGGGCTGGCTGGAACAGCATTTAAGCCGGTTTGAAGGTACGGTCATTGCCGTGACCCATGACCGCTATTTCCTGGACAATGTGGCAGGCTGGATTCTGGAACTGGACCGTGGCGAAGGCATCCCCTGGAAAGGCAATTACTCCTCCTGGCTTGATCAGAAACAACAACGCTTGGCAAAAGAAGAAAAAAGCGAGAGTAAACGCCGCCAGACACTGGCCCGGGAGCTTGAGTGGATCAATATGTCGCCCAAGGGTCGGCGCTCCAAATCCAAGGCCAGAATCACGGCTTACGAAGAGCTGCTCAAAAAGGACAGCAAACAGCAGGAACAGAAAATGGAGATTTTTATTCCCCCGGGACCGCGGCTTGGCGCTAAAGTCATTGTGGCGCAAAATGTTTCCAAAGCCTTTGAGGACAAACTTCTGGTGGAAGATATGAACTTTGTCCTTCCCCCGGGTGCCATTGTGGGTGTGGTTGGCCCCAATGGTGCCGGTAAGACGACACTGTTTAAAATGATAACCGGCAAAGAAAAACCAGATTCCGGCACAATTGAAATCGGGGAAAGCGTACATGCTGCCTATGTGGACCAGGAGCGGGACACCCTGGATCCTGAGAAGACCATTTATGAAGTGATCTCCGGCGGCAGTGACACCCTTTTGATGGGGGGCAGGGAAATCAATGCACGGGCCTATGTCGGAAAATTTAACTTCTCCGGCTCAGACCAGCAGAAAAAAGTAAAAGATATTTCCGGCGGTGAACGCAACCGGGTGCATATGGCCACCATGCTTCAAAAAGAGGCGAATCTGCTGCTTTTGGACGAACCGACCAATGACCTGGATGTCAATACCATGCGGGCATTGGAAGAAGCCCTTGAAAGCTTTGCGGGATGCGCTGTGATCATTAGCCATGATCGCTGGTTCCTGGACCGCCTTGCCACCCATATCCTGGCCTTTGAAGGCGACAGCCAGACCCTGTTTTTTGAAGGATCTTATTCAGACTATGAAAAGGATCGCAGAAAACGACTGGGTATCAAAGAAAACCAGCCCACAAGGATAAAATACCGGCAACTGACCCGGTAGATAGAGCCCGACCGAAAACCGTAAATTTTGCCGATTACGGCGTTGCTCTGAAATTTTAATCCTCGAAATACGCCTTGTATTCAACAAAATTTCCAGGTTTTCGTTCAGACACTAAATAGAAAATGAATAGTTCCGGCGGGCAAACAGGCCTGCCGGGGCTGTTTTTTCAACACCTATGCCGTCTGCAACCATGACCACCACCCCCTTACACCATACCCGGGGCCTGATTCTAATCCATATTGCAGTTTTTCTGTTCGGATTTGCCGGGCTGTTCGGTAAATTTATAGACTGCACACCATTGTGGATTGTTCTGGGCCGTACGATTTTCGCAAGTCTTGCACTGATTATCTATGCAAAACTGTTTTCCTGCACCAGTCTTAAAGTGGCAACGTCAAAGGATTTGGGCTTTTTTGTACTGCAAGGTATTTTGCTGGCCCTGCACTGGCTCAGCTTCTTTGCTGCTATTCAGGTCTCATCAGTGGCTGTTGGCTTGCTCACATTTTCCAGTTTCCCCTTGTTTGTCACCTTTATGGAACCCCTTTTTTTTAAAGAGCCGTTCAAAAAAGTTGACGTGCTGACAGCAGTTGCCGTATTTGCCGGAATTATTCTTGTGGTGCCGGATATGGACTTTTCCAACAAAGTGACCTTAGGCAGTTTTTATGGCCTTATTTCCGGATTTACCTTTGCCGTATTAGGTCTTGTCAATCGCAGGAATGCAAGGCATTGCCATCCGGTTTCAGCCGCTTTTTACCAGAATCTGTTCGCTGCTTTAAGCCTTATAACGCCTGTACTGGTTATCCAAACACCGCCACCAACTCCCCACGATGTCTTTTTGCTTGCTCTTCTCGGTGTGGTTTTCACAGCCCTTGCCCATGCTTGCTTTATCACAGGACTTATCCGTATCAGGGTGCAAACAGCGTCTGTTATTGCAGGTATGGAACCTGTATACGGGATTTTGTTTGCGTTTATTCTGCTTGGTGAAATACCCAATTTTTCAACCCTTGCGGGCGGAATACTGATTATAGGTGCAGTCATAAGTGCCGGACTTTTAGAAAAAACAAAAACCCGGTATAAAGCTTAGCTTTATACCGGATCCGAGATCACAGGAAAGTCAAAGACTAAAACACAAGAACCGCCATAATTTCTCAGCGGTGGAATTACATTAATTCATCAGACCTGCTGATCAAACAAAAATCCGGCAAGATCACTCATTTTATCCTGTAAAGAAAGCATCTCATCGGATGGAAACTGGCGGATCAGCTCTTCGGATTCCTTATCAAAGATCTTAACAACGATTTCGTTGTTCTCTTCATCAACCGAAAAGCTTAATTTTGTTTGAATGGTCTCTGACATCTCCTGGAAAGATTCGACCACCTCTTTGACCTCTTCAGTGGTCATCTGAGTCTCGCTGGTTTTGTTGGTGGATTCTTTATTTTCCTTTGGTTCGGCATTTTCAACATTCCTCTGTGCATTTTGAAGCTTATCTACAGACATCAAAGGCGTTCTTTCCTGGGTGGTTTCATGTGCCGTAAGCGATTTTGCGGTCATGTTCATTGTTCTTGTGTCTCCTGTCTTTATAAGTTGCCGGTTGTAAAAGGCAGTCTATTTCTTTTTGCCTACTAAACCTTTAGACTATTATTCGGACATATTTTGAATATTCTTTAATAAAAAAACAAATTTTCGATACTATTCTCTTAAAAAAATAATGATCACTGTAGTCGTTTAATTTAAGTCCGGTTGCATATTCGACATCTAATCTGCCTTATCCAGTAGAAAATGTGGTTGCATAATTGCAAATATTTTTTAAATTGTGTCTCTTAAGCTTTTAAACAATGGAGAATCTCCTGGTGGCAATAATGCAATGTCAGTCGAATAAAACCATAGACAAAGTTTGCAAAAAAGCGTTTGATATGATTTAAATTAGATTCAAATATAAAAGGATTCTCCGACATGTCCCAAAATGATAGAAACACGCCGTTAAATATTGACACTACCAAAATCATCCTGGATTCAATTTCAGACGGGGTCTTTACCATTGACTACAACTGGAAAATCACCTCTTTTAACAGGGCGGCCGAGGAGATTACCGGCATACGCCGGCAGGATGCCATCGGTTGTCATTGCTGGGACGTCTTTCGCTCCAACATGTGTGAACAAGGCTGTGCCCTGAAAAAAACAATGAATCAGGGCAAACCATTTATATCAAGTTCGGCATATATCATTAACAACCAGCAAAAAAAAATTCCAATCACGGCATCAACCTCCCTGCTCATTGATAAAGATGGTGAAGTGCTGGGCGGGGTGGAAACCTTCAGGGATCACTCTGTGGTGGAAGCCCTAAGAAAGGAACTGACCGGCGGGATCCGGGTGGGTGACATGGTGAGCAACTCCAGTGCCATGAAAAATATTTTCAATATCCTTCCGCAGATTGCTGAAAGCGACTCATCTGTCCTGATCGAAGGAGAAACAGGCACTGGAAAAGAGTTGATGGCAAAGGCCATTCACAACACCAGCCACAGAAAAGATGCGCCTTTTGTGGCCATCAACTGCGGGGCCCTGCCGGATACATTGCTGGAATCGGAATTGTTTGGATACAAAAAAGGGGCATTTACCCATGCAGTAAAAGACAAGCCCGGCCATTTTGCCCTGGCAGACAATGGTACGATATTTCTGGATGAAATCGCCGATACAAGCCCAGCCTTTCAGGTCAGACTTCTTAGGGTACTTCAGGAACGCGAATACACACCCCTTGGCGGTATAACTAAAGAACAATCAAATGTCAGAATTATTGCCGCCACCAATAAAAATCTGACGACCATGGTGGAAAACAAGGAATTTCGTCAGGACCTTTATTACCGGATCAATGTTATTAAAATATCCCTGCCGCCCCTACGACATAGAATGGAGGATATCCCTTACCTGGTAGACCAATTCATCTCCCGCTTGAACCTGCGCCGAAACAAAATGATCCAAGGGCTCTCCCCTGAAGTGCTTGCGGCATTCATGGCCCATGATTTTCCCGGAAATATCAGGGAACTGGAAAACATCATAGAACACGCCTTTGTTTTGTGTTCAAAAGAGTTTATCGCCATGGCGCATTTACCGCCGTCCCTTGTTGCCAAATCAAAATCAAAAGTCGGTGATAACAAAAACCCGGTGGTCGCAGCGCAAATCAAAATGATTACAGACGCGTTGAAACGAAACAATAATAACAGAAACGCCGCGGCCCGGGATTTAGGGATACATAAAAGTACGCTGTTCAGACGAATTAAAAAACTAGGCATCCAATTATAAAAGAGATTATCCTTGCAACCCCTAAACGCTTACAAGTCTCTTTTTTGCAACAACAAAGGCGGCCCTGAAATTTGTTTGTGGTATAACATACAAGCCTGGCAGGAGGTTGCTGCTGTCGTTCCCCCTCCAAGGCAGTTAAGGCACACGCTTTGCATTTATAAAACCGGCAAAAAAAGTCCTAAGAGGAGGAGATCATGAAAATTGCTATTACCACTTGGGGAAACCGTGTCTCTCCCGTATTTGACGCTGCACAAACACTTTTAATAGCAGATATTGAAAATCATAGCATTCATAGTAAAAAATATGAATCTTTCAAGCCCGACGATATCATCGCCTTGGCAGCGCTTTTAAATCGTGAAAACGTCAAGGCCCTGGTTTGCGGTGCAATTTCAGAAACCTATGCAGCCCGCCTTGTTGAAAACAGAATTCGCATGTTTGCCTTTGTCACCGGCAATGCTATGGATATACTCAATTGCCTGGCAGTGCACAATATCATTAAACCAGCCTTTATAATGCCCGGGTGCACATCGACATCGGTTTCAGGAATGCCTCTATCCTGATATTCATATTACAATATGGGAGCGAGTTTTTAGCAATCAGGCCTTGCGAATCATACCCATATAAATGGCGGCCAGCACGACACAAACCCCAAGCCACCCCATCATACCGGTCAGCCGGTCAAAAAACACCACATCCCATACAAATGACAAAGCAGGCTGTAGTAACAAAATCAGTCCTGCTCTGGAGGCAGCCACCCTGGGGAGATAATGGGAAATGATGACCCAGGCCAGCCCCTGGGACAAGAGACCCAGACCGGCTAAAGCAGCTAAAGATGAAAGATCCGGAATCGCAAAGGAGCGTCCTATACACACAGCGATAGTTCCAATAATAAGGGCACAAAACCCCGTCATGACTACCTGGTAAAGAAACATGGGAACATCATCTCCTGAGTGAACGATGCGCATAAGCAAAAGAAAAATACTGTAGCTTAAGGCCGTTATAATGCCTAACCCTACACCGGTCAAATACTCAGGTGTCAGCACTGCCATATCCATGCCGATAATCATATACAACCCCAAAATCGCCAGTGGCAATGAGATTATATATGTCGTACCCAGCTTTTCTTTGAACAAACATGCGCCGACCAGGGCCATAATAAAGACCTGCAGATTTCCAAGAATGGTGGCAAGACCCGGCCCCACATATCCAATACAAAAATGCCATGCGATAAGATCAACAGCAAAAAAAAGCCCGCACCCCACAGCAACCAGACAGGGCTTAAGCCCAATCTGTTTAAATTCATGATTTAAACTACAAGGAACCAGAAGGAACAGACAGCCCAAAAAAACACGGTAAAAAGCTGAAATGAGTGGATTAACATGGGAAAGCGCCACCATCACACTTGAAAAACTGATAATGATGGCACCTAAAAAAATACCGGCAATTGGCCGGCTGACAAAAGTCGTCATAAACAAAGCAGCTCCTCTAAGCAGCGTCTGAACAAAAACATGGAAATTTTGTCTCGTTCAAGGCAGGCGTAGATTCTAACTGGAGGAATACATGGCGTATTTCAAAGATTATTATTTGCGGCCACCTATGTCATCGGTAAAATTTACGGTTTTCCAGGCACTAAGTATCAAACGGATGTAGAGGGTTTCTATTCTGGAGTCAAGAAAAAATTTTCTTTTTTTCAGGGTTTCCACAAATAAGTTTCCAGATCAATATGTCCTTGGCTTGAGACGAAAACTTCTTCGGACTCCAGTAGTGCTTTTTGTAATTCATACCCCTTGCCTCTGGGTAGACTGATTTTTCCGGATGCGTTAATCACACGATGCCAGGGCAAATTATGCTTTTGGGACATGGTATGAAGAATTCTTGAAACTTGCCTGGCCCCCAGAGGATTGCCTGCAAGGGCTGCCACCCGGCCATAGGAAGTGACACGTCCTTTGGGTATAGCCTTAATTACATCAACAATCTGCCTGGTAAACGGATTCATAATATTTAAAAGCATTGGGCTTAAAAAAAGACCTGCCGCCTTGGAGGGGGGGGGTAGGCGGCAGGTTTGTCAATCCTTTCGCGCGTAAGGAGGACGCGAAGCAAAGATGCAGACGGTTGCGCCAACGTTGGCCGACAAATTGTTCTACATCGGAGGAAAATGCCGGACTGCTGTCAGATTTGCAACAGCAGCCCTAAGGCGAAATCAATTAATAGTTGCTTGTAAAGTCGGGATATGCATTACCACCATGTTCTGTGGAATCCAGCCCTTCGATTTCTTCTTCCGGAGAAACCCTTAAACCCATAGTCATGTCAATCACTTTGAACAGAATAAAAGCCGTACAAAATGTCCATGCAAAGCAGGAAGCGATACCGATGCACTGTACGGACATAATTTTAACGGTTGTCCCGCCAATATTAAAGAGACCAGCAGCAAAGGTACCCCAAGCACCGCAAACCCCGTGTACGGAAATTGCACCAACGGGATCATCAATTCTAATTTTATCAAAGAACATTACGGCGAAGACAACCAGAATACCGGCAACGGCCCCGATGATAATAGAGGAACCGGGTGTAACATTGGCACAGCCGGCGGTAATGCCAACCAGACCAGCCAAGGCGCCGTTCAAACTCATGCCCACTTCAGGCTTTCCAAATTTAACCCAGGATACGATCATGGCCAAAACAGCACCAGTGGCTGCAGCCAGGTTGGTATTTACAAAAATCATCGCAATAGATGTATCTGCTGTCGTGGTGGAACCCGGATTGAAACCAAACCAACCTACCCACAGGATGAAAACGCCAAGGGCGGCCAAGGGAATATTGTGACCCAAAATAGGTTTAATACCACCGTCTTTGGTGAACTTGCCAAGACGGGGACCCAGAACAATGGCACCAGCCAATGCAGCCCATCCACCCACAGAGTGAACAACGGTAGAGCCTGCAAAATCGATAAATCCAAGACCTTCGAGCCAACCGGAACCGTTGAACAAAGATCCCCATGCCCAGGAACCAAAAATCGGATAAATAAATGCGGATAAAACAGCACTGTACACAAGATAACCGGTGAATTTGGTACGCTCAGCCATGGCACCGGAAACAATGGTGGCGGCAGTTGCAGCAAACACAACCTGGAACATCCAGAAGGCCAGTACCCAGGGATCGCCGTCCACCTTGAAATCACTTAAGAAAAAACCGGTGGTACCAAAAAAACCGGTTTTAGAGACACCGAACATCAGGCCAAATCCAATGGCCCAATAGAAAAGCGACCCCATGGAGAAGTCCATCAGATTTTTCATCATGATATTTACAGCGTTCTTAGCACGGGTGAACCCTGCTTCCACCATAGCAAACCCGGCCTGCATAAAGAAAACAAGCACTGCTGCAACAAGGGTCCATACGTAGTTGGCATGGGTCTGAACCAGTGCAATGGCCTCGGCATTAGTGATTGCTGTGGGGGCGTCGTCCGTACCGGCCCATGCAGCGGTGATGGTGCAAGCCAGCGAAGTTAGAATCATCAGTACATACTTCATTTTTTAAATCTCCTTAAATTATATAATAAATTTTATAACGCTTCTGTTCCGGTTTCACCTGTACGAATACGAACAACATCTTCCACAGGAAGAACAAAAATTTTACCGTCACCGATTTTTCCTGTTTTCGCTGTTTCTACTATTGTATCCACCACAGCCTGAGCCTGGTCATCTGCAACACAAATTTTTAATTCAACCTTGGGTACAAAGTCTGTCTGATATTCTGCGCCTCGGTATACCTCTTTGTGTCCTTTCTGACGGCCAAAGCCTTTAACTTCTGAAATAGTCATCCCGTTAATGCTGATTTTGGCTAAAGCATCTTTAACCTCATCCACTTTAAACGGTTTTATTACTGCCACAACTTTTTTCATTTTAACTCCCTTGTTAATTGTGCATTAAAATAACTAACGCTTTATGGGTGTCTAAAGAGAGCAAGAGCGGTGCCAAAAAATATTTTTTTTAAAATTTTTATATAACTATTTGAAATCAAAGAATTTACTTGCGAAGAATATATTTTGAGCTTCTAAAAACACACCTAACGAAAATAACATTTTTGGGATATAATAGATTACATTAATGTTATTTCATACAACGATGCAAAGTTTGGGTGTAAAAGTTAATACATTTTTGTATTTTCATACATAAAAAAAATAACGGAGGTGCATAGATTTGGACCCATGCCGGATCAAAACGGTATTAAAATTTCATGCAGGGTTTTTCCCCCGGCATACCCTCTTGAAAAACGATTATGCAAGACATTGCTGGAGCCGACGGCAAGAGACCATCTTGGGAATGTATATAAAATAGATGCACAGAGCCGGTAAAGCCGCAAATCAAGGCTCATGCCACCAAGAGATTGCCTGTACCGGTGAAACGCTTCAAAAGAGGCAGGCACATGTTGGCCGGCAGCATATTTAATGGCCCGGGCTGAAAGGATACCCGATTTTAACGCTGAATAAATTCCTTCCCCCAGCAAAGGCTCGGCCAGGCCGGCCGCATCTCCTGTCAAAAGCACACGGCCTGCTCCTATATGCATTCTGCCGGAGCTTGTGGCAATTGGGTACCCCTTAACATCAGTTAGGATATCAGTCCCAAACTGTTCCCGTGCATATTTTTTTAACAAAGCCCGATTCATGGTTCCATTGGGACGTGCACTGAACATACCGATATTCACGTGGTTTTTGCGGGGAAAACTCCAGTAATACCCATTAATATCTCTGGAAAAATCAAATGTCATTTTATAGAATTCCGCATTTTTTACTGGCACATCAGCTTCCAGAGCCGGCAGTTTAACGATGCAGGACTTTTGACCACCAATCAGTCGGCGAATTTTTGAATTGGCACCATCAGCCCCGATGAGATATCCAGCCCTGATAAAATCAGTTTTCCCCTCACAGGAAAGGGTTAGACTGACACCTTGGTCGTCTTGATCAAGACGGATAATTTTATCTATTTTTTTAAAGCAGCATCCTGCCTGTACTGCTTTTCCCAGTGAATAGGCGTCCAGCTCCATCCTTTTGGTAATGTAGCACAAAGGCGTCTTAGCTTTGACAACAAAAAAGGATCGTCCAGGGCGGACAATTTTCACCTCCCGGCAGACCCGGCGGACAAGCCCGGAAATATCAAAGGGAAACAATTCTATGGCCTTGGGCGTGATTCCGCCGGCACAGGCCTTTTTCCTGGGAAAATTTTTTCTATCCAGCACGAGGACGGAAAACCCGGATCGGCCCAAAAGATATCCGGCAGTTGTTCCGGCAGGCCCTGCACCGACAATAATGACATCATACATATGACACTTTTTCCGAATTATTAAATAAAGCCGAATCTTTTTACAGTTCTATACCATAAATATGGAACACTTTCGACGATTCAAATTTTTAATTCACCCCTCAACGTATAAACACAGACAATTTACTACGATTTACATCGATCCTTTTTATAAGATAAGCCTATGCAACCAATTAAGCTCCTTTAATCTTTATTGTAATGTGAATTTGAGCGTTAATATACCAGACAGCCCTATGGTTGTTTATGAGAAACTCTCTGTAAGCCACAGAGATGTTTCAATATTCATTGTGAGCCGAACCACTGTCAAAGACCAAGGACGGTCCGTGACCGTTAGAAAAAATTCTACCCAAATTTGGAGTTTATCATTTTTCCCATTGACAAAAAATCAATCGCACGATTAGATACTAAATTAATCGAATTCACAAACGATCACCTCAATTGGACGTATATTTATACGTGATTAGGCATACAGCTAATGCAGAAAAGTGCTAAAGAAAAAAAACCGGGAAATGAAGAGAATGAAAATGCAGTTAACACATTGGAGCTATGCAAAAAGGCGCGTGCCCTTATTCGCTTCCGAAAACCTGAAAAGGCCGAACCGCTACTATTAGAAGCGTTGGAAGCATCGCCTAAAAACCCTTATGTACTGGTCGCCTTAGGAGATGCCAAACGCATGCAAAAACGGTTCACAGCGGCTGCCGAATATTATCGAAGGTGTCTTGAGGCAGACCCACTGAATCCATTTGCCATGTCCGGCCTTGGCGACGCATACAGGGGCACTAATAATTTGGACGGCGCCATAGATATCTGGACGCAGGCCCTGGATGCTTACCCTGAAAATTATCTGGTGATGACCCGCCTGGCTGATGCTTTAACTAAAAAAGGGAACTTTACCGCTGCCAGACAGATCTATGAAAAATCCATCAATCTGAATCCTGACGATCCCTTTGCCCTGTCTGGTCTTGGCAATCTCTATGTCCGCCTCAAAGCATTTGATCTGGCAGGCCCCCTCCTTGAAAGGCTAGTTGCAAAGCAGCCCAGAAACCCCAGAGCCATCGGCGCGTTGGCCAATTATTACCGCAGACAAGAGGATTTTTTTAATGCGAAGATCCTGTTCGAACAGATTCTGGAGATTGACTCCGGCAATGTCTATGCAATGGATGGGTTGGCGGATTGTGCCCGGGGCAATAAGGAATACGAAAAAGCAAAACAACTGTGGGAAAAAGCCATGGCAGCCGGAATGAGTCCCGCCATTGCTAAAACCCGTATAGCAGATGCCTGTCTGCAAATGCAACAATTCACCCAGGCTAGAAATTTTTATGATCAGGTGCTGTCTGTGTCTGAAGACAAGTTTGCTCTGCTCGGACGACTGCGTCTTATCGAAGCAGAACCGGGGGATCAGCACGATAAGATTATTGATGCTGCAGACATTCTAAGCCGGTTATTTGCCCTTGATCCATCTGACGATCGGACCTTGAATGAATTTAAGGTTTTTAGGATCCGGTATCCCCAAATTGATGAGTATATACAGCCGTAATTCATTTTTTTTCATCTGATTTTAAACCAAATTATAGGGGCTTTGTTCTTCTACGATCTTTAAATCATTGAAATGATTTTTAGGACACTTTTTTCATAGATCTTTTAAAAAGGGTGCCAAGTAAATGACTGACAAGCTAAACCTGCCTTCCGAATCGGATATCCAGGCCGTATTAACCCTTGACCGGGATAACCTGCCAAGTTTTCCTCAAGTAGCAGCCAAACTGCTTGAATTATCAAAAGATGATACAGCATCTCTGGAGGAGGTGGCAAAAATCGTAGAAACAGATCCCGGGATTTCCATCCGGGTACTGGAACTTGTTAATTCAGCATTTTACGGGTTAAACAGGAAGGTAACCACTCTGCCGGACGCAGTTGTCATCCTCGGCCTTGATGAAATAAAAAAACTGGCCCTGGGTATGGCTATTTTCGAAAAAATATTTAAAACCGGTCACACAAAGGAATTTAATCGTTTGATGTTCTGGCGCCACAGTCTTGCAGTGGCGGTATTGAGCATGAAAATAGCCCAAAAAATCCAATACCAGAACCCGGAAGAAGCCTATACCGCGGGCTTGCTCCACGACGTGGGAAAAATATTTTTAGATCTTCAGGGACATCAAAAATATGGCGAATTTATTAAAAATCTGTCGAAATCCACTGACCTTGTTATTGAAAAAGAACGATCCCAAATCGGTTTAGGCCATGACGATATCGGGGCTTTTTTCTGCAACCGATGGCAGCTTCCCGAAAACCTGGTATTGGCGGTAAAATACCACCACCAGTCCTTTGAAGATCACGGATTATCCGAAGATGAAAAACAATTGATCGCCATCGTCAGTATGGCAGACTTCCTGTGCTGGACCCAGGGTATGGGATCCTTTGATTTCATCCGCCCCCCTATCCTTGCCCCGGAGGTGGAAGTTTGTGTTAACCCGGAAAAAGTTAATATTATCGATTGCATCCTTGAAATGAACAAAGAGATCGAAAAAATTTCAGCTTTTTACCAATTTGTTTTTCCATCGACAGATCAGCTCAAGGAGAACCTGCTGTGGGCAAATATCAAATTATCCCGGGCCAATACAAAATATTATTACCAGGGGGATCCCACAAATCGAACGCAGGATACCCCCATAAGCCAGGGAGAACTTTTACCCCCGGACATTGGGTTTGAGTTAGGTAAATCCCTGTCAAAAGCCAAAACCGTCAAAGAAGTGCTGGATATTGTCATGTACCAGGTGGGCTGTATTTTTCAACCCTGTCATTGGTCCATCCTGCTGAAGGACCCAAAAACCGGTGACATGGTTTTTTCCGTTGTGGTGGGCACCAACAGCAAACGTTTACAGGGTGTGAGACTGCCAAAGGGAGAAGGCATTGCAGGGCATGTCATGAAAACAGGTACACCTTTGGTGGTGGATGATGTAACAACAGACAAAAGATTCAGCGACCGGGTGGACAAATACACTCAGTTCAACACTCGCTCTATCATTGCCACGCCTTTGAAAACCGACAATAAAATCTTCGGCGTTATTGAGCTGGTCAACCGGGTAAATGAAGAAACATTCAGTAAACAGGACCTTGATCTGCTTGCCGCCATTGCAGAATATGCAGGCATTGCCATTGAACGGTCATACTACCACCAGGCACTGACAAACCTGGCCACCCGGGACAGTCTGACCGGATTAAAAAACAGATTCAGCTTTGAACGCATCGTTGCCGATTCTGATGACTTTTTGGCCCGGTTTGGTCGGGTTTTCTCCATTCTTATTCTTGTAATCGACGGCTTGGCAAGGCAGTATGAGGAGATAGGGCAGGAAAAATGTGATAAGGCCGTCAAAGCACTGACCTCCATTTTGAATAAAACCAAACGCCGGGAAGATCAGATTTTCAGATATGCGGAAAACAGCTTTATTGCCCTTTTGCCTTTAACTTATTCGGATGGCGCACAAAAAGCACTGGAAAGAATAAAAAAAGCACTGACGGCAATCCAGGGGGATGATAAACAATTTTTTTCATCTATCACCATTCAAGCCCACACCATGGCAGGTGAAGATGCAGGCCAACTCAAACCACTTGTGGCCCAGGCCCTGTCCAAGTCCAAACAATTGGACCAGGAAGGTGAAGTAGCGGATATGCAGGAGAACATCCAGGGGCTGGTGGAAAAAGAAATTGCCCTTAAAAAAGCACAAGACCTGAAAGGCTCATCCCAGGAACAACCCCAAAATGAAACCATTAAAACATTTGGGAAAACCGTATTTCTCCAAGGCCAGTTCAAACGCCTTAAAACCGGTGAATTCGGGAAAATACGTGTGGAGCAGGTGTCGTTATCCGCTGTTGGATTCAGAATATCAAAATCCCATCGCATCCATGTCAATGATTTTCTGGATATTGAATTCAATCTGGATGATATCAAACGGGCATTGGTGAAACGCAGGGTGGTTGTCAGACAGATCCAGGGCAATTACATCTACGGCGAATTCTACAACCCGCCGCCCTATGCAAAAAACCTGGGCTTTTATATTTTCAATTAGTTTTTGCAAAAAAAAGTTGCAATCATTACAACCTTCGATAGATACTTTTCTGCACCTTTCATCGGGGCAACTTTTTCTACAAAAGAGACTTACTGCCTTAAGGCTATTTGCTTCAGGCGAATTTCCCTTGATTTCCAGTCAGGCAGATATGTTTCTATAATCTGATAGAAACGCTGTGTGTGTCCCGGCTCCTCTAAGTGAGCAAGTTCATGAACCAGCACATACTCCAGCAGGCAAGGGTCCAGATGCACAAGAACCGCATTTATCCATATGCGTCTTACACTTGTATTACAAGATCCCCACCGGGTTTTCATTTTCTTTAACCGACATTCAGCCGCTACCACCCCCATGACAGGTTGCCATTTTTCAAGCAACGTTTGAATACGCTCGTTTAAGAGTGACCGCAGCCATCGTTGCCATAGTTTTTCCTCCTTTTTTGCATCGTAGCCGGAGGGAACTCGAATCGTAATCTCAGACTCAGTAGTCAAACATATCCCGGGGCGGGATTTAAAGGCTTTACGCACCACGGGCAGTTTTTTGCCCCATACCATGCATGAACAGCTGTCTGTCATTGCAGATATTGGTTTATACGGCTGCACCACATGATTTGCTGTCGTTATTTTGTTTGTTAACCAAGCCGATTTGGCCAAAATTGCATATTCCAATGTTTTGGGGCTGATTTGGTGAGGCGCGGAAATACGAACTATTTTCTTATCCGGGTAAATTCTGAAATAGATATGCCGGATGGATTTATAAACAAGTTCATAGTGCCACCCTTCAAAGGCCGCAGGCAAAAGCCTACGTATGTCCTGCATTACCTGGCTTGTTTCTTCAAGGTTTCCACCAGTTCAGAAACCAGTTTTCCTCCGGACGTTCTGGCAGTCGGATTAACTTTTACCAGCTGTTCCCAGGCTTCAACGGCTTTAGGGATATCATTGAGGTCATGCATATAAACAATACCCTTGTTAAACCAGGCGGTTTCAAAATCAGGCTGGACAGCAACAGCCCTGCTAAAAGCGTCCAATGCTTTTTCAGGCTCATTGTTTCGTCGATACATCACCCCAAGGTCTGTAAGAACATGTGGATGGTCCGGCTGAATGGACAGGGATTTTTCATAGGCATTAATGGCATCTTTAAAACGGTCTATATCGAAAAAGGCGTTGCCCAATTCGATCCAGGCTTGGGCATTATCGGGATTTTCTTTTAAAAAGGACTGCAATTTTTTGATATGGGGCGCAGCCATGGCTGCAAGGTCAGGGCTTTTATTCCCTTCTGCCTCTTTTTCAGGTTCAGGTTTGTTTTTTGGCATGCTCCCCATCATACTCGGTGGCATAGGCCTCATGCTCGGCTGTTGTGAATCCGCCAGCTTAAACGAGGTATATGCGGTGCCCAGCAAAAACCCCAGTGTCAGAGAGATCAGAATGGAAATATAAAAGGCCTGACGGGAAACTGTGTTTTCTTTTTTTGTGTCCTGGTTCATTTTTCCTGCTTTAAATAATTTTTAAGGGATTATCTTATCTTAATAATTGTTTTTCTTTACGGATACCGCCGCTGACTTGGGCGATACTATTGGTTTTTTCATGGAATCGAAAGTCTGCAAGTACCATCCCATTAAATTTGCCATGTTTGTAGACTTCAATTCTGAAAATTTGGCCGTCACGGTCAATTGAAAAACGTTGAATACAATCGTTTCTGGTTACCAGAAGGCCAGCCTCATCTTTCACATTTTGTGTTGTGAATCCAATAATGTTTACCCGATGATCCGGTATGGGATGAACCATAAATTGCTCTTTAACCAAAATTCTGGAACCAAAGGGAACTTGTTGTTTTTTACCGTCAACATCCATTTCAATGCCGTCGATTCCCAAGTCATATTCAAAATACTGGGGGCTGAGATGGGAAAGACAGCGGTTGCCGTGATACAGACTAAAATCTGATTTATTATGCACCAGCGCCAATAACGGATTGTTGACCAAAAACTGCAGGTCACCGCCTTTTTCCATGGGCAGGTAATTGATGCGATTGCGGATATTTTCAGCATAGAGTAGGACTCTGCGCTCCCCCAACGTCAAGGCAATATCCTTGTCAATTACTTTTTTGATTTCTTTTTTACTCAAAGAAAAATCACGTTTGAAAGAGATCCCGGCCTTGGTTAAAAAGGATTCAATGGCCAAGAGATGGTAATATACACGCCCGGGGGTCAGAAACGATTTGCTGGCTTCCACCCCGAAAGCCGGTTTTTTATTTTTCATGGCAAAAAAGGTAAGTGTTTTTGCCATCTCCTGGTCCCCTTCCGCTGTCCGGGTATTTTTAACGTGCACTGTATGACCAGGGTCAATCAGATGGCCATTGACTTTGTCGGCACACTGCTGTGCCGTGACGGCAAGATCAGAAAACAGGCCTGTATATGTGGCAGGCATCAACGCTTGGTCAATGATAATACTTTGCCCCCATCTGTCAGGATTGTGCATATCATTTTTACGGGTGGGTGTAAAAAATCCCGAACCGTCATGCAGATTTAAAATAAAATCAACGTTCGGGTCAGTGATCATGGATTTTATTTTAGCAATGGTTTGCCGCTCAGGATCTGTTTTGCTCACCTGATCAAATTTACGGTTCATGTCCCCGTAAACGCCACGGGATCGCTTGATAATACTTTCAAAGTTGAGATTGGGAACCACGATAACCCGGCCGGACAAAATATTGTAACGGGTAGCAATAAGGGCAGCAGCATTGAACCCTCCCGGTTCATCCCCCTGGATTCCGCCAACAATAAGTGCTGTTTTTCCAGGAATCTTTGATGCCAAGGTGTGCACACTGAAGTCAAGGGCGCATTGGGATGCAGGTGCAGGCCCCGCCAAGCACAAAACAGCAGCGATTCCTGAAACAGCCATAATCAGCAAACGCTTGATCAAAAAGCACCAGAATCTGTTGTAAAAATAAGGCGTTGATATCATCATAATCAATTAGAGCAGAAAGTTTATCCCTTCCGATTTCTATTTTTTCCAACACAGATTATCAAATAGCCCGCAAAATGCAAACGCCCTATGGACTTCCCTTAAAAAAATTTTTACCCCACCCCAATAAAGTTTAATTTTTCCAGGGAAATTTTATAGTAAATGTGGCATTCTGGAACCGGAAAAATTCAGCCAAATCCAAAGCCGTGCCGGGTGAAGCAGAGTATTTTTATGAAAGTTAAATAAGTTATTTAATTACTGTTATGTTTTGTTGTGGGTTGCGTCTGGGTGTTGATCGACCGGATCAGCCCATGGCTGTTCTTGGGATGAAAGGTCATGGTCATGGGAGCAACAAACAGAAATATACAACCAGGCCAGAGAAAGACAGGAAACAACCTTAGCGCATTTGGCGCGTATTTACACCGTCCATCCTCACAATTCTCGGTGTGATCCTGTTCATGCGCTCCGGGTTTGTCATTGGTCAGGCCGGCATCTTTCAAACGATTCTCATTTTGTGCCTGAGCCATACCATCACTTTGTTGACGGCCATTTCAGTTTCAGCCGTGTCCACAAACACACCTGTTTCGGCAGGGGGTGCCTATTTTTTAATCTCAAGATCCATCGGTCCTGAACTTGGCGGAGCCATTGGGCTGGCCCTGTTCTGTTCCCAAGCCATTTCCGTTCCCTTTTATATCCTGGGATTTACCGAATCATTGGTACGGACTTTTCCGGACCTTACGGTCCACTTCAGGACCATCGCCCTAATCACCACGGCTTTCTTGTTCATCATCACCCGGGCAGGTGCCAGGTGGGCGGTGCGGGCACAATACCTAATCATGACGGTTCTAGGGCTTTCCATTCTTGCGTTCATGGGAGGTGCCCTAATACATTTTGACATTAACTTGTTTTCAAAAAATCTTGGCCCGGGCTACACCAATGACACATACGCGTTCTGGAGCGTCTTTGTCATCTATTTTCCGGCAGTCACCGGTATCATGGCAGGCATCAGCATGTCCGGCGATCTGAAAAATCCGGCCCGGGCCATTCCGGCAGGCACCCTTGGCGCAGTTTTCACCGGGTTTGTTGTGTACGGACTTCAAATCATTGTATGCGGCGGGGCCCAATCAAGGGAAGAACTGATTTATTCATCTTTTGAAACACTTTGCCGCCAGGCACTTTTTAACGCAGGTTTTTTGGTGGTTGCCGGTGTATTTGCAGCTACCCTGTCCAGTGCTTTAGGATCGTTCATGGGGGCTCCCAGGGTTATCCAGGCCGTTGCCAAGGATAGGCTGATTCCTATGCTGCATATATTCAAAAAAGGAACAGGCCAGGGCAATGAACCGGTCAGGGCTTTATGGCTGACCCTGGGTTTGACCATCACTACGATCCTGTGGGCAGGCAACGGAGACACAGGCAGGGCATTTAATATCCTGGCCGGTGTTGTGACCATGTTTTTTCTTTACACCTACGCAATGATCAATGTTGCCGCTTTTGTTGAATCCTTTGCCGGCAACCCGTCCTTTAGACCCGGATTCAAGCATTATCACTGGTTGCAAGCCCTTATCGCGGCTGCAGGGTGTGCGGTCACAGCCTTTCTAATTCAACCGGTAACAGCCGTTTGTGCGGCAGGCATCATTTCCACAATGGTTGTACTGCTTAGACGCAGATCTCTTACGGTCCGTTTCGGCGATGCACGATGGGGATTTTTCTATTCAAGACTCAAAGCCAATCTTCACCAGCTGGCCATGATGCCGATTCACCCCAAAAATTGGCGCCCTGCGATTCTGGTGTTCACGGGAAATCCTAAAACCCGTTTTACCCTGGTGCAGTATGCCCTGTGGATCGGAGAGGAACGGGGAAGTGTAACCCTGGTCCGTATCCTTACCGGCAATGTCCAGGACCTCATGGAAAAAAGGCAGACTGCCCTGACCCAGCTTAAAAAAAATTTCCATGATTACGGCGTCAGCGGTTTTTCAATGGTAATGGTTTTACCCGATCTTGACCAGGGCATCTGTGCAGTACTCCAGGCGCATCCCCCAGGACCGCTTAAGCCCAACACTGTAATTTTTGGCTGGTCTTCAGACCCGGACAGGGCCCAGTCCTTTACAAGACACTTGCGTATTGTCCGAGCCATGGAAATGAATCTTGTTATTATCAATGACAAAGGGCTTCCACAAAATCCGGGCAAAAGATTTATCGATATCTGGTGGCGTGGCAAAAAAAATGGTTCCCTGATGGTTATGCTGGCCCATCTTCTCACGCAGAACAGGCAATGGGCTGATGCAACCATCCGACTGTTCAGGATCATTCAAGATACTGCCGGAGTACAGCCGGCAAAGCAGGCCCTAGAAACGTTGCTGCGAGCGGCCAGGGTAAAAGCTGAATCCAGGGTAATCGTCTCTACGGATATCTTTGAGAAGGTTCTTCAATCCATATCAACCGAGGCATCGGTTGTTTTCATTGGTTTCAACGTTCCCGAACCAAACGAAGCAGCAGAATTTCAGACCAGGCACACCAGGGCATTTGCTCCTTTGCCTACGATGATTATGGTCTCGTCCATTGGGGATTGTGATCTGTTTGCCTAAACAACCCCGTGGGCTTTAAGCACCCCAAGCACTTCGGGAAAGTCAATACCAAGGCGTTTAACCGTTTCAACGGTTGGAATACCGTCGGCAGTCCAGCCCCGGCGTTTGTAAACCGCATTTTTAAGCAGTTCATACTGTTCTTCTCGCTTGCTACGTAACACCGCCATTTTGTCCGGTGTATCCATGGCGGAAATATCCATGCCATAGGTTTCCGTTAGCTGGGTGTCATAGCGCTCGGCCCTGGATTCGTACTCTTCCTCGGTCACAGGCCCCATGGCACGATAGGGCACAGAATCGTGCTCCCGGGTGCCATATCCCATCTTAAGATTAAAAATCCGCTGGAAATTGTATACGGCTTCACTCATTGTGATTAGATCCTCTGAATTCACCTTCCTGCCGGTAACCGCAGAAAAAAATTGTGCATACCAGGCCACGTGTTTAACCACCTTGGCCGGTTCATCGGTTTCTTTATTGTCGGCAGGGACAATATCATTCCAGGGTAGTTTGCACAGGCCGCACAGACCAAACCAGGTTCTGAGCATGGGAAACCAGTGTAAAGCTTCAGCCTTGTTTTCAAAGGTGGGCATGAAGTTGTGGACCATATCCAGAAAAATTAACCAGGCTTCATCATGCTGGGGTCCTTTAAGGGCCAGCCCGTAACCGCCCTGCTGGGCAAGACTCTCCTTGGTGATGTATTCGGAAAATTCCAGGCCCTTGGATTCCATACCGATATCCTGCAAAAAGGTAGATTCTGCGCCGTAATCCCGGGCAAAAATTTCTTTCATCCGACGGACGCCTTTACCCACAACAGTACCAAAACCTTCTCCCTGGGCCATCTGGTGAACAAGTTCCAGGGCATTGAACCGGTTACCGAAATTCAAATCCATACCACCGGTATGATTCACGGTAATCTGGCCACTGGCAAAGCACTCCATGGCAAAAGCGATGGAAGTACCCACAGAGATGGTATCCAACCCATAAGCATCACAGTAAAAATTCATCTCAAGGATGGTATGGGCATCAAAAATACCAAGATTGGAGCCACATCCGGCCACAGTTTCATATTCAGGACCGTCCACAAAAACCTTTTTACCCTTATACGGTCCCGTAAGGGGATAAAAATCTTTTACCCCATGGGCACAGGCCACGGCACAACCTTTCCAGCAGCCGTCAAATCCCTTGTCAAAAATATGCTCGTAGGTCTCTTCGCCAATAACTTTGCCTTGGGGATGGGAACCAAATTTAAAATTATGAACAGGCAAACAGTCATGATCATTCATAATGGGTACCAGATGGGTGGTACCGACCAGAGCCATCCGATTCTGTTTGGGGTCAAGGGTGATGATCTCCTTAGTATAGGCCCTGGTAACCGCTTTAAGCCCTTCGGGATCAGCCGGCTGATTGGTTTTCATGGAAACGGCACCGTACCTTGCCACAACAGCCTTAATCTTTTTGTCGGCAAATACCGTTCCGATCCCACCCCTGCCGGCCTGTTTATACCGGACGATTTTGCGCCCGGCATCCCACCAGGAAAAATTTAAACAGCCGAAATAGGTATGTTCCGCCCCGGGTCCTGTGGTCACCACAGATACGTTGACCGGCTTTTTTTCATCAAAATAGTGTGTCAAGGCCGCTGACATCTCATACGCATCTTCAGGAAAACTGCGCGCATGGAACAACTTAATGGTATTTTCAATCCCGTCGATAAGAATTACCGTGTCCTGCTCGGCCCTGCCATCCAGTTGAATGACATCAAAGCCGGCAAATTTTTTATACGGACCGAAATACCCCCCGACGTTTGAATCAATGGGAGCCCCTGTCAGTGGAGAAATAGTTGTGACAATACTTTTTCCACCGCCGGGATACCCAGGTACGCCTCCCAAAGGCCCTGATGAAATGCAGATAGCGTTTTCAGGGTCATCCCATCGGGTGGTTTCAGACACGGCATGCCACATCAACCACAAATCATACCCTTTGCCTCCGATAAATGTTTGTTTGATCTTTTCTTCAATACAACGAACATTAATTTCATTTTTACCGACATTGATATGAAGGGAATGATTTGTATATCCCTGATGGAGTTTGGCCGGTTGGTAGGATACGCTTTTGACTTCTTTAAGATTGATTTGAGCCATTTTTATGCTCCTTAAAATAGATGTTTATGATTAAACCTCTATGTAATGCCCGCCCCACAACCGTAAGTTTGGCCGACGACCTCGTTGGTCTATAATCTTAATTCTCGAAATACGTTATGTATTCTCTGGGTTACAATTTTCGCCCGCCATGTACGCGACAAAATTCACTGGGTTTGGTTCAGACACTATGTAAATATTAACAGAAATCACGATAAAAGTTGAGGCATCATCAAATAATGATTATATATTTATATGAAAGAACTGAATTAACCGATTCGTTTCTTTCATTATTTGTAGTAGCCCAACCTAGGCGAAAGAACAGGTCGGCCATGGCCGTTATTAAGAATGAACGAAAATGAATCAACGAAACAACTTAGAGAACCTATTGAGATTGTATCCAACAAAATATCTGACCAATACGCCCTAATACCTCCCCTGATGAAACCACTTGTCACAACAAAGAGGCCCTATGAAAATCATCACCACACACAAAGCCGCTGATTTTGATGCCTTGGCGTGTCTCGTTGCAGCCACCATCATATATCCGGATGCCAAGCCTGTCCTTCCCGGGACAATTAATGCCAACCTTAAAAATTTTTTAGCCATTCACAAAGATCTATTTGATTTGTGGACACCCAACGAAGTGGACCTGGATACCGTAGACACCCTGATCTGCGTAGACACCCATTCATGGTCTCGTCTGGACCAGCGATTGAGCGTTTTATCCGAAAAGCCAAACCTTGATGTCATTGTCTGGGACCACCACGAAGACGGGGATATTGACGCTCGGGAATCACATCTTTCCCAGACAGGAGCCGCAGTTACCCTGCTTGTCCAACAGATTAAACAAGAACGGAAACTGATTACCCCCATTCAGGCTACATTGTTTTTGATCGGCCTTTACGAGGATACAGGCCATCTGTCCTTTCCATCCACCCGTCCTGAAGACGCGTTTGCCGCTGGATTTCTGCTGGACCGCAAGGCGGATCTCAACATCCTGGGCACCTTTTTACAACCGGCTTACGGCAAAAAACAAAAAGAGATTCTTTTTAAGATGGTACAGGAGGCGGAACGAAGTGAGGTGAACGGCTTCTCACTGAGTGTCTCCCGAGTAGAAGTCCAAAATCGGGTGGAAAATCTTGCCATGGTGATGCAGATGTACCGAGAACTGATGAATGTGGACGTGGCCATCGGCATATTCCGGGACACGAAAAAAGACAAATGCATGGTGATCGGCAGAAGCGGGGTGGATGAAATCAACATTGGCGTACTTATGCGATCTCTTGGCGGAGGCGGCCATCCCGGGGCAGGCTCGGCCCTGGTCAAAGGCGCAAATCCGGATGCGTTATTAGAAACCGTCATGGAATTGCTCAAGGGCAATCAGTATTCGTCGGTCATGCTCTCTGATATCATGTCATACCCTGTGGTAACGGTAAAAAACGACACGCCTGTGGGCGATGTGGCCATGATGCTGCGGGAGATGGGATGTTCGGGTATGCCAGTTGTGGACGACGACGATAATCTTGTGGGCGTTGTCTCAAGGCGCGATTTTAGAAAAGTCAAAAAATCAAATCAGATGCAATCCCCAATTAAAGCCATTATGAGCAGAAAACTAATCACCATTGATTATGATAAAAGTGCATTTGAAGCTGCCCGACTGATGATCAGGCATGACATCGGAAGAATTCCGGTCATGAAAGAAAATAAAATTATCGGCATCATCACCCGGTCCGATGCCATGATGTATTTTTATGATCTGCTGCCGGACTAAGCGCATGACACAGCCCCCAAGACATTTGTAACCGCCCCCTCGCCATTCCTGTCTTTACAAGATAAAAACGGGAGGGGGCGGTCATGACTTCGTCTATTTTATAAATTTTCAGACTTTATTAGTTGCCGATTGTGCAAAATAAACTGATGGTCGGCAATGCGCTTCACCTGATCCATGTAATGGGAAACCATTATGATCGTACATCTGTTTTTCAGCCGGGCCAAGAGTTCTTCAATGACCTGAACCGAGGTTTCATCCAGACTGGAGGTGGGTTCGTCCAGCAGCAGTACCTGGGGCTCCAAAACAATGGATCTCGCCAGGCAAAGCCGTTGCTGCTGGCCACCGGAAAGCAGGCGGGCATCATCGGACAGGCGATCCTTGACCTCGTCCCATAAAAACGCATGTTCAAGGGATTTTTTTGCCTTTTGACGGATGCCGTCCTCATTTTTGTATCCGGCAAGCTTCAAAGGGAATGCCACATTTTTATATATACTCATGGGCAATGGGTTGGGTGTCTGAAAGACCATCCCCACTCTTTTTCGCAATTCAGGTAAAGCATAGTTTTTTTGGAAAATATTTTCAAAACCGTTGCCAAAATCAATGGTGACTTTTCCATCAACCTTTGCCCCGTCCATATTATGGCACAGCCGATTCAAAATGGTGAGAAATGAGGATTTGCCCTGCCCTGACGGCCCGGTAATTGATGTAATTGAATTTTCATAAATATCAATATTAATATTTTCCAGAATAGTCCGGGCCCTATAATAAAAATAGAGATCTCTGATTTTGACTTTAACCGAAGTTTGCATATTTGATTCCTAACCCATGATTCCTGCCCTGCGATCAATCAGAGTCTTGATGAGATGGGCAAATATAAAAAGTATTGAACAGATCAAAAGCAAGATTAAGGCAGCACCATATCCTTTCACCAATTCTGTAGGGTCCGTGTATTCCGATGCCGTATAATATATAAAAAACGGCAGAGCCTCGAAACTTGCAAAAAGAGATTTGGGAACACCAGCGGTGGCAACCACGCCGGTAAGCATAATTACGGCTGTATCCTCTGCACACCGTCCAATGGCAAGGACCACACCGGAAACAATGTCCGAAAGAGACAAAGGCAGCAGAACCAACAACACATTCTGCAGTTTGGTGGCACCTAATCCAGGTGCTGTGAGCCGGGTTAAAATTGGTATTCTTTCAATGGCACCCTGGGTTGTTTTGATGATATAGGGCAACACCAGAAACGCAAGAGATAAGGCAGAAATCAACAAACACGGATAAATTCGGCTGTTGTAAAAATGGTGTAAAAAAATGGTAATGGAAAAGCCGAACAATCCGACAACAATGGAAGGGATTCCAGCCAGAAGATCCACCATAAACCCAAACACGATCCTGGCATTTGAAGAGGCATATTCCGCCAGATAAATTCCGGCACAGAGCCCCAAGGGCAGCGCAATACCCACGGATAGAATGATCAGCAGAAACGTACCAGCCATGGCTGGAAACAGGCCGCCGAACACCTGGCGTTTAAGCAGGATTGCATCCAGAGGACGGGTATCGGCAAAAATAAGATCAAGATTCAGGGCTCGCCCGCCTTTCAGGATCAAAAAACCGATAATGATACAAACGCCGGCGGCAAGCAGTAAAGCGCAGGTCCAGGAAAAAAAGGATAACAGCCTGTCAGGTAAGCTCTGTGACATTATTCTATTCTCCGTCCGGACATACGCGCCAAAAAAATTCCGAGACCTGTCATCAAATACAAAACAGCACCGCTGACAAATATGGTCTTAAATTCAATGCTGTCAAAATCCGCAGCAATGATCATGGCAATGTGGGCGGTCAGTGTTCTGGCCGAATCCAAAACAGATGCCGGCATCATAACGCTGTTTCCGCTGAGCATCAGGGCCACCAGGGTGTCCCCCATGGCCCGGCCAAAAGCCAAAATCAACCCGGTCAACACTCCGGGCCAAGCCTGGGGTAAAATCACGTAAAACAATTTCTGAAAAGGAGTGGATCCAAGAGAATCCACAGCATCCGTATAAATTTTGGGTACCCGTTCAAAGCTTGCACAAAAAAATAGAATCATGGTGGGGGAAATAAGCAGGCCAAGCATAATGGATGCAGTCAAAATACTCAGACCTGATCCATGGGAAAAAAAATCCCGGACAAGGGGGACCAGCAGAAACACTCCCACAAATCCGTAAATCACCGTGGGAATGGCAGTCATGAACTGAACGAACTTTTTAAGCAACCGGCCCGCCGGCCCTTTATGGGTGATCTGCATAAAAAAAGAACAACCAAGGCTGATGGGCAAACTGATGATAAGACTTAAAGAGGCGATATAAAAGGTGCCTGCAATCATGGCGAAAATGCCGAACCGGCCATGGTCCGGCGACCAGGAGTCGGTCAGGATCGTCCAGAGCATGCCGCTTTTAAGGACAGGCAGGCTCAACATCACCATGAACCCCAAGACACACAGGGTGACAGCCGCACATAAAAAAGAGGCACCGGCAAAAACTGCCGGTGCACATTTATCTTTGAACGACATTAGTTGACAGGAATGAATCCCATCTCGGAAACAATCTTCTGGCCTTCGGGACTAAGCAGGTAGGTGATCAATTTTTTGGCAAGCCCTGTATATTCGCCTTTGGTATTGCTGTAAAGACCTCTGGCAACTTTGTATTCGCCGGATTGAACCGTTTTCAAAGTAGGAATGACCCCGTCCAGAGCGATCGGTGCAACTGTTTCATCCATATACCCCACAGAGACGTATCCAATGGCATAGGGATCATTGGTAACAGCCGCTTTCATGGCACCGTTGGACGCAACAAAATTGGCTTTCCCGGAAATATCCCCTTTACCCAATGCTTTTTTCCAAAAAACCGCACGAGTACCCGAAGACTTATCCCTTGTGTAAATATTGATAGGCCGGTCTTCACCGCCAACTTCCTTCCAGTTTACAATTTTCCCGGCATAGATGCCCTTGAGCTGTTCACTGGAAAGCACGTTGACCGGATTTGACGGGTGAACCACCGTGCCCACTCCGTCAATGGCCCATTTATACATAGAAAGATTATACTTTGAAACTTCTTCATCCGTAGCTTTACGACCGGAGTTGCCGATGTCCACTAAGCCTTCTCCCACCTGTTTGATCCCGGCACCGGATCCGCCTCCGGCAATGGTGATCTGGATATCGGAATTCATTGTCATAATCCGCTTGGCAGCCTCTTTCATGACTGGAATATGGGCTGTGCCCCCAGCGATGCGCAACACCCCTTTTTCGCCTTTAAATGCATCAAGCTCAGACGCACTTAAGATACCAGCAGTAAATGTAATTGCGATCAATACAACGAACCATGGGAACAGTTTAAAAACCTGTTTCATTTTTCTCTCCTCATTTTTTTATTTAAAATTACGATTAGAATAATAAATGAGTACAATAAATCTTATTTTTTTTCCAGACAAAGTCAAAAAAACCAACAGTAAAGTTGTTCTAATCGGCAGTACGATGTCAAAATCCATTCTAAAATCATAAATCCCTTTTCACCATCCCGGAATTAGGCGTACAATCAACAAAATTGTTGAAGCAAGGGATGCTAACGCATCTTTTTTGAGGAACTTAAACCGTTGGAGAAAATAATGTCCGAATCTGCCGTTGAAAATTTAGAAAAACAGCTTAAACAGCTTCTTGGTGAATCCGTCCCTAACCAAGCCGTTTATAACATTAATGCTGCCATAGAGCTTGCCGGGATTCTTGAAAATAAAGGATTTACATTTCAATTAAAAGATATGTGTCCCAAAAGCATGACCGAAACCAAGTGGCGTGCAACATTTTCAAAACAAGATGCCTCATTTTCAGCCGAAAACCCCCAATCATCCGTGGCCGTATGCATGGCAGCCGTTGATGCGCTGAGGTCTTTGTCCACAAAATAAACGAGGATAACCAACAGCTACATAAAAAGATATTTTATCCGTTCCCAATGTGCCGGGAAATGCTGCGCTGATCGGTATTTGTTTGACATCTCACGAAGTAAATGAAAAAGTGAGTCTATGAAAAAAATCCCCTATGCGGTAGGTAATTTTGAACAAATCATCAGAGATACATCCGGATATTTGAACAATTTACCAAAGACGGGGATCTTGAAAAACTCTTCGCCGGATATTATAGCGCTTATCTTGGCATGTTTCCGGCTCAGGCGTGGGATAAAATAAATAAAAATTTTATCCCTATAGGCGCCTCACAAACAGGACACTGCCCAGGTGCTTGGCTATAAAAAAAATGCCGTGGCGCTTTTTCCAAATTTTGATATCAAGACCTGCCTTATCTATATTGCGGGGAATAAGGGATTTCGTTTTTTTTAACATAGTATGAATGCCTCACAAATAAACTGAAAAGCGTTTAGTCTCTCATTATTAGGCAGGCTTCTGATAATATAATCGATACCATGGTTCAGATGGAAAAGGAGGAATGAGTGCAAAACTATCGTGAAAAAAATCTGGCATGCCTAAAATCATCCAATCCAAAGCTATATAAACAAGTCATTGAACATACGCCGGTGGAAATCGGAACAATTATTCCGACCCCGACCGGCCCAACATTACGATTTCATCAGCCCGGAGAAAAGTTCAATTTCTTATGCGATGAAAAGGACGTATTAGGGGTTATTCAACAAAAGTTTCCCATGCTGAAAAAAGAGGAAAATTTAAACAAGACTGTGTGCATACTTACGGGAATGGGACTTGGGTATCGGCCTCTTGCCGCCTTGGAAATGCGTCAGGATATGTACCGAATGATGGTCATTGAACCCTGCATAGATATATTTTGCACCGCATTAACGTATGTTGATTTGCGCCCGCTTTTCCTTTCTGAAAAAGTGACATTTTTTGTGGGAGATATCGACTGGCAACAGTTTGACCAAACCTTGGTGGGATTCCCCATTTCCGTAAATATTTTATTTAGCAATTATACAGTCCAGTTCGACTGGAATAAACCGCTGTACACTGAGGCCTCCAACAAAGCACGAGCTTATGCAACCAAGTCCATTTCAGCCAAAGGCGTGTTTGATATATGCGGAGAACAACTATTTAAAAATAGAATCCGGAATATGGCACTATTCCGTGAGGCCCGCAATGTGGATGTATTAAAAGGGGCATTTCGCAAAAAACCTGCTGTTTTGGTTTCTGCAGGTCCTTCTTTGGATAAAAGTATGGCGGATTTAAAAAAAGCCGAGGGGAAATGCGTTATTATTGCGGTGGATTCAGCTGCCGTTCCTCTTTTAAACAATGAGATTATTCCCGATTTTGTAACGACCCTTGATTTTCGGGATCACAATTCCGATAAATTGTCTCCACATTTACTAAAAGAGGCACCATTCTCCCTTGTGGCTGTTATTTCCTCATCGGTTCCAACCGCCAGAAGACTGCCGTTAAACCACCTTTTTTATTGTTTTCAGGACAATGACACCCAGCAGTGGATGATTGACGCCCTAAAAGTACAAAATCAGATGAAGCCCGCGGGTACGGTGGCGTCTCTTTCTCTCTCATTTGCCCAGATGATTGGAGCAGATCCAATAATAATGGTTGGACATGATTTCGCGTTAATTTCTGAAAATGCAGATCATGTGCAAGGAACCGTATTTAATCATAATTGGCATCATGGGAAAAATTTGATTGATGTGAAAGGTGTTGACGGAGAAATGGTTAAGACCCAGGATTTCCTGCTGGAGTTTAAACAAACCTTTGAACAAATTATGCCGCATCATCCCTGTAGATATATCAATGCAACAGCCGCAGGCGCCCATATTGAGGGAACGATTATTCAAAATTTTAAGGATGTGCTTAAAAATGATTTAATGCAAAAGATAGATGTGGATACGATTATTCTATCTGCACTGAAAAAAAAGCCCGGAGTATCTATTTCTAAATTTCTTAAAGCAGCGCAGAATCAACTTCGGGAAGCCAAAGCACGACTGAAACAAGTTAATTCTATTCTATCGACCAACGAAAAAATAGCTCAATTCTTAAACAAACACGCCGTTTTGTCATCTAAAAAAATGACTTCTTTTGCCAAACTTCCCAAACAGATCCAAAATCATAAACAAAATCTTTTGAAGGCGCGAAACAGATTAAAGCCCTTTATGCCAATCGAAGAAGTAGCCGCTAAAATGATTAACGAGGCCAGAGTCGTCCAGGAGATTGAAAAGACCAATACCTATTTGGAGGAATTAACAAAGGATGCAAAAATAGTGGATCTGGAAATGGGCGGCCACCAAAAAGGGCTGACGATTTTTTGTGAAGAGGTAGGAAGGCTTGTCTCTTTTTTAGAACAAGAAGATCAACTCATTTCAGATTTGGATGCAGATTCGCCTTTTTCAATAGAAAATGCACTGGCACTTTCCCGACTTTACCTAAAAGAAATGTGTCCAGTAAAGGCCATCAACAAACTGAATCTGATTTTTTCAGATAAAAAAAAATTATCATCGAATTGGGATGAGGCAAAAACACTTATGGGGACAGCAAAAGCACAGCTATTGGATTTTGAATCTGCTGAAAAATGGTGGCCAATCGCTATTGCAAATAATGACGCTGAGATGAGAGAAGAATTAGGGAAACAACGAAGGGAATTGGGAGAGTATTGGTTACAAAGGCTTATAGAATCAAAATTTCCACGAAATTTGAAATGGGCTCTTCGTTCGTGCAGAGAAAAAGGATTTATTCTTAAGGCAAAACAGGAAACCTGGGCAACGACGATTCAATGGGTTTCCCAATGGCTTGAAAAGGATAAAAATGTAGACCGTGCAGATGAATTTTTAGAATTGTGGGAACCTATTTGTGAACAAACCCCCGAGTGGCATTATTGGAAAGCAAGATGTATGGCTGAAAAAGATGACAAATTTGCGGCATCGGTATATCTGGAAAAGCATTTGCTTGGACCGGATCATCCCCATCACTCAAATGAACCATCATATCCGGCATGGCTCGCATTTTTAGCCAGATTGTTAATGGAAACAGACCGGTTTGACCAGGGTATTGAAAAACTGTCACAAGCTGTGGCGTTGGACGCTAATCAGGCCGTACTGTGGGAAGAACTTGGGGATACTTTTTTTGAGCATCATGACTTTTCTTCGGCGGCTGTAGCCTATGAGAATTGTTTTCTGGCTCTGCCCGAAGAAGTGGATGTTTTGAGAAAATTTGGCGATTGTTATTTAAAACAAGGATACAAAGAAGCCGCAAAGGAGGCCTATCAGGCCGTACTTAAGAAAAATCCATCTAACGAATCTGCGCATTCTGCTTTGAGTCAACTGGAAAGAAGTTGAACTGCCAGATATTTCCTAATGAATTTAAGTACCATGAAAACTGGCGTCAAAACCTTTTTATTTCGCGTTCATTTGGGTTTACGGACGGACACTACAAATCCGTTATAATCAGAATTTTTTCAATTGCAAAAACAAATAATATGAATTTCTGTATTGCCCAGAGCAGGTCACAAAACGAGGGTATATGGCCAAAAACTCTATCTACGTTCTCTTCCTGCGGCTTCGTACATGGCCAACAGCTCCTCAATCTTCTCATCCATGGAGCAGGTGCTGCGGAAGTTGGCAACCCCGCAACGCAACGCCTTATAGTCGCAGGTCTCAATGAGCGGACGAATCCCAGCCTTGATTTGCTCTTGGCTCACGCGGATGCCAAAGTTCCATTTTTCGTTCAGTTTGTCTATATATTCGAACTCTTCATTGTAGATGATGGGCAGGCCCGCCTCGAACATTGTGAAGACTTTGGTTGGGATAAGAGAAGCGTAGTGGTCGGGAAGCACCTCATATCCACCATCCATAAGATAAAACATGGCCCCGAAGCCAAAGCGGGAAATTTCGATAGTCAACTCCTCTGGAGGTAGCCCTGGATGCAACTGAAACAGGGGCTCAATGTGAGCTAAATGGTGGTAGTCCCAAAACCGCTCCTGAGAACCGTCTCCGCTCATGGGATTGGCCCAGACATGGTATTCAATACCCTGGGGTACTACATATTCGCGCACCAACCTGATCACCTGGGCGGCAGCAAAACCGGCTGCCGGGAAGTTGCCCGGCAGCAAAGAGCCGGGGAAGACCACGGAAAAAGGGGTGTCCACGGATTCATTTTTGAAAAATTTGGTCAGGGGATATCCGTGGAACGGTGCGCAGGGCGGTGAATTTTCAATACCCAGGATGTCCAGAAAACGGACTAACCATTTATCCATGCAATTGGCCAGCAAGCCGTCGGTATGGGTACAAATATACTTCAAGCACTTGTCTTCTTTGCCAAAATTGCCCAGCCCGTAAACTGCATCATAGTTTTGTGGTACCAGAAAATAATGAGGCAGGTCGTTGAGCTCAACGATAATAGGACTCTGACACAGGGCACAGGCCGCTGCCGCATATTCATGGTTTCCCATCCAACCCTGGAAATGGACCACCTTAAAAGCATGAGCATTGAGGATCGAGTAGAAAAGTTCCACATTGCCGTCTGCATCCAGGCATAGATCAAAAAAACTCTCCTTGAAACGGATCACATCCGAGGTGAGCCCTAGAAAAATCGTGCGCATACCTCTGGAGCGTAACGCCTCACTTACCCGCATAAAGTTGTAGTACTCCACATTGCCCGCAAAAAGTACCGTGTTGTCCGGTTCGAAGACATCGGCCATGCACGTGGTTGCACGCTTTAGGAGTGAACGCAGATGATCCTGTAAGGCTGTACTATGATTCAGGGACTCGTCGCCCAGATCCACGACCTCAACATGCGCAGGCAGTCCTTGGGGAACCGGGCCAAAGCACAGAAGTGGACTGGATGGTAGTTCAGAAGCCGGAACTAAAGGAACTGGAGGCTCGTTGTAGCGAGCCAGCTCTCCGTCCGGCCCTACTCCGCAAAGAATTTCAAGACCACTCAGCAATCCCAGGCGTAATAGTTTTTCAAGAAGACTACTTGGCCCTGAAAGTGCGACCCCCTGCCCGAAGAAGGTGTCCCGGGCTTTAGCTATACGCACAGCGAGACGATGTTCCAAGAATTTGGCACGCCGGACGGACGAGGCGTAATCACCTGGGAAATCAAGCAACTCCGCTAAAAACGGGGCCACTTGTCTAAGCTGATGCATAGATTTCACTTTTGACTCCCTAACATGAAAAAAAAAACGTATGAGGAATAGTTGGCAGGATGAACTCATCATTCTGGCCAAAGAAGTCATCGCAAAAAGATGGGTTCGAGCAACAGGGAAAGCTGCTCCTCAGTCAGTTCAGGATGGTTTGCATAAAGCTCGAGCTAACAGAACTGCGTGTATTCGCGATTTGTAGGACCAAGCCGTTTCTCAGAAACAGCATAGTTCCACACACCTGATTAAAATTTTGATCTGTGGTAGCCGAGCCAATAGCTGTTTACTGAGATAATTTTAGGCGTTTTGACAAATCTTTAGATGATAGATCGGCACCGTCCCAGCCAAAGAATATAGGGGGGCAAGCGTGATGCCTACTAACCCATTCTGCATTGGGGAAACAGTCTGTTAATCCGTCGATTTCATGGCAAAGTGTATCAAACACGGCACCAGTTTTTTCGGCAGGATCGGTGTTAAAAACGATGTACTTGTAATAGCCGGATTGCATGCCCTTGGGGAAGTGAATCCGATTATCAAAAATTTGATCATATTTCTCCGCGAGCTTTTGTTTCCATTTTAAAATCATGGGTAATCTTTCCAATTGCACCAATCCGAGGGCCGCAGTTACTTCGTTCATACGTGCATTGATTCCGGGAATTTTATATTCAAACTTACCGTAGTTGCGCCATTTTTGCGTCCAATTTACCAATGATAGCTCACGGGTTGTTAGTATGCCGCCCTCTCCCAAAGGCATCGTCTTAGTAGCGTAAAATGAATAAATGCCTGCAAGACCAAAACTGCCTGCGCAGCGTCCGTTCAAGACTCCTCCATGTGCATGGGCACAATCTTCGATAAGGGCAATATTTCGTTTTTTCAGGTAGGCTGCAATTTGCTCTGTTTCAAAGGCGAGATGACCACCAATATGGACAATTATAACAGCTCGTGTAAGAGGGGTAATTCGTTTTTTCAAGTCCTTGAATGAAAGGCAAAGATCTTCGCGATTGCAGTCTGCATAAACGACCCTTGCGCCAGCTCTTCGGACTGATAGGGGAGTGGCCATGAATGTATTAGTGGGAACAATTACTTCCCCTCCTTCAACTCCGATATATTCCAATGCTGCCATTAGGCCCAACCCACAATTAGCAAGGGCTACACATTTAAGTCCGCCGGTGAGTTCTGAAAATCCAGCCTCGAAACGTTTTACCATGGAGCCTTCAGATAGGAAGCCCGAATCAAAAACTTCCTCCAACAAAGTAATATATTTTTGGCGTGCGGTCGATTCAAAGGGGACGAACATAATTGCTCCTTAATCGTATTATAGGTACAGTTAATTTTAAAATCCGTCGTGGATTGTCGTTTTCATCCAAAGGATTTCTTGAATTCACATATATCCAAGTGCTCTGAGCTGCTCCATGGCCAGTTCTTTGTCCTGCCCTCGGCCTTGACGTTCACTGGTGGCGTCCAGGTCCTGTTCCCATGCGGGTATGCCCGGCACAACCGGTCGGGTGGCCGAACGAGCGCCCAATGAACGGTATCCGTTTCGGTATAGTTCGCAAAAGGGCACTTTATATTGCATAATTATGTTCCATACATCGCATTCCCTGAAATAGAGCATTGGGTGCAAGCGTGAATGTGGAGGATTATTTCTTAGACTGACAGGAGACTCTTTTGCACGGGCAATATGTTCATCCCACCGTAGAGCCACAAAAAGGCCTGTAATCTTTTGATTTTTTATAAAAGTCCTCAAGGGCACAGTTTTTGTCAGATGGTTACCTGCCACAGATTCAGGCTCGAAAGGGAAATACGGTTCAATATAGCCTATTTCCATCAACGCAGTTTGATTCGCGTGATCCAATTCTGCTACCGGAATTGGTTCCTGAAGGATGGGATGGCGTGATGCCAAGCCTTTATTATAAAGGGTGATAACTTCCATATTCCAGAGGTCGCTGAGATTTTGTATAAACATACGAATTTCGGGGAATGTGTCCAACTCGTCGATCGTAACAATCAGCGGCATTTGCAGTCCCTGCTCATGGCACACCTCACGGGTAAGCCAAAGCAACAGAGTGCTGTCTTTTCCTCCGGTCCAGCAAAGAGCCAGAGTATCAGGCTTGGCCCTTAACGATTCGTTTAAAAAATTTTTAGTTAACGTCAATTTTTCCGACAGGGTGAGTTGTAACAGTTTATTCGCTCCGTAACGAGTATATAAATCCTCTATTTCTGTATTCATACCGGTTCCCCTTTCAATAACCATTGTAAGAGTAATTGCGATAATTCCATGATATTTTGGGGCGGCGGCCAGGAAATCGCATCTATAGATGTTAACCAGAACGCATTATCATGAGTATGAGTCCCTTTCAACTGACTTATGGAAAAAATATTTTTTGAGTTTAACGCGCCTTTAAACTCAACACCGCGCTGAGGAATGAGCACTGCATCGGGTGCTAATTCCTGCATCGGACCATTGAATGCTTTTTCCTTATAAACGACGGAATGAACGACAGGTTTCCCTTCATATCGAAGGGCAGTTAATCGCTTTAACACCTTTTCAAGCACCTTACTGCGCTGCTTTTCAGGCACAATTCCCTTGTTATAGCGTCCTTTGATGTTCACATGTACACGGCCGGGATCAAGAACAAAGGCCTGTGTAGTCTGAGGCTCAATGTCTGATGGCAGTCTGGGATTAGGTATTCGGAAATTTAATAGTCCTACATCGCTGAGAGCTCGGTTAAGATATACCTCCAACCGAAGTTCACAAAACCCGTGGTCGGAAAGGAGCACTAAGGCTTTATCTTCTTTTGAGCTATCCGTAAATCTGCGGTACAACCTCCCTATAACAGCATCTACTTTACGAAAATAGTTAAGAAAGTCTTTATGCCGGTGAGAATGGTGATCGATCCAGGCATCATAGCAAAAATGCATGAGCCTGTCGGTTCCGGTTATAATCAATACAAAAAGGTCCCACGGAGCCGCATCCCAAAGCAAGTTTGCAGTTTTTTCCCGGCAGACCAAAGTCTGTTCCAACTCCTGAAACAACCTGCTGTGATCTTTCCGACATTCAGGCATATTAATGTCAGTTCGGTAACCCATATCAGCCAAATCTCGGGCCAAACCCGCCGGATAAGTCGCTCTGTTCAAATCTGGAGCTACAAAGCCAGAAACCAGCATGCCAGGAATCGGCCTCGCAGGATAGGTTGCAGGCATATTGATGACCACACTATGCAGTCCTTTTTTCCCAAGCAGGTCGAATATGGTGGGACTCTGAAGATCTAAAAAAGAGGGCAGCCTGAGTTCATGATTTAGGCCGAGGTCAGTAAATCCGAATATCCCGTGTGACGCAGGCCCCTTGCCGGTCATAAAGCTGGACCAGGATACAGAAGACAAAGGTGGCAAGGGAACTTCCATGGAGCCGAAATGACCGCCGGAAGCGATCTTCGCCAACTCCGGCATTATTCCTTCCAGCATTAATTGCTGTAGCATACCAAAGGGTACACCATCCAATCCAATAACAAGAGCTTTACGCTTCAAATTTGGCCTCTTTTTTTTCACTAAGGAAGGCCGCCAATTGTAATTCCTGACTGCTATGCGTCTGAACACATTCTATCAGGGGAACACAGAAACCTTTGGTGAGCGGCTCTGGCTGGCCGAGTCGGCGCCTATGCGTTACACAAGCGTTGAAAGTCCGATAAAGTTGGGGGACCTTTTGGCGATCTTTGTTTGGATGGCTCCAGACTCCGAAAAGACGCCCGGACGATATGTCTCCTAATGGGGTATACAAATTGGGATCTTCGGGGTAAATGGGAACGACTCTTGCCGCAACACGATCCTCTAACAAAAAATGGTACATCTGCTCCCAACTTTTCGCCGAGAGTAATGGTAGACGCCAGTCCAAAAAAAAGTGAACATCACTAACCACTCCGGCTTTTTCCAATACAAGGTTTTGCTGGTAGATGCGGTTCCAGTCGCAGGTAAGGAAATCCATGCGTTCTTCTATGCTCCAAGGCCAAATTTTTTGAACAGAATAGCCGGCCACCGTGTCCTGGCAAAGAAGTTCATCCATATCTGTCAGAATAAACAATTCGTCGATCAATGGTATTTGCGAGGCGTGTTCGATACCATGCTCAAGCAAATTGCGGTGGAACAATTTGCTTTTCCATGAAATCCCTTTTATAGCCTCTTGCTCAAGCACAATAAATGTTGCAGTAATTTTCATCTATAGTGTCTCAGTATGTTTGGGGGTATTGTAGCGATTTCTGAGATGAAATTCGGCAAAAGGCACCTCTTCCTCGGATTGCAAGTCAAAAGCTTCTGAGGGAGATACCACGTGAGGAGCCAAATAAGTTCGTCCACGGTGCATGCGCATTCTGAACGTGACTGCTACGCCAATGCGGCGGTACAGTGGAGGATGCTCGGATAACGGGATATTCGGATCATTCCAAAAAGGGAACAAGGAGCCGTCTTTCGTAACGGTGCAAAACCCTGGATTTACCTTGCTGACTGCAATCACACCTCCCAGGCTTTCATCTTTTTTCCCTTTTTCGTACATGGCTTGTAAGGTTTCACTTTTAAATAGAAAATTATTACAATTAAAAGATACATTTACGTCGCCGACACCGCCTGCAAGTTGAATGATCTCCCGGTTACGTTGCTCCGTCCATTCGTTTTGAGATGCAAAGCCGCTGTGGTAATGAACCATACTACGCGGACGTTGAAGGGGATGTGCCCCAAGGGAGGATGCGATTTCCTGAATTTCAGAATCTTCACTCCAAACAAAAATATCATTGATGAATTTTGCCTGCCTACAGGTCTCAATGGCATAGGCAATGACCGGTTTTCCGAGAATGGAATAAGTGTTTTTACGGTAGAAACTGGATCCACCGCCGCGGGCAACGATCAGTGCATGGACTTTGGTCAATCGTTTCTCCTTTTTTCATGTGGTTGGCAGGCAGTCGATTTTTTATCTGTTCTCAAGTTAATGCTTTCCAGCATATAGTTATCGTCAAGCCCTGTCATCATGATTTCCGCCATGTCACAGGCCTGCTTTTTTCCGTTAGGCTTGTCCATGAGACTGAGACCGATGCGGTGAAAACAGTTGCGCACCTTTTGGTGGCATTGATTTTGTATATAACGACGCCCCTGACGAAATGACATGGCAAGATCTACAAGATCACTGCAGAGTCCCATGATTTTCCGGGTCATTGAATCGAGTTCTTCGGGATCATTGGGAATGGAGAGAAGATTATTTATAATCTGAACATATTTTTCCGTGTCTGTTTCGAATTCCAATTCTTCTGCATACTCCCGGAAAACCATCGTAGATGTATGGAGGGCCTGCAGGGCTTGCCGTTTCATATTGATGCGTTGTTCTTCTAATCGTTCTGCCTTGCCGAGTTGCTTCACTCGTGTTGCATATTCCATGAGGGATTCCGCATAATCCGTTCCGTCAGGCAGCGCAGGAATCCACCAAATTTTATGTCTCAGCGCATCGACTGTTTGCTCCATGGCCTCAGTGACCCGCTGTGCGCTGTTTCCGTCCAGAATACCGATTTCCTCTTCCACAAATGTTTTGTCTGGCAGGAGTCCTTCTGGAAGATGTTCGAAAAGTTCGCGTAGCCAAATAACGCATCCACTGCGCAAAAGGTATGTTCGTAAAGAACGAAATTCACTTTCATATTGGCAACATTCAGGATGTAATAAATCCTGAATGACAAGGACGGGTTTACCTAATGCCATTTGAGGTAATACGGCGCCTGATTGGACGCTGATAACCAAGCCGGATCTGGCAAACAGCTCTTCGTTCGGTACGTAATGGTCCAGGATTTGGAGATTTGGTGGTAACTTTCCAAAACGCTTAGCAATAAGATGAATATCTTCGTCAATACCGTGCAGAAAATTTTCATCTTGCCAGCGCTCCTGCCATAAAAAACGCGGTTTAATGAGCACCTGATGATTTGGGAAACGCTTGGCTACATCAGATAAAATTTTTAAAAAAAGTAGTCGTTCTTTTCCTGTAGGAATGGTCGGTGAATCCGGAACCAGAATTAGTGGATCCCTGCGGATCTCCATATTATATAAGGCATCATATTTAGGCATACCGGTACGCACCACAGTACCGGTGTAGCCGGCTCGTCGTAGGTTGCGCTCGTGGGTTATTCCACCTACCATCATCAGATCCAATGGAGCGTACATGGCAGCGGGATGCCTGTGTTCATCGCTGATCATAGTCATTATATGTGCCGTAGGAATCTTGTTATGGCGTAAGATGGATAAAGGTTCTCGGTGACATAGAGCCATATCGTAGTCCAGACTACTGGCTGCCAAAAGTTCCCTCATCGGCGCTACAGGAATGCCGCGGCGGGTGAACTCGATACTAAAAGTTTCCAGAGTCGAAATACATCCCACCTCGACCTCGTGTCCTCGATCAAGAAGCTTCCGGGCCACAGGGGCATGCATCTGCGCGCAGGCGTCGCTGTCTGATGTGATTAGAAATTTCATGGTTACATATATCCAAGGGACTGCAATGATTCTATTATACGTTCCTGGTCTCTTAGTTCCCCTGTGCCTTGACATTTGGGCAAAACAGACGGCTGACTCCCTATATCGGAAAAAACCTTCGAGGTTTGAACTATGGAACTGGGTACTCGACCGTCATAATTTTCAGGAAGCGGCACCCCGTACCTGGAAAGAATAAAGGCGCTTACATCCATCACATCAAGCCCATCTTGCAGAAATTGTGATGTAATGTTTGAGCCATGCCAGGCAAAGATGCCTTCCCGGGCGTGACAGCCTGCATTGAGGAAGGGATGGGTTGTCAAAACTTCAGGGGATAGAGCTACATCGTTATCCCACATACTTACGACACGGGTGCTGGGTGGGGTGCGAAATACGAGGTCGGGCATGCTGTTGACAAAGGGACCAGAGTAAATTTCACTTTTGTCCCATACTTCCAAAGCCGTAGGAACTCCGTCCGGGCCAGGAGTTAGTAGGCGCTTTCGAACTTCGCTTAACAAGGAGTCTCGATGCGTTTCCGGCACCAGTTGCGTGTTTATAAATAATTTGCCGTAGTTTCCAGGGATATCAGACGGCGTGCAGAAAAGGCGGGTACCGTTCCAGTCAGGGCAACTTCGCTCTTTATCCCACATCATGAACCCTTCTTTTAAAAGCCAAGCTTCAAGTAAAAACTGTTGCGCAAAAAGGCGCATGCCATGATCCGAGACAACGGCAACATCCGTAAAATCATCCATATTTAGCAGTGATGTAATGGCCTGTTCAGTCAGTCCCATCAATTTTAGAAAAAAATCGGAAGTGTATCCCACACGATGATGTATGAAATCGAGGACATAAAATACCACAAAGCATAAGTCCGGCTTGGTTTCCTTATATAGGGCATGGGTCATGCGCGCAGTCTTTTGAATCACATCGGCAGCATGATTTTCCCACTCTTCTCCGAGCCAGTGTTCCTGAATTTTATGTTCAGGGGTGTTGAGAATGTGCTGTAGGCTGGCGGGAAATGCCGTAGCTATAGAAAAATCTTCCTCAACGATCATTGCGCCATTAAAGGGCCTTGCAGGAAAAGTGCAGGGGACGCGTATGACCAGCGATCTGATACCTGCCGTTCGATCCAGAGTTTCCCAAAAATATTCCGTAGATACGTTGTTGCTCGTAAACAACCCTGCCAATTGAGGGATTCCATTGCACATCTCCCAGCGAGAGAACCCTGTTACACCGTGTTTCCCGGGGTTGACACCAGTGCTAATGCTGGTCCAGGCTGAACCTGAAGTGGGGAGAAGTGAGGAACGCAGGGGGGCTGAGATACCACCTTGGATAAGTTTGGAAAGCGTTGGCAGGGATATGCTTTTTTGACAATGTTCAACCACGCGGTGGCAAAGCCCGTCAATACCGAGCAAGAGTAATTTAGGGTGGGACATGGGTAATATCCTTAAAATTTGTTCATTAACGTACAATTTCCCGAAGTAATATAAACGCCTCTGCTGCAGGAATATTTGCTTGCATACCGCGTGTGGCTGCAAGTGCACGCAATCCTTTTTCCGAACGGGGGTGTGGAAAGGGTCTCATCTCGTCTGAATAGTGGCGCAAAGCGTCCACTTTTGTGTCTATATGCATAGTAATATCTATAAAAACGTTAGGTGTAAAAGGCATGGCTCCCCCGGGCGGAGCTTGGTCCGTAGAAGATGGAACCTCGTAGCATAGAATTTTGGAAAGTTTTTTTTGAGCAGCCGGGCGTGCTGCAATCATAGTTGCGTGGAATGTGGCTCTGTGATCCTGGTTCAGGTCTCCACCGTGGCAAACGTAAAGCCAATCCGGGTCAACGCGGTTGAAACAGTCCTCAAGCGGAATAAGGATGTCTTGAACAAATCCGTCTAAGCGTTCATCTGGCAGGCCTAAAAACGTGAGATCAGATACGCCGAGCAGTTCAGTTGCTTTACTGGCGTTTGCCCGGTCTTGATTGATTTGCAGTGAATTTGTTTTGTGGTTGTACACCCTATCCGCAATATAACAAACGTGCACGGAGTCTCCTTGCAATGCATGGTGTCTAATGGTGCCACCGGGGCCGAGTACTTCGTCATCCATGTGCGGAGCCACTACGAGGATATTCATGAAATTTCCTTAAGCATTTTTCGAGTTGCAGCAGGGCCGATGTTGAAAAGCGCATCAGATATAGACATGTGTGAAAGAAAAGGGCCAGGGTGCATCTGAGGATAAACGGGAGGCTTGAAATCGTGATACTTTATTTTGACACCGGCTGATGAGAACGCCTCCTGATCCAAATAATTTCTGCCGTCAGGCCCTGAAATGTATATGTTAGCACCTGTCCTGCGACAAATGTTTAAAATTAAATCCGAGCCCCTCAGTTTGGCAGATGTCAAATCAGACGCCAACAGAGTTGGCGTGTCGATAAAAAGAAGATTTCGGATGTAATTTATAAAACTCAGGTTCATATCCAAAAGCAGGCAGTGGGGAGTCGGTAACCAGGTTTCCTGTAACCAATGTAACAATTCCGGGCTTCCTGTGGATTTGCCGTAGCTTGAGTGTAAACGTCCTGCATAAGAACGTTTCCAGCCATGATCAGGTGTAAGTTCCACATCACGGATGTTCTGGGTATACCTCCCTTTAACTATTACAGGTGCGGTCGTCCAAATCCAACCATCTGGGGTACGGATTTTGTTTCTATTCTCGAAATAGCGTTTTTTAAACTGTACATTATCTAAATATACGTAAATATCTACATGCATCATCTTATGAAAGAAACCCAGCCATGGGGCGTGTTCTGGTTGTTGAATCGCCAATCGGCATGGGGAGGAAGACAATTGTTTTTTTAGATGGTTCATGGCATCAGACCATGTCTTCTCGGATAAAGGCTTCTTTGAGGATTTGTCTTTTACAAGGCTTTCCAAGGAACAGAGGCAGCAGCTCGGGCCCCAAACCGCTTCCTGGCTTTTTTAGTGCGATGTTTTCCCGGGTTAGAATTTCACCCTGTTGGATATCCCTGGCAGCCACAATGCTCCGTCGAATTAAACGCTCCTTTCCTTTTTCCGGTTCAAAGATGCGTTTAACTCCTTGGCCGCCCATCCTCTCAATTCTCCGGATGTTTCTAACAAGCTGAGAGAAGGCTTCAGGTTCCAAAGAAACTTCCCAGTCTGAACCTTTGGCCCGGCGGTCCAAAGTGAAATGTTTTTCAATGACATGGACGCCACGTGACGCGGCTGCGAGGACGGCTAAATCATCTTCCGTATGGTCGCAGTATCCCACCATACACTCGAAAGCCTTTTTATATATCTCTATGATATCTAACTGCACTTGATCGTCAGGTGTCGGATAGGCAGATACCGTATGCAAAAGGACAAGACGCTCATTGCCGGTGTCCAGGAAGGCTTGTACGGCAGCGCTTACCTGCTCCAGAGTGGCAACACCCGTAGACAGCATAAGAGCCGCACCGCTTTCCCCCACATCGCTAATCAGATCGAGGTAAGTCAAATCGTCCGATTCAATTTTAAAATAGTCGGCACCTAGTTTTCTCACATATTTTAGGTCACGATGGTCTGCAATCACAGCAGAACACGCCATATCATTGGCATTAGCCAGTGAAAACAACTCTGCCAGCTGCTCGATAGAAAAAAACTGGCGCGTAAGTTCATCGTGCTCCACATCCCCTTCTATAACCTTAGAGGCCGGTCGTTCCCATTGAAATTTAACCGAATCTGCCCCCGTTTGAGCCGCCGCCTTGACCATATTTCGGGCAAGATTGAAGTCTCCTTCATGGTTGATACCAATTTCACATACGATATATGCTGGATAATCGTTACCGATAGGTCTTCCAGAAATTTCAAAATAATTTTCCATTTTACGTTTCCTAAACCGGGTAGCAGTTTTTTAATATCACCATGTTTCACATGGCTGTACCGATGTTGGTTTTCAGTATACCAATCTCCTAACGAATAAGGATAGATCGTGTGAGGAACGAACCACGATCTTATCCGATTGTTGAACAAGCCCGGCCCAAATGAGCCGGGTTTCCATATATATGAAAATATCTTTTTGGGGATTAAGGATCTGAAAGGCGTGTGATTTCCGGGCACCTGAGATAAGACGCACCTATAGCGTTGCCCTTTTCAGGGCTTTCTAAAAAAAGCCGGATTATTTCATAGTGTTGTTCACCTCCAGTTAAATTGAGATTGGGTTTCTACCTTTTGTTTATCCTATCCTGTACCGACAGGCTTTATTCCGAGGATTTTCATAGGCTTCCCGCAATGGGGGCATTTAAAAACAGGCCTTGGCCGAAGCACTATTGCCATAATCCGAACGTGGAGAATCATCTGTACTAGGAAGAGCAATTTCTTGGCATTCCCGTGAAGAAAGCCGTAATCTCTTGCCCTACGAAATCCCCTGGGCAACACATGAAGCAGGATCAGGTGCAGAAACTCCTCTCCTTTAAGGGTTCGCCTGCACATCTCTTTGGTTTTACCGTCAATATACATGAAGGTAACCCGGCCATCCTGATTGGCAATGATATTACGTTCGCTGATCACTCCCCGGTATAAATATCTGGACAGGTACTTCAGGGCAGACATGCCGGTTCCGACCCTGGCACAATCGACAATCCATTTGGAACGAGCACCTTTGGGAATTGGCAAATTCTCTTTGTTCAATCCGTTCAGGAAACGTGCCCGAAAAACTTTGGCCAGGGCTTTTCGATTAAACAAATACTTGCCTTTTTTCTTTTTCCATTGCCGCCTGGATGGGTCAACACCGCCACCTGGAACAACTACATGAATATGCGGGTGAAAATCCAATCTTCTGCTATGAGTGTGAAGAACCATGGTCATACCGATTTGGGCCCCAAGGTGCCGGGGATTTAGCCCAAATTCTTTCAACGTGCTGGATACACATGAAAACATCAGAGAATAAACTGTCCGTTGATTCCGGTATGCAACTTCCCTGAACTGACAGGGCAAGGTAAAAGTTACCATGAAATACTGGACGGGAAGCTGTTTATTTTGCTGCCGGTCAATCCATTGGCTTGTCTCATGGTTTTGACAATGGGGACAATTGCGGTTTCCACAGGACAGTGGATGCAGTTGTGTATGATTGCAGTCTGGACAGACCGTATAAATCTGCCCGGCGTCTGGTGTACGGCAACTAACTATGGCGTTTAAGGCTTTGATCTGTTCCGGCAATGCCGTATCCCCGTAACGAGTCAGAAATGCATCATAATATTCTTCAATGATATGAGAAAGTCGCATGATTAAACCTTCCAGAAATCTACATGAATGGTGTTAATCAAATCATTGATGGTCGTCCTGCAGTCCTTTTCCGTGACATCAGTAAGGTGTGCGTAACGTGCAGTTGTTTCAGGGCGGGCATGGCCAAGAAGGGCCTGGATGTGGCGAAGGCTTAAGCCCTTTTCAAGCAGATGGGTCGCAAAACTGTGGCGCAAAGAGTGTATGGAAACTTTTTTTTGATACCGCAATCGGCGACTACAGCCTTCATGGCATTTTGGACACCACCCCGGTCCATATGAGATTTTGCCTTCTGGATGGTTTCCAGTGAACCGTTGGCATTGGGAAAAAGCAGTTTGGGGTGTTGATGTCTTTTCCATAGTTCCCGCAGTCCGACCAGGGTGCGGTCCGGTAAGGGAATTAGCCGGTCTTTATGGCCTTTCCCTCTCCGGATATGGACAAGTTTTCGTGCTGCATCAATATCTCTCACTTGCAGGGACAATGCCTCTCCCAAACGCAGGCCCATGGAATAAGTTGTCAGCAGGAAAACCCGGTAACGCAGTTTGCGTGTCGCACCGATGAGCTTTTCCACCTCACCAGGAGTCAAAATGTCCGGAATGGTTTTAACCTTAGGCGGCTTAACAATATTCAACCAATTCCATTCTTTTTTCAAAACAAATTTCCAGAAATGCTGGAGTCCAAGGCGATCAATTTTGACTGTACTCCATGAATGAGAGTCAACCAAATCGGAAAAGTAATCTTCAAGTTGTTCGGGTTCAAGTTTGTCCGGGCAGCAGTCAAAGTAATCTCTTACCCGCCGGATGGCCCTGGAATAAGCATCAATGGTTTTTTGAGCCTTTCCCTGAAGTCTAAGGGTTTTTAAATGGCGCTCATAGAGTTCGTTAAAACGGTTTACTTCGGATGTGTTCATGGTATACTCCTTTAATTATAGATAGTTGGGATCTTCCGTTTGATCCCACAATTAGGAGTATACATAACTTTGGGGTTTTCCGCCGCGCGAGCGGCTTCGTTCAACAAGCGAAATAAACCGCGTAGAAGAATTTCTATAAAACGAAATTGGAGATGGTTACATCAAGGGATCAATCGTTCGGGGGATAACGCTTCAATTTGAGAAACAATTTCATATTTTTTTAACCAGGTAACCGTATCTCTTTAAAATATCACCATGATTCTCACAGCCGTACTTAAGCTGCTTTTATGCCTCTCTGGGGATTACCTATCAGTGCCGGATCTATAACTCTATTAGAATGGATCGTTAGGTATTTTTCTATATATTCTTCAATCGCGTATTGGAATTTTTTATCCATGGCCTCATTGTTCCAGAGTGGATATAATTTACAATTTTGTTTTTAGGTTTCCTGCACTACATGACTGTTGATGGCTGCAATTTGCGGATGTGCATCCAGCCAGATCAATGCGGCTTCCAAAGGAATGTAGCCGTTTTTATCATACAGCGCTTCATAGATATGTGTCATCATTCGAAGGTCGTCCGGTTCATCTACCGTCAGCCGGTAAGGCCGGCGCAGGCTGGCCGGTGCTTGCAGTATGCTTGTACGGAATTTTTCGGGGAATGATAGGGGATACTCGTCTATGTATTCTCGGTGATAGGGGTCTACGGCCTCCGCATCGGCCCGAAATAATGCCTCTCGGCTCATGACAACCATACCTAATCCGCATCCTTCAGGCATATGCAGCGTATAAGTAAACTCCGCACCATGCTCCAGATGGATAGCAAGCATATCCGTAATATTGTCCGGACAAATCAGAGGATTATCTGCCGTTACACGTACAAAATGATCTATATCGTGTTGTTTGACGGCAATTTTAAAACGTTGGAGGCAATCCTGTTCATTTCCTACGCTCCATAAAACACCCAGGCGCTGAGCTTCTTCAATAATAGCCCGGTTGGCTTGTCCTGGCGCAGTTGCAAAGATCACCTCGTCGAGTCCGACGACGCGTCTTAGTCGATCTGTAATATGTTCCAAGATCGTTTTTCCCGTAATGGTGCGCAACACTTTGCCGGGAAGACGCTTTGATCCCATCCTCGCCTGTACAATAGCGGCCGTACGCATTATTTAATTATCCTTCCATAGATTTTCCACGACGTATTTCGCCACATCGTAGTCAAGTTTGTAGTCAACGTCAAAGGAATGGATAGTATCCTGCTCAATACCAAGCGGGCGATCTCCCATGTAATTGTATACCTTTGGATTTTTCAGGCAGTTGAATAGTTCGTTGCGTCTTAAAGCATAAACGCTGCCGTCAGGATAAAAGCAATCTTCTGGCAGAAGTTGACGACGGGAGCATTCGTTTTCTTTGTAATGGTCGAGATAGCCGTCCTCCCCGATCTGAACCATCCAGAAAGGATGTATGGGGGCCTTGATCATGGTAATAACGCTTGTGGCCTCCGGATGTTCAAACAATGTTGTTAGCACTTTATCCGGCATGTCTTTGTGCCGCACAGGTATGGTGGCTTCCATGTAAAGCACCACGTCATAACGTATCCCGTCTCGTTCTTCACATGTGGTTAAGGTATGAACCAGTGCGGTTTCCACACGGGAGTCGTCTTGTGCCAGCTTCGCAGGGCGCAAAACCACGTCGCCACCGTCGTCTAATACCGCTTTTGCAATTGCTTCATCATCAGTGGAAACGACGCTACGGTCTACCAGAGAGGCGTTTCGAGCGAAGTCGTAGGTGTGCAAAACCAGAGGTCGGCCCGCAATCGGCAGCAAATTTTTTCCAGGCAGGCCTTTGCTGCCACCGCGAACAGGTACTATGGATAAAACATTAGGTTTTTTCTGAGTCATGGGTGTCTCCGAGTTAAATGGTTGTGGCTCCAGGTGTTGTACGGGGGCGGGAAGCATGTATATAGTAGGCGATGTCTCCGTCTTTTAACTGAGTGGTCCCCTCTAAGTGATAATACGAAAAAAGATTTTCAATATAAAAGTGACTCCGTACGATGTCAAAAAAATCCTGGGGAGTTTCAATCACCTCTTTCCCGATGGGATTTTCAGGAATATTTAGGCCGAAGATCGCCTCTCCGCCTGGTTTCAAAATTCTGTAAATTTCATCGAGAACCTGATGGATTTTCGGCAGGACAAACCAGAGAACACCAAGGCACGCTACTGCGTCAAAGTCAGAACTGGATAGCGGCAGAGGGGCTGAGATATCGGCCACATTGAAGCGAACATTGGGAAATGTGTTCTTGGCCTTATTGATGCAAGTCTGCGAAATGTCAACAGCAGTCACCTTACCCAAGGAGCGTAACATGTCGCTGAAATACCCCAAACCGCATCCCAAATCCAAAATATTTAAAGATTCAGATTTGCGAAGGCATTCCAACACAAATTTATACTGAATGTTGTCTGACTCGGTTTGATGGGGCCAAGGGCATTCACATTCACGGTACATTTCTTCGAATTGGTTACGAAATGTTCTACCTTCAAAGTCATAGACATAATCAAGATATGGTTTGGGATTAATCATTGCCATGATCCATTCGGTTAAATTTATTGGAGCACTTTTGACAAAACGGCACACTGCGATAGTCTTTGTCAATCATTTTCCGAAGTGCTTGCGCACGTTCAGAGTTCCATAGTTGTTCTATCCCTTGTTCATAGACGCTGCCCACCGCAAGTTCTCCATTGTAATCGTTACAGCACAGACAGGCCTGTCCGTCCGAATTAATAGAGAGCTTGGTGTGTATTTCAATGCAGCGAACACGACCTACCATGGCTTGCCGAATGCGCTGCCGGGGCAGTAAGTTTTGGACATGTTCCAGATGTTCCAGCCGTTCTAAGGTTGTGAACCAATGACCCACCTCATCAACGATTGGAATCCAGCGTTGGCGGAACGCTTCTATCTGTTCGTCAGTTTCGTCTAATGTAGTTGTGTTGACCACCACATAGGGCAATGGACTTTTTCCCCGTTGTTGAACCAGTTCTTGTATAATGTTGCAAAGCCTGTCATATCCTTTGTTACGGCGCATTTCTTCATATCCCTCTTTATCAGTGCCTTGAAAGGAAAAGACGATGCTGTCAAGTTCCAACTCCAAAAGCTGACGTATGCGTTTGGGGGTTAGCAGCAATCCATTTGTAGTCAAATGTACGAGAAATCCCAGTTTTTTGGCCTCCAGAGCTAATATAAAAAAGTCAGGGTGAAGCAAATTTTCACCGTGACCGATGAAACGAATCCCGCGCACAGAGCGAGAAGCATCCCTAAATATTTTTCGTACAATCTTCAGATCCAGTTGCGTAATGTTGCGGTGCATATCGTGACGCCAACATTGCAAACAATTTAAATTGCAGGCGTTTGTCAGTTCCAGGTCAAGTAACAGGGGCCAGCGCATGTGCTGCTGTCGGTCTGCATTTAGGTATTTGGGGCTGTCATAGATGACGCGAAAGGGGTTTTGTCGTTTCAGAGGACCCTCCTTCTTTGAGTTTATTGATGTATGGGTGTAGCGAACATGGAGACATAATTGCCGTAAAATGGAGGAGAGACAAGGTCAGAATCCCGGCCAAGTATTAAGCGGAACGTTTGGCGCACGAATTTCCCCAAGTCCGCAAAATTTTCATAGCCTGTACCGAAATATGGGTAATAGGTATATATTTCCTGTAAACCACACAGCCTGAGCAGTTTACGTAGGGTGGCTGGCGTGAAGAAATGGGTGTGTCCATAATCAAATGATCTGGTTTTACCTTTAAAAACACGACCGCAGGGTCCTGCTGCGTTGTTACTCATACTTATAGCCACAATGCCAGAGGGTTTAACCAATCGGTGTGCAACCTCCAAGGTTTTCCGGGGATTTTCAGTATGGTGCAAGGATGCCCGAAAATAAACAACGTCGAAAAATTGCTTTGGGTAATCCAATTCCTCCAGCAGGCCCAGGCGGACGTTGAATAGTCGATTTTGCCGCACAAATTGCACCGCTGCCGGTGCCACGTCACAACCATACTTTTTCCACGCATCTCCTAATACGCGTAGAAATTTGCCGTTACCACAACCCACGTCCAGAATACGGCCTGAAGGAATAAAGCGCTCTATTCTGGATTTTTCCTGTAAACAACTTTTTAGCTGTGCACCTTTTATATCATCCAGCAAGTTATGGCCGCCGAAAAAATATTCTTCATTATAGATGGAATCGTTTTTGATCTGTTGATTTGTCTCCCGGGGCCATACAAAGATAAGCCCACAACCTTGGCATCGTACAAGAGGCATACCCCGTCCCATACCCCATAGTAAAGGATCCGTACGGCCGCAAATACAGCAATGTGCCGGCTGGTTCTTGTGAAAGCAGGGAGCCTTGGAGATCATCAGCACACCTTCTTGGCCATGTGCATCAGGTGTTGGGCAACACGGGACGCACCCTGGCCGTCCACGGCCCGTCGGGCTGCTTGAGAGAGCTCGAAGCGGAGTTGCGGTGTATTTAGCATGTCTTGTAATTTTCTGTGCAGGCGCTGTCGATCCGGCGGGGTGGAGAAGCCCAGGTCTATTACGGCCCCTAATGCGGAGAGGCTTGCAGAACTTTCAGCTTCCCAGGGTTCTGCGCAAACAACCAACGTTGGAATACCGATGCAACAGAGTTCGTACATGGTTATACCGCCGGCAGATATTGCCAGATCCATGCGAATCATTAGGGAAGATAGATTAGTGATATTTTCTAATAAATGCACTTCCCCGATACATTGATCGGCTGTATCACGGAGTTCTGGCAAGTTCGTAAAACAGGGCCCGACAAGGGCAAATATTCTACAGTTTGGAGTGATCTGCTGCAGGGTAGTGTCTATCATTTTAAGCAAAGAGGGCATAAATCCTCTGGTATCGGCACCACCTTGGGTTAATAAAAGGTTTGCGCATTGCATGCTTCGTTGGGCTCTTTGGATCCGGGCGTTGTTAAATTCTGTTCCAAGAGGAAGAAAGGCCGGTCCGTGCAGAGAGTTTGGGATTTTGTATAACGGATTTATACGAAAATCCGCCGTTTTCGCACCATTTCCAACGTCGTCAATAGTTATAACCAAACGATTTCTTTTTTTTAAGCGACGAATAATATGGGGGGCAGTTTGCTGTCGGCTGAGGATGATTATTTTTGCCTTGCGTCGCTCCACAATCTCTATTGCATCGGTTAGGGATGAGACGTGTACAGCGGAAAAACCGTTTTGTCTCATCAAGTTTAGCACGCTACGACGCCCAAGTACGACGATATCTATCTTTTCCCCAGCCTTTTTAAGGGACTGGGCCACTGGAATGATTGCATACACATCTCCCATTCCTTTAGTGTGGCTGCCCTCTATAATGAAGTGATACGTCACAAATGCGCCCAAGTGATAGGGGTGTCTGCCTCAATTCTCTGTCGAGCCTTTCGGCCTGGAACAATATGGCTCAAGGCTGGTGAGATCCCGGTTCCGGGGCGTTTAACAATAAAATCTTTTTCACCGATGGCTTCGCCGATTTCGATATCGCGTTTTGCAATCACGGATTTTCTGGTCTCTTGCCGCATTTCTTTTTCACTGGGTGCCGGTTTTTTCAATCCATCGCCAAGTGCGGCTTCCAGGTTACGGATGGTTTTCACTAAACGTGCCATATCATTCGGTTGGTATGAGAAGGCACAATCCGGGGCAGGAATATCGCGCGACAGGGTGAAATGCTTCTCGATTACACATGCTCCGAGGCTTACAGCTGCCAAGGATGTGAAATCCTCTTGGGAGTGATCAGAGTACCCCACCAGTACTTTAAATACGTCACGCATTGATAGTACTGCACGTAGATTGGTATTGGCGTAATCCGTTAGGGGGTAGTTGGAAGTACAATGTAACACGACAAGGTGTTTGTTGCCTGTTTCGTGGATGGTCCGCACTGCCGCATCCACTTCTCCTATATAGCTCATACCGGTAGAAATGATCATTGGCTTCCCTTTGCGTGCGACATAATCAAGGAAGGGCAAATTTGTCAGATCATCGGAGCCGATTTTATAAACATGAACGCCCAATTCTTCCAGAAGATCTACATCGTCAAAGTAACTTGGTGTGGAGAATGGGAGGAGTCCATTTTCCATTGCTCGTTTAAAGAGCGCCACATGCTGCTCTTGGGATAGCTCGTATTGTTTGAATTCTTCGAACTGATTGGCTGAGCCAGCTTGGCTGGGGAAAAATGTTTTTTGGGATGTGATTGTTTCAGCCCTGAAGGTTTGGAATTTAATTGCGTCTGCACCGGTTTGTGCTAATGCATCAATGGAACTAAACGCTTCGTCCAACGTGTTGAAATTGTACCCGAGTTCGGCAATGATGAACGTACGGCCATTTCCGATAATATGTTTTCCTATCTGTATGGGTTTTATCACGATATGAGTCCTTTTATGCGAGATTTCTATAACCACACACTTTGCAGTGCGGATCCTTTGAGACGAAACCTTGTTTATGAAAAAGCCGCAACTGTTTCAATTTTTCACTTTGCCAAATTTGAGCGATAGTACTGTAGTTGATGTTGCCGATAACGTATTCACCGTTGCAAGGTACTACGTCTCCGTTCCAAAGGATAGCCAGGCGTTGCCATAGCTGTGAACATGGATTCTCAGTGTATGTTTCCGCAAATCGATCCGAATACAGTTTGTCGGCTGAGTAGTCTTCGCAATTGTTGTCACAATCCACAGGCCTTGCATATTCGTTGATAGTGACGATGTCTACCCGTGGTTTCCAATAGGAAACAAATGCTTCGGTTTCGTGAGCATTGTCGCGTTGTCGAGTGAACTGAATACGGATCAAGGGAAGTTTTTTACCAAGTTTGCGTTTGTAAGTCAATAATGCCTCTATGTTCCCTATTACACGGTCATATGAAGCTTTTCGGCGGATGGTTTCATATACCTTTTTGCTCAAACCATCTACAGAAACAATGATTTCCGCAACGCCGAAATCAACGGCTCTACGAGAGTTCTCCGGTGTAAGAAAAGTACCGTTGGTTAAAAATGAAATATCTGAATTGGTATTTGAGCAGAGATATTCGAGCATTTCAAAAAAATGGGGATGCATAAGGGGTTCCCCGGCATAACTGAATTTGATGCTGGGGATGCATAGCTCACGCGCTTGGCGCACGATGGATACGAACAAACCTTCATCCATATTTCCTCGAGGGCGGGGGCTGAATCTGTCTGAACACATGATGCATTCAAGGTTGCAAAGACTGCTGGGTTCTATGATTAAATTCATGGGGGCCTTACCAGCATAGAAAAATTTAGGTCCGATATGCCAACGAAGTCTGTACAATCCGTATGACGGATTGCCGTGGGAGCGTAGCAAGTGATGATGGAGCTGTTTAAAATAGCTAAGTTGTGGCTTCCAGCCTACGTTGGTTTTCATACGATTCCGTTAGGGTTAGATAAAATTTTTGGTTTTAATATTTATCTGCTTGTCTATTAAGAGATTAAACTTGGCCATACGGCACTGGGGACAGTTTGCTTTGCAAAAGGAGGCATCAAGTATTTGTTGTGCTTGCTTTTTACGCTCTGGACCGTTCCATATTTTAAAAAAGGGGATTTCGGCTATATTTCCGAGCGGTTTTAGCCAGTTGTGGATGTTTAATCTCCCGCAAATAAACACGTTGCCTGAAGAGCTTATTACAGTGGTCAGGCTGTGTGTGTAGCATGGCAGGCCACCGTTGCCGGAACTGGCATTCTCTGACAGTGCATTGAGAAGGATTGGGAATGAGTGATATGTAAAATCACGCAGGTAGGAAATATTCTTGCGCAGAGTCAGGTTCGGATGATCTACCACGGGTCTGATTTGAAGGTAACTAACGTTAATTTTTTGGAGCAGGAAAATGAGGTTTTCAAGGGCATCATGGTTCTGGTTAGTGAGTACATAACCAACGCCAACAACAGGACAGTGGGAAACCATTGTCTGAATATTAGAGATAACTTGCCCAAAACCGTCACTCCCTTTTAAAGCCCTGAACTCCTTTTCATTACACGCGTCTAAGCTGACTCGAATCCACTCGAAGCAAGAAATGATTTCCGGAGGTAGTGGCAGCAAACCATTCGTTATAAGCCCTAAACTAAGCCCTATCCCGGCAAGGTGTCTGACGATACGGTTGAAATCAGGATGCAGGGTGGGTTCACCGCCACCCTCAATGACGACTCCCTTCGTTCCGTGTGTTCTTAGGTCGTCAGCAAGCCTCATCACGACACTAGTGTCTATGGTTGCAGCTTCCTTGCGCCTCAGTTCTCGGTCGGAACACCAAATACAATGCAATTGGCAACGGTCAGTTAGGGAAAGTTCCACGTTGATCGGGTAACTTATATCATGTGATATATTTTTTTTCACGATGGCATGAAATTTTTTAAGCTTATCTGGGAAAAGCATGAGCTTGTCAGCACAGACTTCCTGTGAAGGAGGTCGCGCATTGATCTCCACAAGATGCGGGTTGGCGTCCAGCAGGGAAACAATAGCTGCTTCATCTGCATTTCCTCCCAAAAGAGCTACGATTTCCTTTATTAATAGGTAGTCACGCCGAATGTCCAAAGATAAAGAATATTCTGTTCTGCTCAACGGAGACCGAGATTCAAATATTTTGAATCTCTCAGGATTTTGTTTGATGAATTGGGTATGAAATTCCCTTTGGAAAGGTGTTAAACGCTCAGTATCAATCTCTTTAAGTGTTTTTGCTCTGATGACTTCCGCACCAAGGCCACGGATGATACTCCCTCTGCATTCGTTCGTGGCCATATCGAATGAAGAGCCTTCAATATGCCTGATCATTTTTTGAATATGGTTTGAATCAATGAGAGGATTATTACCTGACACCTTGATTACATATTCGGGGTTGAGGGCTTCTATAGGAAGTAAAGTTCTAGACAACACATCCCTTTCATCCCCTCTAAAAACGCTAAGACCTATTGAATTGGCAAATTCGGCCAATTTGTCATCTTTAACCAATTGTGACGTTATCAAAACGACATCGTCAATCTCCTGAATTCTGCCCAATCTTTTAAGGATTCCCTCAAGACATGTGTACCCGTTCAGGGGCAATAATGCACGGTTATTGTTAAACTTGAGGGACCATGAGTCCTGAATGATGGAAAGAAATTTCATGTATCAATTTTTTTTTTAGAGTCTGTACAACTCACACAGACCTTTCAACTTTCGTTATGGCTGAACCTTGGTGAAAAACCAGGTCAGCCCGTGGGTGTTATATGAAGTTAACGTGCATTGGAGGGATCTCTGGTGTTTCTATATGTCCGCCCTTGCACCGAAGGTCCCACAAGCATTCATTAACCTTATGCTGGAGACACAGGGAACCACACATGTGCTGTGCATTAAATGCTTCAGATGCGATCAGATTCATGACATCCCAATAACGTTTGCTCTGCCACAGTTCCTTGAACGGTGTATCTACGATATTACCTATGTGATATTTTTTATACCGTTCGTTGAACAACATTCCACAGGGTGCCACTAAACCGGATCCGGACATCTGTAGTATCAGCGGAGGGCCGTAGCATTGTGCATAGGAACGCTTTCCGCAGCTTCTAATTTTTGACCATTTGGCTTGAACAAGATAGCTCTCCGTGGAAAACGCCTCGGCCTTATGAAGCAGGGGTTCAAGCGCTGCGTATCCTGTATAATCTACGCCTATTCGGCCTTCCTCGTCGTCGCTGCAATGTTTGATGACCAGATAGTCAACTTGAAGATCTCGACCCAGGCGGGCAAGGGGGATGATTTGATCCGAAAAGTCAGGCATGAGAACCATCTGCAAGCCGATGGTTACATTCAGGTTGTTGGCCTGTTTGATGCGAACGGCTTTGCGAATGGTCTTTATTACCTTGTGGAAACATTTTTCAGAACAGCCGTGAATATGGGTGTAGCGCAAAGGTTCCCCGGCAGAGATATTAAAGCGTAAATAAGTCAGGGCCGGCAGGATATCTCCCAGACGATCTTCCTTGAGCAGATAACCATTGGTACCTAAGGCCATATCAAGACCATTGGCTTTTCCCTGCAAAATGGCTTCGTAGAGGTAGGGGCTACAGGTGCTTTCACCGTCACTTACAAAGCTAATTGCCTTTACTCCGATTTCAGCTGCATCCTGGAGGAAACCAAGGATAACCTCTCGGGTCATTGGCTTTTCCGGATTATCCTGCAATTGGCTATAACAATAAATGCAATTGTAGGAACATTTACGTGTCAATGCACAATCTATGGTGATTGGTGCCACTCGCTCTCCCCTTAAAAGTGCATCTACCCGATCCTTGTGCCAGGCTAATTTGTGTCCGTCGAGAATGATGTTCTGCATATCAGGGCGTCCTTAAGCGTTTAGAATTCGTTTGACTGTATGGACAATGTCGTTTTTGCCTGGATAAAATTGGGTTTCCAATACAGCACTTGCCGGTGTTGGGATGTCGGGCAGTCCAATACGGACTAAAGGGGCTTTGAGATCATGAAGCAGTTCTTCTGCGACAAAGGCCGCCACTTCGGCTGTCCAGCCGCCGAGGATATTGCCCGTGTCAGCCACGATTAATCTTCCGGTTTTATTTAACGATCTGGCCAGGGCGTCCCGATCCATTGGTTTCACACAGCGCATATCCAGTACTTCGGCCTCAATGCCGTCAGATGCGAGTTCCTTGGCTGCGGCGAGAGCCTCATGCACCATAAGAGAGACAGCTGCAATAGTAATGTCTGTTCCTTCTCTGGGCACTGCAGATTGGCCAATGGGGACTGTATAAATATTTTCAGGAACATGTTCCTTTGAGTCGTATAACCAGCGATGTTCAAGAAATATAACCGGACTGTTGTCCGCAATAGACGCTAAGAGGAGTCCCTTGGCGTCATATGCAGTGGCAGGCATGACCACCTTCAGACCTGGAACATGCTGGAACAGCCCCTGAAGACTCTGGGAGTGCTGGGCTGCCGATCCCCAACCACGGCCAATGATACAGCGAACAACTACGGGAACGCATTGTCTGCCGTCGAACATGTAATGCCATTTTGCTGCGTGGTTAACGATCTGGTCCATGGCCAGAAGGGTAAAGTCTACTCGTAAGTGCACCAAGACAGGGCGCATACCTGTCAGGGCGGCACCAATGGCCATTCCCATGCACGTATTTTCCGCCAGCGGAAGGTCAAGAACCCGATTGCTTCCAAAACGTTCCTGTAAGCCTATTGTTGTGCCAAAAGAACCGTTGGTATCATCGACGCCCTCTCCCATGACAAAAACATTCGCATCCGCAGTCATGGCCTGACACTGGGCTTCCAGAACAGCCTCACGGTAACTTAATGTCCGTTTTTTTTTGAAATCGGCTGACATGTCAAATTGTTTGGCATCAGCCACGAGTTTCGTCCAAGGCATTATCTCACCATACGTTCGTATATGTTGTTTCGATATCAGGGGCCGGGCTTGATTTTGCAAAATTAAAAGCCGCGCCAACTTCTTGAAAGACTTTTCCTTCTACTTCCTTCATCAGTGTTGGGCCATACGATAGATGCTTTAAAACACACTCTTGAAAAAGTGCTATGGGGCATTGCTGCATTTCCCGATGGATGGAGGAGGGGAGGTCTTTTGTGTCTTCAATACCTACATGGCCTTTCCAACGGTATGTGACAGCTTCTATCAGGGAGGGCCCAAGTCCTTTGCGTGCCCTTTTTACTGCAAGCCTTGCTGCTTCAAGCACGGTTGTCACGTCATTACCGGCCACCCGGACGGACGGTATACCATGGGATTCACCCAATTTATAAAGTTCATTATGGGATCTTCTGCTGGAGAGCGGGGAGCTGGTTGCAAAAAAATTGTTTTCGATGACAAATATAATTGGCAATTTCTTGAGCGCTGCAAAGCCCATGCTTTCAAAAAATGTTCCCTCGTCAGCTGCGCCGTCACCGAAAAAGGAGACCGAAACCTTGCCGTCATTTCGTATGCTTGACGCAAGTGCCGCACCGGTTGCAAGGGGAATTCCTCCTCCCACGATGGCCGTGGTTCCGGAAACCCCGCAGGACAGATCAATAATGTGCATGGATCCACCTTTGCCCGAAGAGCATCCGGTCTTGCGACCATAAAGTTCTGCGGCAAGGTGTTTCACACTTCCTCCCTTGGCCAGGTAGTGTCCATGGCTGCGATGGGTACTGAACACATGATCCCGTGTGTCCAGAGCATGGCAGACGCCTGCAGCCACAGCTTCTTGACCGATATACAAGTGCACAGGCGTTTTCATTTCCTGCTTAGGGTATAGTTGGACGATTCGCTCTTCAAAGCGGCGAATGAGCAGCATTTTGTATAATAAGCTCTTAAGGTCTGTTTGATTGAATTTTGAATTCATGGTTACAGTTTCTCGCAGGTTCATTTAATCGAATCAAGTTTCATAAAACCGTATACTTTTTCCAGTTTTTGTATCAGCCTGTGCAGATTAAATTCTTTTCTGAAAACAATCACGTTATTGCGAAGGGCTTTGTGATCTGTTTGCGTCAGTTTTGTGGACAGAACAGGAATTTCATTTTGAGAGATGACCAGGCCTATACCATGTTCTTTGACAAGTGCTGCAAGTGCTGTGAACCGGTCACTTACCAATACGGGCAATCCTGCTTCGACATAACTAAAAAATTTTGTCGGCATGATATATGTCAAATGCTCAGGATTAATAGAAAAATTTGGGGGAAACTGATAGAGCATGCTGCCAAAATGCATGGAAGCCAATTTTTGAGATAGTTCTTCCGGACCGCAACCGCTGTATATCTTGAATCCGGGTGTGCGAGCCGCAAAATATTGGTAGTCCCAAAATATTCCTTGTGCCTGATTAGCTTGATAAGGGTTAAGAAAAATATGAAACTCCATGCCCTGATCTGTCAAAGTGTGTGCCAAATCCATTAATTTGACGTCACCAAAAGGTGGGTCTGGGAAATACGATGGACTGAGGGTCCCGGCAAAGGCAATGCGGTATGGTGCACTTGATTCTGGTGGTTCGGATTTAAAAAATTCTGGTAGCGGATAGGAATGAAAATGTTCATAAGGGGGCGTAATCGTACAGTTGCACAGGAGCTTTTCTCCAGAACCTTGTGCGTAGTTGAACACAACATGATCACTGTGTTCAAACAAAAAGGTTGTGGCTCTGTTTTCTTCTGTAGCGATGCCGTTTCCAAAAATACAGTCATGCTCTTCCGGACTAAAAAGCATGTGGGCCATATCATTAAATTCAATGATAAATTTACTTGTTGTACTAAGGGATGCAACGGCGGCAAATGCATGCAGGTTTAGCCAGCCTTGATAATGGACTGCCAAAAAAGGAAATGCGTTAATGACCATGTAAAAAAGGTTTAGATCTCCATTTGCATGTATAATCAGGTCGTAATGTTTTTTTTTGTGAAATTGATTGCTTGGATTCAGAGACATAAAAATCGTTTTATAGCCGTGTTTTCGTAAAACGATACTAAGTCTGTTGAAGTTGAAATAAGTATAAATTCCCGTGAAAAGAATAATATTTTCAGAACGCCCAAGCCTATGGAGTCGTACTTGAAGGTCTTGTATAAATGCCTGAGTAAATTGTTCGTAATTTTCTTTTAAAGAATCTGGAACACTAAAAGGAAGACCACAAGGGGGAATTATGTTTAGATATGCCAATTTTTCCTTCGACCATGTGGGGGGAACAGCCTTCGTATCCAGCACCAGAGCCGCATCAATCTCTGTTTCCGGGAATTTGCTAAAATTTTCCGGGGAGCGTACCGGAATCATCTCCCATGTCTTTCCGAAAATTGAGGGCACGCCATCTCCATTGGTGGCAACAATGAAAGGAACATCAAAAGAAGAGAAAAGCTCTGCTCTGAACATTACTTCTATAATGGTGGGGGAGCCCACAATCGCAAGCCTGCTTATTTTTTTTTTTGACATGGTTGTCAAAAATTTTCGGGCTGATGTTAGATTGAGACGCTCAACTACAGGTTCCTGCGCTTTGGAGGAAATTATATTTTTTGCCCGTTGTTCAATTATCGAATAAAGATCTGGGTGTTTTTTGCAAAGTTTTTCAAGAAACATTAATTGTATCCTCCCAAAACCAGATTTTTCCGTGGGAGCAAGGGGAATAGATATTTTGGCAATTCCGTCAATATGCGCTGGTCAGGCCGGCAAACCATATAGTTTTTCAAGTGTAGGAATTAAGGTTTCCAGGTTGTTGGCATTTCGGTATTTCTTCACATTAGCCCTAAGTCTTTCATAGTCTGCTTTGGCCAGCAGGGCTGGTATTTCATCAAGTTTGTCCAGTGAGTACACAACACCAAGGCCGTGACGGTTAACGATTTCACAGATATATTCAAATTCACTGTACACCAGAAGAGGTAGACCAGCCTCGAAATAACTGAAAATTTTGGTTGACATGTTGTACGCGTAGGCTTTAGTCCGCCAAGACGAAATCCTGGTTTGATCGTAAAGTAGTCCGTAATGAAAGTTAGAGATCACGGAAGGCAGTTGATAAAAGGGTACTCCCGGCCGAAAGGCAAAATGGGAAAATGTTTTTTGATGATCGAAATATCTCTGCTGGTCTTCCCAAAACATGTCGCGGGCGTTCAAGTTTGCCAAAAAAGTCAGTAAGATGTTCTGATCTGCGGTTTCCCGGATGATCGGATCCATGATCATATGCTCATGCCCATCACGGACAGCAGCATGGTAGGGCATAATTCCTCCTGCGTAAACAATGCGGTAAGGCGGTGCCGGAGGCGGTACAGTGTCTTGGAAAAGTTCGGTCATGGGCAAGCAATGCGCTAAGACGTCCGGGGTGTCAACATCCCATGCCGCACGCAGCTCTTTAATAGCCGGTGGGGGCATTTTGTGGACAAGGGTATTGGCTCGCTGCAATACGGCTCGTTCCAAGCATGAATCAATATGGTTTGGATCCTTACGCATGAAATATCCGGAATCCATAATATCCACCACAACGTTTGCATCGGGACAAACTTCCAGCACGATGGCCCCTAAAAGGGACGGCTGTATGCATGCTGTAATCACCGTTGGTGCAGCATTATTAAGTACGTTAAACAGCTCTTTGTAATGTTCTACCTCATAGGCATCGTCAAACCAGGATGTAATATCCAAATCCTGGCGAATGCAGCAGGCGATAAGCGTCGTATGATATCTGCCGGTTCGACGCAGAGCCACGCTTTTCTTGATGGTGCTTGGATAAGCGTAGTAACAGACAAAGACCAAGTGGCGTTTGCCGTTTACCTCCGCTTTGTCAAGATGTGCAGGGAGGGTCCGGTAAACCGCAGATCCTCTTCCCCGAGGCATTTCTTGTTCAAGCAAATTATTGACATGCTTTCTAATGGGTTTGGGAAGCCACATAAAGCGCATCGTTGTTTGACCCTGATTTGGCATGAAGTCCTCAAAAAGATTTTTATTGAGACCTTTGAAGAATTCCATTTTTTGCGGTTTTCAACACTGTAATCACCTGATTTTATAAGTGATAAATGTTGAGATCAGCTATTATTCAAAGTTCTCTTATTGTCGTCTGCATCTGAGGGCCGACGATCGTTGTAAATATCCTTCACAGATCTTTCAAATTTAGTTGAGGGCTATGCCTGGCAGATGATATGTCAGGTCAGCCCATAGCTGTTTATATGAAAGAATGGGTAACTGACTAAGATCTTTCAATCTTTGTTGTGGGCCGAAGCCTGGGTATAGATAGACCAAGGACGGCCCATGGCCGTTTATATGAAATTGACGTGGTAAGGAGGATTTTTCAATTGCCACAGGTATATATTAATCGCATCCATACGGCAGTTGAGTCTGCAGGATTCAATGTCCAACCCACTTTTTATCAATTCCCAGTTGGCTTTGCGGTTGGATCCTTCCCAGATAGTTTTGAAATCGTTTTCCAAAAGATTTCCGATGTTGAAGCGCTGGTCTCCCAAATATGCGCTGCATGTGTAAAGATCGCCGGAAGAAGCAACATAGGCCCAAAAAAAAGGTGTGGACAAACAGGTCTCATAAACCCTTTTTTTCAGGTATTTACGCATGGTCTGGGTTCGAAATACTACATGAAAACGGTTATTATTCAACTTTGCCAGCGCTTCCTCCAAGTACAGCCAGTTATTGTAGTCAATGGTTTCGTATTTCCGAGTCAAGCTCTGTTTATGTTGGGAATAGGGTTTTATTACGAGGTAATCAGCGCCGATTTCATCCCGGCAGATGCGAGCCAAAATTTCAGCCTCCGACGCGTTTTCGGGTAGTAGCAGCATTTGGACGCCTATGGCAACCTTCGTTTGATGAGCGTCCCGAATCTGTACGGCTTTCGTGAGATTTTCACAAACCCGGATGAAATCTTTGGGGGAGGTGTTATGCACGAGGCTGTATGTTTCCGGAGTCCCGGCATTACAACTGACCTTTATCCAACTGGTTTGTGGAAGAGTTGTCTCAATAAAGTCCTGGTTCATCAACACCCCGTTGGTGGTAAAGGCTATATCTATTCCGGCGGAAACGGCCGATGCTGCCAGTTCGTTAATTTCTTTATAAAGCAGCGGTTCCCCTTCTCCTGCGAACATGACACTCTTTACACCTAATTTTCCCATTTCGGCAAGCCGATTTTTCATGATAGTCAAGGGAAGCGAATGAGGTTTATATCCCATGTAGTCCAGGGCACAAAAGGTGCAGCGGTGGTTGCAAGCCCCAAACGGGGAAATCTCAACATACAATGGGTAAATGGATTTGAGTTCTTGCCATTCTTGCCTGGCGCTTCTCCATGCGGCTACCCGCTCCGGGTGAAACATCAGCTTATGTGTATCAATGCCGTATCTGTCTTGGGTCATTTTTTATATTTTTTTCTCGTTTTTGGATGTCATCAATATAGTATCTGTTACGCAGTGTGCGATGCAGGAATGGGCGAGCTCGACTATACCATAACTATCTGATTTAATATAGAAATTCAACTCACCCATTTTACGTAGAGGGTTGTCCTGCTGAAAACCTGTCATGGTAAAAATTTTCATGCCAATTGCTCTGGCCTTTTTGGCTGCACGCAAAATGTTCTCAGAAGCCCCGGAACTGCTGATCGCTAACAATGCGCCTTGGTAATCGCTCCAACAGGCCAGTTGACGCTCGTAAGCTGCAGCGTATCCAAAATCGTTGGACGCTGCTGTGAGGGATGGCGTGTTGGTAAAAACCAAAGTACACATTCCGCATGAAAGTCCTAAGTCATTGTGAACATGATCCACAATGGCAGCACTGCCTCCATTGCCGACCAAAGCCAGCAGTCCGCCATTATTGCGAATGATGATAAGTTCAGATACCATCCTTGCAACGCCATCATCCAAAGAATACGTATGCCCCACATTGTCGGTTATCTGAGTTTCCATCAACATGGCGTTAAGATAATTCAAGTAGGATCCTGCTTTTAGTATGTCGTTCATAAGGGCACCTTTACATCATTATTTCAGCATACTGATGATGTTTTTCATCATCGGTATTTTTTCTAAAGATGTTTTGTTACAGATAGTTCCAACCGCCAAAGCCCCGGCCACGTTTCCAAGAAATCCGGCTATTTCTAAGGGTGCTTTTTGAGCTACACATAAAGACGATAAAGCAAGCATTGTATCGCCGGATCCAATTCGATCAACAATCTTCCCTGTAAAGGCTGGAATCCTATGAAAACCAGTATGTTGGTCGTAACAAATACACCCCTCTTTGCCTTTAGTAATCAGAAGCTTTGGGCATTGAAGGTGCTCAGAGGCATTTCCCATCAATTTTTTAATATCCCCGTTGCGACAACGGGTTTCAAGTCGAAGCTCTTTTTCTGAAATGCAGATAAAATCAGCACCAGTGTATTTTGAAACGGTGTTGAAGCCGTAGTTCCCTGCATTAACCTGGGTATTGACGGCCAACAACTTAGCTTTTTCGCAAATCAAAGCGGCTGTTTTTTGGTCGATAAGCCCGTGCCCGTAATCTGCGACAATGACCAGATCTGCTTGAGGAAGCAGTTCTTCCAAATTTTCACGAAATTTTTCATGGGGTTCAGGTCTGTCGTCGTTGTTGCTCATGTGATAGACTTCAAAAAGTTTTTGAAACGGATATTGCTCAACATAACGTCGTTTTACGATTGTTGGACCCTCATGGTTTATAAAATGAGGCTTGATGACAGGAACTATGTTTTGTTGTATAAAATTTTTGTTTGAATCTTTGTCTCCCAGACTGCTTAACAAGGATACATTGTCCGTAAAAGCCGCAAGATTGTTACCAATTGCAAGGATACCCCCGGCATACATCTCGGAACCCGCGCAACGGGCGGCCAGGATAGGCTCTTTGCCTGACTTCCCCAGCGTGTCGCAAAAAACGTATTCATCAAGTATGGTTTCCCCAACTGCCAGCACATTTACTGTTTGAGCGTTTTCCAGGTAATGTAGAACATCGTTTATATCGTATTGCCGGGAAAAATTACGTAAGTACCGCTGCACCTCTTCAGGGAATGGAGAGAAAAAATCATTAAGTAGTGTAGAGGAACTGTAAACAATATCATCTGTGAAATGAATTCGGCCGCCGCAGCTGTTTACCGCCTTTTCTTCGTCTATGATTTTCCCTGTTTTATCATTATTAATGTCTCGGTATTCAGACCCTTTGACATATATATCCGGTTTTAGAAGTTTAATGATTTCAACGGCCGTGGGCCATTGATTGACGGCGACATAATCGATAACTTCAAGAGCAGCCAAACTCTCAGCCCTTAGTTTGGCAGAGAAAACCGGTCGGTGCGGGCCTTTGTTGACAAATTCGTCAGGGGTTATGGTGACGACTAGAATGTCGCCCAGGCTCTTAGCCTCCTGGAAATGTCTGATATGACCGATGTGAACAAGATCGAAAACGCCATGGCAGTGTACAATGGTTGCATTCTGGCGCTTTTCAAGGATGTTGGAAAGTACGGCTAAACTAAGGATTTTTTCCGATGATTGGACATATCTCATTGGTTTGGCCTTACTATTTATGACATTTACGCGAGCTGAGTGAACCATGCTTTTGTTGCCTTTGCGATGCTGGTTTCGTCCCATATCGGAGCCTCTTTCCACATGTTGATATGATGAAGCATTTCTGCAACGCCTGTTTTAAAGTCTATCGTGGGTCTCCATGCCAGTTGTGCACGTGCCTTGCTGATGTCGGCATGTGTGCATTTCGGTTCTCCGGGACGGTCCTGGATGTGAATTTTTTCCCCCCCAAGTAAATTTACCAATGTGTTGATGGTTTGGGGCGTTCCGTATCCGATATTGAATATGTCCTGAGTGATGTTGGAGCGTGCTGCGGCAAGAAACGCTTCAACCACATCACTGACATATACGAAATCACGCATCTGTTCTCCGTCTCCCACCACCGTGAAAGGTCGGCCAGCGAGCTTTTGTGCCATAAACACCCCGAATACAGCCCCATAAGTTCCTCCAGTACGGGAACGCGGGCCATATACGTTGAACAGGCGGAGTGCAATACTTGGGATTTTGTATACTTTTGACCAGTGCATAACATAGGTTTCAGCTGCATATTTTGTATGAGCATATGGGTATTCAGTCCGAATGGGAGCTGTCTCCGGCGTAGGATAGACGTCAGGGATACCGTAACAGGACGAAGAGGCAGCGTAAACCATCCGTTTAACTTTGGACTTCCGTGCGGCTTCCAAAACGTTAACCGTTCCATGGGTATTCACCTCATGATATCGATAGGGCGATTCAATGGATGGCACTATATCCGCCAAACCAGCAAGATGGAACACCCAATCCACATTTTGAAATAGGTCCTCGGACAATGGCTGTGAAATGTCTGTTGTGTGAAGGGTGCAACGGGAATTGGCAAGGGCGTGGGAAATGTTTTCCACTCTGCCGGTTTCAAGGTTATCGATAACTACTACCGTAATGTTCTCGGCCAAAAGGCGATCAACAAGATGGCTTCCAATAAATCCTGCCCCACCAGTTACAAGTGCTTTCATTTCATTTTTCCTAATTTTAGTTATCATACCTTTTAGTATTGAAATTGATTTGCTTTAATTCTAATCATACTGATTGACTGGTTTATGCGATCCTCATACCGCCAGGGCCGGAATCAGCAGGCATCAGTCATTAATATGAGGGGATGATGTATAAGACCGCTGATTATCATAAATCTCCTGAATAATCATTTTAATCCCATAGGTATGCTTCCAATTAGGATAACGGGTCTGGAATTTAGAGGTATCCGATATCCACCAGATGTGATCGCCGACTCGGTTATGATCAGAATAGGTGTAGTTAAAGGTTCGGCCCGTGATCTTCTCGCATATGGCGATAGCTTCTATCATTGAGCAATTGGAAAAACGTCCGCCCCCGGCATTATAAACTTCGCCGACCGTCGGATCTTTAAAGTAGTGCCAAAACATACGAACCAGGTCGGAGCTGTGGATATTATCCCTAACCTGTTTACCCTTGTAGCCCAAAACGGTATACGGCGTTCCTGAAATACCGCATTTGACAAGGTAGGCTAAAAATCCGTGAAGTTCGGCACCACTATGGCCTGAACCGGTAAGACACCCACCCCGAAAACACACTGTCTTTAGACCAAAATATTTTCCGTATTCTTGAACCATGATATCGGCGGCCGCTTTGGAGGCACCAAATACGCTGTGGGTGCTGGCATCAATGCTCATGGACTCATCAATTCCATTTTCAAACCAGGGGTGGGATCTTTCAATCTCAAACCGGGTTTCCTTTTCTACAAGCGGCAGATCATTGGGGGTGTCTCCATAGACCTTGTTGGTCGATGTATATATGAATGCGGCATTGGGACAGTATGTCCGGGTTGCTTCCAGAAGGATCAATGTTGCTCGAGCATTGATGTTAAAATCAGTAAGTGGCTCCCGGGCCGCCCAGTCATGGGATGGTTGGGCGGCTGTATGGACGACCACGGATATGTTATCTGCATATCGGCTGAAGATTTTGTTCATGGCGACTTCATCCCGAATATCGTCAGAAAAATGTGTATAACCGGGTACTGTGTTCTGAAGTTTTTTAATACACCACTGTGTCGAGGCCTGCGGCCCGAAAAAGTAGCTGCGCATATCATTGTCGATACCGACGATATCAAGACCTTTTGCGCTAAAGAACCCAGCAGTTTCTCCTCCGATAAGCCCTCCAGATCCGGTAATAATGCAAACACTCATCTATTCGACCTTCCCGTTGGTGTATGCATCTCTCGCCTGAAGAACTAACGCGCGGGATTCGTCCAATAATTTGCTCCAATTAGATGGGCTGTGGACATTAACTTCTCGGTTGTCGTGAGTCCTAACTGAGTACAAAGTTTTGGAAATGTGTTTGAACCGGATGCCGTTCAGGGCAAATCGAAGATACAATTCATGATCATTAGCTACAAAATCGTTGTTGTACCATCCTATCTTTTCGTGGAGATCTCGACGGTAAAGCTTGCTCACGCCACAAAGATACCAATCTTTAAAGCAGTCGTTGAAGCTATAATCCGGTAATTTAAACTCCCTGAGAATACGACCGTCGTCATTCACGATAAACATATCTGAATATGAAAAATCGGCCTCGCCCGCCTCAAGCGGCGCTAACAGTTCAGAAATCATCTGGGGGTGACAAATGTCGTCCGAGGCAATATATGTGCAATATTTTCCGGTAGCTTGCTTGAATCCCCTATTGTAGGTACGGGTTGATCCCAAATTTTTATCGTTATGTAAAATAGTTAAAGACCTGCCCTGATGATGATACCTGTAATGGGTCGTTCTTTCTATTTCGTTTGTTTTTTCATTGTAGCGAGAGGCATAGGATACCATTTCACTTTCTACCGCCTGTTCAAAATTTGCAAGAACTTCCGAAGTATGGTCTGTTGAACAGTCGTTCACAACAAGTATTTCAAGGTTAGGGTAATCCTGAAACCATATTGAATCAAGACAGGTGGCAAGATATTTATCCTGATTATAGGTGGGAACAATCATTGAAATGAGAGGATACTTTGTTGTCATTTGTGTGAATACTTTTCTGTTTTTAAGTTTATTGACTTTGTAAAAAGGTAAAATTTATGGACCGTTAAAAGTTTAATTATAAATCACATATTACCGTAACGGCTTGAAATTATAAATATAAATTCCGAAATTTACATACCATCAAAATTGGAATGATGAAAAAGATTTATTTTACATGATTCTTTATTTGCTTGCCACCAGAAGGCAATCTACTTCTTCAAGTTTGTCTATGGTGAAATTATCAAAATCCACATGGAAATCGTTTTTCATTTCCGGAGTAATTGTTTCCTTGCTCAGCGTTTCATAACGTAATATTCCTAGCCCGGTTTTTCTTGCTAAATCAAGCCATTGGCAGGGCATAAGCCGGTTTTGATAAAATTTTTGTCCGCTTATGAAGTCCCATTCTGAATCGCTGTATTTTCGATAAGAAAACGGGGTGTACCCATTTAGGGAAGAGAAGGATCGATGATCTCTGGTGACAATGGTCTGCACGGCGATTCCGCCTGGTTTGAGAACCCTATTTATTTCGCTCAATGCTTTTTCAGGGCAACGGGTATGTTCCAGGACGGCAAAAGAGGCCACTAAGTCAAAGCTATTTTCTTCTAACGGCATTGCTTCAATGTCAGCAGGGAAAAGGAAATTTATCTTTTGCAGGATCTCTGGTTTTCCATCCATGCCAAAATCATATTTATCGATGGCGGTAACATGAGCCTGTCTTTGGAATAAAATTGTTTCAAAATCAAAATTTCCACCGGGACCGATGTGTAAACACGCCTTGTTTGAAAAACAGTAGTTTTCTGGCAAAGATTCACACAATATTGAAAAATTTTTTTGTCCGTTTGACGGAAATTTTCCTATGAGAAGATAATCTTCTGGATTAGAAAAGCCCATTTCGTTAAGCTGTGCTGCGATTGGTTCCCGTCCTGAAACTGATGTAACAATAATTTTATCCCATTTAAATTTTGACAAGTCGGCAGGACAGATAATGGGTACATTAAACAAAGTATTTCCCCACATGGATTTGTCATTGTCTATAATTGCCGTAACATGAGATTTAAGACCAGTATTTTTATTGAAAGAGAAAAAATCTTCACTTCCTTTCCCGGCACCAAAAAGAATTATCTTTTGACCTGATGGCAGGTTCAAGTCCTTTGTATTAATCCAGTGGTATTCTTTCATCATCCCGAAAATCTTGCCTTTGATAATGGTGTTTTCTGGCTTTAAATATTAGGTCCGGTAAAACCCAGTTAAAAAAATCGTTATCTGCTATGTTGAACTTTTCCTGACGTTTGATGGCGTCCGGGTCTTCCAGGAGCTTTTCATAGGCTTGAACGTAGAATTGAATCAGTTTTTCTTCGTTCCAGTAAGATAAAATCCAGTTCCTTGACGCCCTTCCTATTTTTCTGCATACATCAGGATGATCAAGAAGATAAATAAGTACCTGTCGGGCGTCCTCTAACCGGACATTGATAAATGGACAATGGTCTAAGCCTGAAAAATGTCGAAGAAGGTGCAGGCAGCGTTCATCAAGAAAGCTTAATACAGGTTTTCCCTGGGTCAATCCCTCAAGACCTGTAAGATGATAACTTCCCGTTGCAAGATCGTCAATAACTATGCGGGCCTTTTGTTTGACTTGGAGTACTTCAGACAGAGGTTTTCCCGTGATTATTTTATAACTGCACCCTGTCTGGGTCGCCACCTGCTCAATAATCCGGATCATCTCCGGGGCCGCCTTTGTGTCCCAGCGCCTTTCAAAGGCACCTGCTGTTTTGGTATGGCTGAAAAATATATCAAATTCCGGTTCCTGCTCTCCAAGGGGCGTATACAATGGATGAGAATGGGGAATCAGATTGGGAATCACCAGAGATTTTCTAAAAAACCGTTCAGGGTATTGGGCAATCACCAGCGAGGGTAAACTGCAAGCCAAAAGTTCTTCCTCGCTGATGCCCATTTGTTCTGCAATCCAGTCCGAGGTTGAGTGAAAATGGCGGATGATTCGTTTGTCGTCAGCAAATAATTTTTTAAAATCAATAGGGGCGAATTGTTGGCAATCAAGGGCTATATAGTTATGAAGATGCAGAATATCAGCCTGTTTTGCAAGGCGAAGGGCTTCTTGTGGGGTTTCATCAAAAACAACATCATGATCATAAATTCCGAATCGGGTCAGGTCTATCAGCCTAGCTTCGACTTTGGTTAATCGATTTAGTGTCTGCACCAGACGGATCGGAGCTCCGGCAAGGGGCGTTACAGAAAAGTGTACAACACGAATGGGATCTTTAGGGGTTTCCATTAGACTGTGTGGCACACTTATCTTCATAATTGATTTGAGTTGAAATGTTAAACATGGTCATGTTACCTGCTCAAGATCCATTATCCATTCCAGGTTAAAACGCGCAAGGGCCATGGAACAGCATTCATCGGAGGATGCAGGAAGGCCGGTCATGGCAAGGGTTGTTTTGTACATTAAAAGAATCGTGCCGTCTATTGCCACGGTCATGCTTGAGTAATCGAACCACTCTCCAAAATCAGTTACAGCGTTGGAATATTGCCAGGTTTCCGCGCCATCAGTGCTTAGACGGACCACGCCGTGTTCTCGGTGAGGGCCGTCACTGTCCGGGTTGGCAAAGAGGATGACATCTTGTCCAAGACGGTCTGACAAACCTGTTTTTTCAAGCAGGGCTTTGGGGTAACGGATCAAGCTGGCGTTGCACCCCTGGGACAATTCCTTTAGGATCGGGGCATCTTTAGTTTCGCTAAAAGAGTTGCCGCCGTCACGACTTAATGCGGTTTTTCGCTTGAAGTCATCAAAATAGGCCCGGGCATTAAAGTAAATATCTCCGTTGATTCTTTCCACAAGGCAAGCCTCTCCTGTGCCTTGGTGGAATGCATTCGACCGATAAAGTGTTGTGCCGTGGTCATCACTGAAGATGGCGGTACTGTAACATTTTTCCCTTCGATCTCTGATCGACTGGTCATTATATCCATTGTTGGTAATATTCACCCTGGCCGGCCATACAAGGCGATCTTTGTGTTTGCCGAAACTGAGCTGAATGCCTGGAGCACTGCCATGGGTTCCGCCTAAACCACCAGGGGGGCGTATGTTAAGTTCAGGTTGCCAGTCTGTCCACGTATCGCCATTGTCAGCACTTTGAAGCCAGCCTCCGCCACACATAAGAAGGACCTTGCCGGTCGCACTATCCGTGACTGCGGAACCCATGTGCCATTTAGCGCCTCCTTTTCTCCGCAGTTCAGTCAGATCCCCCCATGTTTGTCCATTATCTTTGCTTTTTTTCATCACAATGTGGCATTCGCCGACATCGTCACATGGAGATTGCCATCGTTGTTCACAAAAGGCCAGAATGGAGCCATCTGGGGCCGTCACAATAGAGGGGATATGGTAGAACGCATTCTCTTTTTGAACAAAAATGATATATCGTTCAAACATGGGGGGGGGGGTTACCTCATATATTTTGAAACTAAGGAGATCGCTTTAAAAAATGCCCGCCCGTTGTTCAGATGTCCCCGCCAGATTTCAGGAACCCATGATTCTGTGTAATCTGAAAAAAGCGGCATGATCCGATTGAGGTCAATGTCTCCTTCACCGAATTGAACGCCTTCGCCGTCTACACCATAGGCATCGGCTAAGTGAAGGTGTCGAATCAACGGATAGACTTTTTGTATATAGTCTTTTAGATCGATTCCTTTTGCGTTGCAGTAGAGGGCTGCGTGGGAAAGATCAAACACTATATTAAGACTAGCTTCATTGCATACGGACACGATTTCATCTGCATCCATAAAAAAATTACCCTTCCATTCTCCACCAAAAAGCCATGGGTAAGGAGGAAGGTTTTCCAAAAGCAATTCAACCCCTGTGGTATCTATTTCAAATAAAGATTGCATCAACGCTTTTCGCAACGGTGCCTTGGCCAGTTTCTCTTTTAGACTGACAGCATCCGGATGGACCACTATTTTAGGCGTGCCCTGGAAACAAGGACTCATTTCATTGGCCAAAGCAATGGTTCTTTGAACAAGATCTACGGACTTGGATCGTAGGGTATGATCTGAATGGCACAAATTTATGATCTCACCATCAATAAACTCCGGGGCATGAATAATTAATTCTTGCCTGTGGCAACGTTCGGGAATAAAGGCGGTGGCAAAATCTTTTTCTGCAAGATGGATTTCGATAACTTCAGGATCAAAAGAGATGATATCATAAAAATCGTTAAACCGTGCAATCAACCCCCATTTACTCTGAAAAGAATAGGTCGAAGGGTGGGGAAATCCGCCATTCCCATTTGTTTCCAAATCCTCGTCAAAAAAAAAGGTGTTTTGGGGGATGTGGCGATGAATAGACTTACCGATTAAGTCGTTCTTTCTCGATGTATGCAGGCCTTTACCCGGCCCCATTACTTTGATGTGGGCTTCAGTGATAACAGTGTTTGGAGCAATATCTTCTGCCGCAGCAAGACTCTTGGCAAAAACTTCACGATTGAGAACTTCACCGCGAAGAAGAAATCGCTTTCGGCTTCCCATGGCCTGATCAGCAATTTCAATATCTCTGACCAGTCGTTTAAACGCGTAGGGGTCAAGACTGACTTTATGGTCGGTACCTTCCATGGCTGGATCAAGGGTCAGGTGCTTTTCAATAATACATGCCCCCATGGAAGCTGCAACAAGTGGAATAACAATGCCGATATCATGCCCGGAATATCCCACAGGCTTATCAAATTGCTTTAGCCAGTTAATCATTTTTAGGTTCACATCCCGTGGCCAAACCGGGTACGCACTCCGACAATGAAGAATGGCATAATCTGCGGTCCGTTCATTCAAAAAACGAACGGTTTGCTGAATTTCATGCCTGTAAGCCATTCCCGTGGAAATAATAATAGGAAGATCTTTGGATGCAATATATTCCAAAAGTGGATAATTTGTCAGATCTGCCGAGGCAACTTTAAATGCGGTAATACCGGCATTATAGATCATCTTGGCGCTGACTATATCAAATGGCGTACAAATGAAGTCAATGGGCTTATCCTCGGCATATCTTCTAAGTTCGACATAATCGTCGCTTGATAGTTCGAATCTTTTAAGGAGAGGAATGATATACTGAAAGCTCTGTTCATACTTTTCAGGGTGATTGAGCATATCTTCCGGATAAAGGCTTATAAGATCTCTTTTTTGAAATTTAACGGCATGTGCACCGGCTTCAACTGCTGCATCAACCAATTCTTTTGCTAATTTAAGGCTCCCATTATGATTAATGCCGGCTTCTGCAATAATGTATGTCGGATGATCCTGACCAATTTTTCGTTTTCCGATTATCATGGTTTTATCGTAAGTTTTTCATGATTTGGTGACTTTTTTTAGCGTACGACTTCCGAAAGAGTTGTTTGCTGAAGCTGTTGCAGGTCTGTTAGTGTTAAGACTTCTATATCTTCACCAAGAATGGACTCAATATTATTATAAATCTCATCCTGGCGGGCAAAAGAGGTGATCAATACCGCATCCGGATCAATCTGAGAAATGGCTTCAGGTGCCTGAATCAAAGTACCATTAAAAATGTGACCTTGCTTGGACGGATCTCCATCGACAATACCGATAACAACAAGCCTCGTATGAGGAATGGCGGACACGACAACTTCCGCAGTGTCCGATGCCCCGTAGAGGACCACAGTGCGAATTCCATTGGTTTCATACCGTTTAAGCAACCGGATGATCTCCCTTTTTACAGATGCATAAATTTGAACGGCCTCGGATGAAAAGGAGATAAAATCCTGGAATAATTTTTTTTGTCCTTTTTGTGTAAGATGATATTCCGTTGTGCGATTTGTCTTTCCGGATACAGTAATCAGGCCTGCCTGCTTCAATTCTTTTATGTATATGTTTACCATTGAACTGCTTAAATGGCTTTTTTGTGCGATAAGGTGCTGGCTGGAATGGGGCATGTCTTTGATGAGCATTAATATAGAAAGCCTTCGATATACCTTGCTTGGCGAAAAATAGGTGGTGTTGTAAGGGATAATCAAAAGATATGGCTCCGCTCTTTCGGTTACATGTCTATGCTGATATAACCAAATTATAGATTCTATAAAGGCCGGAATACGTATTTTCCATATTCAATAAAGGCCAAAAAATCGATTTTAGGGGTTCAGGCTGCTTTTTATATTAAAAATATTGTCGGCAAAAAGCATCCATTCATTAAATGGTTTTTTATAAAACCTTAAAAAACATAAAACCTTAAAAAACTAAGAGGTAAAATTAAATTTCGATTTCTTTAAAAAATTTTATAGTGTTATACAGACCGTCTTCAAGATTAATCTTGGGTTCCCATCCCAAATTTTTTTGGGCCATAGAAATATCCGGTTTACGCTGGGCCGGGTCGTCTAACGGCAATGGTTTAAATACAATTTTTGATGGGGTTTCTATAAGTTTGATAATTGTTTCTGCTAATTCAAGAATGCTGAACTCCACAGGGTTTCCTAAGTTAAAAGGACCGGTAATGTTATCTTTTGTTGCCATAAAAGCAATAAATGCATCGACCATATCGTCCACATAACAAAATGATCTTGTCTGACTGCCATCCCCATAAATGGTTATAGGTTCGCCTTTGAGAGCCTGAACAATAAAATTAGACACCACACGCCCATCGTTAGGATGCATCCTAGGACCATAAGTATTGAAAATACGTGCTACTTTGATATTCAGATGATGTTGGCGATGATAATCAAAAAAAAGAGTCTCGGCACATCGCTTCCCTTCGTCATAGCAGGAGCGAATCCCGATTGGATTGACATGTCCCCAATAATCTTCTGTTTGTGGGTGAACCCGGGGATCACCGTACACCTCACTGGTAGAGGCCTGAAAAATTTTGGCCTTGGTTCTTTTCGCCAAACCAAGCATGTTTATGGCGCCGTGAACACTTGTCTTAGTCGTTTGTACCGGATCATGCTGGTAATGAATCGGCGATGCAGGGCACGCGAGATTATAAATTTCATCAATTTCAACATACAGGGGAAACGTAATGTCATGCCTTAAGAGCTCGAAATTGGGTTTGCCTAAAAGATGTTCAACATTTTTTTTCTGACCGGTGAAATAGTTGTCTAAGCATAAAACATCGTCGCCATGTTCAACAAGTCTTTCGCACAAGTGGGACCCTAGAAACCCGGCACCGCCGGTAACCAAAACGCGTTTTCGTATATGTTTCATTTGGTCGCCATCCTTTTGTTTCGCATTTTATGGACGATTAACAATGAAGATCGTTTCTTTGGGTATTGTTCCGCCTTATTGTTTCCTCCGACATCTTGAATCTTACTATGCGAAATCAGCTAAAATGTTTGTTAAGTTAAAATAACTCATACCATCGCATTACACTATCGTCAAGAACTATCCATACATTAAATGGTTTTTTTTATGGGGTGAGAGACACGCGAAGTCAGGTATGTCATGTACGATATTATAATGCGTTGAATTTTCACAAACATTGTCCAGTGAGAAGAGCATACTTGACTATCGTGTTAATCTACAATGATCGAATGAGATTTCACTCTGGATACGAAAACAACAGGATATGCAGCGCTTTTATTTTGTTTAAACAGAAAGCAACAGGGTAAACTTTACCGACACCAGTTTCAGGATCTTTCTAAATCCAGAAGAAATCGTTTAATGTCAAGTCCGCCGGCAAATCCAGTTAATTGACCGTTTTTGCCGATCACACGGTGGCAGGGAATGATAATTGGGATAGGATTGCATCTGTTCGCCAACCCCACGGCTCTGAATGCTTTAGGGTTGTGAATTCGTTCAGCTATATCACCGTAGGTTACCGTGGTCCCGTAAGGGATAGTCAATAACGTCTGCCAGACCGTTTTTTGGAAATCTGTTCCGTTCAGCACCAAATCAAGATCAAATTGTTTTAACCGGCCCTCAAAGTAAGCGGTCAGTTGGGATACTGCATCGGGAAAGATGGTATTGTCCTCTATCCAGCCGATTTCAGGGGCCTTTTTTTTGTTATTGACCGAGAAACAGATAAGCTCAAGCGTTGTGTGGCCGGCCAGCATCAAAGGGCCGACCTTTGAATTTATGTATCGGTATTTCATACTACAGCATCTTAAATACTACCCTGTGATTAACTCACGGGCCTTGATCGCAAGTTTTTCCCTGAAAATTTTGGAGTTGTGCCGGATATCCACAGGAAATTTATTTTCTATGAAAATGTATTCAATACCGGCGGTCAATGGATTTTTTTCGGCCAGGTCAGACAGTTCCCGGATAAATTGTTTTTCATCGGATATTCTTTCAAAAGGTTCCACAAAAATCACGGGGATCTGACGGTTTTTGGGGCCGACCCCTGTGAGCGCGCTGCGGTAAACCTTTTCATGATTGTTGAATATGGCCTCCACAGGGATGGTAAACAGGGTCTCTTTTCCGGTTTCAATCCGGTGGGCTTTTCTACCGCAAAACCAGATTCTGCCCTTTGAATCCCTCCAGCCCAGATCCCCCATCCTGTGCCATATTGTACCGTCCGGGTCCTGTATTTTGGCCAAACGATCGGCATTAGCATTGTTAAAATAATGCTCGGTAACCAGGTCTGCCTTTACCGTTATTTCTCCCACCTGATTTTCAGGCACTTCCTGGGTATCCTGAATCTGGGTGATGGGCTCGTCGGAAATTTCGATCAATTTTACGTGTGTATCAGCAATGGGCCGCCCCACGCACATACCAAACCCCTTCTCCGATAATTTTCTGGTCTCAGACAAAATCTCATGGGAACCGATGGATATGATAGGAACCGCTTCCGTGGCCCCATATGGCGTATGAATCTGTGTGCTATCGGAAAGCATGGAGGAAAACTGTTCAATATTGGCCGGACTGACAGGGGCACCTGCGGACACCACCCGGCGCAATGAGGGCAGTTTGATCTCGTTTTCCTTTCCGTATTTCCCCACCCGGTTCAACAGCGCCGGGGATGCAAACATATTGGTCACACCATGGTTTTCAATGGCCTCGATTATTTTTACGGGATTCACCATTGCCGGTTTTGTGGGATCCATGTCAGGGATCACTGCGGTCATGCCCAAGGCAGGGTCAAACAAAGCAAAAAGAGGGAAAGTAGGCAGATCCACCTCATCAGGCGCAATTTGAAAATGGGACTGAATTTGACGAATCTGGGCCTCAAAGTTTCCATGGGTGTATATGACGCCCTTGGCAGGCCCTGTGGAGCCGGTTGTAAACACAATGGCAGCCGTTTCGTTCGCCGTGGTCTGCACCTGTTTAAAAGGTGCACCCGGGAACCGGTTCATCAGCTGATTCAGGGTATACCCGCCCCAGAACCATTTTTTGCCCACGGTCACCCACCGTTTCACTGTTTTAAAATATCCGGGGCGCAGGGTTCGAAGCACATGGGCCTTTTCAATGCCGATAAAAGCCTTGGGTCGACTTTGGGAAAGGCATTGCAGCATTCGGTCAATCCCCATGCCCGGATCCACCACCACGGGCACAGCGCCGACCTTGAACATGGCAAATACCGTAAGAAAAAAGTCCATGCCCGGGGTTACCATTAAAATAGTGCGGGTCCCCCGGCCAATACCGATACTGTCAAGACCTGCGGCAAGGCTGTCAGACTGCTGGTCTAGTTGGCGGAAGGTCAGCTGGCTGTATAAAACCCGACCGGCGCGATCCCGGGAGACGGGGTAGACAACTGCCCGTTTGAACGGAAAAGTTTCAGCGGATTTTTTCAGGCTTTGGGCAATATTTGTATAGCGTGTCATAAAAATTTCTTTTTTATTTTATACAAAGTTCCTTTGATCATGCCTTCAGGCGCTTTGGGCATGGCTTCTTTTAGCGGGGCAGTCAGTTCCTGGGCTTTTCCCAGGGCCTCGTTGGCTGCTTGGATCATCTGTTCAGCCGTCTGATCGATTTTTTCCTGTCCCTGGGTCTGGTTGACCTGGAACAGTACAAACGTTTCTTTAATGGGTTTTTCCAATTTTTCAAAGGATTTTTTTAATGAATCCTGTCCTTTGACCCATACCTTTTTCTGGCTGTCAGCAATCTTCTTTTGATCCGGATATTTGGTGGCCACGGCATCAATACGGGCTATTTCAGTTTCAAACAAAACAATTTCCCCGTTAAACGCAACCAAAGCATCGTAAAGTTCAGGCATTCGGGTAAAACAAAAGGAGAGCATCTCGTCGGGCAAGGTGACATGGGACAGGGGTATGGATTGATAAACCGGACCAGCTTTTCCACCAGATTTTGAAAAAAATTTGGAGTACGCAAAAAAACCGCCACCGCCCAAAACGCCCAGAATAATCAAAAAAATGATCAGCTTTTTTATTAATGATTTTTTTTTGGGTTTAACCGGCTTGGATTCATCTTCGGCTTTTTCCTCGACAGCCGGCTTCTCAGGCTCATCCTTTTTTTTCTTTTTTAATAATCCCATAACACCTCAATTTATCCGGCATATATCCGAAACTCAAGAATCAAAGAAAATGTCAGGGTAAAAACTTTTGAATCAATTCAAGGGTGGGGCCTGGTTTATCTTCGAACAGATAATGGCCGGCATCCTCAAAGACATGGGCACGGGATTGGGGGAATCTGTTTTTAAATTCGTTAAGGAAATGAACGTCAAAAACAAAATCCCGGGTTCCCCATAAAAACATGAGCTGATCCGGATCAAGATTGCAAAGCGCCTGATCCACCTTCTGAACCCTGGCATAACTTCTGTCTTTTGCTGTTATCGGTATATCCTGGACAAATTTTAAGGTGGCAATACGATTTTGCCAACTGTTGTATGGGGCAACAAGACCTTTTTTGACACCAATTGAAAGCTGCGTTTCCGCGGCAAGGTACAGCGCCCCCCGGGCAAAAACGTTGGCACCTAAAACAGCAGGCACGGCAAATGGCGCAAGATATTTAATAGTCCAAAGCGCTGCCGGAAAGCGTTTGGACACCGGCAGAAAAAATCCGGAGGTGTTGGTGATTACAATTTTATCCACCCGCTCCAGATTATCCAGGGCCCAGGCAAGCCCGATCATTCCGCCCCAGTCATGGACGATCAAAGAGATTTTTTCATTAATATCCAGACTTCGGACAAGGGCATCCAGGTCCGCCACCCTTTGATTCAAAGTGTAATCATACTTTTTTGCCGACGGTTTGTCAGAAAAACCGCACCCGATATGATCCGGGGCAATGGTTCTAAAACGACCGGATAATCCCGTAATCAAATGCCGAAAATAAAAAGACCAAGTGGGATTGCCGTGGACCATGAGTACAGGCCTGCCGTTACCCTGATCCACATAATGCATCAGATTCCCGTTGATTTGTGCATAATGGGGCTCAAATGGATAAAGGCGCTCAAACCCTGCAGTGGAGGTCCGCTGCCCGTTTATAATTCGTGTTACCATTCCACCCCCAGAAAATAGCAGTTAAGTCCGGATCCCACCCCGACAAAAACCACAAAGTCTCCGGGCACAAAGAATCCGCGTTCATCGCCAATGGCCGCGGAAATCGGCAGGGACACCGAACCCACATTGCCCAAAAAAGGAAAGGTGGAAAAATCTTTTTTCCGGTCAATATTCATGGCCGTATAAAATCTGTTGTGATGGCCCTCCCCCACCTGGTGCCCCACTATTTTATCCGGCTGATCCGGCGTTAAATTAAACTCTTTGCGGAACATTTCATAGGTTTCCACAACCAGTTCCACACCGTGATCAAGCACCTTCTGGGCATTGGTACGCATGATCACCTTTGACTCCGTAGGCATACCCTTATCTTCAAATCCCCAGGAACAAAGATTCCAATGACGGATGGCATTGTTCACCACCCCGCCTTTGACCGCATGGCGCTGGGTCGAAGGGTTGCCCAAGGTCCCGTCGGTCAGCAAAATTGCCGCCGCACCGGAGCCGCCGGTCATGGTGGCCACAGCTTCCCTGTAAAAATCAATACTCTTGTGGGTGTTGATCTCTTCAATGGTTGCGTCCACAATCTGCCGGGCCGACTCACAGGAGACCACCAACCCGGCTTTAATATGCCCAAGCTGGATCTCATTGGCCACATGAACCATACCCGTAATCATGCCTAAACATGCAGATTTTACATCATAGACATGAGCCTGCGGCCCCACGCCGATCATGTCTGCCACCGCACAGGATGTAGCCGGTTCAAATCCGTCCTGGCACACCCCGCAAAAACACACTGCCCCAAGTTCCTTTGGGCTGATGCCCGCTTCATCCAGGGCTCGCTTGCCTGCCACAGCCGCATGTTCGGCGATGGTATGGTCCTCATCCCAGTACCGGCGTTCCCGGATACCTGTCAACGCCTCCAGTTGACCGGGTACAAATCCCACAGCCTCAAAAAAAGGGGCAAGTTTTTCATCAATTTCCTGACTGGTCACAATATAGGGAGCCAGTTCATATCCAAAGGATTCAATAAACACCTTGTCGTACTTCATCTTTTCCTCCAGTACGCCTCAAGATCCTGGCGGGTCACACCTTCCAATTTCATTCCCATATCCTTGTAAAACACAATTTCAAGGTCATCAGAAAACATATGGGCATCCGCCGTCACAAAAGGCTGGGGTTCATATCCGATTGTTTTTATTTCAATGTCGTAAAGGGCTTTTTTCGTGGTCCGGGTCACAGGCCCCCGGCACTTTAAATCACTTTCATTGTTTTCCAGCACATTATAACAAATGTCATCATTAGGCAGCACCCAGCCCATGCGCTGGACAAAAACTCTCAATGTATGGGCACAGCACTCATACATCAAGGTCCCCGGCATCACCATGTCATCAATAAAATGGCAGGTCAAAAACCAGTCATCGGGATGGATATCCGCCTGGGCAATGATCCGGCCCATGCCGAACCGCCCGCCGGTGGGGTCCAGGTCAAGCACCCGGTGGATCAGATGCATCCGTCCGCCCGGCAACCACTGATTCCTTCCAGTGCGTTTTCCTTGAAACGCCGTGCCGAATGCGGTTTCAAGATCCCCTGTGCGAAGGGCATCCACCTGATTATCATCCAGGCTCAAACGTTTTATCGGTGCAAACCAGGTAGGCGCCGGTCCCTGGATATTCATCTCCTTATCTTCTTTTTTCAGGATAATGCCACCGGAATTTTCCACCTCCTGTTCGGTGAAAAAACCTGCGCAGCCGTCGCGCATGGAGATAAAGGGCAGCTGATTAATGTATCCCTGATAATGAAAAAAGAAAAGATAGATATCGCCCTGTCTTAAAAACCGGTCGATCTCAATATGATACTCGATAGTTTCGCCGGGCACCGGCAGGCTGCGGTGGAACGTCACCTTGGCATCAAGGAGTCGGTATTTGCGTTTGCCTTGAACCACATGGTCTATTCCAAGCCAGGAACAAAGAAAAAGATCCGCCTGACCCGCTTCAATGGAGATGGAGACCGGGGCTTTGCCGCCATCCAGGTACCAGGCATTTTCATGTACATCATGCTGGGTGACCACTTTACCGGAGGTTAAAGAGAGTTTTTCCCCATGAACGGATACAATGCGATCGACCAGCATTAAAGGTTCATCGGGCAACCGCACCCGGACCGGGTAGGTGTCAATGATATCGAAATCAGGTCCCAGCACGTTCCCGGCTTTTCCAACGGCAAATTCAAGGCATTGGTTTCGATCCATGAACACGTCGGGAGTCTTGGAAATTTCCTGGGGCGGGCAAACAGGCTCCAAACCGGTTGAGGTATCCCATCCACTTGCCAGGGCACCGGCAATGGCGGCAAGCTGTTCGGTCATAGCCTGGGTGTTTTGGGCGGATAATTCCAAAAACCGTTCATGGGCACTGGCTGTCACTGCCTGGGTCTGAGCCAGCAGTCCCGGGATTGTGTCACAGGGGATGGACAGAGGTGTTTCAGACGGCCCGGCATAGGAATTTCCTGTTTCAAAAACCTCGTTGCCAATCAAATTTTGTGGAATAGGTGGTCGGGTCACGGGAATCCGGATACAGGTAGGTGAATTTGTGCTTTTTCCCCGGTCCATTGGAATGGTAAAGGCATACCCGCCCTGCCCTGAATCATGGTAGCCGGATAAGACAACATGCCCGGCAATACCATCTCTGGTCAAGCATCCTGCAACAGCGGTTTGGGGAACAGCCGGATTATCAGACAAAGGGCCTGGAAATTTTCGGCAATACAGACACAATGCGGCCGCCGTAATGGTAAAAAGACCTGAAGCCGCCCCGGTATGACCGGATAAAGCAGAAGGGCAAAAAACCGGTAACCTGTTAGATCCCAGCCCGGCAACCTCCCCTGCCCCCAGAAAATGGGACGCACTGTGCGTTACGGCAGCCAACCCGATATCATTTAAGTTCATACCGGCATGATCCAGTGCCGTTTGTAGGGACTTTTGTACAGCCATGGATCGTGAGACTTCGGCCTGCTCACCGTACTCGCCTGAAAGGGCAGCCCCCCCAGATCGTCCCACACCATTGACCACGGCATAAATCCGGTCATTATCCCTTTGCGCAGCCGCCAGGGGTTTAATTACCAATGCCACAGCCCCTTCCGAAGGAAACGCCATGGGATCTGTACCGGTCAAAACCAGATCCCGGGTAAAACTTCTGATGTCGCCGGCAAGATCTACAGCAGCGCATAAAAAGGTGTTGGTCTCCCCTTCGGATAGGGATTTTACTGCAATATCAATAGCCGTCTGTCCCGACGCTTCATCCGCAGATAACGTAAAACAGGGACCGCCCAGTTTAAAAGCCCGGGCCAGGCGGGATGCCGCAATGCCCCCAAGGGCACCCAATGTTGAATCAAAATTTAATGACGGCCCGATGGTGTCCAGCAAATCTTTTGAAACATCGTTTTCCTGCCCCTGAAGCTGCCACCGTAAATGGTAGTCCGTGGCACCAAAATCAAAATCAATGCCCACGGCACACCCCATATTTACCCGGGGTGGTTGCGATGATTTTGGTTTGGGAGAGATGCCGGCATCTGATAGGGCCGCCAGTGCCGCTTTGAGCATCACCAGATGCTGGGGCAGAATCCGGTTCATTTGATTGGGCGGGATATTGAAATCTTTAAGATCAATGCTCAGTTCATTGATGAACTGGGTTAAAGCGCTGCGGATTTCAAGGGACAGATGATCGGCTCTGCGCCAACGAGCCTCTCCGGAACGGCCGACAGAGGCATTTTCACCAAAAATAAGTTGAGAAAATTCTCCGAGACAATCCGCACCACCCGAAATCAGCCCCATGCCAACAATGGCACAAGGCACGCTTTTTTCATTTTCAACTGGGGCAGTTGGAACATTCACTGCATAATTGCGTGATTCGACCTTAAATGATTCCACAAGGATCTGGGCATTGATGCCGCCAAACCCAAATGCAGAAACAGCTGCCCGCAAAGGTTCTCCGTCTCGTGCAGAATTCCAGACAGCAGGCGTTTCTTGCACCCTGACACCGGTATTTTTGAACGGCGAGTCATCGGGCAGGGCATTGAAATTATTTGATGGCGGAAGCAGGCCCTGTTTCATGGCCATGACCGTTTTGATAAATCCGGCCGCACCCGCGCCGGTCAGCAGATGGCCGATATTGGACTTTACCGATCCAATGGCCAAAGCGGTGTCCATGCACTGATATTTTTCAAGCATCTGCATGATACTATGGACTTCCACCTGATCCCCCTTAGGGGTTCCGGAACCGTGGCACTCCATGTACTGAACATCATTAAAGGACCAGCCGGCCATATCAAAGGCTCTGGTCATGGCCCGGACCTGCCCTTCACTGGCTGGGGCCACCAGGGTGCCTTCGATGTCGTTACTCACCCCCCAGCCTTTGATCACTGCGTAAATTGTATCTTGGCAGGCCAGGGCGTCGTCCAGGCGTTTGAGCAGGACCAGACCTGCCCCCTCCCCCACCACCAGCCCATTGGCATCCCTGTCAAAAGGGGCGCACCGGCCTGTGGGTGACAGGGCCTGGAGCTGGGTAAATCCCACCTGGGTGTAAAGGGACTGGGGACGGGATACCCCACCGGCCACCATGGCATCCACCTTGCCGGACAGCAGTTGTTCGCAGGCAAGCTTTATGGAAAACAGAGACGAAGCACAGGCGGCATCCAAAGTAAAGCTGCCGCCGGTCAATCCCAATACCCTTGCCAAAATTGATGCAGGTGCAGACAGCATGCCGACACCCCAGGCCTGTTGCCAAGAGGGCATGGACGAATTTGGCGTCAAAAAAAGATTATGGGTCAACCGTGATGCCCCCGGTGTGGGCAGGGCAATGGCAGCAAGAGCCACCCCTGTGCGCTCCCGGCTTTCTTTTGAAAGCCGGGAATTGCCAATCAAATCAATTCCGGCGGCAAGGGTTAAATGGTGCACCGGGTCCAGGGCATAAAAAAAATCACTACCCAATCCATGCCGGGCCATGTCCGCTCCGAAAAAATCAAAATCGACAGGATTAAACACGGATGAGGAAATCAGTCCGGCAAACCGGCTGCAGGCTCGGTCCGGCAATGGTGATCCGGTGCGGTTGTTCACCATGAGCTCAGGCGCCACCCCCCATCGGTCTTGGGGAACCGGGATTACACTGTATGTTTTCGCCATGACATTGGCAATGAATTGTTGGGTATCACAGGCTCCGGGGAAAATACCGGACATGCCGACCACGGCAATATCTACGCGTTTCGAATACATGGAGCCCCATATAGTTGACCCGGAAAAAGATTGCAAGAAAGCTTTGTAAAACTTGTGTAAAACGCTCCTTATTCCAGCATCGCTACTATGCCTTGGAAAACTGAGCGGAATAAAAGCAGACAAGTAAACAGGGACATACCCGTACAAATCAGGATATCAATTTTTCCTGATCTGCGACGTTCCTCATACCCAAAAAGAAATGCCAGGATAAAGCCTGCGGCAAACCCGCCGCCATGGCCCCAGTTGTTGATATTCGGCAGGATCAGTCCAATCAATACCAGGCTGAAAATCCAGGACTTGGTCTGATCAAACACCATCTTCCCCCAGATGCCGCCCCGGGACCAGCCAAAATAAAACAGCGCACCAATCAGCCCGCAAAGACCGGCAGAGGCCCCGATGGTCAACGGCACACCACCCAGACAGGAGAGAAAAAAACCTCCGGCACCCGAAAGTATATAAATGGACAGCATCCGATAAAGTCCGAACTCTTTGGTCGTGAGCGGGGCAAGGGTGCGAAGCGCCAGCATATTGAACAGGATGTGCAGTAGACTGCCGTGCAACCAGTTTGCGGTAAACACATTGCTCCAGTCATGGGTTAAGGCCAAAGCCATGGTTCCGGAAGCACCCAAAAAAATCAGGGCATCACTGGACGGCGCCAGAGCGGTTAAAGGATTCATATTAAAATGAAGCCCCCGGGAGAAAAGCAGGGACACGACATACATGATCACGTTGATCCAGATCAGGACCTGAATCGTAAATTTTGTACGGCTATCTATCATAACGAAAAATGAAGTCTGTGTTAGTGATTGTTAGATAATCAGTGAATGGTGATATCTTTAATTTTCACGGCCCCCAGGTACTCTTTGACCGCCCCCAGGGTCAGGGCAAACATCTTGGTTCCGGCAAGGATAACCATGGGGTCATCCGGAGTCCCGCAGGCATTGGCAAACACAGGGCCCATAACACCTGTGGGATCGGCGTCTCCGGTCTGGTTTTCCTGCATCTGTTTCACAAAGGTATCAAGGCGCTCCTTGAGTATGTTGAAATAATCAACCCGAGTGCCTGTGGTGGTTTCGGTCAGGGTTGAAACATTGTTGGAAATATCACGAATCTGTTCCCAAAAGGCCTGTGTCAGCGGGGCTTTATTTTTATCTGATGTCGGCATGAAAAAGGCAAGCCCCCACCCCACACTCAAAATTTTGAGGATGGCCAGTTCATATTCCAGGCGATTAAGGTCTATGGGGTGCCCTTGGGGGATTGTGCCTAAAAGAGATTTAATGTCAGCCCTGTCAATGGCAAAGGCTGAAAGATTTTCTGCCACCTGGTCCACGGTAAGGAGACCTGCCGGGTTATCTTGCATTTTAGAAAACTGTCCTTTGTCTGCATTCATCTGTATTTTGATTTACCTTTACCTCATATCAAAAGTTGGTTATCTTTAACCGCTAAAAGAATAAAATAACAATCCCCTGGTCAAGTGTAAACCCCGGAAGGTAATGAGATGTCATGAATATTTTTCAAGAAGCTGCCCAAAAAATAATTGATTCCCACTACTGTGTGGCCTTTACCGGTGCAGGTATCTCCGTTGAAAGCGGCGTCCCGCCGTTTCGCGGCAGGAATGGATTGTGGAATAAATATGATCCCCAATCCTTTGAAATCGATTATTTTATTCACAACACAGCCGGGGCCTGGGAGATCATCAGGGATATTTTTTATGATCTGTTTGGCCAGGTTTTACCCAATACCGCCCACTATGCTCTGGCTGAGATGGAGCAACGGGGTCTGTTAAAAGCGGTCATCACCCAGAATATTGACAACCTGCACAAGGATGCCGGCAGCACAGAGGTTTACGAATTCCACGGGTCTTTAAAACAAATTGTTTGCCTGAACTGCGGACAAAAAGTGAATGTGGCACAGGTGGACATGAATCGTCTTCCCCCGACATGTCTTACCTGCGGAGGCCTGTTGAAACCTAATGTTGTATTTTTCGGGGAGGCCATCCCCGAATATGCGGCATCTAAATCCGTTGATGCCTCCGAAAAAGCGGACTGCATGATACTCATCGGCACCACGGGTACGGTAGTTCCTGCCAATACCCTGCCCTCCCGGGCCAAGGCCGGGGGTACCACCATTATAGAAATCAATCCGAACCCATCGGAATATACCAACCGGATAACGGATATATTTATCCAGGACAAAGCCACAAGGGCCATGGAACATATCATGGAAGCCATTGATGAGCTTATCTGATAGCTGATAACTGAAATATTTGGAGAATAAAAATATGCCCGACGACTGTCTTTTCTGTAAAATTGCCAACCATGAACTTCCAAGTGACATGCTATATGAAGACAGCGATTATGTGGTATTCAGGGATATCCACCCCAAGGCCCCTGTCCACCTGCTGATCGTGCCCAAAACCCATATCCGCAGCGTCAACGACATTGAACCTGTGCACACCGAACTTGTGGGGGGACTTTTCACTCTGGCGGCAAAGATGGCCCTAAAAGAGGGGATCAACAAATCCGGGTATAAACTGCTTTTTAACGTGGAAAAAGGCGGCGACCAGGAGATATTCCACCTGCATCTTCATTTGTTTGGGGGTTGGGAAAAATAATTTTTTTGATCAAATATCCCATGTACCCCTCAATCTTGCAGAAAAAAGAGTTGTGAAAAACCTGTGCTTTGCCAACCTTATCCTTAACGGTTTAATCTTCCCGTTGTATATGTAAAGAATTAATGATTTAAAGCCCTTGTTATAGAATTGGACCCGTTTGTTCTTTCGAAAAAGCTCCGAATACAATTTTTTATACGCTTCATCACCTTTCAGGAAATCAAGTTCACTATAATCTTCCATAAAGGCATATTCAATAAGCTTGTGCATCATTTGTACACCGATACTAAATTTGGCATAGGCCTTATCAAAAGAGGTTTGGTAACCTAACAGCCTGTTTTTAAATTTAAAGCTCAATGCATAGCCTGCAAGCTTACCATTGATGCGTAAACAAAAGAAAAGGATGTTTTCACGATTTATTTTTTCTCTGGAAAGTCTCTTTAAAAAGGGTTCATTTCCCGGATTGGAAAAAGCGCTCATGCCTTTTAAACCCCGAGAACTTTTTAGCGTATCAAGTTCTTTCATCTCACAGACTGTTTTTTCATCAATGCCGTTTAAGAATTCCCATTTAAAATCCGTAAGCCTGTTCAAACGGTTGCTTTGTTTACGCAAATTGCGTCTACCGTTTTTACCCACTTTGTTTTTATAATAATGATCAAAATTTTTATAATCATGAAGTGGCAGATAATAATTGGGTAATTCACCGGAGACATGACACCGTTCATGTTGCTGGATCACTATATCCGATAAAATTTTAGAATTATTGGGGAAAGGGCCAAAATCCCGAAGCGCAACGATATCCCAGTCCGCCCGCTTATAAAGCCATTTAACAAAGGCGGACAGGCACTCATTTTCCATGCCTTTCATCAAGATGAAATCCATTCGGTCCGATCCATGGGGGTATCCTGCGAATGTAATCAATCTAAAAGGCCCCTTTTTTATTTTATACAGCAATAAAAGGCCGCAAAGCACCTGATCTTCCCACAACGCAATACAATAAAGATTTCTGCCCGTTCCGTAGATGTCCCACCATGAAAAAAACCATTGGGGAAGCACAAAGAAATCTGTCCGGGCAGAACACCTCAAAAGGTCATGCCACGCTTTTTGGATTTTGGATAGCCTCCCGGTATTTTCGATTAATTCGACTTCCATATTCTATAGCCTTCCGGACTGTTTTCTCTTTTAAGGTTCAGCCGTTTTTTAATCTTTTTTATTTTTTCTTTTAAGCTGTAAACAACGCGCATTACTAAACCGCGCAAGGTGTTGCTGAAAATGACTGTTTCCAAATAATTTGATTCTTCATTAATAAGTCGATCCTTATACCCATAGCTCCAAGGGAACATATGTATTCTTGTTATTTGCGGCCAATTACTGATAAGCTGCTCAACCATATGAATAAAAAGCAGATTTGAAGGGGATAATCTCTTATATTCTTCATCATATCCGGATTTTTCATAATGATAAGTATCTCCTTGAAAATAGCCAAAGCCGCCGGCAATAAGTTCATCATTCAGTTCTAAAAAATATATGCGCAATGCTTTTTTATCGGATAATATCTTTATAAACTCTTCATAATATTTTTTAACAACAGGTTTTGTTCTTTTTATTGATGAATTTAAAGCGCCCTTCCATCCTGAATCCTCTATCCTTACAAACTCATGCCATAATTTTAATGCACCTTCCCCCTGATAATACTTAAACGTGTAATTGCCGGACTTTTTCAAACGTTTTGTAAATTGTTTTAAGTGTTTTCTATAATTGGCTGATATATCGTTACGGATGTAATTATCAAAAGGTTTTCCCAAAAAAACGGAATAAGTTGGTCGTATGATCTTATTCCAGTGCAACCCCATATTATCAAGCAGACTGTCACTGAATAAATCCGGACAATCTGAGAAAGAATATAAAAAATTAAAATTGAGTACGTCCCACTCATGCCTGTCTTTTAGAAGGACGTTTAATATCAATTCTGAAAATTGAATCTCATCTCCCTTGCGACACAAATGCGCACAATGGCAACAATAGTCATTTGATAAACCTTTAAGTATCCTTACACCTTTTTCTTTGCATAATATGAGGGGCAAAAATCCTATGGCATTTCCTTCATCAAAGGCAATGTAAACCCGGACCTGATCGGGGGATGCAAAACAAGTATACCAGAGTTGTATATATTCAAACGACAATAAAGGGGATTGTAAGCGGCTTTCTTTGTGCACCGCCATCCATTCTTCTTTGATGGATTCTAAATGGTCAATATGGCGAACCGGGTTGATATCATACTCAATACGGAAGAATTTCATATTATTATTCTTGCTCATTTTAATTCCCTGCTATCAAAGCCAGTTGCATAATCGAGCAGAAAACAGATCTTCTGAAAAGCCGCCGCCAGGTTTTAAAAAACGTATTTCATTTATATTCAATCTTCTCAGGCAATAAGGATTTGTATGTATATTGTTCAGTCCTGTATCCACGCTTACGGCATACCGGTAACCGCCTTTTTTTACATTTTCCATGACAATTTTATTAAAATATCCATTGGGGTATGCAAACGCCCGAACCTGTATATTCAGCTCTTTTTCAATCTTTATTTTCGACACTGTTATTTCTTTGTGAATCTCTTTGGCAGATAATTTTGTCATAATTTTATGATTCTTAGTATGTGATCCAAAATCAATTTTATCTTTTAACATTTCCCGTGCGTTTTCCCATGTCATAAACCCATTGGTTTTGATTGGAAATTCCGGAAATCCTAAGAATTCTTCTAAGTCATTCATAAAAACTGTCCGGTCTTTTTCAGGCATATCCATTAGGTTATCAGGTAAATCCACTATGGCCGATTTATCATTAAGCGCCATGCAACTTTTAAGGGGACCAGGTAGATTTTTAAATTTTTCCAGAAAAAAACGTCGTTCATCAACTGATTTTTTCAAAAATTCTTTTAACAAAAAACGCAGTTTCTCTTGCCAGAAAACAAAGGTCTCCCCTACAAAACCGGTTGTTAAAAAAATAGTGGCCGGAACTTTGTATTTTTTTAAAATTGGAAAGGCATTGAGATAGTTGTCCTCCCACCCATCATCAAATGTAAGAACAGCAGTCTTGGCAGGTAACGGTTTTCCATTGGAATGATAACCGTAAAATTCCTCCAGGGATAACAGTTTGTAGTGATTTGAAAGAAATTTTATCTGTTTCTCAAAGGTATCCTTTGTCACAGTTATCTGGGAAGTCGAAAAAATATCACGGCATTTTTCAGGGTTAATAACTCTATGATACATGAGAATAATTACACTCTGATCATTGTTTTTTTTATTCACAAAGCTCAGATATCGTTTTCCCAGATCGGTTCTGCTGCCGAGACAGGCCCAGGCATATTTGAGTTTTCCTTTAAAATTTGATTGTGTTTGAGATAATCCCATCATGATGCCAAGTATTTATTAACCTTTATTTCCCAGTCAATCCTGTTTTTCTTTGCTGACAGAAGCCCTCTTATTGTGCCTGCTATCCTGAAAAAAATCCCCGTAAATTCGATACCCAGAAACAAGAAAAAAATTAATGTATTATGACCAAATTTTTCATGAATCCTGTCCATATACATTTTCATAGACCCTATCATCCGTTTAACAAACAACAACATAAAAATAGAGACAGGCAGTGTCCAGGCGTTTTGAATAATTATTGATGAAAGGATTGATATGACAAATATGAGATGTATCAATACTCGTGAAGCGGATTGCCGAACATCCTTCCAGGTACGGATTGTCGCCATCTGATATAGAAAAATCCGTTTCATAATCTTCATAAAAGATGGTCCTATCTGCCAGTAAACAACCGCTTTCTCTGCAAAAACGGTTCTGATATCCTGCTGTAAAATTTTTTTTACAAAAACAGGATCTTCGCCATAACGCATCCATTCAGGAAATCCGCCGGCCTTTCCCCAAATAGTGCGTTTATAAGCGACCGACGCACCGCCTGCAGGCAGCAGGCCGCCATCTCTGTTTTTCCTGCGTTCGGAGGTGATCCCATACACCTCTCCCAGATTAATATCTATTCCAAAAACAGATCGATTGATGGGCATAAAATTGATATTGCCGGTTACATAGTCTGCTGTCCTGTTTTTAATAGGGGCTGTAATTTCCCTTAACCAATTTTCTGCAGGCAGATTGCCCCCGTCAATCTGTGCAATGATTTCGGCATCCGTATTCCGGACAGCAATATTTCTTCCTTTTCCGGGAAACGCACCTTTACAATAAAAGACTTTAATCTGGTGGATTTTGCCTTTGTAGGCCTTGAGCATCTCTGTTGTGCCGTCTGTAGATCCCGCATCCACAAATATGATTTCATCTTGTTCAGATACCTGGGAAATCAGTGACCGGATAAGTCGTTCCAGACCTTGCCGTTCGTTTTTCACAGGTATGACAACAGCTGTTTTCATAAACTAAAATCCCCTATCTCATGCGATTCTTTATCTGCGGGACAATGGTATCCATTATAAAGTGAACGTCTTTTTTTTTTACCAGGAGGACAGCATCCCATGACAGCCCTGTTTTGCGAAGGAAAAAGGCAAAAAGAATCAATGTTGAAACTGCATAGGAAATGGACGAACTGATGGCAGCGCCATTAATGCCATAGGGCGGGATCATCAAGTAATTTAATACCAAATTGCTTATCATTGTAATTAAAGAGACAATAGAGATGAAACCCGGCCGGTTCATGCTGTAAATATCAGCCTTTAAAAACTGATAAAGAGATAACGCCAAAATCCCAGGCAAAAGGCATAGCATGGGCACAAGAGCAGGGAAAAAATTCTTACCATATAAAATAAAGATAATGGCCTTTCCAGCCAAAGCGGTTATGCCGCAGACAAACACCATGATCAATAATACATACTTGATCACAAAAGGGGAAAAAGACGCGGCTTCCGAACTATCCATTCCCATTCGAATGGGAAGAAAAGGCAGGGCAATTGCATCCGGCAACGCCAGAAGTATCTCAGCCACGGAAACACTGACGGCATAATAACCCACCTGTGTGGCACCGAGAAAATAGGCAATAAACAAGATATCAATTCTTCTAACCACTTCATTGGCAAACATGCTTATGTTTCCTCGTAAACCAAAAGAGAAGGCTTCTTTTATGTAGGAAATCGAAATGCCGACGCGTTTACCGGCTTTTTTATATAATTGAATAAATGAAATGACCGCAACAAGGGCTATTGTAACTGTCCACGCCACCATGGCTGAAAAAAGAGCGTCTTTTGTAATCAACCAGAGCAAAACCATCAAAAGCATGGGAAAAGCCGAAAAAAGAATCTGCAGTATGTTGTAAAAATGAATATCCTTTATCCCCAGCAATAGGGTTCCACCCGTATGCTGTGCAAGAAGAAAAGGAATTGCGGCTAAAACCAAAAAACTAAACTTTTCAATAATGTAATAGTCTGCCTTAACAATTCCCTTAAAAGATAGAAGAACAACACCAAACAGGGCAAGGATTGCCCCTTGCAGCAGTAAATATAAAAAAGCATTGCCTAAAACTTTATGAAGCGCATATTTTTTTTTGGACAGCAGGTAGACGCTGCCTAACCCAAACCCCAAATTGCCGAAGCTGATGATAAGCCCCGGAATCGTTGTGAGCAATCCGTATATTCCTCTCCCTGAAGGGCCAAGCAACCTTGTGAACACAATATTTTTCACCATCCGGAGAATAAAAAGAATTGCTGTCACAGCCAGGGTAGACAAAGAAAATTTACCCAGAATTGAAAGGGATTTATTGAGCCCGGCAGTCGGGGGGGATTTCTTTCCTGCCTTCAGCAATGGATCTTTCATTGCCTACCCTCTAAAGACAGAGATACATACAAGGACTCCATTTTTTGTGTCCAATGTGAATATGAAAATTTCTTTGTTACAGCATCCCGTCCATTACGCTTTAAAGTCTGTGCCAATTCAGGGGTGTTCTTAAGTAGAAGGACATTAGAGATCAGTGATTCAATATCTTTTTTTTCAGTTAAAAGACCGTTGTATCCATGACGAATCAGCTCTCCGACACCACCCACTTCAGTAGCAACAACAGGCACCCCTGTTGCAAGGGCCTCCAGCAGTGCGACCGGCATACCTTCCGTATGGGAACTGGAAAGAACCACATTGATCTCCCCATAAATCGCGGGCATGTTTTTTTGCGGAATGTTCCCTTTAAAATCGAAATATTGCAAGATTTCTAACGATTGAACATACTGCTTGGTTGATTCCAGCAGAGGGCCGTCTCCCGCAACAATAAACCTGCACCCCTGATCCCTTTCAATAATTCCCTTTGCTGCCTTAACAAAGTCAATCGGACCCTTTTCTTTACTGAGTCGTCCGATGTATGCAATGATAAATGTGGTCGAGCCGTTCTTATCAGACATCGCATCCGGTTTCCATTTATCCGTATCAATAGCGTTGTGAACCATATGGATATTTGAGATCCCCGCCCGGGCAGCCCGCTTTTCAAGGTCCCTGGAAACAGCTATAACCGCGTTAAACTTTTTTAAAACAAAATTTGATATGGTTGAATAAAAAGAGCTGCGTGCACGACGATGAACCCACCCATGAAGTGTGGCAACAAGCTTTACATCGGGAAACACAAATCCTAAAAGATATGCATAAACATATGTTTTAGGGTCATGTGCATGGACAATGTCTATCTTGTGTGTCCGGATAAGGCGAACAAGTGATTTGAACAGTCTAAAATCAATAACGCCTCCGGCAAGCTCATAAAAATGATACCCTCTTTCTTCATATAGTTTTGCAATATTAAATATGCTTACATCCTTTTTCCTCAGGTAGCATATACCAAACCAGAACCGGTCGGTATTAATGGATTCTGCAAATTTAAATATTATATTCTCAGGGCCTCCTCCGCTCTCGGAAGATGCCCTGAGATTAAGAACAGCAATTTGTTTTTCAAGTTTAGTCATATCGTTTCGTAATCAGGCGCTGTTTATTGTTTTGTGACGTCAACATCAACCTTATTCTTCGTACCGGGTTCCCATGGCTTTTCTTCTGGCTTTCTTTATTGTTACAGTGTTACATTTTAATATCCTGAATGCTTCCACAGGAATATTTTGAAGATCTTTAAAATGGTCATAGTTTTCCCATGGACCACCATCCGGACCCAAATTTTGAAAATAAATTTTAAATGTTCGGGCATTGTCACCAACAATCATTCCATATTTCTGCATTGCCCTTGCGACTGTTTTTGAGCCTTCACAAAGTTCAAGGGAGTCAAGATTCAGGTTTGGATCAAGCTGGATTCTTGCACCTTCAGGGATATATTTAGCCCCATAACCATATCCGTCTGACCTTGATGCAGGCGCGCAGAGTTCGACGGCGCCACGATAGTGTTCAGATTTTCTGTTAATGGGTGTTGCGCATAAAAGGGCATGCCGGATCTCACCGGCTTCAATCTCTTCAGGTCTTATAAGCCCCCCAATCAAGGGGGTTCCGCCCCCATTTGCACCGGAACGCCACCACCTTGACCCATTGAAGGGTCTTCTGCAACCCGTGCCGTTCAAATCCCATATGTCGATGATACTGGCTGTCCATGTACCGTGACGATCCCGGTAGGCCTGGGAAAACTCCCATACCGTGCCAACTTTCGGGTCCACAAGAATCATGTGTGCGTCTTGTTCCGGATCAGGCCATACACCTTCGGGCATGGGAATATTCTTTGCAATCCCTTTACCATGCGGATCTACGGTAAAATATAGCTCCCCCTTTACGGATTCGATGCTGATCCATGGACAAGCATTTGAATCAATGACAAACAGCGGCATTGTCCATTTCACAGTATCTCCTTTTATAATTTCTGCGGTATCTTTAAGATTTTTAATCATCTTACTTGAATACCGATCTATTTCAGGTGCTTCTGGGATAGGAGTATTCCATGGAGAATCATCGGAAAAGGCCCGAAAAGAAGCAGGAAGAGACATCCCAATCAACCCTTTGTTATTCTCTGTGGAAAAAACGGGGGAAAAAATCAAACACACAAAACCGATTCCAAATAACATGCCCAAAAATTTAAAAAAATTTGCTCGTTTATTCATTAATCGTCCTCCTGTGAATCATTTTTTATGGGTGTCCATTTTACGATCCGTTTACCCATAAGGAAATTAAATACACCAAACAGCCCGCCAATATTTCCAATGCAAAAATAAAAAACAATTGACGATGCCCTGCTTATTATCCTCTGGTCTTCCCTTTTTTGGAAAATCAGGGGATATATTAAAGCCATGGAATAAAAAAGTACCTGAAAAAAAAAAGTAATAAAGTAGAACGGGTTGTAAAGAGAAAGGTATAAGTTGCTTGCAAACAGGATCACTAAAAAAAATGGGAGCAATCTTCTGAGAATTTTATTGAGAAAAAGGTTAAGGCTATAGAGGCCATATTCAAAGGGATTCAATAGATCCCGCATCAGAAATATCCCCATAAGGCTTGTTGAAACAATTCTCTGCCTTCTTTCAATCTCGTGTTTCACTGATCTGGAAGGCAGCCTGATAAAGGCAAGGGCATCGGATTCAAAGACAAATCTTTTTTTCTTTTTGACTATATTCAATGCCATATAAAGGTCATCCGTTACACCCGGCGGCACAGGAGAAAACAAGTCACGCCTGATGGCAAATAATTTTCCGTCATTTGATGTAATGCTGCCTGATCTGCTCTCGATTTTTTTGGTCCAGGCATCAAAAGAAAAATAACGGTCCTGGGCCTCAGCCAGTAATTTTTTTTGCTCACCAATGATTCTGCGACCACAAACCCCGCCGATCTGAGGATCGGAAAAATGTTTTGTCATGGTCACAACAGCTTTGGGGTCAAGCATGGCATCCGCATCTGAAAAAAAGATGATATCACCTTTGGACGCGTCCACGGCTTTATTCAAACCCTGAAATTTTCCGGTATGTTCTTCACTCTTATATAAATGAATCCTATCATTCAAAAAGGGCTGAACTTTCTCTACGGTCTTATCTGTGGAACCATCAGAAAAAATGATGATCTCATATTGATCTGAAGGATATTCTATGGATATTGCATTTTCTATTTTTTTTAGAATAAGATCTTCACCGTTTCTCACCACAATAATCATGCTGATATAAGGTTTCCCAAAATGATGAGAAACCCGGCTTTTGTATCTGAAAATAGACGCTGCCAGGATCATGAGAGGGTAAATGAAAAAAAATCCTGAAATGGCAAGTAAGGACAGAACAAATATCGTGGCGCTTATAGTTGTCAAAATTTCCTCTCGTTAGGTGTAAACGAACTGATCAAGCCTGCCATCTTTTTATGTGGCGTATGCCTTCGTGAATAAACTGGTAGAGAAGTGCCGCGCCGGCGACATTCCACCTGACAAAAGTTAAAAAAAACAAAAGGGCTATTCTTTCGAAAGATTGCCTGGTTCCAGAATTCGAAACAGCGATCAGCGCTGATGGCAAAATCCACATTATAAAAGCAGATAAAACAAGAAAAACATTCTGTATAAACAGCGTTGCCGCAAGAATGATAAAAAAAATAAAATGCCAAGAACTGAAAAGAGGATTTTTCAGAGATCTAAAAGAAAATCGGGTCTCTTTTGCATACTGGAGTGTGGAACTTTGCCTCCAGAATTCTTTTTGAACAAACTCTCTGAAATTTTTCTCATATCCGTAATGAATTACGGTAATATCAGGGATAGAGATCACTCTGTACCCTGCCTTCATTACCCTCACAGTAAGATCTTTATCTTCTGATGTCAAAAGAAATTGGTTAAAACCGCCTATTTTATTAAAGACATGATGGTTGATAAAAATATTTCTACCTGGAAGAAAATCCACATCCGTTTTTTTCTTTCGCCGGTGTAAATCACGCTCTCCCCATATCTTTCCCACCCATCCGGCTTCCGGCGGCACAGCCTCAACAAATCCAAGGGCGCCTTCAAATCCTTCCCGGAAGTAACTCCATGCTGTTTCAAGCCAGTTGTCAGGAACTGTCATATCCGCATCAAGAAAAGCGATGATCTTACCCTTCGCCTGTTTAGCCCCCATGTTCCTTAATTCCGCAATTTTGCACCGTTTGCCTGATTCATTTTTAATTATATGAATGCCAAGGCTTTCTACTTTACTTACCGTACTGTCTGTCGAGCCATTGTCCACCAGGATGATTTCAAAGGGAAACTTACTTGCATTATTTAAACGGATCGATCCGACGCACCTGTTTATATTCGCCTCTTCATTATATGACGGTATGATAACCGAAAACAATATACCATCGTCATACGGCAAATTGCCTTGATATGATTCAACAGTTGTCTTCAATTGGACCTCCTCCATTTGTATTATAAAGGTGAGCGACTACGACAGATAGTCCTAGAAAAAGCCAGAGATACTTTCGATATACACCGCTGAGAAACAGAAAGGAAAAAGAGAGAGAAAGAAAGGAGTATGTCATAGCCCTAACATAAGAGGCCTCATAATATTTTGTTATATTTTTTAAACACTTCTGGGTCTTAAAAAAATTTTGTATTCCGAAAAAAAATGCGGTTAGAAACAGGGTGAAACCTATGAACCCCGTTCCAACAAGAACCTCCAGATAGGTATTATGGGCTGCCCGGGCAAATCCGGATTCATTTGTTGCAAGGGCTGCTGCGTATCTGCTGTTCATATAAACAAATGGGAAAGTTCCTGGCCCGGAGCCTATGAGCGGATCATAGACAACAGCCTCTTTAGCGACCTGTATATAACTTGCCCTTCTTGTGAGAGATAAATCCGCCTGGGGTGTCATAAGTGTCATCATACGTTCCCAGATAGTCATTTCTGGCATTTTGGAAACAGCTATGCTGCCCAGAATACCGACGATAATAATCAAAAATCCTAAATAGTTGAGTCTGATTCTTTTAAAATGTTCAATCAGAATCAATGTAAGGGTAAAACAAAGCACCAGCATAACAGCGCGTGAATAGGTGAGAATAACAGCATAGCAGTTATGTATGAAAAGGATTAAAAATACTATTCTGTCCCTTGTTGAAGTGGTGTAAAAGAAAAAGTGTGCGATTAGTGGTAGGCTTACAAGGATCATTGCTGCATAAAAATTAGGATCATTTGCTGTGCCGATAGCTCGTTGGGTAGTAGTTTCCGCATTCATAGCAATAAAAAGTGCATCTATCTTGAATATCTTTCCAACAACAGCAATAAATGCTGAAAAGGATGTACTGGTGATCAACAAAATCGGCAAGGTTTTATTTAATTGCTTTTCTCTGATGAAAAATATTGTAAGGGCAAAAAAAAGAAAAGCTGTGATAATTTTTCTTAAGTCATCTATACAAGATAAATAATAATTTGAATACAATGTTGATATGACGGAGATCAGGAAAAAACCTCCAAGCGGATACCACATATTGGTCTTTATACGGCTGAACATTTCCTGTCCGGTTATAATTTTATATAGAACAGCAAATAAGATGAATATTCCAACTAATTTTGAAATAGTTAAAAACTGGTATTTATCCAATAACCCCTGCCAGGCGTTCATGGGTATGAGTACAACCATCAAATAATAACCATACTCAGGATACCGACCCAATAAAAGGAGAGCAGGCAACAGGAGGGGGGGCAGCAGTGCCAGCCATGGAACAGGCTGCAACAACAGCACGATACTTGCTGCAGATAAAATTATTCCAGTAAGAACTGCAATAGGTATGCTTTGGTTGATATCTTTCATGTGTAAATTTCCCCAGCTCGTCAACGAGGGAAAAAAAGCAAAACAAACGCTATGGTAATAATAGATATAATTAAAAATAGTTTTCTCATTTTTTTTGTTATCACCGGCTGCTCAATAATTTCTTCGGAATAACCAATGGAACCGATACAGGGCAGATTGAGATGACGGGTTACCTGAAAGGGCGTTTTATATGTATTATCAAAAAATTCCCTGATCAGGGCAACAGAAATACCGATTAAAAAACCGGTCAGTATGCCCAAAGGGATGACAATTATTTTTCTTGGGAAAAACGGTTTATCAGGAATGGAGGGCCGACTTAAAATCTGGACATTGCTCATCTGGGAGGCTTCGGAGGCCTGTTCTATTTTTGATTCTTCAAGCTTTTGATAGAAAGTCTCATAATTTTTTTTCAAAAGCGAAATTTGAGAATCCAAACGCCCAAGTCTGGATTGCACCTCTATAAGTTGCTCATTTCTATCGATGAACCCGGCAATATTTTTTTTCTTGGTATCAATTATCTGACTCAGGGTTTCCAGATCATTCTTTTGTAGCTCAATTTTTTTTCTGATTAACTCCACCTGCTCAATCCACAATTTATTTATCTGGTTTTTCAGAAATCGGCCCTTTTTTGTATCGGCCTTGAATACCCGCAGCGTATCATGGTATTCGAATAACAAATCATCCAGCCTGTTGCTGAAATTTTTAATCTTTTCATCATCAAAATCATACGGGAATGGTTTATATTGGCCGTTTTTTGCCGGTTCGTATTCTAATAAAAGCTTGTTCATATATGCCATCGTCATCTGCTTCTCTAAAAATTCATCTTCAAGCACAAACAAGTCTTTTTTCATCGACAAAATTATATCTAGCTGGTTAACAATTTCTTTATGAATATCAGAGATAGAAAAATCCTTTAACAGCTTAAGTCTCTCCTGCTGTAATTGGTCAATTTCATCAATATAGGTCTTTGTCTGTTCACGGAAAAGGTCGCCTGCATTCGGATCTGAAAAAAGTTTGTGCCGGAATTTCAAATAATTATCAAACATGCTGCCCAGGATTAATGCCCCTTGTGCCGGATTGTTATGATAGGATTTAACTTCTATAATATTGGAACCTGGAAGGATAACTGTTTTTAGGTTTGAAGCAATTTTCATGCTGATCTGGTCCACAAGGGAGACTGTCTCCGCCTCTTTTTTAAGGCCCAGATTTACAGCAAAACGTTTTAAGGGGTTTATTATTATTTTTTTAAGGAAAGCTTTAAGACGGCTTTGCGTAATGGACAAAGAAACGCCTTGTTTCATAAGTTCTTGTACTGATGTTCGAATCAGCGCATCATTTGTAATGATTTTTGTTTCCAACTGAACATCCTCTGTTGTTGCCGGTAAGATCGTCCTGTCATAAACTCTGTCCCGAACACTTTCCGGAGAATTCTGTATTTTTTTAGACTTAACGATTAAAAAACCGGAGATGCAATAAACCGGGGGATAAAGAACTGCCGTAAGAACAGAAATGATACTGAAAAGAAAAGCGATATTTATGATTATTCTCTTATTTGCAAAAAGTACAATAAAAAAATACTTTAAACTGTTTTCCGATTTTTCCACAAATTATCTCCAGGAACGATTAATCTTCCTCATCCAAACTATAACTAAAACTGACGCCGGACCATCCCTGGTAGAAGATTATATCACCAATTTCTCTTGCCACCTGGGATGCATGAGACAACCGGGTTCTAGGTACATAAACAATATCATTCATGCTTATGAATGTATGAAAAACCTCAGGATCAGAGGCAAGAATTTTTCTAAGATCAATCATACGATGCCTCATTTTATCCCCGTCCCGTCTGATTGCAAGAACCGTCTCAAGCTTCGCATCGTCCCGGAATCCCCCTGCCAGGGAGATGGCCTCTACAACGGTAACAGGCTTGTTTATCGGATAAAATCCAGGATTTTGAACCGCCCCGATGATGCAAACCCGGGCACTTGCAGACTCATGCAGCAACAGGTTTATCTGAATATCCTCTGTCACTTTATGAAATTTTTCATTCAGAGTTTTAGTAATTTGGGATAATGTTTTATTATATACGTTTACCTCTCCAACAACAGGAAATGTCGCATACCCATCGTTCCTCACACGGATTAATTTGCTTTGCCCCCTTGGCGGGTCCTGGATTGCTTCTTTTAATTCATGTATCTTGGCGCCATATTCTTTAACAAGGATATATAATTCAGGATCATTTAGTATCTTGGAATAAAGATCCTTTAAGGTTTTTTCTAACTGCCTTGGCATATTGCCGTCCGCTTTTACTTCTCCAATATACGGCAGTGTTATTTTTCCATCAGGCCTGATCCGTTGCTCGTTATCAAGCTCCGGTAAATCCGGAAACTTAATTTCAATATCATCCTGGGGCATGAGTTTAAAATCTTTATCTGAAGATACGGCTATCTGGAATAGGAGATCAAGCACATCACCCGGCATAATCCTGTAGACAGGAAAAATATCCGTACTTTCCAAGCTTGCGGTCTGTTTGCCAAACATTTCTTTGGACATTTCCGTTTCCTGTCCGGGCCTGATATGCGATTGCGTTGAACAAGAAAAGCAGAATACCGCAAAAAAAATGATGCATTGTAAAATCAAGAGTTTATTTACCATCTAAATTCTCTCAAACAAAATTGTAAAGCCATTTGGGAATATAATATTTTCTTTTATTCAAAACAAAACCCACAATATTTGCATTAGAGGATTCCAGCTTTTCCTTCATGTTCTGCACAACATCCCATCTTGTCGATTCACATGCAATGACAAGGACAACACCGTCAAACTGTTTCATAATATTATTGATCATGGGAAATCTATTAACAGGGCTCAAATCAAACAGCACATAATCATAGGCTTTTTTCATATTTGTCAGTATCTGTTTAAATGATTCAGAGGTCATTTTAAAGAGCCACTTATCAATCTTTTCCCCGCTTGTAATAATATCAAATCCTTCATTACTTTTATGAATCAATTCATCCATCGGCATAGTGGGATTATTCAAAAGATCACTGAGCCCTGGTGAAAGGGGGATATTTAAACAGCTATTTAGGGACGGTATATCCATATTGCCATCAACAAGTAAAACACTGCTCGCAAGGTTTTTAAACAATGATATTGCTGTTGCAATGGCTGCAGTTGAAGCACCGTCTCCCTGGTGAGGTGCAACAAAGGACAGGCTTCTGCAGTTATCAATCTGATCAAAAGATTCAAAGGCGAGATTTTGCACTTTTTTCATAAAATTTTTTATACCACCATGTTTTTTGCGATGCTCTGTCTTAGTATATACTGCTCAATCTTATAGTGATTAAAAGCGGATACAGGGACCCACGCAAGAACATACGACCATTTGTAGTTTCTCCCAGGCTTATTTTCTCTTTTTTTAACGACAATGGATTTACATTTTGCTTTTTTTCTTTTGGCGTTTCGCTTTTTGTCAATTACGGCTTCCAAACAAAAACAAAACTCTTCATCTATATCGAGATCCAGGTCGGTCATAATGCAAAGATCCTCATTATTAATATCCACTACCTGAACATTTTTTTTTGACATTTTATTGAAGGCACAATCTGTTATATACCCCTTTATCCCTTTTCTCTTTACTCTTCTCATGCGTCGTCTGTTCCGTAAACTGAAATTGTATCGAATTACTAATACCATTTCTTTTAGGGTAAAAAAAATTTCATATGCAAAATTTTTACAAAGAACAATACTTGACCATAAAATAAATAAAACATCCCCAAAAGGATTTCTTGGTATTGTTACATAATGATTATCAATAAGTGCCCTGATTTGTTTAGGTGCAGAATGAGGCGTCAAGAGCTGAGCATACCCGATCAGGCCAGGCTTAACCAGAAATCGCATTTCATAGTTTGGAATATGCTCCCTGTTTTTTAGATAAATAGTCTGTCTAAGAGGTCTGGGACCGAATAAACTCATGTCGCCTTTAAGAATATTAAATAATTGGGGAAGTTCATCCAACCGAGTACTTCGTAAAAATTTGCCGAATTTCAATTCTGAATTACTTCCGGGTGAAAATATTTTTGAATAATATTTTTTTTCATCCACCAGTGACAGCGTCCGAATTTTGTAAATTTGAAATATTTTCTTACCCATACCAAGCCGCTCTCCTTTATAAATAAAAGAACCGCTTTGCCTATTAACTATTTTATATAAAATGTAATAGATTCCTATGATGAAAAGGGCTGGAAATACCAAGAATAAGGCAAAAACAAAATCAAACGTACGCACAAAAAAAACGTGATTATTTTTATACCCACTCTGGATGGTAATTCGTTTGGCAAGTATGCGTTTTCTTAGATTAATTCTATAGTTCATAATTTACGACCCGCTTGTTTTGTTAACATAAAAGTACCTGACCGCCCTGTCCTGTTCGGCAATATTTACTTTGGCAGCACTTTTCAAATAGAGCCAAAATTATTTTATTATTTTTCTACTTTTTTTTATTATTTTTCTACTTTTATATTACTGATTCACACAGCGCGAATTGTTAGAACATACTTTTTCTAGGCTTGTCAAGAAAAAATTATATTGTAAAATTATGTGATGAAAATCAACACAATACAAAGCATACGAACTGATCGTAAATAACTATAGTTATTTACATTTAAAAAAATCTCAACCGATAAAAACTTGAATCACTTACTATACCCACCTATCGGGTATAGTAAGTGATTTAGATTTTTGTACAATGGAAGATGACGAGGAAGATGACGACATATAATAGACTTCTGGAAGCCAACAAAATAGAATGAGCAAATCTACTATGAAGCTTAAAATTGTATAAAAAATAAGAACATTTTTTAAAGCATTTGGATATACACAGTTCCACTTGCCTCTGTATAGTGATCGTAATCGCCCTGAACACCACTGCGAAGAACTCCAAAAAAAACGGCTTCAATATATTTTCTACAGAACGTTCTAATTCAGGGGGCTGATAGCTTGGAATGATGCCTTCAGCAAACTATTCAGGGTATCCATTAATGCCTTCATCCGGGTTTTGTTCTCTCCATTGCCAAAATGAATCGATATCCTTAATGCCATGTTCAATAACGGCTTTATATACTTGGATGCCCATTACCTTTTTTTCAATGGGAATACTATTTTTGATTTGAAGAATATTGGCTCTAATCTCCGGCGTTAAAACTGCAGAGATCCGTTCTGCAACCTTTTCGAAATGTCCGGCATAGACAGATTCATTTAAAATATGAATCATATCAATTTGCCAGGAATGGCCATCTTTGTCCTCGTAAAACGCATGCCACTCAATGCATTTATCTTCTGCACCAAGAAGATTATTGTAACTTATTGTTTTAATAAATCTATTCTCTGCAAGTTTGGCCATGGCGGAAAAACTATCCGAAAGCTTGAATGGTGTCGTATAAATATGAAAATCAATGTCCCGATTATTTACCAACAGCCCCATTTTTAGTGACCCGACTAAATTAATCGTTGCTCCTATCGAAGACCATATTTGAATAATATTTGTGTCGTTAATGACCTTCCAGGCATCTTGCTGCATTGATTCTGCAATTTCGATAATCGTTGTCATGATATTTTCCCGCGTCTTTTATATTAACCTGGCCCCACCATCAATCACGACAGTTGTTCCTGTTATATAAGGACTTTTCATCAAATAAATATATGCGTCAGCTACTTCTTCAGGTGACGCAATTCTACCCAAAGGGAATTGTTCAGCATATTTTTCTACTTGCGAAGATTTAGGGGTAACAAAACCAGGACTTACGATATTAACCCTGATAGGCGCCAATTCAATTGCCAATGCCCGGCAGAATGCCTCTATGGCACTGTTGATAATGGCCATCGTTGAAAAATTCTTGTAAATCTTTTCACCGGCAATGCCTGTGGTCATAATAATGCTGCCATTTTGACGAATTTGACCGTGTGCCTTCTGTATAAGCTGATACTGACCCCAAAACTTTGTTGCAAACGCCTGTTGTGCCTGTTTGAGATTCGTTTCGACAAATAGAGCCGGAGTTATATACGGCCTTGCGGTAATCACAAGATGATCGATTTTTCCAATTTTTTCTAATGCTGTGACTATTTCATTTTCAGATGTCACATCAAATGAATAGGTCTCAATATTATGGCCAACAGCTGTGACTAATTCATTATTTTTTTCTGCCGCATTCCGGGAGGCTAAAATCAGTTCCCCCCCGGCTTTGTATGCCTGCTTTGCCACAGCAAGCCCAATCCCGGAACTGCCGCCAACGAGGAGTATTCTTTTATTTTTTAACAAGTTGTCCATTGTTTTTTTTCGACTTCCTGTTCCCGTCATCCTTCAAATAACAGGTTCCCGGAGTATTTGAAAAAATGTGACGGATCAAATACCGGCAACCTAATTTTTCGTTATGAAATATATATCCCAGGCGCTTTGATCATACAAGTACAATTGGCTCTAAATTTTTAAAGCCAATTATGATTTCACCTTGACATGTTCCAGGGCCGCTGCTAATTTTATGATGTTTTAATATGATGTTAAAGGCAAACAAAAAATGAGAAAAATCAAAACAGACAATTTCTTTTTTAGCTTTACCTATTTTACTTCTGGACGCTTCTATTATTTTAGAGGCGTCCATCCGGTTTAGCTTTATGTAAATTCTACATATACAGACCCCGGGTGGACGGTAAGACCACCCGGGGCCTTTTTGTTTTCAGGCCGAAAGCCCCGGGAAAATCTTTTCCGGGGTTTTTGTTTTTTTACAAACATCAGGGCCTAAAACAGCCCTCGGGAGAAGGAGAATTTCAGCGGATGAAACTGATACTTGAACCGACTATAACAGACGCACAGCAGACAGCCATTAGCGCGTCCCTGGCCACTGACGGATGTATTATAAACCGGATAACAGACGCCGACAGACAGGTCATCGGTATCACAGCTACAAGGGTAAAGCGAAATGTCGAAGATTATGCAGATCTTGATGGAGTGGAGACGGCTGTACCCATTTCCTCGGCCTACAAACTTGTCAGCCGGGAGTTTAAGACACAAGACACCCTAGTCAAGGCCAAAGAGATAACCGTGGGCGGTGACCGTATCGCCATCATTGCAGGCCCCTGCAGTGTTGAAAGTTTGGACCAGGCCATGACCATTGCAAAAAAAGTAAAAAAATACGGGGCCATCCTGTTCCAGGGCGGGGCGTATAAACCCCGATCTTCACCCTATTCGTTCCAAGGACTTGAGAAAGAAGGTTTAAAAATTCTGGCCCAGGTCCGGGAAGAGACCGGCCTTGGCGTGGTGACGGAAATGACCTCAACGACCCAGGCGGAGCTGATGGAAAAATATGTGGACGTGGTCCAGATCGGGGCCCGGAACATGCAGAACTTTGAATTACTCAAATGTGCCGGTAAAATGAGCAAGCCCGTGCTACTCAAACGCGGCCTTGCGGCCACCATCCAGGAGTGGCTCATGTCTGCCGAATATATTGCCGCCGGGGGCAACACCAATATCATCCTGTGTGAGCGGGGTATCAGAACTTTTGAGCCCTATACCCGTAACACCCTGGACCTGTCTGCCATCCCGATTTTAAAAAAGCTTACCCACCTGCCCATTGTCATTGATCCCAGCCATGCCACCGGCATCCGTGAAAAGGTGGCGCCCATGGCCCGGGCTGCAGTGGCAGCCGGGGCCGATGCCCTAATGATTGAGGTGCATAACAATCCGGACAATGGCCTTTCCGATGGTGCTGAAAGCCTTTCTCCTGAACAATTCGGCAATCTGACCAGAGATATTTATGTGATTGCGCCTGTGGTTGGCAAACAACTGGATTTTGATTACCTGAAAAAAAAGGAACTTATCCCTGCCGCCCATACTCAGAATGCAGCGGCCTGTGCCATCACCGGGGAACCGGGAACTTATTCACACAAGGCCTGCCTCTCCTATTTCGGAAATGATGTCGCCCCAGTGGCCATGATGTCATTCAAAGAGGTCTTTACTGCCGTTAAGAACAACACCGCATCCTATGGTATTGTGCCTGTGGAAAACTCCCTGTCCGGATCCGTCCACGAAAACTATGATCTGCTCCAAACCCACAATCTGAAAATTATTGGTGAAATCACCATCCGTATTAAACATGCGCTGATCACCCATCCTAAGACAGACGTTTCGTCGATCAAAACCATCCTTGCCCCGGCCCATGCCATTGCCCAATGCCAAAACTACCTGGTACAGATGACAACCACTGAAATTTTACCTGTGCGCACGGGCGTCTCTGCCGTAAACCAGGCCAAGGAACTCGATCCGTCAGTGGCCGCCATTGGTCCTGCCCTTGCTGCTGAAATTTTTGACATGACCGTTGCCCACGAATCCATTGAAGATAACCCCATGAATTACACGCGATTTGCCGTGATTGCCAGGGAATTTACAGGACATAAAAAGGCAGACAAAACCTTTATTATCTTTTCAACCGGCAACCGTCCGGGCGCTCTGCTTGAAGTGATGCAGGTTTTCAGCGACCACCATATCAATCTGGTTAAACTGGAATCACGGCCCGTGGCCGGTAAGCCTTGGGAATACCTGTTTTATGCAGAATTAGAAGCTGATCTTGATGACAGGGGTTCCAATCCAGTGATGGACGCCCTTGCAAAAAGGGTGGAAACCCTGAAGGTACTGGGACGATACTGATCATCACAGCCATGGTGGTCGCATATTGCGATCCCTTCAAAAATAAAAAATCCATGGCGGCAAAAATTTGTGCCATGGAAAGTTGGGTGCCCGAGGCCTTTAAGGGGCGGGGAGCCGGACACCAAAATTTAGGACATTTAATTTATGCGATGGCCCACTTGATCACAGAATCAACAAGGGTAATACACAGGGCTGCTATAAATGTTGTGAAAAAATCTTTAATTTGAAAATCATCAAGCATTTTATCGGTGATCCACAGCAACACGGCATTGATCACCAGCTTGAACAGCCCAAACGTAATAACTATAAAAGGAAGGGATAAAATAATCAGCAGCCAGCCAAAGAAAAAATTGACCAGGCTGTAGACAATGGCCACGATAACGGCAGTCCCAAAATGTTTAACCTGGATACCGGGTAAAAAATTAGCCACCAAAAATACCGCAACGCTCAAAATCAGAAGGTTGATCAACATTGACATTTTCTCCTTTTTATAACAGCCACGGGCTGACCTGACCCAGGCTTAGCCCACAACGAAATTTGAAAGATCTGTGCAGGTTAGACAGACCTTCACGTTAAATAAACTTAAATTGATAGGGAACCAAATCGATTTTTAGCCCCCAACTTCAACATGCCAGGGTTCATATCTGACACCTAAATGATTTTTCGGCCCATACCTGAACCGAATATAACCCAGGCTCGACAGCCGGCTGTACACCCGGGTCCGGGTAAACTTTTCCGTAAAATTATCTACACCAAACCCTTTTTCTCCCATATCAAAATCTCCGGTGGCATGAAAGGAATAACCTGGTGGCGCTAAAGATCGAGAGGCCATGGACAAGTTCCCCCGGCTTTTCACCGCCTTGTTTAAAAAAAGCAAAAACTGCTTGGACACCCCCCGGATACCTGACGTCAAAACCGCCTCGGTACCGATTTTTTTCCGAATATCCTGATACAACGCTTGGGATTTACCCTTGTAAAGATAATTACCCGAGCCTTGAATTTTTACTGTGTCTCCCGACGGCACCTGCCAAGTCAGACGAGGAATCGTTCTTTTCCCCATAAAGCCGTAATCACCGGCGGAGCGATGAAATAACTTTTCAAGGAAATCAAGTTCCCGGCTGGAAAACGCGCCAATGTTGCCATAGGTCCGGGCACACGTCAAGGCATCATCAAATCCGGCCAGACAGAAGTTAGCGTGGCCGATCTGTTTTTGGATACGTTTGAAACGCAGATGGATTGATAAAAGAAGGGGCATTTCATTATCAGGCAAAAAAACATCATCTTTGAAGTCACGATCAAAAAAACGGATCTTTAAAAATTTTGGGTCTCTGGTTAATTCCCTGGCCCCCACAAGCGCATCCTTGACACCCTGGTCAGGGGCATGTGATTGGCATTGAGAAGCCTCAAGCGCCCATGCCGTTTTTAATCCACTGGAAAGCGGCAGATATGTTCCTGAAAGGATAGCTGATCCTGCAAGTTTTAAAAATGTTCTCCGATCCACTGATGCATGTCCGTTATAATTTTGGTGCGGCATGAAACCTGCTCATCTTTTAAATGCTCAAGATCCCCGGCATTGTAACCCATACACCCGGTTCATGAAAGAAATTTATCGATTTTTACAGGTTTCCGTTTAAATACAATAAACATTAAAAGGCCCAATTTATCAAACACAGACCTAACTATAATTAAATCAACCCACCAATTTTTGATCATTCAATTGAATTCACTATTATTATTTGCTATAGTTTTCCACCCATAAGGAAGATTTTTTCTTTAGCTAATACTATACTTTTTAGAATCAATTAGTTATAGAAATAACCTTCTCTATGGAACTAAGGCGGAAACCATGAGGAAACTGTCTGACATTATCTAGGGAAAACAGATATCCAGGTGATCATGGGAACCACAACTAATATTGACATGCTGATTGTTCACCTTTAACTGTATTTAAGAAAGGAAACGACATGGCAGAAACTGTCATCAAACTGGGCCGAAAGAAAGAGGCCTCAACTTTTATCGACAAGGTTAAAGAGATTTTGCCCGAGGGCGGAAATCTTAATGCCTGCCTGACATGTGGCGCCTGCGCATCAGGCTGCCCGGCCACCGGGCTGGCAGACATGGATCCCCGAAAATTTCTGCGCATGGCTGCCCTGGGCATGGATGAGGAAATTGTCGCATCAGACTGGCCCTGGATGTGCACCATGTGCATGCGCTGCATCTATGTCTGTCCCATGCAGATTGATATTCCCCAGCTTGTTTTCAATGCCCGTGCTTTACGGCCCAGAGAAGAGCGGCCCAAAGGCATCTTGGGTTCCTGTGACGCGGCGTTGAAGCACGATACCGGTTCAGCCATGGGTACCTCAGAGGAAGATTTTGAATTTGTAGTTGATGATGTTCTCGAAGAATATAGGGAAGCCCAACCCGAATTTGAAGAGATGGAAGCCCCCATTGACAAAGAAGGTGCTGAATTCTTCCTGAACCAGAACTCCAGGGAACCGGTCACCGAACCCGACGAGATGGTACCCTTATGGAAAATTCTCCATACTGCAGGGATCGACTGGACATATGGCTCCAAGGGATGGGGTGGTGAAAACTATTGCATGTTTCTGGCAGATGACGAATCCTGGAAACATCTGACATCGACCACCATTGGTCAGGCCAAAAAGTTGGGGTGCAAAACGTACCTCAATACCGAGTGAGGGCACGTAACTTTCTCGGTCCGGGCCGGAGCGAAAAAATTCAACATTGATACGACAGATTTAGAAATCAAAAACATTTACGAATACTATGCAAAATGGATCCGTGAAGGTCGGCTGAAACCCAGCTCCGACTGGAACAAAGACCTGAAAATTAAATTCACGGTACAAGATCCCTGTCAGATTGTCAGAAAAAGCTATGGAGACCCCATTGCCGACGACCTGCGTTTTGTTGTGAAATCCATTGTTGGTGAAGAAAACTTCATTGACATGCAGCCCAACCGTTCCAACAACTTTTGTTGCGGCGGCGGCGGCGGATTTCTCCAGTCAGGCTTCAAAGACGAACGTTTGACTTACGGGAAGATCAAAGATCAGCAGATCCAGGCCACTGGTGCGGACTATTGTATTGCCGCCTGCCATAACTGCCATGCGCAGATTCATGAACTCAGCGAACATTACGAAGCACATTATGGCGTTGTCCATTTATGGACCCTGCTCTGTCTTTCTTTGGGTATTCTCGGACCCAATGAAAGAGAATACCTGGGAGATGATCTTAAAGAAGTAGCCGTCTTCCACCCTGAAACCGAAATGTAGTAAGATTTTCAGTTGAGCTGATACAAGGCCGGCAGTCTAGTTTTAGACTGCCGGCTTTTTTTAAGGCTGGCCATCAACAAATCCATCCCCGGGTTGACAAATTTTCTAATCAGCTATAATAATTGCCATTTTTTTATGCTTATTAAAGGAAGGCGAAATCGTGAAAACCCTTTGTGGGGAGCAACCCGCCCCGGAAGATGAAAAACGTATAGTAGAAGAGATTCACCGATGCATTAAGGTACTGGAAACCCTGGCGGACCGATCTGAGCTTTTGACAAAAATTTGTGAAGCGGACCGCATTGCTTTGATTAAGGCTGCCGGCAAAATATCCAGGCCGGATAAAGCTGAAATAAAAAAACGCAACAAAGATAAAAAGCGGCAGAAACGCCTTGCCGTTGTCGCAAAAGAACGGCGACTGAGAGCGCAAACCGGAATCAGGAAAGCCAGGGAAGCATCGGTGTTCATAGCGCCGCCCCAACTTGAGAGTCCTGCAGTTGAAGGTCAGGCTGCTGCAGAGTACCTTGATTCTCCCCGCAACTGCTATGTGTGCAAAGCTGAATTTACATTGCTCCACCATTTTTATGACAGCATGTGTCCTGAATGCGCAGAACTCAACTACCAAAAGCGGTTCCAGACCGCATCCCTTGAAGGACAGACTGCCGTCATCACAGGCTCCAGGCTTAAAATCGGCTACCAGGCCACGGTGATGATGCTCAAAGCCGGGGCCCGGGTGATTGCCACCACACGTTTTCCCAAGGACTCCGCCTTAAGATTTTCCAAAGAACCTGATTTTGACCAGTGGGGACACAGGCTCCATATCTACGGGATGGACCTGCGTCATATTCCCAGCGTGGAGCTGTTTTGTGATCATGTAAAACAGACATATCGGCGACTTGATATTTTAATCAATAATGCGGCCCAGACCGTTCGACGCCCACCTGGATTTTATGCCCATCTGATGGACACCGAACAACAAGAAATTTCATTGTTACCTCCTGAAGCGGCAATGCTTTTAGGTCATTACCAGGACTGCGTTGCCCAGGTGACAACAGGCCGTCCCCGCGATTTGGGTGAAGAAGAGGCGTTGCCGGTCTCCTGGAGCGGCAACGCCCCCGGCATCGGGCTGAGGCAATCGGCCCAACTCTCACAGATTCCCTATTCCTATGACCACAGTATAGATATGCCTCAGGTATTTCCCAAAAAGGCTCTGGATGCAGATCTTCAACAGGTGGATCTTCGAAAAACCAACTCCTGGCGACTGAAACTGGGAGAAATTGAAACGGCGGAGATGTTGGAAATTCAGCTGGTCAACAATGTGGCCCCGTTTGTGTTGTGCAACCGACTGGCCCAGATGATGAAATCTGACTTTACCGGTCAAAAACACATTGTCAATGTCTCGGCCATGGAAGGCAAATTCCTGCGCTTTAAAAAGGGCAGCCGCCATCCCCATACCAACATGGCCAAAGCGGCATTAAACATGCTCACTCATACGGCTGCCGAGGATCTTGCCAAATACGGCATTTACATGAATGCCGTGGATACCGGCTGGGTCACGGATGAGGACCCGGCACAGCTTGCCAAATTAAAACAAGCGCGCCATGATTTTCAGCCCCCGTTGGATATTGTGGACGGCGCGGCCCGGATCTGCGACCCGTTTTTCCACGGTATTTTAACGGGAAAACATTGGTGTGGGAAATTTTTAAAGGATTATTTTCCCATAGACTGGTAGCGTTCCTGTTCAACCAAGGCAAAAAAATCGGCAATGGATCTGAACACCCGTGTTGATTCACTGCCCGAAAGCAGATTGTGGCAGTCCTCATTGAAAAAGAAAAAGTCTTTGCGAGTGGCGTTGACAAGCTTAAACAATTTTAAAGCATTTTCCGTGTTGCTGTGGAACTTTTTGCCGGACTGCAAGAATAAAAGGGGTGCTGTAACAGACATCAGTCTTTGTTCCAGGTGTTTAATCAGTCTTTCAAGCGATTTCATGCCTTGGGCAGGATTTTCATTGTAGCATGTCACACATGTATTTTGCGTACACTCATCACTGTCATCAGACCGTTTGTCAACAAAAAGTGCCTTTTGCAACATGCGGTGCCAGAATTCAGATGCAGTAAAGGGACGCCACCCCATATCTTTGACATTTAACGGTGGGGCAACAGCAAACACACCGGCGATTTCCGGTATCCGGGAGGCAAGTTCAAGGGCAAGGCCGGCGCCTGTAAAAAACCCGCCGACAAAAACGTACGGCGTTCTATGCTTTAAAAGAACATAACCTTCTTCCACACTGTCAATCCAGTCGTTATGATTTATCTGTGAAAGATCTTCAGAGCAGGTGCCATGCCCTTTAAGACGCGGCACAAACACAGTGTAACCAAGCTTACTGAAAAAAGAGGCCAGGGGTTTCATCTCTTTGGGGCAGGATAGATAATTGTGAATTAAAAGAATACCGGGCCTTCCTTTACCCGGATCAAGAAAAATGGGGCTTCCGGCCTCTTTGTCAAAGGGTTCGCTTGGGGACTTACATTTTTCGTAATCAAGATCATAATCTTTTAGAACTTTATCTTTCAACGCATGGCGAATCTGCTGATCAATTTCAACATCACTTTTCTCGGCAATACCTTTAATGAAAAAAACGATGTCCTGTAGCGGCTCCACTTCATTGGCAACCACATAAAGGGGGTTTTCCATTCTCACCCCCTGGAAACCGACATCTGATGCAAATTTTTCCTGTTTTTTAAAAAACTTTCCTTTTTTTTCATAAAGCACACCGGTTTCAAGGGCTGTGTCAAGAAATTTAGTAAATCTCTCATTTTTATCGTCTGTCAATAGATGAATCTGGTTTTCATAAAAAGCGTTGTGGACACAGCGGCCGCTTTCAATGACTTTTCCGGCAATTGCAAGATAAGCCCGGCATCGTAAATCATAGGGATCAATGCCTTGGGATGAAGGCGGCATATACTTGATAAGGCAGGTAAAGATATGATCATAGTTAAGGGAGGTCATGCCGTACACATCGACCATGAATCTGTGGAGAATGTCCTGACTTGCAGTTTTTATAACAGGGGCGGAACACATACGTCTGCTGAAAAAAATTTTTCGTCTTGATGTCAGATCGCTTTCAACAAATGAATTATTAAGATAATCCGAAATTTTTATGGGATCTGCAAACCGAATATCAACCTGCACGCCGGATAAAATCATACTGCCCTCGGTCATCAGCTCATCCATAATCTGCTGGGATGGATTTTCCATTAGCTTTTTGGCAAGAGAAGTGAGCAGATTTTCTTTTGCCCGCATGGGATAATAGGTGATATTTGTGGGCACCATATAGGTTGTTTGACTTAAAACCTTCTCCGGGTCCTTGATTTCAAACCAGTCGATGAGTCGTTTAAACTCTTTGGGGTTTATGGTTTTCATTCGCCGGAGCCGTTCCCGGTAAAATTCACTTTGAAGTGCGATCACTGCAGCCCCGGAACGGGGGCGATGAACCACTTTATCGACTTGAATTTCAAATCTGCCTTCATTGACAAGCTTTTTATTTTTCACCATTCTTCCTTCCGGAAAAATGATCCATGACGCGTCGCCGCCTAAAAGGGTTTTGGTAATAAGGTCGTTTCGATTCGGATCTTTGGTGGAGATAGCGCCCATGACATCAAGAATGTTTTTCAATCCGCCCGCAAAGAGATCGGCATGGGCCAGGGACCATATCCTTTTCTTCGTTATATTATAAAGATGATACGGTAAAAAAATCGTTTCGATTCTGGTGAAATGGTTGGCGATAAATATAATGGACCCTTCCGGAATCCTTTCTCGATTATGAATGGTTATCCGGGCTTTGGAAAGCCCGGATAATGCCTTAAGAGCATATCCAGACATGAAATATGCAAATTTGTTCATGTTGTCCTTTTTTTACAACATAATATAGAAAAAAAAGCTTTCGGTCGGGCCCTATTTACCTTTTTCAGAACAACTGCGAAGTATAAGACCCTGAGGCAGGCTTTCTCCAAAAATGGAAGCTTCATCAGCCGACTCAATCGGCACGACGGTCTGAATCATGTCCTGGGACTTTTTAGGCGCCTTCATCTGCTCAAGCCAAGGGACCATTGTTTGAATAATATCCTGGGAAACATCACGGGTCCGATCCCCAGTCTTTCTGAGAATCTGAGTCAACGCCGACGCGATCTGATCCTTGGAGGTCCAGTTGATTTTTATCAAACGATTGGTCCACTTCTCCACCTCTTTTGCCGGAACGACTCTATCCACAGAGCCGTAAAGAAGCTCTCTGGCACCGAGTCTGGATAACGCCCAAAACATTTGATGCGGCGTTTTGCCCGGTTTCAACTGGGGGATCAGCTTTTTTGACAAAGCGATTTTGTCTTTTACCAACAGGCGTTCCATATTTGCTGCGGACATCCACACTTCGGTCATTTCCTGCTTGGGTACTTTTTTTCCGGCACCGTTATTTGCCAGCAAATAACCGGAAACATCCTGAAAAAACTGCCGTTGCTGACCGGCGGTCAAGCCCCCTGCAATGCGTCGACAAAATATCCACCACTCAACGGCATTTTGCTTGGCTTTAGGAAACAAGCTTCTTTGTAAATATACCTTCCACAATTTCGGCATACGCCCTTCATCAAAGGCATCGCCAAAGCCGGGCCGAATGCAGAATCCGGTTAAATTTAACCAGCGCACTTCGTGTTCCGGACTGTTGGACCGCCATTTGACATTTTCAATCAAATGATCGGCCACGGCCCTAAGAAAAGACAACGGCCATTTATTTTTCTTTGTCTCCACCAGCTTCTCTATATTTTTGACAACAGAAGGCAACCGGGGGCTGCCGGCAGAACCGGAAAAGGCTTCTGTCAAGAGATCCCGGACACGATTTACCGTATCATCATCATAGACTTCACTCTCGCCGGTTTCTCCAGTCTGGGGTTCACGCAATTGAAATTGGAGCTTCCAACGATGGGATGACACACTTGAACGGCACCACATGGCAAGGGTCCCCATCTCCGTATATTCGGCCTCAACCTTGACCGGAATCCGTTTTGAATCCCCGTTTTTTCCAAATTTAATGACGGTTTTCAACGGCGGCAGCGGTGTCATTGAATCATCCACCGGGAGAATGTCGCCACTTTTATCACCGGACCTGAAACTGGAACTGAACATTGAAAAAACAACCGGCTGGTTGGCGACAACTTCAAATTCCATCTGCGGCATCTGGATCAACGATCCTTCATCCAGGCCACGCTCCACAACGCAGAGTACGTTTTCACAAGTTGCTTCTTTGGTATGATCCGAAGCAACGCCGATATAATAGCTTCTCGGACTGCCGCTGCCCACACGCACACCGATACCTTGCTTGACAAGACCATAGTAAGAGGCGCCTAGAGCAACAGAAAGATCCGGATCACTATTATCCAGCACTGTGGGCAGTGCCTGATCCTCACAGGAAAACCATTTTCCGATGGCCGACCTGATTTTATTTTGAAACACGGAGGGTTTCAGTGAGCCGCCATTAAACAAAATATGATCCGGTATGGGGTCCTTACCCAGAGCCGCGTTGACGCTTTCACGATGGCGCTCTAAAAACCATCCGATATGACGGGTAATTGCAGGTTCCTGCTCATAGGGCAGCCCAAATTCGGCGATTGCCTTTCCAGCTTTTTTAGGATTGGCAGCACTGGGTTCCACCTCCGGGAAAAAGCCGTTGCACAAAATATCTTCCAGCTCATCTTTTTCAAGATCCGCAGACAATGTATTTGCGATAAGGGAGCGGCCCTCTCCTCGTAAAACGATTCTGGCACGGTTTTCATCACCGGCCTTATTGTCATCGCCGTCCAAAAGCAGGGTCTCTTTGGCGGCCCTGCATTTATAACTCAGTGTTTTCCACTGATCCGCCGTAAGGTTTGCTTTCTGTTTGAATTTTGATGCGACATAACGGGCCAGGGTCAGGTCAATATTATCTCCGCCTAAAATGAGGTGATCCCCGACAGCCACCCGCTCAAACCGTGGACTGCCCTCAGCCTCTTTCAGTGAGATCAAGGTAAAGTCAGTAGTTCCCCCGCCCACATCACAAACAAGGATCAGATCATCCGCTTTAACATGGGCCTGCCAGTCATGCTCATGGCGCGTCACCCAGGCATAAAATGCGGCAAGGGGCTCTTCCAGCAGGGTAATGTTTTTGCTGAATCCTGCATCTCTTGCGGCCTTTAGTGTATATTCACGGGCTGCTTCATCAAACGACGCTGGAACGGTGATGACGGTGAATTGATTTTCAAGAAACAGGTCTTCGTCTTTAACAAAATGATTCCATGCCTTTCGAATATGCCTTAAATATTCACTAGTCGCCTTGACCGGGGATATTTTATCCACATTCTGGGATCCCCACGGCAGAATCGGGGCTTCACGGTCGGCCCTGGAATGACACAGCCAGCTTTTGGCGGATGACACCAGCCGGGATGGAATCTGAGCCCCATGCTCTCTTGCAAACACACCGGCAAACAGGTCGCTTTCCTTTTTCCAGGGATGCCTTAATGCCTCTTTGGCAACATCGTACTCTCCGGGAATATATAAAAAAGAGGGCAGCACGGGGGCAGGTGAAAATTCACCCGGTCCGGTCAATTGGGGCACCTTGAAAACTTTTATGGCATTGCCGATGCCCCCACCGGCTTTATTGGTGTCGATGCTCGTCAGATCCGCGTATGATACCGCTGAATTGGTCGTTCCCAGGTCGATGCCGACCACATACCGTTTATCTTGAAAATCCACTATACTCTCCTACCCGCCACTACACCTTGGGTCTTACATTCAACTCCAAGCGCCATTTTCTATCATCATCCCGTGCACAGGCCCAAAATTCAAGGGTGCCGATCTCGGTCACCTTTACTTCAAACGTAACAGGTATAAACCCTTCATCCGTTCCTTCAAGTTCAGTTTCAATGGAGGTTAAGTCTGTAATCCCCTCATCCTCCCAATTATCGATCACATCACCGAGCTGATCATCGGGCCGGTTGGGAGAACTCATGATATCAAAGGTGACTTTTTCACCCACCACCAAATTAAACAAACGGTCCTTGCTTTCTGCCTGGCTGCCGTCTTCCATGCCGAAGGGAGCAATGCAAAGCGCTCTGGTGGGCATGGCAAGCCCTGGAATGGCCGGCATGGCAGCTTCAATAGCCATATAGTAGGACATCCCGAGCCCACCGCGTATTTTGATACCCTCTCCACGTGTGGCCTGACCATAATAAGAGGCGCCCCAGGCTACGGAAAGATCAAAATCAACCGCATTGATCTGCCGGATTTCACCACTGCCGGCTGTCGCGTGCCACTGATTGAGCACATCCAGAATCCGCGCTCTGATCATAGGGGATTTCATGACCCCGCCGTTAAATACAACGGCAGTGGGCAGTCTCGGATTTCCCTGGTCATTGGTATGGGAAGATATGAATTGGGCCAAATGCCGGGTAATACCTGGATCAGATTCATATAAAAGCCCAAACTCTTTCATACCGGCGGCGCTGCTTTTAGCCGGCTTGTCATCCAAACTGCATTTCGGGAAAAAACCATCCAGCACAACCTGCTGTATCTCCTCAAGCTTCAAGCTCACTTTGATCGTGCCGGCGATCAGGCCGGAGCCTCTTCCCAAAACCGTGACTGGATATTCATCTTGACCGTCGGCTGAAAACAAGCTCTCTTTGGCTTTTCTACATGAGTGAACAAGTCCTCTCATCTGCCAGTCATCCAATTTCTGTTTCTTTTCCCTTAACTGGGCCGCAAGAAAGTAGGAGAGCGTTAAATCAAGGTTGTCGCCTCCGACAAGCAGATGATTACCCACAGCCACACGTTCAAGGCTTAGAAGGCCGTCCTCGTTCTCATCCACCTCAATAAGGCTGAAATCACTGGTACCGCCGCCGATATCACAGACCAGGACCAGATCGCCTTTTTCCACTTGATCTCTCCAATCATCACCGGCTTTGTCAATCCAGGCATAAAAGGCGGATTGAGGCTCTTCAATAAGCACAATGTCATTCAAACCGGCCAGCTGGGCAGCCTTCACCGTCAGTTCCCGGGCAACGGCATCAAACGAAGCCGGAACCGTCAGGTAGATGGACTGATTTTCAAGACAGAGATCCGGATCATCCTCACCCATTTCATGATTCCAGGCATTTTTTATATGCCTGAGCAGCGCACAGGAGGCCTGGACCGGAGAAAGTTTCTCGATATCTTTTGTGGTATTCCAGGGCAGAATGGGAGTTTCGCGATCCACCGCCGCATTGCACAGCCACGACTTTGCCGAGGAGATCAGTTTATGGGGCACTTCAGCACCGCGTTCTCTGGCAAATTCACCGGCGACAGTCAATGCATCTTCTTCTTGCCATGGCAGAACTAAAGAGTCTGAATCGTTTTCGTGCCCCTCCTTAACATAAAGAAACGAGGGAAGGGAATCTCTTAATTCAACCACCCCGGGACCTGTGAGCTGCGGCACCCTGAAAATGTTTATTTTCGCCATTTCCCTGGGTGCTCTTTCAACTTCCATATCTGAATAGGCCACCACGCAATTTGTTGTCCCAAGATCTATTCCAACGATATATCTGCCCTCTTTCACGGCACACTCCTACAAATAAATAAAAATTTCCTATTCAACTTCTACTTCTGCCGGTGCAACAATGGAGGCATCCTGTACATCAGACAGTTTAGGCACCTCATTTTTTGCCGCTTTCCATCCCCGATGTCTTAACACCCCTTTAAAGGGAGGTTCACCGGAAACATTCCCCGTTAATGTAATGGCATTGGGGTCAAAACCCGGTTCAACTTCAACCTCATCACCTTCTTGCTTATCAATCACCGGCACCAAAGACAGATACTTATCTACACTTTTCTTGCAGTCTTCCTGTATGCTTCTAACGGCAGCACCAATTTGATCATCATCATACACAGACAGTTCTTCGGCAAAAAAATCCAGCAATCGTCCTTCCCGTTGTAACACCGATATAAAATGCAGAAAAAGTCTTTTTTGGCGTTCCTGTTCCAATCGTTTCTCTACAAAATCCTTTTTCTTTGGGCCTTCACCACTTCCAGTCGCTTTTTTGCCGGCAGGTTCAAAAGCAAGAGTTTTAAACAAAGACCCCACACTTGATTTCAAAAGGACCCAAAGAATAAGACTTAAAACGAAAAAAACAAGGACTGTAAATATACTAATATAGGCTATATACTGTGTTGTCGCCGTCTCCATAAAACGAGCCAGATCGGCCAGGGTTTGAATGGTAAATGTCGCATTAATTCCCGGAATAGTAATAATGCCGTCAGAACCTGGTGCAAAGATAAATGCAAGTTTCTTTAGTCCAAAAAAAATCCCGGCACTTACCGCCCCGCCGATGATCAGCATAAACAGTACAATAACTGTAAATGATTTAGTCGCATATGCCTTTGTTGCGTTCACGATGTATTTTCTCCTGATTTTTTGTATTTTTATGTTTTATTTTTAAATGTAAATCATTAAATTAATATCTAAATTATAGCCGAACACCTATCTTAATATTTCCCGGATAGATGATATGGTAATACATCACTTGGAGGACCAACATACTAAAAAAAGCAGGTGCATGAAACCTTTTTTCAGCTATTCTAAATGGGTTTCCGGGGCAAATTATTTTTTTAAAATTTTTGATTCATATGTCAGGCTTTGGTTTAGTGTATTGAGAGGGAAAATTCGAACATGGTATCTATGCTTATAAACTTGCAAAAAATAAATTCCGCAAATTTTGTTTTGGAGAGTTGATGATGCAAGATAGGACAAAACAACAAATGGATTTTGGCGTATATCTTTCGCCGATCACACATAATCATATTGCCCATCTCATAAGTTTTTCAGATGATCCTGAACTTATTGATACAATGGGATGGCATCCATTCCGATGTAATGAAAGTGAAAGATTTATTAAAACGGTAGAAATTCTTACATTACCTGATAGTGGTGATGGTGATCCAATAACATTTTCCATTATTGCTCATAAAAAGGATGTTCCAATAGGCTATGTCACCCTTAAAGGCATCCACAATGATAAATCAAAGGCAGAAATTGGTATAGCAATAATGGATGGGCGGTACCGCTCAGGGGGGCATGGAACTGAAGCGTTAAAGCTTGTAGCCGATTATGCATTTAATACCATGAATTTATCCACCATAGCTCTCACTGTCTTTCATTCAAATACAAGAGCGATTAAGGCTTATGAGAAGGTTGGTTTTAAGACAGTAGATATCCTGAAAAAGTCATGGACAATGCCAAACGGGGAAAAAATTGATATGTTGTTAATGGCGTTAAATAAAAAGAGATTTTGTTTGCAAACTAAACGGTTGGAGGGATAAATGAGGCAGATCGGCCCCAGTTTAACGGCTAACAGCGTTGCGATGATGCGAGCTGCACATCAGCTTTTTGATGATCCTATAATATTCAAAGATCCGATAGCATTGAGCATCATTGGCCCTCAGGCAGTTTCAAACATTTACTCCAAAAAGCGGGCATTCAAAACTGGAAGCGCCAACAACGTAACAAGGCAGGTATACGAATACCGGATTCGTTGAGTTTTGTCCCAATGGATTTTGAGACACAATCTTTGACCGACCAGTTGAAAACTGCAGGATTCAAGACAGACGAAGCAACCTTTCCTTGAAGAATAAAAAACAATTCCTTTGGGGCACCCCCCTGGGCAATTATTACCCTTCCAGATGAGACGGCACTGGGCCTGAACCGTTGAACGCACTTTCCTTTTGAATGAGGATTGATATTATATGAATGATGTGATTAACAGCGGTTATGAAAAAAACTACCCCACTCCAATGCCCATACTGCTGCTCATCTGACACATCGGTTTTTAAACATTATCCGACCATACACAATGGAATCCGGAAACTGTATATCTGTAGGCGTTGTGAACGCTTGTTTTCGGAAACCCACAATACAGCCATGAATAATATTAAAACGCCAATCAGCAAGGTTGCATCTGCATTGAGACTTCGCGGTGAAGGCCTTGGGCTTCGAGCAACCGGCAGGGTATTGAGATCAAACAAAAGTACCATTGCACTATGGGAAAATAGATTTGCCGACCAGAAAGCCACATTGTTGCTATATGGTTTTTGTCATGAATTTATATCCCTGACATTTGAAGGAGATGAGCTCTACACCATTGTCGGTAAACGAACAATGCCATCGGAATCCGAAGGCTGGACAGCGGTCATTATGGAAAGAGCCAGTCGATTTATTGTCGACCAACGATGTGGGAAAAAAGATACATCATTATTCAAATCAGTTATGAAAACCGTATGCGGGTATATCGATCATACAGATGATTTATCGTTTTTTTCAGATGGTGAAAGACGATATGGTAATATGCTTTTCGAATTATGTTCCGAGGTTTTTCAAACCGGCAAAAAGGGGCGTCCTCCCAGAGTTCTTCCTAAAGGAGTCAAAGTTCGTGTTAAAAACAAAGGGGCTCAAAAACACAAAAAAGGCCGTAAACGCCCAAAATACCAAGCTCCACAGCGAGAACATCTTGATACGGATCAAAATTTAAAGGAATCCGAAATCCATGCCAACCACCTTGAGGCTCAAAACGCTGCAATCAGGCGAAAGAATAGTACTTTCAGGAGGAAAACAAACACTTATGCAAAAACGGTAAAGGGCTTACAAAGAACACTGGATGTTCATCAAATAATTCACAACTATGTCCGTCCGCATTGGACGACAAGAGAGGTCCCCGCTGTTGCTTTGGGAATATTAGCAAAACCGCTTTCTCTCGAAGGTATCTTATCCATGCAGAGAGCGGCATAAACCAACAAGTTAAACTGGCGCTTTGAACAAGATGCCCTGATTATCCGAATGTTAGAGGCCCAGTGCCGATGAGACTTTATTCTCTGAAATCTGATTAGGATGAATTTTTAGTCTTTTTTCAGCCAGTTGCAGAATCTGCCATGCCAAGTCTGATCTTATGGACTTCATAATACCTATTCCGGGACAAATGTCCTTTTCCATCATTATTATTTTAGATAGTGTATCCGAAAAATAAAGGTATCAATACCATTTTTTAAGTAGTTGTCCTCTGGTTGGCAGTCGTACCACCAATTTACAATTTTATACAAAAGAAAAACGTCTTGGTCATCGATGTAGTATTTTTCGGACAGGTAATCGTTAAAGTATATTTCAGAGCAAGATGCCGTGCTGAAGTTTAAATAAAGACATAAAAAAAACACCAATAGAGTCATTATTCCTAAAATACTTCTATATCCGGCAAATTTTCGTACATTGTAACCCATGTGGAATTACGCTTTAACGCATTTAATACAATTGGCAGCGGGGTTGGCCATATACCCTGAATATTGCATTCACCTTTTGTTGCAAGGCTAAAGGCTAACTGCTCTGTTGGCGGACAAAATCCTGCGTTAACGCCGCTTTTATTGCCACGGCTGTCAATACGATACCAGCCATGCCTTTGCAGGTAGACAGCATTTAAACCATGCAGACAAAACGGTGCTTTATTGTTCGCTATTGTCAGGCGTTGGTAGCATAATCCTGCGGGAATGCCGCAGGCTCTTAAAAGAGCTGCCAATAAGTGGCTTTTTGCATAACAATAACCTGTTTTGTATTTTAATACATCTGAGGCTTTTGCGGTGAGAGGGTTGAGTTGAAAATCGTAACTGTGTTTTATTTCATCTCTTACAAATAAAAAGCAAGCTTTTGCAATTTGTTCATCTGTAGATAACCCTTTAGATAGCAGCTGTGCTTGTTTTTGCACATCCGTATTTTCCCAGTCAATAAATTCTGTTGATTGCAGGTACTTTTTCATAACATTTTTATATCGTACTTTTCCAATCTCAAAAAAACAAGTTAATCTGTGGATTCGGTTTGTTTTTCATTCCTACTTATCTAATCAGATCGCAACAATATTTTGAATATTATCACGCAAAGGACCTTCAAGGCGGCACATGGCCGTTAGCTGCCAATCGCGGTTTTCATGAGCAGTACCAGGAAAAAACCGCGATTGGTACGATAATAGTTTCTTTGATAAATTTTAATATTATCCAAGAAAACAGCAAAATTTTTATTCGGCCTCAGACATCATAGCGCACATATTCATGCGTGCAGGGATTGCCTGCGGCCACCAGCATGGTCCCCTGGGCCGGCAGCATGATAAAGGACCCAAGTGATTCCGCTTGCAATCCCTGTGGCACGGCAGGGTCCGGGTGACGGCAGATGGAGTTGGGATACCCCTGGTGGTCCGTCAGTGCATGGCCAAGTGTTTTGGGCGTAAGTTTACCGGCCAGCCCTGCAGCCAACTCGTCCATGCGCGCGGTTCGTGCCTGGCTGTCGGGAAATATCATTTGGCATCCGTCCACGGCCTGAAAGCGTGATGTCCTGTAATTATTGGCTCGGGTGAGAAACCCGCCACTGGGTTTGAGGACCTCGTACTCGTCCAGAGTACTCTCAACACACAGAAGACCGCCTTGTGCATCTGCCAAGGTAACGGCAACGATGCCCCGGCTGGCCTGCTCAAGCAAACGGCGAGCCTTGGTTATGTCGGTCTGGCGCATGGCGCGCGGCAGATAGGCCCCCATGGAAATTTTTGGCTCCAGGCGGGGCTGCATAGCCGAAACGCCATTGAGGCAGCATCCTAAACCGGCTGAATTGAGGGTATACTCCCCTAACCCCAGCAACGGGAGTACCAATTGGCGCAAACCATCACTGCGGGTAATATGTACAAGAGCAATCGGAGTGCCCGAGAACCAGTCAAAATTCTGGCCCATGATGGATTGGCCGTCGGCAGTTGCCGGCCCGGTACCGGCCAGGGTGGTGCACATGGCAGCCAACCCGGTGTTCACAAAAAGCAGTTCCAGGCCGCATCGTGTTGCCCACGCCTCTTCCAGACCCATTCCGGCACCCTTTGACAGACCGCGTACAAAGGGTTCCAATTCCGGGTCAAACTGTTTGGCAGCCGGCCACAGTTTCATTGCAAATGACAGGGCCTCGGTACGCGATGTTCCGTGTACATCATGCACCACGGACAGTATCCGGTTCAGGCCCTGGTGTATGTTATCGGCCATGGATTTACCCCAACCCCGGCCCACGTCGGCCGGGGTTCCCGACAACTTAATCAACGGCATCTTTACGCTCTTTTTCATGGATTTCCCTCCCCAAACGGGCTGCGCCCAATTAGTGATCGCGGCCAGCCCAGCCAGCCGCAAAAATTGTCTTCTGCTTACATTGCATTTGGATAACATTTTATTTATCCTCTATTTTATATGTATATTTTTCCTGCTATATCCTCTTTTACCTTGGATTGAATGTAAAAATAAGCTACATACATACTGTATGTATGTCAAGGAGAGGTTTATGAAAAAAATTAAAAAAAACGATACTGACACCGGCAACAAACAGGATGAACGCAGCCGGTTAACCACCAACCGTATGCTTGCTCAAGCACGTTGCTTGTTTGCCGAATATGGCTTTGCAGGGGTATCCGCAGAGCAGATCGTAGCAGCCGCAGGAGTCACCCGTGGGGCTTTGTATCATCATTTTAACGGGAAAAAAGGACTGTTTCGTGCAGTACTGGAACAGGTGCAAGCTGAGATTGAGCAGCGAGTAAAGGCCGCAGTAGACAAGGCCCAGGATCCCATGGAGATGCTTATCGCCGGAAACGATGAATTTTTAGCGGCCTGTCTTGATCCAGGCCTGCAACGCATTTTACTCACTGATGCGCCCGCGGTGTTGGGTTGGGAGGAATGGCGGATGATTGATGAGGATCACGTGCAGGGTAAATACCATGCTTTTTTAAGCCGACTCATGGATGATGGCGTTCTTCGTCCGTTACCCGTTGATGCCCTGGCTCATATCATATCAGGTGCGGCCAATGAGGCGGCGTTCTGGGCGGCCCGGGCGGATAACCCGGAAGTTGCCCTATCCCAGGCTCAAACTGCCATGGCGGAATTAATTCGCTCTTTGAAAACTTAAAGCAGCTGACTGGCCGAACTGCTGTTTTCATCCAACCATTGAATCAAGTCGTCATGGTTCATTGGCTTGGCAAAATAAAATCCCTGGAGGATATCGCACCCCAGAGTTTTTAATTTCACAGCTGTCTCTTTATTTTCAACCCCTTCAGCCACTACTTTCATGCTCAGGTTATGGCCCAGGTCAATTATAGATTTAACAATGACGGCGTCACTGTCACTTTCCAGCATGTCCAGAACAAATGATTTATCTATTTTCAATTCCTTTGCCGGCAGTTTTTTCAAATAAGCCAGAGACGAATACCCCGTACCGAAATCATCAATGGAAACCTTAATGCCCAGCGCTGCCAGTTTACTGAGAATGTTCAGGGCCAGATCCGGGTCTTTGATCATCGACCCTTCAGTAACCTCAAGGGTAATGTACTTGGCCGGAAGGTCATAAAGAGAGAGCATGCCCACGATGACGTTGGGCAGTTCCGTATCCAGAAAAGAAGCAGGGCTTAAATTAACGGCCACCCCCATCTTTAATCCTTTTTTACGCCATTGTTCCCCTTGTTTAAGAGCCGTATTTAATACCCAGTTGGTCAAAGGCCTTATCAGACCGGTCCGCTCGGCCAAGGGAATGAACTCGTCAGGTGGAAGGAATCCATGCTGGGGGTGCTGCCAGCGGACCAGGGCTTCAAGATTGCTGACCCGGGTCTGATCCAGATTGATTTTTGGCTGGTAATAGACCATCAGTTCGCCGGCATCAATGGCGTTTCGCAATTCCCCCATCATGGTGATGCGTTTTGGGCTGCTCTTATCCATCTCTTTATCGTACAGGGCAAATTTCTGGGTGCTCTGCTTGGCATTAACCAGGGCCAGGCTTGCCCGCTGCATAATGGTGTCTGCGTCCATGCCGTGATCCGGGAAAGAGGAGATACCGATACTGGACATGACCTCAATGTCAAGCCCATCTATGGAAAAGGGTTCCATAAATATTTTCTGCAGCTTTTTTACAATATTGAGCACCATTTCCCTGTGGGTGCTCATATCCAGAAGGATGGCAAACTCATCACCACCAATCCTCGCAAGGGTATCGGATTTTCTTATCATGATTTCGAGCCGGGAAACCACCTGACATAGAAGCTGGTCCCCACTGTAATGGCCTAGCGTGTCATTAATCTGCTTAAATCCGTCAAGATTCAAAACCATCATCACCAAACCGGTTTTTCGCCTGGATGCGATCTGGATGGCATGGTTCAGCCTGTCGTAAAGCAGTGCACGGTTAGGCAGACCTGTGAGGGCATCGTGGGTGGCTTCGTGTACCGCTTTGTGCTCAAGTTCAACGGTGCGATCCCGCAGATTCGCGGTCTGTTCCATGACCATGGAGCTTGCTTCATAGGCCATGATCGTGCTGGTATACTGGCCCCAAAAGGCAAAGATAAAGGGCATGGCATCCATGAACCAAAGGGTGACATTGGTTTTCTGTGCCTCAATCATTGCCTGGATGGTAATCCCTCCTGACTGAAGATAGGCATTAAGTGCTGTGGCCAGAATAAGCGCAGCAAAGGCGATGATGGTGCCGAACAACGCATAGCGGGTAATCTCGGACTTCATAAGTTTGACGTTGGCGCGAAGAGAGTGGCGTATTTTATCCATATCAAAATTTCCCTTTAAGAATTTTTTAGCATATTTTTATAAGAAAGTCTCAATAGGTTGTTGAATTACTTTCTTACTTTGTTGTGGGCTATGCCTGGCAGTTAATATGTCAGGTCGGCCCATGGCCGTTATTTGAATGCTGTCAAATCGATTCCAGAGAGCCCAGGCTTTCATTGTAAACAAAATTGGTATTGACTTGAAACTCGTTTTAATTTAACTGATTAGACATCAAAAATAAATACTGGAGTTATGTCATGCTAAAAAAATCAATCTTTATCGCTTTTTTGTCCGCTATTATTTTTTCGCCCTTTTCAGCAAATTGCATGGATTTTAAACCGGGAAAATACGAAATTACATCAAAAATGGAAATGCAGGGGATGTCCATGCCCGCGCAGACTGTTATCCAGTGCCTTACACAGGAAAAGCCGATACCGGATAAATCATCGGGAAATCAGGGTTGTGAAATAGTAGATATGCAAGAAAATGGGAACAAACTGACCTGGACCATGGAGTGCATGCAAGAAGGCCAGAAAGTCACATCAACTGGTGAAATGATCTATTCTGAAGATTCTTTTGCGGGTGGAATGACAATGGAAACGGGACCACAAGCGGGAAATATGACCATCAAAACTCAAATCACCGGCAAAAGACTCGGCTCTTGTGATTAAGCTAAATTAATACTGTACGTCTCCCCAAAGGAGCAAAACATACGGCGGCCAGCCGGAAATGGGCGAACCCGAAGGGGATGCCGATAATGGTCATACAAAGACAAATGCCGGCTGAGATGTGTGAGATGGCCAGCCATATACCCGCAAAGATAATCCACAAAATATTGGCCATAGTCGTGCCGGTTATCACTTCCTCACCCACAGCCCTGGCATCCACAAGCGTTTTGCCATAGGGAAATGCGGCAAAGCCGGCAATTCTAAATGCAGCCCAGCCAAAGGGAATGCCTATGACCGTGAGCATCAGAATACAGCCGGTAAGAATCCATAAAAGGCCTGCAGCCCATCCCCCTCCGATTACAAACCAGAGCAAATTTAACAAAAAGGTCATTGGTCCTCCTGAAATTTTAATACAAATTAGGATAACTGCTTGGAAAACGTCTTTTCCCGGTACTGTTCCATAAGCGCCGGACTGTGCTTCATGCGCCCGACAGTGTTAAACCCACATCCTGCTGGAATTAAAAAAAATAAAAGGAGCAAAAACGCGGTCACCTTTAAGCCCAAATAGATAAGATTCCTTTTCATGAATCTGCTCCCCGGTCCTTTATTTTTATAAGAAACTCTCTGTAAATCACAGAAATATTTCAATATTCGTTGTGGCCGAGGCCTGGGTGAGATAGACCAAGGACGGCCCGCGGCCGTTATATGAAAGTATCAACAATTTATTGAGTTTATTTCGTGATTTGTTGTGGGCCGGGCCTGGGTGCTGATAGACCAGGTCGGCCCATGGCCGTTATTCTCCTTCAAATTCTGTGATACTAAACACAGGGCAGCCGGGAATCTGAGCCCGGCCCTTAAGATCAGGCAGTTCCACAACAAAGGCACATTCGAGCAGATCAGCCCCCAGCTGCTTTACAAGTTTTACCGTAGCACCCACCGTGCCTCCGGTGGCAATGAGATCATCCACAATGACCACTTTTTCGCCTGGGGAAACGGCATCTTTGTGCATCTCAAGGGTGCCTTCACCATATTCAAGGCTGTAGCTTTGTTCAATGGTCTCGTGGGGCAATTTTCCTTTCTTGCGTACCGGGACAAAACCGATACCAAGGCGATAGGCCACCACGGCACCAAACACAAAACCTCTGGCATCAATGCCGACCATCTTGTCAAGATTCTTGTCTTTATAACGGTCGTAGAAAATATCACAAGAGTATCTAAATGCTTTGGGATCCTGCATCAATGTGGTCAAATCCCTGAAAACAACGCCTTCGATGGGCCAATCCGGTATGCTTCTGATGTTCTGCTTTAAATCCATTTTTATTATTTCTCCTTCTGCGGGCATCCAAAGATGTTTGTTAAATCCCAATTAATTATTTCATATTTTTTAAGTCGGGCATGGGCACGGTTCAATCCATGGCCGCTATCTGAGAAACAGCATTGATGAACAATTGTTTGACATTGTCGGCATTTTTGTTAAATACCGATAAAATATCATCCCAAGTGACCGGGGCTTCATCCTGTTTCCAACAGTCATAATCGGTGGCCATGGCCACGGCGGCATAAGGGAGACCCGCCTCATTGGCCAGCATAGCCTCAGGGGCTGTTGACATATTGATAACATCCGCGCCCCACAACCTGAACATTTTGGATTCGGCCACCGTTGAAAATCTAGGACCTTCAATGGTTACCACACACCCTTTGTCATGGACATTCAATCCTATATCCTTGGCAGATTTGTACAGCACATTACGCAGGAAGTCATCAAACGGGTGGGCCATGGCCGTATGAACCGCTCCGTGTTCAAAAGAGTCGGCAAAGGTATTTTTACGAAACCGGGTAAAATCAATGAACTGATCCAGGATCACAAAATGGCCCCGGTCGATTTCCTCTCTCAGGCTGCCGCAGGCGGTTGTGGCAATTATATGTGTCGCTCCTGCCTGTTTCAAGGCATATATATTTGCCCGGTTGTTCACCTGGGTGGGGCTGTACTGGTGCTTGCGACCGTGTCTTGCCAGAATAAATACCCGGGTATCATTGATCATACCGGACATGATATCTGATGAAGGCGCACCATAGGGGGTGTCGACCTCAAGTTTTTTACAATCTTCCAGAATATCAGGATCATCCAATCCTGATCCCCCAACAATACCTACCCGTATCATATTCAAATCTCCTAAAATAAAAACCAACCAACAAGACCTTTTGCGCTATCACATAATCCCTTAAAGATTCAAGCAGGAATTTTTTAGAAAATCGGCTCACAATTTTTTTTGTTGAACATATTCCTGATAATTCATGGTTTTGTAACTTTGGGTGTGGATATACTGCAAAATTGAAAGCAACTGATCCGCATTGACAAAACCGGGCAGACTATTGATCTTGGTTCCGTCCGGTTCCAGGAACCAGAGGGTAGGCAATCCTCGAACTCCCCATTGCCGGGACAATTTTTCACGCTTGTCCGTATCCACGGCAATGCTGACAAAATGATCATTCAAATAGGTCTTAATCCGATCATCCGTGAAGGTTTCCTTTTTTAACTTAGTACAGTATCCACACCAGGCCGCATGGAAATAAAGAAAAATGTTTTTATCCTCTTTTCCGGCCAAAGCCATGCCCGGTGTGTAATCATTCCAGAAAATACTCATGGACGCGGCTGCAGATGGACGTTGTGCGGTTTGATTTTCAGCAGCATTGGGTCCAAGGCTTGCCTGGTCTGTCTTGGACTCGACATTTAATCCAGGCCTTTTGTAAAAATATATACCACCTAGGATTAGCACCACCAGTACCATTACCAATATATTTTCTTTTCTCATTTTTAGTCCTTTTTAACCAATATTAAAGCTACTGGAATTGTTATTGTTATTGTTATTGTTATAAATATTTACAGGCCAAGTTAAAAACTTATAGCAAAAAAGATACCGACATTGGCATTCGAAAACCAAATATATTCAACCGCATCCCATTGACAAAATGCAGAACGGTCAAAATAACACAAAATCATCTGATAAAAAAGACGACGGGAAATAGTCTTGAAAGATAAGTCCAGCGGGGCTGACAATGAATGTTAGAAGACAAACTTAACGCCTATCCCTGTGTGACTGATTCGAACGATCCGGCCGTTTCGACGCTGGGGACCTGATTCGTCAGTTTGAAAGGTCACGACAATAGAATCGTTTTTTTTGTACTTTTCCGGCGTCTTGGACTTGATGAAAATGCCGGAATAACTCAGATCCAGGGCCTGTTCTTTATACAGGGAGCCTTTATTGATAAAATCCACAAAACCCTGAAATTCCGTTCTTGGGCACCTGCGGCGCTCTTGTCCTTGCGAAGAAGCTCCCGGCCGAGGAACGGGTGCTTCGAAGGATGTCTGGCCTTCAAGGCAGAAGTCTTCGTCCACCACATTGTCGTTGCATTTCACAATATAAATATTTTTTGCAGTGGAATTGTCCGAAGCCCGCTTAAACCGTCTGTAAAGTTTAAGGAACTGAACGCATATAAAAATCGAAATCAAAAAAATTATGAGGGCGAATATAATTTTCAATTGGGTCATTTGTTTTTCCTAAAACAAACATGTGAAGTGATACAACAGCCATGAACTGACAGGACCTATCAAAAAACCAGGCTCACTCTACAACAAAATTATAAAATCTGTGTGAACGATATAGACCCCATCGTTGGGGTAGACTTTCCTCTATATATGAACAGTTACAGAGGATTCATGCCATGCAGGATAACCATTTATAGGTGAGGATTACAAGAATAAAAATAAGACAGCATAATTTTGTCCGAAACCGGCAAAGCTATCTGTTGGGGTCACATCTTTTTTCAAGCCTCTTGATTTTAGGGAGTTAGGTCCGGTGAAGATCTTAAACTTTGGTTGCCGGGACTTGTTAGGCCAATGAAGGTTATGGTAAGTATTTGCCGTATTCATAAAAACGGCCATGGGCCGGCCTGACATATCAACCGCCAGGCTTAGCCCACAACAAAGCTTGAAAGATCTGGGTTGCTTACCCAGACTTTCATATAAACGGTCACGGACCGCCTTTGGTCTTTGAACGTGGGTCGACCCGCAACGAACATTGGAGCATCTCTGTGGCTTACAGAGAGTTTCTTGTAAACTTTACAATAAAAAGGAGGCCTGATGAGCAGCCAGATACCGACACGTGACGCGGCCTTGGCACTTCTAAAGCGTTACAACAAAAGTGAGAGCCTTATCAAGCATGCATTTGCCGTTGAAGGCGTAATGCGTTACATGGCCGAAAAACATGGGGCGGATAAAGAGACATGGGGCGTTGTGGGCTTGATCCACGACCTTGATTATGAGCAGTTTCCAGATCAGCACTGCAAAAAAACCGAAGAAATCTTAAAAAAAAACGATTGGCCGGCAGATTTAATCCGTGCCGTGGTCAGCCATGGATGGGGTATTTGTACGGATGTTAAACCTGAAAGCACCATGGAAAAAGTCCTCTTTGCCGTTGACGAACTTACAGGGCTGGTGGCAACTTCGGCGCTGGTGAGACCGTCAAAGAGTGTCATGGACATAAAAACTAAATCGGTCAAAAAGAAATGGAAAGACAAAAGATTTGCAATGGGCGTTGATCGATCAATCATTCAAAAAGGCGCCGAGATGTTGGGTGTTGAATTAGGCGAATTGATTACGGATACGATCATGGGAATGCGCGAGGTCGCTGTCGAAATCGGGTTGAAAGGAGACGTGTAACATGGAATGCAAACAAGATAAAAATCTTAAACAGTGCAACTGCAGCTATGAACCTTGCTCAAGAAAAGGTATATGCTGCGAATGTATCAGGTATCATGTCAGGATGCGCCAACTGCCAGCCTGCGTATTTCCTAACGATGCGGAGCAGACCTATGACCGCAGTTATGAGCATTTTGCCCGTCTGATCGGCGAGGGCAAGGTTTAGAGCCAAAGATTCGGCCCGTTTTATAATTTTTCGTAACAATAGCATCAACGGCAATGTCATCGGAGGGGCATTTTACTTGCTGAACTCATCGATTGGCATGCTGAGCATCGTTTAATTTCCGTTGATGCGCTCTTATCTGTGTTGCCATGTCTATTAATTCTTTTTTGCGTGGACGAAAATATATCATTGCCGCTGCAGATATAATCAGCAATTGATATAATGAGCGGGCATCCTTTGCCAAAAAAAACAACACGACCCCATATATTCCAATACTTTCCAATAATGCAGATGTAATTACAACCGCTATGGTATATTTTGCTATCGCAGGATGTTGAGTTGATGGCATCTGCATTGAATTGTCAACCGAACGACCGGGCGTTAATAGAAACTTTCGAAAAATATGCACTCCGATAATGGTAACGCAGGCCATTGCAAACAGGGAATATTTAACTGTTGTTAACGGGAAATCAGAGTCAATGTTAACTTGCAAAAATTTTCCCACATTAATGCAAATGATTAAATAAACACCCAAAGAGGCTAATATTGCGCCCCAAATCATAAGAATAACTCTCCAACCTGCATCTAACCGTTTCATTTCATCTTGATCTTCATACATACGAATAGTCCTTTTTTTTAGTTTCGTATCGCCAACCTGATTTGATGTACATCAGGGGATTTCTTAAATCTTAATGTTTTACGTAAGAAGGAATAAACTCATTTAAAGGATATCCCAACTGCCAGTTAGATGGCAAGATAGAATTTGAGCGCCAATACTTTGATCGTCTACAGCATACATAAAAGTGGACAGATCACCCCAAAGGAGTTGATAAAAGACCCATTGGTCCGACGAGTCCAACTGTCAGGCAACAACCGTTTTTATGACATGATTGTCTCAAACGACAGAAACAGTTTTGTTTCAATTAAAATACAGGCATGTTCAACATAGATCACAGTCTAAAAAAAATGATTTTCAAAGCCTTCTGACTTCACTTGAAAATCCGAAAACATTCCGGTATGCTGACAAAAAAATTCAAACCGATCTTCAATATCAATTCAATACAAGTGGAAAACTGGCATGTTACTTGCTCAATGCCATAAGCAATAATGAATAGAGACAAGTTAAAATTTAAAGGAGCAAGCAATGGAAAATAAAATTTTAGATGTAACAAACCTTACAATAACCTTTTTAATCAACTTCTAACCTGGAGGAATTTATGGATCCGGTTTTTCTGTCCAGACTGCAGTTTGCAGCAGCAACCATGTTCCATTTTCTTTTTGTTCCATTGACCCTGGGGCTGTCTATCTTGATCGCATACATGGAGACCAAGTATGCCTGGTCAGGGGACAAAAATTACCTAAGGATGACAAAATTCTGGGGCAAATTATTTTTGATTAACTTTGCCTTGGGCGTTGTCACCGGCATCACGCTGGAGTTTCAGTTCGGCACCAACTGGTCCCGGTACAGCGAGTATGTGGGGGATGTATTTGGTTCCATTCTGGCCATTGAGGCATCGGCGGCATTTTTCCTTGAGTCCACCTTCATCGGCGTCTGGATTTTTGGCTGGAAAAAAATTTCAGCCAAAGCCCATGCCATTGTTATGTGGTTGGTGGCATTGGCCGGGAATTTCAGTGCTGTCTGGATTCTAATTGCCAATGGATTCATGCAGCATCCCGTAGGATATGATATCAGAAACGGGCGTGCCGAACTCACCGATTTTCTGGCTGTCATTACCAACAAGCACGGAATTTTGGAAATCATTCATGTGGTACCGGCATCCCTGCTTTTGGGTTCCTTTTTTGTTATGGGCATCTCTGCCTACCACCTGCTGAAAAAACAGCATACTGAAGTATTTTTAAAATCTTTCAGAATTGCCCTGGTTGTAGGCCTTGTCAGCTCGCTGGTACTAGGTTTGACCGGAGATATGCACGGCGTTAATGTATCCAAAACCCAGCCGGCCAAACTGGCAGCCATGGAATCCCACTGGGAAACCACTGCCCAGGCCCCCATTGTCTTGTTTGCCATTCCCGATGAGACACAGGAAAAAAACAAAATCGAAATCGGCTCTATTCCGGGCATATTAAGTTTCCTTGGATTTCATGATTTTAATGCAGAGGTTGTCGGTTTACGAGACATTCCCAAAGAGGATCGTCCGCCAGTGCTGCCGACATTTGTCGGCTTTAGAACCATGGTAGGACTTGGTACCCTGTTTATTCTTCTGATGATATACGGCTGGTTCCGGCGCGACAAACTGCTGGAGAGCCGCAATTTTCTGAGAATCATGATGTTAGCCATTCCTTTGCCATATATCGCCATGGAAATGGGATGGGTAGTTTCTGAAGTGGGACGCCAGCCATGGATTGTTTACAATCTGATGCGCACAGCAGATGCGGCTTCCCCCATTGCAGGCACCCAGGTAATGGTTTCACTTACGGCTTTCATCCTGGTCTACGGCCTGCTTGGGGCTGTGGGCTTCTACCTGATTGCCAAATCCGTTAAAGAAGGCCCTGAGGCCGCTACAGCATAAGGAGGATAGAATAAATGGATCTTCAAACAATATGGTTTTTTCTATGGGGACTTCTTTGGGCGATTTTTTTTCTGACCGACGGATTTGATTTCGGAATCGGCATTCTCTATCCCTTTGCCGGCAAAACCGACCGGGACAAACGGGTAATGCTTAATGCCAAAGGGCCTTTATGGGACGGAAATGAAGTGTGGTTGATTACGGCTGGCGGCGTCACCTTTGCCGCATTCCCCAAAGTTTATGCCACAATGTTTTCATCCCTTTATACCCCGCTGCTGCTCATCTTATTTGCATTGATTTTCAGAGGCGTTGCCCTTCATTTCAGGGGTAAAATTGACAGTCCGATTTGGAAAAAAATATGGGACACCCTTATTTTTCTTGGCTCTTTTTTCCCGGCGCTCTTGTTCGGGGTGGCATTTGCCAATATTTTTGCAGGCATTCCCTTTGACGACCAGGGACTTTACCACGGCAACACCTTAAAGCTGCTCAATCCCTACGGCCTTTTAGGCGGCGTATTGTTTGTCCTGTTGTTCATGCTTCATGGGGCCAACTGGATGACCATCAAGGCTACAGGAGAACTTCAGGAACGCTTTGCAACAATTGCGGCCAAAATATGGATGGTACTTGTGCCTGTGGCCGTAATTTTTCTCATCGCCTCATATTTTGCCACGAACCTCTATGCCAATTACATCAAGTCACCGGCCCTGTTCTTAGTAATTTTTGTGGCTGTGGCAGCATTGCTTTCCGCCCGGTACTTTACTGCCCAAAAGGCTTGGTTCAGCGCCTGGTTTGCATCGGCCCTGACCATTATGGGATGCACTTTTTTCGGCGTCTGTGGTCTGTTTCCGACATTGTTTCCTTCCAATATGGACCCGACCTGGAGCCTGACTGCATTTAATGCATCTTCAAGCCCTCTTACCCTTAAGATCATGCTCGGCGTGGTGGCAATTTTTATTCCCCTCGTAATTGCATATCAGACCTGGTCCTATTATTTGTTCAAGGACCCTGTTTCTGACGAAGATCTGGGCATGGACGAGGCATATTAAGTATAATACCCATTTTGCAGGTTTAATATTGGATTAAGCTTGTATTTATAAACCGACAAAGGTAAATAAGGAGAAAAAAATATGGACAAATATGTATGCGGACCCTGTGGTTATGTGTATGACCCGGCAGAAGGCGATGCGGACGGTGGGATTGATCCCGGCACAGCGTTTGAAGATCTTCCTGAAGATTGGGTCTGTCCCGTGTGTGGCGCAGCCAAAGATGAATTTGAAAAAGAATAGTTAACGCCCTGCCCCGGAGTGTTTTAAATCTTAAACACGTCCGGACATTGCGTAAATCATTCAACGCCGGTTGCAATTTATTGCCAACCGGCGTTTTTGTTCTTAAAAGGAAAGAATATGGATAAATATGAATGCGGCCCCAACGGCTATATATATGACGATGCGCCGGGATGTGATGGAAGCCCGGGAGGATCCCGCCCATGTGACTATGTGTATGACCCGGCTCAAGGCGATCCAGACAGGGGCATTGCCCCCGGCACAGCCTTTGAAGATCTTCCTGAAAACTGGAACTGCCCTGTATGCGGTGAACCCAAAGGCGAATTTAGAAAAAACGGGTAACACCCTTCCCGGACCTGTTTGGGGCCGGGAACAGAGCAATCAAATTCAACGCTGATTCTAATTTACATGAGAGTGTCAATAACTGGCCGTTATTCGATCTTTTTTCCTGCGGTCTGGGTGATCCGTTCAACCACCCATTGGGTCAGTGCCTTTTGGTTTACCCGATTGATCTCCTTGCGGATCAGGGAAATATCCAGTTCAGCCCGGGCCATGGTTTTATGTCCACCGGCAGATCCGAATTTGGAAAATGCCTCCTGGGCTGTCTTTCCCGCGCCTTTGCGCAGGCCATCATTACGAAGGATTACAATCAATTTTTTATCCACCACGCCGGATACCACGCTCCAGTTCACCCCGGCAATGGAGAGAAAAAAATCAGCAGCCACCACCAGTTCGTCGGGCTTGGAAATGATTCCGGCATGATAAAAAGCCCGGTTGTCCCGTATGGTTCTTTTTTTTATAGCGTTTCCTAAAAAATCCAAATCGGATTCCGTCATATAGGCCCGCTCAACCTTGGTGACAATATTCATATTCGCATATTTGTACAAAAACTGAAAAGCTCTGATATCCCTGGAGGAGGCCTGGCGGGTAAAATTGGCTGTATCCGTTTTTATCCCCAGCATCAAGGCGGAGGCAAGTTTTGCAGAGGGTTTTACATTCAGACTGCGCATATATTCGGTAAACATGGTGGAACAGGCCCCGTAATCGGGCCGGATATCCACAAAAGCACCATCAGTACAGGATAATGGATGGTGATCAATGATGGCATCATATTCGATACCTGAAAAATTCTCATTGTGGTCGGGCTGGGAATCAACCACTACAAATTTACTAAACAAAGATTTATCCACATCAGATAAGGGAACGATGCCGGCTTCGGTATACTCAATCATGGCCAGATTGTCCGGCCGGGTGATTTTATTAAAATAGGTAATCACAACCTCACTGACCCTGCGCCATAAAATGCGTTTTACAGCCATGGCAGATGCAATGGCATCAGGGTCCGCATTGATTATTACAAGCACCTTGGAGGTTCCTGAAAAATGGGACAGAAATTGTTTAACTTTTTCCCGGTTACTGGTCATAACTAATTTGTCCGTTTCCTGAAAAAAACAGGGTCAAGGTAATAAACGCATAACCGGCAATGGCCAGTATCGCAAACCATCCCTGAAAAACACCCAGGGGGGCCAACACCAATGCTGTAACCCAGTGTACCATGATCACAGTGGTTGAGTGAAGCCTAATGGGAAAATCGTCAAACCGGCAGATCACTGCCAGACCGCACAAGTTCCAGCCGTAAAGGGAGGCAAAAACATGGATGTGAAGCAGCCACTTGGTTTTCAACGGATCATATCCATCCTGCATCTGTAAACAGATATAGGCAATGCCCGTCACTGCCGTAACAATGAGAAATCCAATGCCGGAGGTTAAAAATTTTTTTTGCTGCATGCTGTCCGCAAACGTGTAATAGAGCATGAAAACCATGACCACGGCTGTGAACAATGCTGCGGTCACAAAAATCTGGGGCAAAAATTTTCCAAATAAAATGAAAATAAAAAATACGATCACCCCCACCGTGATGGTCCAGAAGCATAATTCCATGATAGATTTGCTTTTGGGCCCTTCGATTTTTTTTAACATATTAAAAACAAGAGAGAGGGTAACCAGAGACAAGGGAAATGAATACCCTAGAAAAAAGGTATCCAGGGTCAATTTCTCCATATGCACCCAATGGGTATATTCGTTGTTGATGATCACTACAGACGCCATGGCAATGCCGATGGACAGGCACCATAGAGAGGCCTGATGAAATTTTTCAGACACCGACACCCCGGGAAGAAAAAATTGATAAGGCACAATTGAAAATTTGTTGATGCGTATTTTTTCCACCAACGCCCAGAGTACCACAGAGACAGCTAAGGTCAGCGGATACCACTTGAGAAATGCACTAAATGCATAGACCAAGGAAAGCACAAAAAACAACTTCACACGGTTGGATACTTTGATCTGCCGTTCAGTGTAATACAAAAGAATCGTACCGCCGGAACACAAATTAAATAAAAATATGTGCAGGCGCTCAAAACTCAAATCATCCACAGGAAAATAGATATCCGTATATCCCAGCCCCAGAGCCAATATCATTAAAGAGGAAAATAAAGTCTTTAATCGAATCGTCATTTACATTTTTCCATCTGTTTTTTGCGGCACCCTGCCCAGCACATGGCATAGGGCCCTTCCCAATTTGGGATGGACAAATTTATAGCCGCTTTTAATTAATTTTTCAGGCATGACCCTGGCTGAAGCCAGCAAGGTTTCCTTTCCCATCTCCCCCCAAAGCGCCAACACAGCGGCTTTTGGCAAAACAAAGGGTGCACGGCGCCCCAGTATCCCAGCCAGGGTATGAGTAAATTCCCTATTAGTCACAGGTTCCGGCGCCGTAAGATTTACCGGCCCACGGATCTCTTTGTTTCCAAGGATATGAAGAATACCGCCCAGCACATCTTCCATGCCGATCCAGCTCATGTACTGTTTACCATCGGCCAGCCGGGTACCAAGCCCCATTAGAAAAGGTTGCAACATACGTTCCAACGCCCCGCCGGCCGGGGTCAGCACCACGCCGATTCGCAGTTGTACTGTACGGATACCTGCATCCATGGCTCCCAAGGAAGCTGCTTCCCACTGACGACAAACCCGGGAGATAAAGCAATCGCTCCCTTCGCTTTCCTCTGTCAGTCTGCTCTGTCCACCATCACCATAAAACCCAATGGCAGAGGCAGAAATAAAGGTGGACGGTGGATGGGGCATTTGTCTCATCTTTTCCACAAGTACCTGGGTAGAAATCACCCGTGAATTGAGAATTTTGGCACGCTGACTAAAAGTCCATTTCCCTTTGGAAATATCCACCCCGTTCAAATTAATCACCGCATCAACAGGTCCAATGGCATCCATATCTAAAACATTGCTGTAAGGATCCCAGAAGTGCACATCTTGTGATTGTTTATTTAAATCACGAACCGAAGAATCACGCACCAGACAGATTACTTCATGACCACAGGTCCTTAAAAAAGAGACCAGCGTTTTTCCAATGGCGCCGGACCCGCCTGAGATCAAAATCCGCTTTTTTTGTATTTTACCCACCCGGTTCTCCATATCATATTTGAGCACCTGATGCCGATAAAAAAACATGCGCGATAGTTCTCTTTTGGCGTATCCGTAAAAAGGGAGGCTGAAAATGCCGAAGGGGAGACTAAACCTGACCTGATCTTCCATAACGGTTATATCCGGTGAACGCTCATGAAACAGATGAGAGTGCTCCCAATGGGCAAAAGGGCCTTTAATTTGACAGTCCCGAAACATTGCGTTTTTTTTGTAACCTATATGCCGGGCCTGCCATTTCATGGGAATTCCAAAAATCTTTATTTTGAATGTAACTTCAACGCCTTTGTCAATGCCCCTGCCCGTTCTTGCCACCAGTGACAAAGGTGCCCATGGCGGGGTAAGCCGATTGATGGCGCCATCTTTTTCATGCCAGGCAAAGAGAGCTGATACAGGGGCATGAATTGGGCTTTTTTGAATAAATATTTTTTTTATCATAAAATTTAAGTCCTCAAATTTGTAACGGTCAAAAAATCAACCTCAAGCCATAAGGACCGCCACCTTATCCGGGGGGGAGACTGCAAATTAATTAATTTTTTAGGATTTATTTTATAGGAATACCATTCAAGTTAAAATCATTTTCTCGAAAGGACAGAGGACCATAGATGAAAAAAGGATACCCGTGAACAAATTTTGCCGATTTGTAAAAAATAATGACAGGTAACAAATAAACGACCCGCGGTCTTTTGAGTTAAAGACAGCGGGTCTTTTACATTTGGAGACACCAGCATATCATGTCCTCATAACTGCCGGTTCATACCAAAAATAATGTCTGGTTCTACATAAAACTTTAAGCTTTCCACAGCCCGTGAAGATTGCAATACGCCATGGCTTCAACTTTGTCTTCGTCACATTTAAAAACCGCTTCGGGCGCCGCATCCGGTTCGAGCATCATACGCTGAACATATGCACCGTTACAGGATACAAGTTCAATCCATTCGATATAGTGTTCTTTTGTCATGGGATGAGCAACGCTGCCCACAGACACTTTGTAACCACCTTCAATTTTTTCAAGTACGGGAACATGTTTTTCTTTAGCGGCATCAACCGTGTTGGCCACCAGGCGATCCATGGGTTTTCCGCAGCAGGTTGCCGGCGGTTGTTCACCATGAAGAACCTGAACAATGTTGCCGCATTTTTGACATTTATAAATTCCCATTTTTTCAGCCATTGATAACACTCCTTTTGTTTAAAAAGTTTATGAAACGCTGCCTGTGAGAGCCAGTTTTTGACCCTGCTATTAATATCGGTTGTAGACAGACTTTTCAAGAGGGCAATCTGCTGCTTTTGCTTTGAGCATCTGCTCAAACATTTGCCCTGATAATTGTCTGCGGCCTTTGGTCGCCTCCCGGAACAACGAGGCAATTTGAAAATAAAATTCATTTTCAGACTTAATCGCACCATAAAAAGGAGCCCGTTTTTTTTCCGGCCGGCTTTCATTTCTTTGATGCGCAATCACTTTAGTCATTTTTTTGCCTCCTTTGTTTAACCGGGTGGATCAAAAGCATCCAAACCCGATTGTTAATCTAATGCAGAAATCCTGCAAAAACAATACCATCATTTGTTTATTTGCGATTTTATACCAGCACAACACCTATAATGGCATTATTCGGGAGAATCAGTTACCAGGCTCGCCTCAAAAGGAAAGCGTTAACACACATATGTCTCATCAAGACGTATCGTTGACGATACATAAAACAACTGATTGTTTTTAATTTTTCGTAAGTTTTTCGTTTGATCGTTATCTGAAGAATTTTTACGAATATAACAAGATACAAAAATAAAAAGCAAGAGAAAAAACACTTTTTTACATTCTTATTAATGTCACACGGATCCAACATACTGCGAACAAGGGATGCCTTGTTCACGCCTGCGGTGACACGTATTACCTTATTTTCTCAAATATTCATAAAGCGTTGCGAAAAAATTATACCCCAGTAATTTGAAATATTGCACATTGACATTAACTTTTGTGCAGGCATAATATATGCTTTATTTTAATCGTGATGACCATGACGGTTAAAAATTTGAAATATTTAAGGAGAAAAAGTTAAATGGATAATTGTATCCCCAAACTATACGGATTAAGTACATGCAGCCACTGTAGAGCCACCAAAAAGCTGTTTGATGAACACAATATTGAATATGAATATGTACAGGTTGACGACTTCAAGGGGGATGAACGTAAGGAACTTCTCAAGGAAATCAAAGCATTGAACCCAAGATGCTCTTTTCCCACCATCGAAATCGATAAAGAGACTGTAATTGTCGGAAATAAGCAAAACGATATTAAAAAAGCATTGGGAATAAAAGAATGAACACAGAACAGCTTTATGATGCTCTGAAAAAATCACAGGAAAAACAAGGGGCTTTTTTTAACAAAGACAAAGACCTGGTATTTGAATTGCTGGAAAGCCTGCAACTCAACAGAGAAAGGTACGGCTATATGGCCTGTCCATGCCGCCTGGCCTGTGGGGACAGGGAACACGACAAGGATATTATTTGTCCCTGCGAATACCGTAAGGCGGATATGGAAGAATTTGGCGCCTGTTATTGCGGGCTTTATGTCTCGGAAAGAGTGAACAATCTTGAAGCGGTACCGGAGTATGTCCCGGAAAGAAGGCCCGCAGAAAAAATAATATAGTGTTTGAACGGCTCGTTAGAGGGGCGCATGCCCACAAAGTCACTCGCCTGCAGCGTTGCATAAAAATTTGCCAAATATTAAAATCGGGCCTCACAACCATTAGGTTGCTCTGGTTGCAAATTTTTATGCGCCTTGCATCTGGGCAACTCTTCGTCCAAACAAAACTTGTGTTCAGACACTTAGTATTTCCTAAAAAACAAGACCCTGCCATACATAAGTTTGTTTCTGGCAGGGTCTTATAATTTAGGTACGGTTAACGTGACTACACTTCAACCACCAATCCCACAGGGCAGTGATCAGAACCAAAAATTTCATTATCAATGAATGCGTCTTTTACAACACCGTTTTCAATGAGATCACGGGTGACAAAAAAGTAGTCAATACGCCATCCTGCATTATTTTTTCTTGCATTAAAACGGTAGGACCACCACGAATATTTCACCGTTTCAGGATAAAAATGGCGAAAGGTGTCCACATACCCCATATCCAACATTTTATCCAACACATCCCGCTCGATCCGCAAGAAGCCGGATCGCTTCGCGTTAGGCCCCGGATTTTTCAAATCGATCTCATTATGGGCTGTGTTAAAATCACCGGTGACGATAATTGATTTTCCCTTATCTCTTAATTCTTGGGCATAATCAATAAACCAATCATAAAACGCCAATTTATAGGCAAGCCTTTCATCGTTCATCTGGCCGTTGGGAAAATAGATGTTAAACAAAACAAACCGCTTAAAGTCCATTCTTATTATCCGGCCCTCACCATCATATTCGGGCATACCAAACTGGGTTGTCACAGCATTCGGCGTGATTTTTGTGTATGAGACCACACCGGAGTAACCCTTTTTAACGGTTGAATAATTCCAAAAGCTTTCGTAGTCACCAAACTGAATCATCTGGTCACTTCGTTGATCCTCCTGAAGCTTTGTCTCCTGGAGCATCAGAATGTCCGGGTCCATGTCGGCTACAGAATCAAAAAATTCCTTTTTCAAAACCGCACGAAGCCCGTTTACATTCCATGAAATCAGCTTTAATTGTGTTTTTTTACCCATAGTGAACAGTTCTTTACTCTGACTCTGCGAAAAAGCCATGAGAATGCTGTTGGATATAAAATCCTCATGGCTTGTGCAATGCTGGGACTTTGTCGAGGATCAGTATTAAAAATTATCCTTCATTGTTTGCCAGATAATCATCATACATGGATTCCAGGCCAAGTTTATGCTTGGACTCTTCCTGGACAAGGATCTGAAACAGCTTTTTTGCATCTGCATTATCAGTCTTCTCCGATAGGACCTGATACAGCTTGACGGATTTTTCCTCTCTTTTCATGGCAAGTTTCAAAACTTCAGGCATAGGCATGCCTTTTTCATATTCGGTATCCACCATGTAATTGCTTATTTTAAGATCAGGGATCTTTTTGAGCTCATAGCTGTCAATCATTGCCTTGTTTCCGGAAATATCGGAAAGCAGCGTCACATGTTTTTCTTCCTCTTTGGAAAAATCGATGAAAGTCTGTTTCAGTGCTGCGGAAGGCGCTTCCTCGGCAAAAGATGCATAAAATTTTACAGCTTCTTTTTCTCTGTCAATGGCAAATCCCAATATTTCATCCACGGATTTAAAATTCATTTAGTATAACCTCCTTTGTATACCTTTATTCAATATCCAGTAAACCATTTTGATGCCGGATGTCTACCCAAATCAGCAATTTTTATACCATCCAATTTGGGAAATTCAAATAGTATCCTGCACTGTATCACATTTGACAATGTTATCATAGAGAACCATAAGCTGGATACTGATTAAAGTAAAAATATGTTTCATACGATTTTGTATCAGTCACTATTGTGTCACTATTCAAACCGTCCGGTAATATAATCTTCAGTAAGCTGGTGCAGCGGATTTAAAAATATCTGATCTGTTGATCCAACTTCGATAAGATCGCCCTGGTGAAAATAGGCCGTACGCTGGGATATCCGGGATGCCTGCTGCATGGAGTGCGTCACAATGGCAATGGTGTAATTGTGTCTAAGCTCATCAATAAGTTCTTCGATAATTGCCGTGGCAATGGGGTCCAGGGAGGAGCAGGGTTCATCCATGAGAATCACTTCCGGATTCACGGCAATTGCTCTTGCAATACACAGACGCTGCTGCTGACCGCCGGACAAACTGGTTCCGGGCATTTCCAGCCGATCCTTAACTTCACTCCAAAGCCCAGCCCGTTTCAGTGCTCCCACAACCAGTTCGTCGGTCTCTTCCCGGTTCCGGACAAGACCGTGGATTCTCGCACCATAGGCAATGTTGTTATAAATAGATTTTGGAAATGGGTTGGGCATTTGGAAAACCATACCCACCTGGGCCCTGAGCGGCACCACATCCACGTCACTGTCATATATATTTTTTCCATCCATGATGACCTGGCCGGTTACAAGACAGTTTTCAACGGTATCATTCATCCGGTTAAGACAGCGAAGAAACGTTGATTTCCCGCACCCAGAAGGACCGATCATTGCAATCACTTCGTTGCGCCCGATATCCAAAGTAATATTGCTGATGGCTCTTTTGGAGTCGTAGTAGACCGCCAGATCTCGACAGCTCATCCTGGGATTTTCAACCGTAGTCTTCCCCACGGTTGTCCGCTCTGTCCGCTCAATCAGCGGACGACGCCCTGCTCTTCTGGGCGTATGACCGGTTATTTGTTCCTCATTCATTTTTGATTTTATCTATCCTTAATTAAGATCATCCAAAGTCAAAGGAATAAGTTGTTCAGCAACTTTTCTATAATGCTGACGTTCCGCCATAGGCATGGGGATCAACCCTTTTGCTGTCAGATACCCATCATCACCCCAGGTATTTTCACTTGTGAATTCAGCCAAATATGACCTCATGCCGGGGATATTATCGACATGTGCTTTTTTAATATAAAAATACAGGGGCCGGGACAAGGGATAAAATCCGTCGGCAATGGCCTCAAATGTCGGCTGCACACCGTCAATAAAGGTTCCCTGGATCTTATCCGTGTTCTGGTCCAGAAAAGAAAAGCCCAAAACGCCTAAGGCTTCAGGGGCCTTGATCAATTTTTCCACAATCAGGTTATCATTTTCACCGGCTTCGATGTAAGCACCGTCTTCTCGAATGGTATCACAGATTATTTTGTACCTTTTATTATCGATCGTTTTCAAATTTACTATCCATGTAAATGTATTTGCGCCGGCTTCCATGGCAAGTTCCATAAACGCATCACGAGTTCCCGATGTAGGCGGCGGACCAAGCACTTCAATTTTGGTATCCGGAAGCGATGGATTTATCTGATTCCAGGTTTCATACGGGTTTGGTTGCAAAGCGCCGGTATCTCCGGTCACAGGCACCTGTTTTGCCAGACCAAGAAACAGATCTTTTCTGGTCAGCCTGAACACCGGACTTTGTCTTGAATTTGCAACAACAATGCCGTCATAGCCAATTTTTACCTCAACGACCTCTTTTACGCCGTTGCTGAAGTCTTTTTTCAGCTGACTTTTTGTAATCCGGGATGAACTGTTGGTAATATCCGGATGGTTTATACCAATACCTGCGCCAAAAAGCTTATGGCCGCCGCCGGATCCGGTGGACTCAACTTTCGGGGTTTTAAAACGCGTTTTTTTTCCAAAATTTTCAGCCACTACAGTGGCAAATGGATAGACTGTTGAGGATCCGACAATGGTGATATAATCCCTTGCTGCACCGCCAAAAGCTTGGGCCATTCCAAAAAATAATAAAGAAGCCGGGATAATCATAATAACAATCAATTTTTTCATGGGAATGCTCCTGGAACATACGTTCTACAACAAGACAAATAAGATCTACGACTCACTGATTTTTTACAAATATTTTTTTTAAGATGACAGCCGTACCATTCATGACCACTAAAAAAAACAGAAGCACCAAAATAGCAGCCGACCCTTTTTCAAGAAATGCTTTTTCCGGACTGCCGGCCCACAAAAAGATTTGTACGGGCAGCACTGTAGAAGGATCTGTAAATCCGACAGGGACATTCACAATAAAAGCCACCATGCCGATCATCAAAAGGGGCGCCGCTTCCCCTAAACCCCGGGACATGGCGATGATGGTACCGGTGACCATGCCCGGCAGGGCATGGGGCAAAAGATGATGCGCCACCATTTGAACTTTAGAAGTACCAATCCCTAAGCTTGCTTCACGAATAGAATGCGGTACCGCCCTAAGTGCCGAACGACCGACTTGAATAATAGAGGGCAACGTCATCAAAGTTAAAACCAACCCGCTGACAATCGGGACAGATCTGGGCAGACCTAAAAAATTTAAAAACACGGCAAGTCCCAGCAACCCGAACATAAGCGGCGGTGCAGCTGCCAGGTTATTAATATTTACTTCAATGATATCTTTGAATCTGCTTTTCGGCGCAAACTCTTCCAGATACACAGCAGCTGATATCCCAGTAGGTAAAGAGAGAACCAAAGTCACGATAAGGGTATAGAAAGACCCCCAGACAGCACCCAGGATACCGGCAAGTTCAGCCTCTCTTGAGTCTGATGCAGTAAAAAAGGTCCTATTAAACACCTTTTTGATCCGTTTCTGGCTGACCAAATGATCCACCCAGGCTAACTGCCGGTTATCAATTCGTCTTTGGGATTCCGGTTTATCCAGGTCAATGTGCCCCTTCATCAACATGTCCACATCGGCATCAGCCGGCACCCATATCTGAATCGTGGTTCCGATATCATTCCGATTTTTAGCCACATAATCCTGGAGTATGTAAGCCGCACCTGTGCTGACAAGCCTATACAACTTGCGTTTGTCATCATGTTTGGTTACATCCGGGCAAACAGACACCAATGCATCATGGATCAGTTTGGAATAATTAGCACCTGCCAGATCATCTTTATCAATGACGCTGGTATCCAAAAAAACATCCAGCCGGACAAGGGTCTGTTGAAATGCAGTATACCCATTGGAAATGATGGAAATAAACAACAGGGCCAAAAAGCATAAACTGATAATAACAGCGGCAAACCCACAAATACGAAAACAGCGCTCCTTGCGGTAGCGTTTATTAAGCCCTTTTTTTACAAGATCTATGGTTCTGCCTCTGTCGGGTACAGTCTGATCACTTGGATTATTCATAATGCGTCTTGTATTTTTTGACCACCATCAAGGCAACCACGTTTAAAATCAATGTAATAACAAACAACAAAAGTCCAAGGGCAAAGGCGGCCAGCGTCTTGGGACTGTCAAACGACTGTTCCCCAACCAACAAAGAGACAATCTGCACCGTAATCGTTGTAACTGCCTTGAACGGATTAGCGGTCAGGTGTGCTGAAAAGCCGGCAGCCATCAAAACAATCATGGTCTCCCCAATAGCCCTGGACACGGCCAGCAAAACCACACCCACAATGCCGGGTAGTGCGCCAGGCAACACAACATGTATAATGGTTTCACTTTGGGTAGAACCAAGACTTAAAGCACCCTCGCGCAAGGCTCGAGGGACCGCGCTGATGATATCATCGGATAAAGAACCAACAAAGGGGATGAGCATAATTCCCATGACGACGCCTGCGGCCAAAGCACTTGCCGAAGATATGGAAACGCCCAGGATATCACCTACATTCTTGATAGCCGGGGCAACAATAAGGATTGCAAAAAAACCGTAAACAACTGTAGGTATGCTGCCAAGAATATCCAGAAGCGGCTTGGCAATACTTCGAAACTTTGCATTGGCATATTCAGACATATAAATTGCCGACATAAGCCCTACGGGTAGTGCCACACACATGGCAATGCCGGCGATAAGTATGGTGCCGAAAATAACCGGAACCGCACCAAATGCGCCCGAAGATCCGATCTGTTCTGCATGGACTGCTGTCTGGGGACTCCAATCCAGTCCAAATAAAAATTTATGTACCGGCACATTCATAAAAAAACGACTCGCCTCATAACACACGGAAAGTACAATGGCGATGGTGGTTAATATAGCTAGGGAGGCGCAGGCAATCAGAAGAATTTCAACAACCTTTTCTACGTGATTTCTGGCACGAAGTTTTGGTGTAATTTTCAAATATACACTTACAATAGCAATCACTGCAATAATCATCATAAGAACAGTTAATGCGGCCTGGGCTGTCATCTCAAGGTTTTTGTAATGGTTGGCTGCGGCCTGAACGGCAGGATTTATTTTACCGCCTATAACATTGCCATCCACAATATTTTTAATATCATTGACAACGAGACTGAGGCGGTTTTCAGGTAACAAGCGCATTGGATCTGGCAGATCGGCAATCACCAAATTCGTGATAATACTGGACTGGAAAAGATACCAGGACGAAAAAACGATCAAAGCAGGTACAGCACACCAGAAAAAAGTCAATGCGCCGTAATAGAAGGGCGTAGAGTGAAGTGCTTTTGGGCCGCCCTGGGCAAAACAGACAGAAAAAGCTCTGCTTCGGCCTATAAAAAAACCTGCAATGCTCAGAACCCCAAGGGTTAAAAGTGAATGAATCGGTGTCATCTGTGTTCCTTAAAAATTGAAATGCGCTGCACCCATAGGCAGCCCTGGAATATTAAAATCCAGGATCATCCCACAACCAAACATGAAAGTAACCTAACAACCTATTGAAACTTTCATTTAAAAAACATTGTTTTAAATTATTAGATTCAGTTTAATATCATATTAGTCAAAAGTTAGGATTGTGTTTCGCCCGCAATTTTTTTATTTCACTTATCCTCCTCAATGCTGAATCCGACACGGATTCTAATTATCAATATCCATAACAATTCTATCTGCGGTCCTTGTTTAAATCAGTAGTTTTGCCATAACCTGATGGCGCACGGCAAATTAAATGACAGAACACCATCTCATTAATGGTAATATATAAAAATTAAAATTGTATTAGATTTTGATGGGAACTATAAGATCGGCCGGAAAGATTGCCTGGCAATAGAGTACAAAAAATATAAATAAAATATGCCGGCCCGTTGAAGCCCGGACCGGCATGGGTTTGAATAGCTGAATTTTCGTTCAAACACTATTTGGAATTGTTTTTTGCCTCTATATCTTTAAGAAGTTGTGAAAACGAATTTCGTCCTATGAATTCACCGAACTGGGAGCGGTAATTATTTACCATACTCACCCCTTCGATATTGATATCAAACACCAGCCAAGGCGCTGTACCCTGCCTGTACATCATGTAGGCAATGGGAATTTCAGTACCATCGGCGGTAATAATCTGAGTTTGAACTTTTGCGTATTCCAGATTCTTTTTCGTTTTTCGCTGCTCATTAAGGTAGACCACCTTTTCATTGGTATAGGTTTCGAGCTTTGAAATATAGGTGTTTTCAATCAGACGCTGGAACCGGACTGTAAAGTCCTGCTTTTCTTCCTGGGTTCGTCCTCTCCAATACTTACCCAGACTGGACTGGGCCATGCGCCTAAAGTCAAACCCACTCTGGACAATGTCACGGATTTTTTGCCGGCGGACCTCTTTTTTCTCTTCCCCTTTTAATTGTGGTGTTTTAAGCACCTCCAGGATCAGGTCAATTTTAGCCTGAAGTGCCTGTGTAGCTGAAGAGGCGTCTGAAGCTAAGGTCAGCTGGGTAAACACAAACATTGCAGAAAACATGAATGCAAAGAAAACCCGTGTTCTGATTGTTTTCATCCGTCTTAATCCTTAAATATTGCCTGGTTTAATTTAAAATACCGTTAATCTCCTGGAAGGCAAAAGGTGAGGATAAATTTTTTGCCGCCTGACCTTTTGGATCTGCTTTGGGTTTGTGGCCGGAACCTGTAAAGGAGACGATTTGACCGTCTTTAAACGCAATCTGGTAGTTGGGACGAATACCTTTGCCTGTTGTACCGAAAAGCACTTTTGATTCTAAATCACCGGCCATATTTTTCAGCACTTTTTCAAGAAAAGTCTTTGATAATTTTGCCACCCGGTCAATATCCCATTCAATATTATTTTTTACCCGGGATCCCGAACCGGATGATGCTGTCCCCTTGTTTTTTAATTTGGAAATCCTGCTTTCCATGCCCTTGAGCTTCATCGCCAAATTTTTAACCGAACGTTCCTGAATATCCCCTGAAGCCTTGGGCCTCAACTCGTCTAGTTCACCGAATGCCTGGTCAAAGCAAGCCCTTGACTCATCTACTTCCTTTTGTTCTATAAGCTGGTCCATTTGTTCACACAAACGGTTGATAGCCAGTCTTGATTCACGGAATTTAGTGGGTTCCATATTACCTCCTTTATGGTTAATGCAACACATATAACCGCCTGCTCTTGTCTGCCCCCCTCCCCTTTTTTTTACATTTTTGGGGTTATGGGCACCGGAAACCGGCGGCAACATGCTGCAATTGATCCGTTATTGTTTCATTACTCTACACCGACTGCATATTTATTTCAAGAAACACCCCAATTTTGATACACAGATGTTTCTTTACATTCCTTTTCTTTGCCCTTATATTTTAGCCATGAAGTTCTACGCAGTGGCCAAGGGCCGAAAAACAGGTATATTCACGTCATGGCCCGAGGCCGAGCGCCAGGTAAAAGGCTTTGCAGGCGCCAGATTCAAAAGCTTTAAAACTAAGCAGGAAGCTTTGTCTTTTCTGGAGAATCCGTCCTACACAAAGGGTGTGTCTTCAGCTAAAAATTTTGAGAAGTCTCCAAAAAGTAAAAACGGACCGCACCGGTCAGCCAATTATGAATACCCGGAAAATGCCGTAATGGTATTCACGGATGGCGGCGCCATTGGCAACCCGGGTCCGGGTGGGTATGGTGTAGTCTTTGAAACTGGAAAAACATTTTCAGGAGGGTTTAATCTGACCACCAACAATCGCATGGAACTTCTGGCAGTTATTGTGGCCCTTGAAGCGCTTGAAGGGGAGACCCGTCCCATCTGCCTGCATTCAGATTCCAGATACGTTGTCAACGGTATTACCAAAAACTGGGCAAAGGCATGGAAACGCAGGGGCTGGAAAAAATCCGATGGATCAAGTGCCATGAATCCCGATTTGTGGAATCGTCTTCTGGCTCTGCTGCAAAACCTTGATGTCCGGTTCATCTGGGTAAAAGGTCATGCCGGCAACCCCTTGAACGAAAAGTGCGATCACCTTGCCAATTCTACAGCACGTATGCCAGGCCTGCCGGACGACACAGGTTATCTGAAAAGCCGGAGGGTGCATAGAAAATGATGTTGATAGCCCCGGTTGAGCAATCCCACTTAATGAAACAGTGAACGTATCCAGGAAAAAAAGCCCTTTTTAGATGAACCGCCACCAGTTGTTTTTAGCTTGGGTGATACTGAATCTCTTTTATTGTTAACATGTTGGTGCTGAGAATCCCTGCTTTCAAGCTCCGATACCGGCTCATGTTTTTCGGGTGCGATACCCGTAAAACTTTCAGATTTCTCTTCTAAGGAAGCCTGGATCTCCGTTACAACCGTTTCCTGAACTTCATTTTTGAACAGTGGTAATTCCGATTGCCTGGCAATCCATGTGGATTCAAGAGATGTGATACTACCATCGCCGGTTTTTCCAATACCCGACATTGAGGCAACGGCATAAGCGTACTGAAGTGATGCCGCAAGATTCCTCTCCTTTTCCGGTGCCAGGTCTGGATTCGGGTGATATTCGATACCCGTACAAATCCGGGAAGGGATATGCCAAATCTGCAACACTCTTGAGCCGATATTGGTGTCTGCAGTTCCAAATTCATCCAATTCCACAGAATGAAGAGGTTTTTTTAACCGGGCCGCGGTTTCAATACATTTTGAAAATTCAAACGGATACAAAATCGCTAAAATCAATTTTCCTATACCATGAAGCAATCCTGCAATATAAAGTTCACCCGGATTGACATTCATGCCCAGGTTTGGATGCCCCAGTCGTCTTGCCGCAATGGCGCAGGCCCAGGAAAACGCCCAATACTCTTGAATTTTAAATCCCTCTATTTCGGGAATTTTTGGAAACATACGCTGGAAGAAATAGAGATTCGCAGCATCAATGGTCTCTCGAAGTCCGAGACGGACAATGGCTGACCGCAAACTGCAAATCTCATCAACGCCCCTAAAATAGCTGGAATTTGCCATTTGAAGAATCAAGGATAAGAGCCCTGGATCCGAATCAATAATCCTTACGAAATCATCGATATTTATTTGGTCAATTGGTTTTCTGGCAATGGACATCAGTTTGGGCCCATTGGCCGGCATGGGAGGAATTTTGAATTTAGAATTTAGAATGTCCAACGCGATGGCATTGGCGATGGTCCTTTCTCCCGATCTTTTCTCGTTAGCCGTCATATTCTTTCCTGTCCACTAAAATTTAATCAAAGAAAATTATGAACCTAAATAGCAGCCATGGTCTGACCTGGTTTAACGAAGCCCATACTCACCCCACAACAAAACATGAAAGTTAATTTGCAAATTATTGGAACTTTCGATTAAAACAGCTATGAACCGACATGGTTTGTCATTATGTATCCACAGAAAAACACAGAAAAGCCTCAATATCAAGAAGTTAAACGTTTCTTTGGTAACTTGTGTAAGAAAACATGATTTGAGCAGATATTGTAAAAGGCTGCCGGGAATAATCCCGGCAGCAAGAGAAGAGAGAAGATGCCGCTGTCAGGCGGCTGCGACGTCCAGTGTTAAAAGATACACCAGATTTTTTTGAAGGGTTTTATAAAGAATATTATCGGTACCGTAATATTCGGTCACAATAGACATTGACTGCTCATAGGACAGCAGCGCTTTATCCCATTCTCCGGACATGGTGTACAAATTACCCTGGTTGTTTAAAAGCTTTGCAATAAGGCAATCCTTATTATTCAGCGTACGGGTTAAAGCCAGGGCCTGTTTCATGTTTTTAAAGGCCGTATCAAACTTTCCGGCATTGCCGGCTGCCATGGCTGTTCGGTTCATAAAACCAATGTCCTTGAGCATGAATCGTAAACATTTATTTTGTTTATAAGGCATTTATCACATCCTGTGTCCATTCATTGATTTCTGACTCTTCAGGTTCCCCGTCGATTCTAAGGGACTCACATACGAGGGTGCCCCCCAGTTTCACCAGGCGCTCCTCAAGGGCATCCACTGCGCCGCAAAAATATTCATAGGATGAATCTCCGCACCCGAATACGGCAAATTTCTTACCTGTTAGATTTAAATCCCCATTCATGTTTTCATAAAAAGGCGCAAAATCTTCCTGGAATTCGATTTCATCTTCGCCCCAGGTGGAACTGCCAAGCAGGTACAAATCAAACGCCTCGTTAAGGATATCCACACCGACATCAGACACATTAATCTTCTTGGTTGTGTAATCAGCCTTGGACAGATCAGTTGAAATGGTATCCGCAACAGATTCAGTATTCCCGGTGGTCGATCCGTAAACAATAAGTGCAGTACTCATAAGCCCTCCTAAATTTATAATTGTTATCTTTTAATATTAGGAACGACTAACAATAAAAACATAAAAAGATTATGTCAAGTACTTTTTTAGGCAAGGATGATTTTTTTATGAAAACCTTAATAGAAGAAGGAAAAATTAAGCTGACCGGCGACCGGTCAACTCTTAAGGGATCAAAAAAAATAAATTCTACATTTTACTGGCCTTTTTATCCGTATTCTTCGTTGTGACTTCGGGCACATATTTCCAATATGCGCCCGAAGCCGCGCCTTAAATACGAATAAAATTCGGCGCAAAATTTGTATTATTATTTGCCGAGCCCCTAAAATCAGATCACGCCGGCGAGTTCGTGTTTCAGGGAACGACCCATCAACCGTTCTACGGTTCTTTCAACAGGACTGTTCTCAAACAGGACAGAATAGACTTCAGAACAGATAGGCAGATCAACATCGAGTTTTTTTGACATGTTATATACGGACCGGGTCGTTTTTACACCTTCAGCCACCATGCGCATTTCCGAAATAATATCATCCAGGCGCTTGCCCTGTCCGATCTGTTTGCCGACCGTGTAATTTCTACTCAGAAACCCGGTACAGGTCAACAATAGATCACCAACGCCGGCCAACCCGGAAAGGGTTAAGGGATCCGCCCCCAGGCGGGTGCCCAACCGGTTCATTTCCGTCAGGCCCCGGGTAATCAGGGCAGCCCTGGGATTAAGCCCCATATTCATTCCGTCACAAGCCCCGGCAGCAATGGCGATGACGTTTTTCATGGCCCCTCCGATCTGGGTACCGACAATATCATGGTTAACGTAGACACGGAAATTCGGCGCAGAAAATACGTTCTGAATAAATTCGGCCACCTCTTTTTTTACCGCGGCTGCTGCCACCACCGTTGGTACGCCGGCAGCCACTTCCTTGGCAAAACTTGGACCTGACAGCACACCGAAATTGTGGTCGGGCAGAAAATCAATAATTTCAGACAGAATATCGGTCATGGTCATGTGGGTTTTATTTTCGATCCCTTTAGAGGCACTGACCAGAACCGTACCCGGGGAGACAAACGGTTTCATCTGTGTGGCCACAGCCCGCATACAATGGGAAGGCACCACCATGAGTACAAGATCTTTTCCGGACACAGCCTTTTCAAGGTCATTTGTGGGTACAAGCTCCTGGGGCAGATTGAATCCGGGCAAAAAAGTTTTGTTTTCCCGGTGGAGGGTAATTTCCTCTTTGACCTCGGGTTCAAAAACCCAGTGATCCAGAGTAAACCCTTTATCCGCAAGCATTTTTGCAAGTGCTGTTCCCCAGGCACCTGCTCCGACAACGCCGATTTTCGTATTCATGATATCCATAGACGATTTTATTCCCACCCATCTCGGCACAATTTGTCCGGACGGATCATTGATTTGTTAAAATTAAGTGAGTCCTTATATATTAATTTCCCTATAGATTCAACTTCAGTTTCTATATTATTTCTGCATCTTTGCGTGCCACCCACCCCACCTTATCTTTGGCAAAACGAATTTTTATGTAATTGGTTTTTTTTTTCAGCACCCGTACCTGGGTACCGGCATGCAGATCAAACAAAAGGGTGGCGTTTTCCATGGTTCCGGAACGGATATCAGCCTGTTCAGCTATAATAACAGCCGTTTCGTTTGAATGAATCCGATTGTATTCAAGACCCGCAGCCAGGGTTGTTCCGGCAAAAACCAGGCAGATAAAAATACCGATACCCGAAAAAATCTGTCTGCCCCGAATCTTTTGCGACGTTGCCCAGATAAAAAAACAAAAAGAGAGTGCAATTGAAGCATATTGAAGCCATTTCAAAGAAACAAGGCCTTGCCAAAAATAAAGAATATCGGAAAAGGAAAATCTTACCTCTTTTTTATCTTTCAAAAGGCTTTGGGCATAAGCCAGATTAAATTTTAAATCCGGATCTGCCGGTGCAAGCTTTTTTGCTCGCTCATACCAAAGGACGGCCCGGCCTAAATCCCTGGCTTTCAAATATGCATTGCCGGTATTATAAAAAAGATCGGGATTGTTCACCTGGGTTTTGGCAATGGATTCAAATTGTACGGCAGCAGCGGCATAATCTCCGGCTTTATATGCGCGCACCGCATCCACGAACACCCCTGCTTTGTCCTTTGCCGGGTGAACCTCTTTCGGGACGGTGGTATCAATGATATTCTCAGTATTCTTGATATCTTGACCAGCCATACCCGTGCCACTGGATACCAAAAGGGATATTCCTACACACACCACGATCGTAAGCGTGCGGATCAGAGATGACACCTGTGCAAGACAGCGTTGAGCGGTCTTTTCATCCATGGTCTTTCCACCAAAACGGGCGGCATCCATGGTATCCATAAGCTGGGTCACCTGATTTACAGTGTCCTGATCCCGACCGCTTTGGGCCAGAATCTGCCGAGCCTCATCCCGGGTCAGACTTTCGCCCCCCTTAGCCCCCCGGGCTAAAACGGCATAGGTAAGCGCTGAAGACAGGCCCGGCAAAAAGCCAGAAGCATCAGGAGAAATTTTACGCACTTTTTTCAACGAAGCCCATGCCTTTTCACGGTATTGTTCTTTTAAGGATTTTTCTCTGGCCCCAAGACGCATGGCCGTACTTGCCGCCCCAAACCCTAACGCCGGCAGGCAAACCAAAACAACAAACCAGGTCATGGAAAGGCTGGGGTGTGAGTGTATGCCTGCAATATCTTCTTTAATATCCAGAATGTCTCTGTTCTGAAGCTTTACTTCGGTTTTTTTGATCTTGGGTGTGGCTGGCACCGAGGTACCCGTCCCCCCATTTGCGGCAGGCCCCTTATCTACTACGCTGACATCACCGCCTGGTTGAATATCAAGGGTTAAAGGCGTTGTAGTAACGGTTTTATACGTCTTTGAATCCGTATCAAAGAATACCAGATAAAGCCCTGGGATAACCTCTTTACCGGGGACAGAGGCGACCAAAGCCTGTTTAAACACTTTATATCCCTCAAATCCCAGCTCAGTGACCTGCACATCCTGAACCGGGGTATCAGTATACACCTTGAATTTGCCCGTATCCAGGTTCAGAGCGGGCATTGCCGCATCCATAACATTTCCGGTTCCTTTGATCATAACAGTCAATGTAACGGATTCGCCAGTTTTCACTGTATTTTTGTCCAGTTCACTTGATATAGAAAAATTGCCCACAAGGCCTGAAAAGGGCTGATTGCCACTATATTGGGGCAAAGAAGAGACCGTCAACTCCACGGGATTAGACACCACGCGCACCTGCTTTGCCGGTGTGGCATCAAAAAAGGAATCCCGAAAAAATGAATCATTGAACATCGAATTAAAGGGATCGCGTTGTCTGGTACGCTGCACGGGCACCTGGGCCACAAAAATAGCCGGGGAAATGGTAAACTGCCCGGGTGTGTCCGCCTGGACCAGATACTTTGTCTCATTCACTATGAAGGTACGTCCGTTGATGGTCCGGGTATACTTAGTCCAGTCTGCCACCTGCTTGGCTGTCAGTCCTTTAAACCCGGGCGGATCAAATGAAGCACCCTTGATACGCTTGGCCACACAAAGCTTCAAGGTGTACACAGCCTGCTGCCCCGGCACAATATTATCACTGCTCAGAGACGCTTCGGCAAAATAATCGCCTTTGCGATCATCAACTCGGGCCGAGGATGCCTCCACCAGGATTTTGATCTCCCGGGTCAACACTGATTCTCCGTCCCGAACACAGGTGATGGGCGGAATCATCAACACGCCGGACTTTAAAGGAATCAACATATACCGGTATATCACCTTATGACTCCATGTGCCGTTGATATAGCTTCTGCTTGACTGGGTACCGGCCGGATTTACCTGAAATCCGCTTATGGAAGAGGTATCCACATCGGCCTCACCGCCATCTACAATTACTTGCAATGACACAACATCCTGGGGTGTAATACGGGTCTGGTCCACCTGGGCTGTTGCGGTAAAGGCAAAGGCCGTGCAAGGCAAACAAAAAAGCAGTGCTGCAATTGCCCAGCCGACCCAATGAAAACGCCTTGGGTTCATCATTGTAAGATTACCAGTCTTTGTCATTGTTCCGTGCTCCGGTTTGTGGAATCAAGGCCATGCCGGGTTTATCTGCCAGGCGGTTTAGACGATTTTCAAGCATTTTAGACTGTGCCGGCACAGTCTTATCCTCTCCTTTTTCCCCTTGGCCCGCTTTTGCTGCCTGGGCAGGTTGGGCCTGGGACTTTTCTTCCGGCATATCCTGATGCTGATCCGTTTTGGATAGGTCCGTTTGGGGCTGATTGGGCTGGGGTACATTTTTTTCAGGGTTATTTTGCTCAGCTTTATTACCCTGATTTTTCTGTCCCTGTTTTTGATCCTGTCCCTGCTCTTGTTTTTGAGACTGATCTTTTTGCCCCTTTTGCTTTTGATCCCCCTGATCCTGATTTTGCTTGTCCTTATTTTCCTGGTCCTGATTTTTGTTTTGTTTATTCTGATCTTTCCGATCTTGATCTTTCCGATCTTGATTTTTTTTATCTTGATTTTGATGGTCTTGTTTTTTTTGATTTTGCTGCTGCTTTTGTTTCTGCGCTTCAAGCTTTTTCTTTACAAATTCAAGATTTTCTTTGGCCTGGGCATCATCGGGAAATTCTTTGAGCAGGTTCTGATAATCCTCAATGGCCTTATCCAAGTTATTTTTTCGGTAACGGGTGTTGGCAAGATTATACAGGGCATTGTGTTTAAGTTCCCTGTCCTTTGCATTCACCGCCTGGGCAAAGTTGGATTCCGCCAGGTCATATTCACCGGCAGCATAGGCAGCCGTACCGATATTGTAATAGAGATGCGGGTCATCCGGATTTTTAAGCTGGGCATCGATAAAATATTTTTTTGCCTGCTGGAATTGTTTGTTCTCCCAGGCCTGCATACCCTGTTTTACCGGAGAAGTCCACAATCCGGCCCTGGCGATTCCAGGGGACATAAGCCCCATGGCAATGACCAGACAAATCAAAGAGCGCCCGCCTTTAACACCGCGTTTCCTGCCGGAGCCCTGGGGAAAAAGCAATTCGCCTATCAGCAAAAGAACACAGGGAAGCAAAAACCACTGGAACCGTTTTTCCCAAACCTTTTTGCGGCCCTGGGTCAGCTGTTTTCGCTCCATGGTGCCCAGAATATCCCCTGAATAAATCTGCTCAAGATCCATATCCCCGGCCACGGACCGTACATATCGTCCCTGGGTCATGGCAGTTATTTTTTTAAGCATGGTTTCATCCACTTTTGACAAAATAATATTTCCTGAACTATCTTTTTTAAACCCACCACCTTTGGCCGGAATCGGGGCGCCGGCAGGATCCCCTACCCCAATAGCGAAAATTCGAATTTTCTCTTTGGCAAATTTTTCCACCACCTTGGTCAAGGCAGCTTCATCCCCGACTGTATCTTCACCATCGGTGATGAGAATGATGGCTTTACCTGCAGTGGATTCGGGATCAAAACCGTTGTAACAGGTTTCAAGAGCTGCCGTCAAATCCGTACCTCCCACAGGCAGATAATCCGGGTTCAGAGCATCCAGGAAAATTCCGAATGCATTATAATCAAGGGTTAACGGGCATTGCAGCACCGCAGCGCCTGAAAAGGCCACAAGTCCTGCCCGATCCGAATGCATCAACCGGGTCAGGTCAATAATCTCCCGCTTGGCCCGGGTCAACCGTGTGGGAGAAACATCCTGGGCCAGCATACTGCGAGAACAGTCTAAAGCGATCATGATATCCACCCCTTTCTGGGTGGTTTTTTCCCAGCGATATCCAGCCAAAGGTCCGGCCATTGCCACCACGGCAAATCCTGTGGCAAATACGGCCATAACCGCTTTAGTCCACTTTGGGCCATAGGAGAACCCGGGCAGGATATGATCAAACATGGCGGCTTGCGCATACCGTGCAAGGATCTTTTTATGTCGGGAAATGCCGTACACCAGCAATCCTGCCAGGGGTACAAGTCCCCACAAAAAGAACAAAATATTTGGATGATCAAATTTCATATGTGCACGCCTTTAGTTCTCAAGGAAGTTCCAAAAGTCTTGTGTTGCCAAGGCCCAGACATGCAAGGTAAAGCAACAGTCCCGGGATCAAAAACAGGGTATAAAGCTCTCTGTAATCCACCCATTTGTCCACTTTGACCTTTGTCTTTTCCATTGAATCAATCATCTTATAAATGGATGCAAGACTGTCGGTGTCCTTGGCCTTAAAAAAAGTACCGCCGGTCTGTTTGGCAATTGAATCCAGGGCATCCCAGTCCATATCCACCTGCCGGTACACATACTGCTTGCCAAAGAGCCCATCCACGAGAAAAGGAACCTTGCCCTTTGAACCTACGCCAATGGTGTGGATCTTAATCTTTCTTTGAGCAGCGATCTTGGCAGCCTCCTGCCAGGACAGTTCTCCGGCATTGCTCTTTCCGTCGGTGAGCAGAATAATGATATTTGATTTGGCCGGTATATCTTCAAGGCGCTTAAGGGAAATGCCCAGGGCATCGCCGATGGCTGTACTGCGTCCGGCAGCACCTATCTTTAAATGATCCAGCATGAATGCAATGGTATTATAATCCCGGGTCAACGGCACCTGGGTAAAGGCGTGGGTACCAAACACCACAAGGCCGATGCGGTCCCCTTCTCTTTTCATGATAAAATCGGAAACCACGCCCTTGACTGCGTCAAGGCGGGTGACAATCTCCCCTTCCCTTTTAAAATCAAGTGCTTTCATAGACCCGGACAGGTCGAGGGCCAAAACAATATTGACCCCTTCGGTCTCCACATTGATCTTTCGTTCTCCGGCCTGGGGCCGGGCAAGGGCAATAATCATCAGACTTAAGGCCAGCACCTTCACCAAAGGCATAAGACGGGCTGCCAGGACAGCCGCACTAAAAGGCACCCGGGATGTGCCGGTCAGGCTTGCGACCCGGATACTATGCCCCGAAGACGTTGAAAACCATTTAAACGAAAACCGTTTTGAATGTTTAGCCGTGTGAACCAGCAACCAGATCCAGGGCAGGATAAGCAGCAGCAGAAACCAGGGGGAGGCAAATCGAAACATCAGGCATCCTCCGCATCATCTTTGGCTGTTGCATCTGCGATCACCTGTTCGATCCGGGCCACAAGGCTGCCGGCAAGAGCCAGATCCTGCTGCATACGCCCGGCATCCAATGCGCCTTGTGCTTCCAGGGGCATGTAACGGATAGGATCGCACTGGTCCTGGAACTGAATCAATTGGGTTTTAAGCCCGGTATCTGTAAAATCAAGATCCTTTACTGCCCTGGCCATCTCCTGGGAAGTCATCTCGGAACAATTGATTTGAAATGTGCCTGAAATATAAGCCTTTAAAATACGACTTACTTCAAAATAGAAAATTTTGGCATCATGGCCAAACCCTTCCATGCACTGTTCCAGATCCCTTACTGCCGTCTCATATGGGGTGAGTAAAGCAAGGGACTGAACGGGTTGTGTTCTATTCTTTCTTTTTTTAAGCCAGTAACGGATGATCAAAAAAACCAGTGCACAAACGACAATTGCCCCGGCACCCCAAAGCAGTGCCCTGACTAGTCCCGGATCCATGCCTGTCATTACCGGCGGCCTTATGTCATGAATATCTTCAAGCATCAGCGTCTGCTCTCCCGAAGCATGAAATAACGGGTCAATACGTCGGATACACTATCGGCGGTGGTGACGTCCACAAGATCCACACGGGCTTTGGTAAACACCGATTTTGTCAGGGTATGGATTTTCTGCCGTTGATCCGTATACCATTGCCGCATTTTTTTGCTGCCCGCATCCATAAATGTCTCTTCCCCGGTTTCAAAATCCTTTACCCGCACAATACCGGCCATGGGCAGGTGAAAGGCCCCGTCATCAAACACACGCATACCCACCACCTCATGCCGCCGGTTTAAAAGGCACAAACTTTTTTCGTACTCCGGACTAAGATAATCGGAAATAACAAAGGCAAAACTACGCTTCTTACTGATTTTCGCCATAAAATCCAGGGCGCACGCGATATCCGTACCCACACCCTTAGGCGCAAAGGTAAAAAGTTCCTTGATCACCCGCCAGATATGGGCAGAACCCTTTTTAGGAGGGATATACTTTTCGACCTGGTTCGTGAAAAAAATCACGCCCACCTTGTCATTATTTTTAATGGCGTTAAATGCCAGCACCGATGCCAGTTCGGCCACCTTTTCAAGTTTACGGCCCGAATGAGTACCGAAATTTAGAGATGCACTCATATCAATGAGCAGCATAACAATGGATTCTCGCTCTTCCCTGAACAGCTTAACAAATACCTTGCCCGTACGCGCCGAAACATTCCAGTCAATAGACTTGACATCATCGCCCGGGGCGTATTCGCGCACCTCTTCAAATTCAATGCCCGAACCCTTGAACACGGACCGGTACTGCCCTGCCATCAGGGTGTTGACCGTTTTGCGGGACTTTATATGAATCTGCTTAATTTTTTTTATGATATGAGCAGGAATCATTTTATGATCACCTGTAATTATTGCTTATGGTACTTCTACGGAATCAAACAGGTCCGCCACCACCTGCTCGGTTGAAATCTCTTCAGCCTCGGCTTCAAAGGAGAGCAGAATTCTGTGGCGCAGCACATCCGGTCCGGCAAGTTTTATGTCCTGGGGCGTCACATAGGCCCGGCCTGCCAGAAATGCCGTCACCCGGGCTACCTTGGCCAGAAAAATGGTTGCCCTGGGCGATGCACCGAATTCGATATAATGGCCTGTTTGCATTTTGCAGGATTCCGGATTTCGCGTGGCAAAAATCAGGCTCACGATATATTCTTTGAGTTTTTCATCCACATACACCTGATCCACCAGACTTTTTAATCCGGCAAGATCCTCACAGGATACAACAGGCGATGTCTCTTCCACCTGATCAAAGCTGGTCTTTTTAAGGATTTCAAGTTCCTGGGCCCGGCTGGGGTATTCCACCAGCACCTTGAGCATGAATCGGTCCACTTGGGCCTCGGGCAGCGGGTAGGTGCCTTCCTGTTCAATGGGGTTCTGGGTGGCCAGTACCAAGAAGGGGGAAGGCAACCGATAGGTGGTATCGCCGATGGTCACCTGTTTTTCCTCCATGGCCTCAAGAAGTGCGGACTGCACCTTTGAAGGGGCGCGGTTGATTTCATCAGCTAAAATAATATTGTTGAACAACGGCCCTTTGCGGGTGATAAAATCTGTTGTCTTTGGCCGGTAAATTTCGGTACCGGTCAGATCCGCAGGTAAAAGATCCGGGGTAAACTGAATGCGCTTAAAGTCTGCCTGGACAGCAGCAGCCAACGCCTTGACCGCCGAAGTTTTTGCGAGACCCGGCACACCTTCAATGAGCACATGCCCGCCGGTGAGCAACCCTGTCAACAGGCCGTCAACCAGTTTCTCCTGTCCCACCAGGGTTTTGCTCACCTCATTGCGGATACGGTTCACCAGAAGATGGGCGTTTTCGATCTGCTTTGTGATTTCTTCCATAACTTGTCAATCCTTATGTTCGATCCCTTATTTCGAACCGTTATTACAGGCGGCCACAAAAAGGGCCCGGCCCTGAATGAACAATGTTTTTGTTTTAGTATAGTGCGCTCAAATATGGTGTCAAATGACAAAAAAGTTATGTTTAAGGCATCGGTAGCCTGTACCCTAAAAATTTTTCCAGCCCGGAATATTTTATTGATTTTTTTGTACGGGTAAGGCTACTCTTTAAAATCCGATAAGGAGCAAATAATGACAACAGGAAAAGTGACGATTATAGACGGTGGCATTGGAAGGGAACTTGAACGGCGAGGCGCGCCGTTCAAGCAGCCGGAGTGGTCAGCCCGGAGCATGATTGATGCGCCTGAAATCGTCAAAGAGGTTCACAAAGCATTTATTGCAAGTGGCGCATCTGTCATAACAACAAACTCGTATGCCCTGGTCCCTTTTCATCTTGGAGAACAACACTTCAAAAAACAAGGCAGAGCCCTGGCAACCATCGCAGGCCGGACAGCTTGTGCGGCTGTGAAAGAAACCCTGCCGCACACCCGGGTTGCAGGTTCCATCCCCCCGCTGTTTGGCTCCTACCGTGCCGATCTGTACAGACCGGAACGGGTTGTTGAAATTGCAACCCCCTTGATTGAAGGACTTCGTCCATATGTTGATTTGTGGCTATGTGAAACCCAGAGCCTGATTGATGAACCAGTTCGAATTAAAGCCCTGATCGATCAATTGGATCCGTCCGGCAAACCATTCTGGGTTTCCTTCTCCCTGGATGACTTACATTTAAATCGTGAACCGATGTTACGCTCGGGCGAATTATTGGTCGATGCCGTCAAAGAGATGGTCAGTGCAAATGTGGATGCTGTTTTGTTTAACTGCTGTCAACCCGAAGTCATCGGTGAAGCCATTAAGGTAACACAGGGTCAATTATCACGCCTGGGTGCCAAGAACATCCGAATCGGTGCCTATGCAAATGCTTTTCCGCCACAAAAGGAAAATGCAAGGGCAAATGAAAAACTCAATGAAATACGTGCAGATTTAACCCCATCATCATATCTGACCTGGGCCCAAAAATGGGTCCAGGATGGGGCAACGCTGATTGGCGGATGTTGCGGAATCGGACCCGAGCATATATCAAAATTAGCACAAGAACTGGTTTGAGTTGCAACAGGGGGGCCGCATTTATTATTTTGCCGACTATTTTAACTTCGCTATCGGAATCGAAATGTCCATTATTTTGGATCCCGATGACCTTTTCGATATAAATGTGGTTACCCTGTGAGTTGTCATTTCAGATGTTGACCCAAGTCTAAATAAAATGGTATAAAAATTTTCATTTTAACCGGTAGTATATGTAAAAAAAATGGACAATCAGTCAGTTAAAAGAGATTTGTTTGATTTTGAGGTGGGTTATCTGACCCAAAGCCCATGCGTTAATTGTGAATTCAGAGAAAATCTGCCCAAATGCCACAGGGACTGTATTCTCTTAGACCAGATCCAGACCCGTCTGGCCCGGGCGATATCTTCCCAGTCCTCCCGATATGAAAGCTGAACCGGGACTGCCTTTTCACGTCTTTTCACGCTCTAAAATAAAGCAGCACCTGACACTCAAATTATATAACGATCTTAAAAAATTCCGCACTTCGTCAGGATACAGTCTTGATCAGGCCATCAAATCCGGCATAGGTAATCCGGATTCAACAATTGGGATTTATGCCGGGGATATAGAAAGCTATGACTGCTTTGCACCGGTACTGCGGCCCATTATCGAGGATTACCACCACCTTAACCCGGGCTGGTCTCATAAACCCGATATTCAGGAAGCTGTCCTGCCGGACCTGGACCCGACACAGACATTCATACGGTCATCCCGAATCCGGGTGGCACGAAACCTATGTCGGTTTCCATTTTCATGCAACATGACCAAAGCCCAGCGCTTGGCCTTGGAAAAGACGGTAAAGCAGGCATTAAACAACCTGCCTGAAAGATTATCCGGCACGTACACCAGCTTTTCGGATTTAAATGAAAAACAGTTCAATAGCCTGCTTAAAAAAGGACAGGCCTTTCCCAAAGGCGACCGGTTCATGGATGCTGCAGGGATGAACCGGGATTACCCCTTGGGACGCGGTATATTCATAAGCCGGGACAAAGTGGTCCGGGTATGGGTCAATGAGGAAGATCACCTGAGGATCATAGCCCAGCGTCCGAATGGAGACCTTGCCTATGTTTTTAATCGGTTAATACAGATGATCAGAGCATTGGACGAGACACTTGATTTTGCCTTTGACCGGAAAAAAGGGTTTCTTACCGCCTGCCCCACCAATATCGGGACAGCCATGCGGGCAAGCGTGCATATCCATCTTGAAAAACTGGAAAAAAACTTGGCTTTTCTTGAAACCATCACCAAAGATCATCACTTGCAGATCCGGGGGACGGAGGGGGAAAAAACGGCTGTAGAAAAAGCGATTTTTGACATTTCCAATGCCCGCAGGTTAGGTATCAGTGCCAATACCATTATCAATGATCTACATGGGGGGGTACAGGCCATTATCCAGGCTGAGCAAAATTAAAAATCCCGGTCCTTTTTGGGGACCGGGATCCGGTAACTTTAGATGTCAGTTAAACGTCTATTCGCTGTCGACAAGATCCATCAGTACTTCATCTTTGATGCTTTGCTTGTCGCCGGCCAGATGCCGTTTCTGCTTCTCCTTAAATTTGGTGATCTGAATTCTAATTTTTTCGACCACACTGTCAATTGCTGAATACATGTTGTTCTCTTCAGCCTCTCCTTTGGCATGAATTTTCAGCTTATCGCAAATCAATTTTATTTCAGCAATGCTGTGCAGTTTTTCCTCTGACAGGACGACTTGAGCCTCGGCTGGCGAATCCAGCATTTTATCCAATTTATTCAATTTTTTGTCGATGTGGGATTTTACAGCATCAGATGAAGGGACATTCTTGAAGGTGATTGAAATGTTCATAGGCTCTCCTTTATATTGGTGAGATGATGTTCCAAAATAACACAATCCCTGCTGTGACTCAAGAATAGACCGCTATATTATTCAAGTAAATTTCCAAACCTGCTGCACAATAATCTTTTTTAAGATTTCGGATCAGGTTTCTGGGCATTATTTTTCTGATCAACTTTTGGAAACAAGTTTTCAAGGTTTAATCCCTTGATTTTTTTCAGACAGTCGGAAAGCGCTTCTTCCTCAGTGCGGCCTGCACCCTGATGTTTGGATTCTGCAATGATGTTCACAAGGTTGGGCACGGCAATATAATCTCCTGCCAGATTTCCCTGAATTTTTTTATGCACATCTATATAGATCATTCTGCCGTTGCGGATCAGATTGTACCGGGTGACCCGAGTTAAAATATCCTTAACATTAAGTTCCATTTGATTTTCTCCTTATTTTAAGGTAGACCTGCCATACTTTAAGACGGTTTTCAAGTTAAATTAAAAACATGGCAGCCGCAGAAAGAAAAAGGCGGCAGGCCCGATTTAAAACAACATAGGCTGAACAGCATAGGCCGGACAACCTAATTTTAAATTGAAGGAAAGACCTTCACCAATGGCACCCTCTTTTTCATTTTTTTCATTGCCTGGACAAAGCGCATGGTCCCAAGACCATAAAATTCCCAAAAAAACATCCGGGCAATTGATAGCAGACCGCAGATCCCTGGACCGGGTTTTCATCCGTCCCGATGATGAAAACAGCAAAAAAACCCTGGTTAAATACATGGAGCAGATCCTGTTCGGACTGCACGATTTCCTTAACCGGCATGTGGGCGTCACCGAAGAGATCAGTCTCACAGAACTTGCTAAAAACTACATGGACGTTGAAATCAGCGACCATCCCCAGAAAAATCTGGGGCAGGTGATTGAAGATATCATTAAAGACGTTGCCCCTAAAGCGGTCAATGTGGCCTCCCCCTATTTTATTGGCCATATGACCTCTGCCCTACCCTTTTTCATGGTGCACCTTAAAGCCATTACCGCAGCCTTAAACCAGAATCTCATTAAAATGGAAACCTCCAAAGTGCTGGCTGTTATTGAAAGGCAGGTGCTGGCTAAAATCCACCGCCTGATTTTCAAACAAAATGAAAAATTCTATCAGGCACATGTCCAGAATACCCGTACGGCTTTGGGTGCATTTACATCCGGTGGCACCACGGCCAACATGACAGCCATGTGGGTGGCCAGAAACCGTCTGTTCCCGCCCAAAGACGATTTTTCAAGTATTGAAGAAGACGGTCTGTTCAAGGCCATGCAGGTCCATCAAACCGACCGGGTGGTGATCCTTGTATCCCGGCGAGGACATTACTCTTTGAGAAAAGCAAGCGGGATTCTGGGTCTTGGAAATAAAAACATAATTGCCGTGGATGTTAAACCGGATCATACCATTGATATAAACAAACTTAAACAAACGATTCAGGACCTCAAGCAACAGGGACGTACAAAAATTGCCGCAATCGTGGGCATTGCCGGGGCCACGGAAACAGGAACCATTGATCCGTTGCCTCAGATGGCCGACATCTGTGAACAGGAGCAGGTTCATTTCCACGTGGATGCCGCATGGGGCGGACCGATACTATTATCCAACACCTATGCCCACCTGCTTTCAGGCATTGAACGGGCGGATTCGGTCACCATTGACGGCCACAAACAGTTTTACATGCCCATGGGAGCGGGCATGGTTTATTTTAAAAATGCCCTTGCCCTTGATGCCATTGCCTACCATGCCCGGTACGTGAACCGAAAAGGCTCTGTGGATTTAGGTATCAAAACCCTTGAAGGCTCCAGGGAAGCCGCCTGCCTGATCCTGGATGCATCCTTAAAAATCATGGGCGCCAAAGGGTATGCCCTGATGATTGATCATGGTATTGAAACAGCCCGGGCATTTGCCCAAAAAATTGAAGAGCGGCCTGAATTTGAACTTGTAACCCCGCCCGTACTCAATATTCTGACCTACCGGATGGTGCCCATGGCGTTTCGTCAGAAAATGAAAACCGCCCGGGGAGAGAAGCGTAAACAGTTAAACCAGGAGCTTGACGAGATTAATATCCGCATCCAGCGCATCCAGCGGGAAGCAGGCAAAAGCTTTGTTTCCAGAACCCGCCTTAAACTGATGCCCGAAGATGACTTTATGGTGGTGGTGCTTAGAAGCGTGATCATGAACCCTTATACCACCGAAGTCATTTTGGATGACATTCTGGATGAACAGGAAAAAATTTATCATAAATTTTGACCGGGTTTCCGGCCAGGCCCACTTGTCCCGTAAAATGTATTTACAAACGGGTATAAATGTCTTCGTTGAAACCAATAAAAATGTTTGCCATCCGGATCACTGTGGGGGCTCTCAGGTTACCCGTCCGGCCTAATGCATGCTTTAGAATCTCTTCGGCATCCGATGCCTCCGGAACAAAGGTTAAAATTTTATTTTTACCTTTTGCAATGTAGATATGTTTCTGATGCTTGATGACATCCCAGGCTTTTTGTGCATCTATTTTTTCTTTTCTTGCATCAACCGTTAAATCCACTGAAATCTTGTGTTCTTCAAAATAGGCAAGCGCTTTTTTGCAAGACGTGCAGCCTTTTCTGATATATGCCCACTCTATTGTCATTTTTGTGTTCCTTATTCATTTCAATACAATTACCAATGCAGGAATATTGAATCTTACACACTGTTCTCTGCCACAACTGTAGTGGGATCTTTACCCTGAGTCAAACACTTCCGAACCGTGAAATTAGATTGTGATTTGCCGGACTGCCTTTGGGCTAAAAAGGACCGTTGAATTTATTTGACTTTCTATTTTTGTTTCATTATAGAAATAAGGTCAATTGCCGTAGAAACGGCCTATAAATTTAAAATCATTATTTTCCTTTTGCAGGGAACAACGGGGAGAGATCCCCCCGAAATAATCATAAATTTCAAACATGAAGCCAGAAGGTTTTCATCAATGCGAATGAAAAGCTTCCGGCTTTTTTACTTTTTTCAACCACAAACCAATTAGGCTCCAATTATGAAATGTTTAGTAACCGGCGGAACCGGATTCGTAGGTTCCAATTTGACTTTAGCGCTTCAAGAGCAAGGACACGAGGTCATTATCACAGGAAATGAATCTGAACAGGTCTTACCGGGATTTAAAGGTAAATGCCTGTATCCAGGGTTTATTGGCATAGACTGGGACGCAATAGGAAACATTGATGTCCTTTTTCACCAGGCGGCAATTAACGGGACAAGAGTAAATGACGAAAAAGAAATCATGCGAGCCAATCTTGAATCATCAAAGCAGTTATTCAACTATGTCATTGCCCATGGATGCAGAAAAATTGTCTACGCCTCATCAACAGCAATATATGGCAACGCCCCGGCTCCTTACCACGAGAGTGACCCGTCGGATCCACAAACACCCTATGCCGAGGCAAAAAAACTACTCGATGACTTTTCCATGGCACTTGCAGCAGAGTATTCAGATCTCACCATTGTCGGACTTCGATATTGCAATATATTCGGACCAAGAGAAAATCATAAGGGAACAAGGGCCACAATGGTGTATCAATTTGCCCAGCAGATGCAAAAAGGGAACCCGAAACTTTTTAAATTCGGAGATCAAAAAAGAGATTACATCTATGTCAAAGATGTTGTAAAAGCCAATATACTTGCTTCAAAGGCAAAAGAGAGCTGTATTGTCAATTGCGGCTCTGGAACCGCAACGTCTTTTAACAAAATCGTTGAACAGCTCAATCTTGTTCTGGGCATGAACAGGTCGCCGGAATATATTGAAAATCCTTTTCAAGGCTCGTATCAAAACCATACAGCGTGTGACATGTCCCTGGCAGAAGAAAAAATCGGTTTTGTGCCCGAGTACTCATTTGAAAAGGGATTAATGGATTACTATAATTCCGGTTTTTTAATTTGAAAACCACTGAGACATATAAGGAGAAACACATGAAAAAATTATCAATCAAAATTATTCTTACGGTCGGTATTTTATGGATGGCTGGAGCCGGCATGTCATATGCGGGTTCAGATATTGCGGTAAAGGAACCCGTATTTTCATTTGGCAGCGTAACCGACGGAACGCAGATTTCCCATGATTTTATCATCAGCAATCCAGGAGACGATGTATTATCCATACTGCGGGTGGGTACTTCATGCAGATGCACAGTCGCCGATTACCCCAAAACCGTTGCCCCGGGGAAAACGGGTATCATACATGTGAAAGCGGATACCTCGGGCTATGGCGGCAGAACATTCAAGCGGTACATCATCATCCGAACCAATGTGCAGGGGAAAGAGTCTGTCAAGCTCCAGATAGAAGGAATCGTGCAATAACAGCCATGGGCTGATCTGACATCCGGGGGTCTTCCACCTTGGATTTTATTTTCGACCAGGTTCTAATCTTCAAAAGTTACTTTTTAATACTTGACATCAAGACGAGACCTAATGTAGTACACTTTTTAAAAATTTATTATTTTTTTTATAAAAAATTGAATATTTTTACCAAAAAGACTGCCAGGCAGGCAGCTTCAAGACATTAATAGATTTGATATGCATTCGGGCGTTTAGACATTCTGATTGTATTTATGAAAGGTAAAGCAAGGCTATTTTTTGCCAGAAGGCAAGAGCGACACATAAAGTTAAAACCAGAGAAACCGTTCTAATTTAGTTCAGCTTCCATAGACCCCGTTTTTCTGGGATAATGATATCAAAAAGACCACGAAGGTGCGGGCGGGAAAAAATTTTCCGCCAAATCTTTGTGGTTTTTTTTTGATATAGCAGTAACACAACCGTTATGAGGTCTTAATGGGTCAGGAAAGGAAACACTGGCCGACATGAGACCATTGTAACGGACAGGTTAAAAAACCACGAAGGTTAGGGCGTATAATGAACGCCGGATCTTTGTGGTTTTTTTTTGGATGAGACGAAAGTCTTAAATGGTTTCTATTTTTTTACTTTAGTTCCAATCCCTTAACTACAAAGGAGAACATGATTAATGGACCTAAACACACAACGCGAACATTTTATTGATGTTATGGCCAAGTTCACCGGCTATGCAGGCAAACATCTTCCTGATGATGTTATTGCCAAACTTGAAGAGCTCAGGGAACAGGAAGATACCCCCATGGCAAAACTGATCTATGGTGCCATGTTCGATGACTTAGACATGGCCCACAAGCTTGACAGACCGGCGTGTCAGGACACGGGTGTTATCCAGTACTTTGTACAGGTCGGTTCCAAATTTCCCATGATTGACGAGATTGAAAGCTGCCTGGTTGAAGCGGTAAAAAAAGCCACCATAGAATCACCATTGCGTCATAACTGCGTGGAGATTTTTGATGAAAAAAATACCGGCAACAATGTCGGCACAAGAATCCCATGGATTGACTGGGAAGTTGTTCCCAACAATGACGAGGTAAAAATCTATATGTACATGGCAGGCGGCGGTTGCAGTCTTCCCGGCACGGCCAAGGTCCTGATGCCCCTTGAAGGGTATGATGGGGCGGTTAAGTTTATATTTGATCAGATCACCTCATACGGCATCAACGCCTGTCCCCCGCTTTTGGTTGGAATCGGCATTGCAGGCTCGGTAGAAGTGGCCGCTAAACTTTCCAAAAAAGCCCTGCTTCGGCCGATCGGCACACAAAACCCCAACGCCCGGGGCGCAGAGCTGGAGAAGATGATTGAGAAGGGACTTAATGATATACAAATCGGTCCTGGCGGACTTACAGGTAAAAATTCAGTTATGGGTGTTAACATTGAACAGGCGGGACGCCATCCTGCGACCATCGCCGTTGGTCTGTCAACCGGATGCTGGGCGCACAGAAGAGCGTTGATCAAATTTGATTCAAGCCTGGAATATGAAGTTATCTCACATAAAGGAGTTACACTATGAGCACAAAAACACTGACAACACCGATTAAAGACGAAGATCTTGAAGACATCACCATTGGTGATGTTATATTCTTGGACGGTTATCTGATCACCAGCCGGGATGATGTGCATCACCGCCATATCCACCAAGGCAAAGACCTGCCGGTTAACCTGGCAGGCAAAGCCATCTTTCATGCAGGCCCTATTATGCAGGAAAGAAAAGATCAACCCGGCAAATACGATGTGATCTCCATCGGACCGACCACCAGTATGCGCATGGAAAAACTTCAAAAGGAATTTTTGGAAGCCACTGGTGTTAAACTGGTTGTGGGCAAAGGCGGCATGGGACCCAAAACTGCTGAAGGCTGCGTGGCCTCTAAAGCGATTCATACCGTATTTCCGGGCGGATGTGCCGTTCTGGCCGCAAGCCGGGTGGAAGAGGTGGAATCCGTTGAATGGCTGGATTTAGGCATGCCCGAAGCCATGTGGGTGATGCGTGTTAAACAATTTGGCCCGTTAATTGTTTCCATTGATACAAAAGGAAACAATCTTTTTGAACAAAACAAGAAAAAGTTTAATGAAAAGAAAGATGAAGTTGTGGCGGAAATCATTAAACATGTGGATTATCTTGATTAAAAATCCCAAAGAATTTTAAGATCTGGTGAGGGACTCGGAAAAAAAGACTAATGAAAGGGGAAAGTTTTTTTTCCGGGCCCCTTAACCTATGAAGGTTATAAAACAGATGTACCAGCCTCAATAAATAATTTCAACGTTGAAACGCTTAAATTCCAGGGCCAATCTGTTTTATACGGTCAGTTGAATTTACCACGAAGAACACGAAGTCCACGAAGAAGACTTTTCTTCGTGGACTTCGTGTTCTTCGTGTTCTTTATGGCATTTATCCGTTCTAACGCAAATTCATTATTTATTTTTATGAATACGTAAAGATATATCATTTTTCATCATGCTTTTATTTCCTCTATAGTCTTGTCGACGATAATCTGACCAAAGGCATTTCACTAAAATTTAAAAAGGAGGATCGACGTTATGAAAACCCATAACTTGGGGTTTCCCCGCATCGGAGACAACCGGGAACTTAAACGTGCACTGGAATCTTACTGGCGGGGAGAAACACCCCAAACCGAGCTGCTTGAGACTGGCGTCCGGCTTCGAAAAAAAAATTGGGGCTACCAGAAAGGGCTTAATTATGTGCCGGTGGGTGATTTCTCATTTTACGACCAGGTTCTGGATACCAGTTGGATGCTGGGCAACATTCCTGCCCGGGCCCGGGAAACCTGTGGGTCACCATTGGACCGGTATTTTCGTACAGCCCGGGGACAGTCCGCAGGCGATGGAAAAGACAACCAGATTTCAGCCGGGGAAATGACCAAGTGGTTCGACACCAATTACCACTACATAGTCCCGGAGTTTGAAAGCACCACAACGTTTTGCCTGGATGCCCAATCTCTTTTGGACCAGGTACAAGAAGCACGAAAGGCAGGGATAAGACCCAAACCGGTTATCCTCGGCCCCGTGACCTATCTTTTTTTAGGCAAGGCTGAAGGTTTTGACAAAAAAAACCTGATCAAAGACCTGTTGCCGGAGTATGCCCAACTCTTAAATCTACTGGCCGCCCAAGATATCGAGTGGGTACAGATGGATGAACCGTTACTGGTCATGGATTTGGATAATGACTGGAAACATATGGTGGAACAAGCCTATCAGGCATTGGGAAACGGATCGATAAAAATCATGCTGGCCACTTATTTCGGCTCCCTTGAGGAGAACCTGGATATAGCGTTGTCGCTACCGATTCAAGCCCTTCATGTCGATGCGGTGCGGGGAAAAGACCAGGTTCCCAATCTGGTTGAGCGCCTGCCCGAACATATGGAATTGTCATTGGGGGTAATTGACGGAAGAAATATCTGGAAAACGGATTTAAATGCCATTCTGGATCAACTGACACCCCTCCATGAGAAACTTGGCGATAGATTATGGCTGGCCCCATCCTGCTCCTTGCTCCATGTGCCTGTGGACTTAAAGGCAGAAGGCAAACTGGATACCGAACTTTTAAGCTGGATGGCCTTTGCCCGGCAGAAACTGGTTGAACTGGAGATCATAGCACTTGCGTTAAACCAGGGCCGGGCAATAGTTGCAACGGAACTGAAAGAGAACGCAACGGCATTGAAAAACCGCAAAGAATCAATCCGGATTCATAACCCGGAGGTCCAGGCACGTTTAGCCCAGGTGGATGACAGTTGGGGAGAGCGCAAGCAACCCTACCCGAAACGGGTCACGCTTCATAAAGAAAAACTCAACCTTCCCATTTACCCCACCACCACCATTGGTTCCTTTCCCCAAACCAAAGAGATACGTTCACTGCGCCTTAAATTCAAAAAAAGGGCTATCGGACTGAATGACTATACAGCCAGCATCCGGGACCAGATGAAAACCACCATTCAATTCCAGGAAGAGACCGGGCTGGATGTACTGGTCCATGGCGAAGCCGAACGTAACGATATGGTTGAGTACTTTGGCGAACAGCTGGACGGCTTTGCCTTCAGCCAATATGGATGGGTTCAGTCCTACGGTTCCCGGTGCGTTAAGCCGCCAATTCTTTTTGGGGATGTGTCCCGCCCCCAACCCATGACCGTTTCGTGGATTGTCTATGCCCAGTCCCTGACGGACAAACCCGTCAAAGGGATGCTCACAGGCCCTGTCACCATTTTAAACTGGTCCTTTGTCCGGGACGATCAAAGCCGGGCCGACACCTGCCGCCAGGTCGCGCTTGCGATGAGAGACGAAGTGCTGGATCTTGAAAAGGCCGGCGTTTCCATTATCCAAATTGATGAAGCCGCCTTAAGGGAAGGACTTCCCCTGCGTAAAAGCCAGTGGGATGAATATCTGAACTGGGCGGTGGGGGCATTCCGGATTACCGCCAACGGTGTCAAGGACGATACTCAAATCCATACCCATATGTGCTATTCGGAATTCAATGATATCATTGAGGCCATCACACGCATGGATACGGACGTCATAACCATTGAGGCATCCCGGTCAAACATGGAGATATTAAACGCCTTTGACGAAACCGCCTATCCCAATGAAATCGGGCCGGGGGTGTATGACATCCATTCCCCCAATGTGCCAACCGTAGATTTCATTGTGGACAACATGAAAGAAGCGGCCAAGCGGATTCCAAGGGAACGGCTGTGGATCAACCCGGACTGCGGTTTGAAAACCCGGGCCTGGCCGGAGACAAAGGCGGCTTTGAAAAATATGGTTGAAGCAGCCAGAGTGCTACGCAGCGCTGCTACTGTATGACAAGCGACTTACTTTGTTTGAACGAAAAGTCATCCCAAGAAGATAGGTGACTTTTCGTTTAAATAATAGTTAAAAGATTCAATGATCCAGAGACTCTATCCCCCAAATATCCCGGGCATACTCTCGAACAGCCCGGTCGCTGGAAAATTTCCCCATATTTGCGGTGTTTAAGATAGAACAGCGGGTCCATTGCTCCTGATTCAGATACAGTGCGCGGACCTTTTCCTGGGCCTGGATAAAAGCTCGGTAATCGGCCAGAACTAAATAGCGGTCTCCAAGGGCCATCAGAGAATCCCAGATGGGCAGAAAAAGATTGGGTTCCCCGGGAATAAAATGATTAAGCCGGACCATATCCAATGTGGTTTTCAGATCTTCATCGCTGTTGTAATACGCCCAGGGGTCATACCCTTGTGCTTTTTTCTTTTCCACCTCTTTGGTCGTCAACCCAAAAATAAAGATATTGTCTTCGCCGACCTCTTCCATGATCTCAATATTTGCCCCGTCAAGGGTGCCTATGGTAATCGCCCCGTTTAAGGCAAATTTCATATTACCGGTACCTGAAGCTTCAAGCCCTGCCGTTGAAATCTGCTCTGATAAATCGGTTGCAGGTATAATCTTTTCAGCCTGGGAAACGCAATAGTTGGGCAGAAAAACAACCTTAAGCTTTTGATTCACGTCCGGATCATTATTCACAACGTCAGCCACGGAATTGATCAGCTTGATAATCAATTTTGCCTGGACATAGGCAGGCGCTGCCTTACCGCCAAAAATAACCGTCCTTGGTACAACCTCTTTATCCGGATCCTTTTTGATTCGGTTATACAATGTGATGACATGGAAAATATTTAAAAGCTGGCGTTTGTATTCGTGAATTCGTTTTACATGGACATCAAACAGCATATCAGGGCTTACATCCATGTTAACTTTGCGTTTGATATATTTCACCAGACGCTCTTTGTTGGCAAATTTTACCTGCCGCCATTTTTCACGAAATTCAGGGTTATCTGCATGGGGAATAAGTTTTGTGAGTTGGTCAAGATCGGTAATCCAGTCCGATCCAATGGTATCGGTGATAAGTGCTGATAAGACAGGGTTTGCCTGGAGCACCCAGCGTCGCGGTGTTACACCGTTGGTGACATTGATGATTTTGCCTGGAAAAATAATGTTAAAGTCCCTGAATAATTTATCTTTGATAATCCGGGAATGAAGGGCCGCCACCCCGTTAACCGTATGACTGCCCACAATGGCCAGGTGGGCCATGCGCACCCGTTGTTCCTGGCCGTCTTCAATGATAGAGACCCGGCGCAATAACTCGGGGTTGTCGGGATATTGTTTTTCCACCATCTTTAAAAATCGTCCGTTTATCTCGTAGATAATTTCCATGTGACGGGGAAGCAACCATGAAATAAGGCGGACCGGCCAGGTCTCCAGTGCTTCGGGAAGCACTGTGTGGTTAGTATAGGCAAAGGTTTTTACACAAATGTCCCAGGCGCTGTCCCATTCAAGATCTTCTTCATCCAGCAACAGACGCATAAGTTCGGCAATGGCAATGGCGGGATGGGTGTCATTGAGCTGAACGGCCACCCGTTCAGGCAACAATTTAAAATCGGGGTTGTGCTTTTTAAACCGGCGCATAATGTCCTGGAATGTAGCCGCCACAAAGAAATACTGCTGTTTGAGGCGAAGTTCCTTGCCCACCTCTTTCTCATCACTGGGATAAAGCACCTTGGAGATATTTTCCGTGAGCACTTTGCTTTCCATGGCGCCAATGTAGTCGCCCTGATTAAACTCCTGCAAAGAAAAATCCTCGGTAGACATGGCTGCCCACAACCGCATATTGTTCACATTTTTTGTACCGTACCCCGGGATAAGAATATCGCAGGCCATGGCATTAATGTCCAAGGTATCCACCCACCGGTAACATTGCTTACCCTCACTGTTTTTATACGGTTCTGACCTGCCGTAGATCTGAACTTTATATAAAAAACCCCGGCGTCTGAATTCCCAGGGCGTGCCCCAGCGCACCCAGTTATCGCATTGTTCAACCTGGTACCCGTTCACAATGGTTTGATAAAATATTCCGTAATCATACATAATACCATAGCCATATCCTGGAATATTTAACGAGGCCATGGAGTCCATGTAACACGAGGCTAGCCTGCCCAGCCCCCCGTTACCAAGGCCTGCATCCCACTCCTGCTCCTCAATATCTTCCAGAGTAAAGCCGGTTTCTTCCAGGGTTTTTTCACACGCTTTGTTCAATTGCATATTGGTGACATAATTCATTAAAAAACGGCCGGGCAGAAACTCAAGGGAAAGATAGTAGACCCGTTTCGCGCTTTTATCGTAAAAAGATCGCTGGGAGTTGAGCCACCTTTTCACCAACCGGTCACGGACACTATAGGCCAATCCCTTATAATACGTATCTTTTCTGGGAGGATAAAAATCGTTTCCCAGGGTAGTCATAATGTGATGTTTAATATCTTCATTAAGATTTGTGGCAGGCTGCTCATCTGTTTCCGGGGCTTTGCCCGGATAACTTCTTTGATTTTCCATGATGCACTTCCCCACTTATGATTCGGTTATCTTAATCGCAAACAAGGATTGGTAAGAATATTTTGAACTATTTTGTTAATTTACATAAATTCCAGACAGATATCAATGGATATTTCGTATTGTCAAATTTCGCCGGATAGAAAATTTTATAATAAAATCAACGTAACCTTCGAAGATCTTAAAACTTTTGTTTGGGCTGGGCCATGGTGAAACACCAGGTCAGCCCCAAAAGAATTAATCGTCCTGGTTCTTTTTGCAGTCGCCGCCTTTTTCGCCGGTGCCTGGATCCAGCCCCAGATGTTCACGGACACTGCATATATCATTGCCTTCCACCACCCAGGAGCCGTCATGGGCCACCACCAGAGGCACAAAAGAGATATCAGCCTTTTTAAGCAGATCAAAGGTTTTATTTATGCGTTGATCCGCCTTTTCACAACCTTGCACTGCGTCATCGGTTTCCAAAGTTTTATATGCACCATACCGCAGATGTTTACAGATGACATGGGCTGTCATGGTTTTACTTTTTTCACCCAGAACCGGATATATAACCAGTTTAAGGGCGAGGCCGATTTCAGCAGCTACTTCTTCCAGACTGTCAAGCAAGGCCTTGCAGTGACTGCACGCCGGGTCCGAAATAACATAAATAAACTTGTCAGACGTCCCGCCCGGCGCAAAGTTTAAAGAAACCAGATCGGCCAGGTCTGCGGCATGGGTTTTGAAAAAAACTTTACGCATTTCAACAGCCTTTTTTTCTTTCTCCTTGGCTTTTTTTCGTTCTGCATCAGCAACGTCGGACAGACCGGCCATTGTTTTCCGGGTGATGGATACACCTTTTTTATACAACTGCCCGGCAACAATAAAATCCTTGCCCGCATATATCGGTGCAAGACCGCCTTCAAAGGAGAGTACGGCTTCACAAAGAACGCCCCGCTCTTTTTTATATACCAATTTTGCATCTTTAGGTATAGTCACCTGGGATTGTAACCACGCTAGGTCAACATGATCGCATACCGAATTTGCACTGACCGAAGAGACACCGGCTGATAACAAAAAAATTGCAAACATAAATACAGATAAACGTGTGAAGCACATTTTGGATTCCATGATGTTGTTTTGACTCCTTTTTTATAAGAAACTTTCTGTAAGCCACAGAGATGTTTCAATATTCGTTGTGGGCCGAACCACGCTCAAAGACCAAAGACGGTCCGTGACCGTTATATTAGAGCCCCTGAACTGGTGAAAGACGTGGGATAGGGCGGCAAAACACCTCCATATTATCAATGAACAAAAAAGACTGCCGGATTCTTGCCGCCTTGATCCTTGCTTTTTCGACGCTTTGGGCCGGTATATTGTTCTTCTCATACCACGAATCCGGATCTGATAAAAATTCAATTAGGTGGGTCTCGGCCTGGTCCGCATTCTTACATGATTTTACAAGGTGGGGGGTGAATGCGGGCCCATATCGTTTATCTGCGATTTTCTGGGTTTGCTTTCTGGCATCTTCCCATAAATTATCAGGGTCCAAAAGAATAATGGGCGCCAGTGGATTTTCATGAATCTTCATGGAGGTGATGGTAATGCTCAACTCCTCGGCACTACCGTATCCACCGGTGTTGATCACAGGCAGATTGCTCAATTTCTGCAAATGATCCTGCCGGGCCAGGCGCAGGCCTTCATTATATTTAATCAGTCCGTCACAGGTGGTTAAAGAAGCCTGGTTCTCCCCTTCAAGTTCTATGGCGATCCCTACACTCATGATGTTGTGTCGACGTGCCAGATCATTGGCTTCCTTCATTAGGCCTGGGCCACCACCATGGACAATGCCCATTTCATCACCTAAACGCAGGGCCAGGCGATTAATCAGATCAATGGTCAGCCGGTTGTCCGCAGCCTTGGTGTGTGACCCATAAAATGCAAACCAGAACCGTACCCGGTCAAAGCGCTCCCAGTCATCAGGCTCCATAAAGCACCCATGGTAAAAAGAATAGAGCTTGTCAATCACAGGATCGTAACGCATGAACTCGCACGGATCATTGACGGCATGGGTCAAAGAGATCATGTGCCGAATCTCGTCGTCGGCAAAGCACGGATTTTCGGCATTGATAAGAAAGGTACGTAACCCGGTTCTTCGCAGCGCATCCACAACTTCGCGTTCCGGAAACTGCCGGCCAATGAACACCCGGGAATTGACCCCACCCAGAACAGAAAGCTTGCCAAGCGTCTCTTTAAGCCTGTCACCTATGCTTTTGGGGATAGATAGTTCATGGCGGCGCTGGGTACTTTTTGCCAAACAATTTTTAATAATCTCCAGCTGAGCCTCCCCTTTGATATCCAAAGCCCGGGGCACCTGGATAAAATTCCCCTTGTTCAGGATAAGCCCCATGGCATCATCATCCAGAATATCAAACAGGTTGGATACCTCGGCATGGGTGAGCAGATCACATAGCCGGTATCCTTCTTTTACCCTTGCCTTTTCCAAGGGGACGGTCAAAGGGTTGTGACTTCTGAAAAACCGGATGCGGATACGGATGTCACTTAATGGAACCGGCGTTTTTCCCAGATGGAACAGTTCTACCTGCCGATTTCTGAAGGTGCGGAAAGGGTCCAGGACTCTTGCGGGTAAGTGGATAATATCATCTTTTTCCGGTGAGACCACGGCATCAATGATCCCGTAAATATCACCCAAAGAGATCTTGACGGCGCCCACAAAAAGCGCTCCAGGATTGAGAAGGGTTTTGGCCGGATCCATAGGCACCCTGGATCGAATGGCATTCAAGGCGCTTCGACCTTTTTTAATCACGGCACCGACACTGGAACGAATCATCGCGGCCGGTTCAAAACAATACTGGAAAGCGGAGAGTGCCACCTCAATATAATCGCAGGTTTGTCCGGTGACAGGATCAATTTCCTGACAGATGTCAAACCCTTCATAGTACCCTTTGCCCACCCGGTTGCCCACAAAAAGCCGTTTATGGAGATAATGACGGACATCCCGGATGCGCAGTTCCGGGTCCATGACCACCAGCCGTCCTATCTCATCCCCGGTCTCAAATAGATCCAGGGCATTGGTCAAAAGCGGGTTCAGATTTCGAATAAGCCCGGAAAGCAGAATCTTTGATCCGTCGATTTCCGGTGTCGGCGGCGGGTCGCCGGGCATGTGGGTGTCTGTATGCAGGCCGATCTGGGCATTGCCGCTTCTGCCGGAAAAAAACCAGGGTTTTCCTTCCTTTAAAGAAGATACAATATAATCCGACACTTTGGGGAATAAAAATCGAACATCTACCTGCTCTTCTGCGGAGGAACGAAGGGCAATGGTGTCAATATATCCGTCCGGACTGACTATCTTGGGTATGTCCATTAGAAACCTTAAATTTCAAGTGAGCCTGTGCAAAAAAGCTGAACAATCAAAAAAGCAAGCATAAATCCGGGTCACGTGTACGTCAAGAAAAAATACGATTAGCCCAGGGGTGCAAACATCATTGGGCTTTCAGCTTTAAGGTATCAATATGATTTCCTTAATATGAATCTCTATTACAAGAAGCCTATCCGGGCAGACCAAAGATTTTCGGCCCATCTTGGCGATGAGGAGAGCCTCAAAGATATTCTTCATGCCGTGTATTCGCATCATATTTCCCCACAGGGCGGACTTATCAGATCGGCGGGGCAATGGTGACGATGATCCGCATTTTAGTGTCCGCCATGACCCCGTGGGGCTCCCTGATTTCTGAAATTAGAATATCCCCCTCATTGGCAGGAATTTTTGTATCATCTTCCCCGAGAAACCATCCCTTTCCTTCAAGAACCTGGATGGACAATTCCCCGTCCAGATCGTGGGAATGCACAGGAAACGTCACGCCGGCATCAAGATTAAAATTGATGATTTTAAAAAATTCAGACGTTTGAACTAAAAAAAATCTTTTCATCGCTCCTGGGTTAAACGTGTTGGTTTCTGTAAGTTTTATAACTTTCATGGAATTTCCCTTTCATGTTTATTACTCTTTGCATAGGTTGCCTTTCTGAATTATTTTTATCAAAGGCATTGCGCCGTTTCATTGACATAGATCAAATTTTTTGAGTTTTTGATTTAACTTTTATCCAAAGCAAATATGAAAAATGCAAATTTAAAGCTGATTTTATACGCGCTTCACCCCAAAAACCGCAAATAGTAAAAAATTATTTAAAGAGGGTAAATTCCGCCAGGATCTCTATTATCGTTTGCATGTGGTAGCGCTGGAACTGCCAGCGCTTTGTGAACGGGGGACGATGTTCAACTTTTGGCGTACCATTTCATACGGGCGGTTGCCAACGCTTTAGGACAAAAAATCGACAGGGTGGAACCCACCTTCCCTCAGGCTCTGGGCGCCTATTGTTGGCCCGGCAATATCCGCGAATTGCGGCATGTGATCGAATCAACCATTGTTCTTATGGACGACAATGTCATGCGCTTTGACTCATTGCCGGAAAAAACACAACGGGCTGTGCAGCGGCAACTGCCGGGAAAACAGGCATCCATGCACTTTGCCTCATTAAATTTTGATGATATTCAAAGGCAAGCCCTTTGCCAGGCCCTCCGGCAATTTGACGGCAATATCAGCCAGATGGCCAAGGCATTGGGAATCGGCCGGAACACCACTTACGCCAAACTTAAAAAATTTAAGTTGTTATAATTTTGCCAAATGAGCAACCGCAGCCTGTGCTGTTGAATATATCTATGGCCTGTATTGAACAAATTGTCTGAACCACAAGATGTTGTGGTCGGACAAATTCAGAAAAAGAATTCAATCATACCATAAGTGCTTGGTCAGTTTTTTGTTCTATAAAATCCTGAAAATCGTATAAAGCGTACACTTTAAACCCTAAAACCGATCGATAAGCACGGATTTAATTGAAAAACCGTGCTTTTTTCTTGCCTTTTTATAATGCACGTATTATACTATACATACACTTTAAAAGGGAATTTATCCATGTCTAAACCAATAACAGGGAAAAATCACGTTGGAGAGCGGCGTGAAAAGCGTCCGAATGGTGACATTTACGTCTATGAACGGATAACGGCCTACAACGAAAAGACCAGGAAGACATATACGGTCAGTCAAAAACTTAAAGGCAAAATCAAGTCGGGAACCCAAAAAATTGTGCCGACTCGTCCGAAAAAACGCAAAGGAGAAGGAAGCATTCCCGGTGCAACACGGCAGCATACCGGACTCACGGACATCTTAGAATGGGTTGGAAAGGCGTCTGGTATTGATCACGGATTTTCATGAAATCAAAAAACCCTAATATCTATGCTATCGATTTAAATTTTGGTTCCTTTTTCTTGAATAATAACCTGTAAAATAAAGCATATAAGCAATCATATGCTTTTTACATTAAAATATTTTAGGGTTTATTATATCTATCAAAATTTCGGAATAGCTTAATATATTTCATATTTTCTTTGAAAAAAGTCCTTTTTAATGCTAATTCTATCGATATTTTCATGATATTTTAAAATTTTGTAATTTTAATACGTTTTGGAATGTAGTGTATCATAACATTAATTAACCCTAATTTTTGTGTTGAATGAAGCCAAAACATTTTTTAGTGACCACAAAATCCTTTATAAAAACGCCATAAAACCCTCAAAATCACTTAAATTGGACTCTTTCAGCTATTGAAAATTGTACAAGTTGAACCTTATCTTCCTTTAAAAAATTCTAAAATTAGGGTTTCTTAGCCTACCATGAAAATCCGTGTTGATGATGATGTATATGCTTCATTCAGTGAGGGCGATGCCGCAAAAATATTGTCTATCGCACGTTACTGGATCGGATCCGGCGGTAATACGCTGCCACGCCTTGAAAGTTGGCAAGTGATGCACCCACTTCCATATCATGAAGGAATCACGGAAGACGTGTATGGCAATCTGTTTAAAAATGTTGGACGAAATGAAGAAGGCGTTCAACGCTATTTTTCAGCTCGAGCTGAACACCTGGGGAAATCTCCTGTGGTAGCGTTTGATTCGACCACAATCTCGACCTATTCTGAAAATCAGTCGGAGGCAAGACAAGGGTTCAACAAAGCTCAAGACGGACTCAACACGATCAAGCTTTTAACCCTATATTCCGTGAAGTCTGGCGAACCAATAGCCTTCTCCAAACAACCAGGCAATGTTCCGGATGTTATCTCTATTGAAAACACTCTGACACAGCTTAAATGCCTCCATCTTGAAAAACCTCTGGTTGTTACTGATAACGGCTACTATAGCCAGAAAAACATGATGGAATTTTCCTTGCGCAATGTGAAATTTTTGACCCTGGTTGACCCCAACATTACCTGGATCCGTGAGACAGTTGATGCACTTCGCCCAAGTATAGCGAGTATGTCCAGCACCTGCCCGTTTGATCCGTCAATTTGTGGCGCAACTTCGTGCTTAACACACCAGTTCAGTAAAGTTCGCCAGCGGTCACGCAACGGCACAGCTGCCGGTGAAAAAGAGACATTCTCGCGCCGCCTGTATGTCCACATTTATTATTCCCCCGACAATGAAGCCAAGAAAGAACTCGCCTTTCGCAAGGATTTGCTTGACCTAAAGATGCTGGTGGAAGAGAACACAACAGAATTTACGGAATCAGCGCAAAGAAAAATAGACAAGTACCTGACAAGCTCCAGAAAGGGGCGTGGGGGACAGTTGAAGGTTGGGTTCAATGATGAGGCCATTGCCGAAGCAAAAAAATACTTTGGCTATTTCGCCCTTGTCAGCAATCAGGCTATGGACACATTTACAGCGCTTGAAAACTACCGGCTGCGTGAAAAAATTGAAGAACTTTTTGCCGTGCAAAAGGGGAGACTCGACGGCGCTCGGCCGCGCACATGGTATCCTGACAATTTGCGTGGGAGACAATTTACACAATTTGTCTCTCTGGGTTATCATTGTTTTTTGACAAAAAAAATAAAGGAAATACAATCCAGGCTGAGGGAAAAAGAATCCGGGAAAACCCAATCACTTATCAAGCTCGAAAAAAAGCTGGAAAACTGGATTGCACAACGTTCGCTTTCTCAGATTTTGGATTGGTTTGACTGTATCGAAACCACAAAGGTACAGACTGCCATGGGAAATTATCGATGGTCCACCGAATCAGTCGCCAGAGATAGGCTGTTTTTGAAGTATCTGGGGGTACGCCCCGAATAGTGTACGCTTTATACGACTTTCAGGATAAAATAGACAAAAACTATTTTGCGAGTTTACTTATTTATTAACAACCTTTTATTTTCAGCATCTTCTTTATCTTGATACTTTTTCAGTGCCTTCGTCGTTTCTTTATAAACTATGTCCAAAAGATTTTTTACATTCCTAATAATCTTAGGAAAATAATTATCTTCTACAATTACCTGACGATCATTCTTTATGCTGAGGCCGTCAGTGTTATTAACAACATTAAACGTTTTTTTACCAGGATTTTCCTTCTTATTTTTTATAATACCTTGTTCATGAACAATTAGATTTCTTACTTTGTTCAACTTTTCAATTTGTTTCCAATCATTACCATCAGATGGAAAATCAACAGAACATACTTTTTTTAAATAGATCTGAGACCTTATTACACCCTGATGTCTTAAATCTTCAGGGGATATAACAATTTTCATTTCTTTACGAAGCGTTAAACATAGATTATTTAAAGAGGATTCAAGGAATGAAAAAAGATTAACAAGTGAAGAGTAACGTAAGTTTCTAATGAACTCATAAATAGCCTCTTTGTCACTAAAGCACAATTCAGCATACACTTCGGCATCTTCAGGATTATTTTCAACTTTTGACATTTCTTTGGAATAGTATTCACCTGTATTACCCAAATCCTTTTTGAACTTTGCCTCTAACTCTTTGTTGTACCTTTCCATATATTCAATCTGAATATCGATACTGTGCTTGCTTATTGTTAAACCAATGTAAGGACCCATGCGTCGTTGCTTGGATTTTTGCAGTGATATAGATGATATTTTATGATCCATTTTTTATCTCCCTTTAATAGAAGGTCTTCCTATAGATATAGAAATATTTAGATAAACTGCAATCAATTTAAAATATTATTAAAACCTTCCTGGATCTACCAGGGTCGGTCGCCTGTTTTGATTTAACAATTTGTTAAATTAATTTTGACGGATTTTTGATGAATAAGGAGCTTGATGTATAAAATGCACTTGTTAACGCCAAACTTAACGGACGCACGTGTTTTTACGCGCCCCTTTCAAAGCTTTTGTACGGAAAATGAGGGCAGCCTTACAACGTCGGCAATTGATGATATTTCAGCATCAATCTCGTTTTCTTTGTCTTGGCGATAAATATTGATAACCAAGTCCCATATTTTGATTGTCATTTTCCTGAAACGATCAAGCTCATTGATAGTCAGCTTCTGCACCATCTCATAATTTCCATTATCTATGTTCCTTCCAAAGTGCCTAATAGCTCCATAGTATTTCAAGAAATCTTTGAATGTGCTATTTAATAGTCTTTTGGTTGTACGATCTTCACTTGTTTTATTCAGAATATTGGATAACAACTCGCCTGGTTGGTCAATTTTTTCCCTATCTGGAGAAGGGCAGTTCTGGCCCAACAATTGTGATAGGGAAAGCCCGAAACAGCTTACGATGAACGCCAGCCGTTCTTGAAGACGGTCAACATTGTTAAGTCCTACATCGCTGACAGTATCAAGGAGTTCATTCCATGCATCAGCAGCTTGCTCTAGTGAGTAAAGTTGAAGATTGGTATGATCAAGATCTCCTGATGAATCCAAATAACAAAAATAGTTCATTTCTTTATTTCCTTGATGTTAAGTTAAACGAGCACTGACTCTTTCTTCGATATTCAACTTTCTTCCGTTCTTGTTTTTCCAGAGTTTATTTTCAAGTGAATAGGAAAATATGTGTAAACAACAATTAGATTCCCGTGCATCCGTTAAGATAGCAACCCTATAAATGTCTTTATATTTTTTCATGCTTTCATATTCATTTGCTGTTAATTCCACAGCTATTTGACTTTGCGAAAGTCCTTTAACCTCTATTAATAATTTTTCCGTCTCGTTAGTCGCTTCAAGATCCCAACCCAAATTGTCCTTTTCAACAGAACGAACTTTATATTGCCGCTGTTTATAATACTCAATAGCCTTATTAATAGCCAATTCTTCAACTTCTTGTTTTTTGATAGGATCGGTAGATATTTGGACCAAATATTTATCACGTTTGATTGTTCTACGAATCAATTCTGCAATTCTTGGTGCATATGAATTATTAGACATTCCATAATCACAGTATATTCTTTTGTTTGATGATTTTGGGTACGATCCATTTTTTAAAAAATTGATGTTTATTTTATCTGCCTTGATTATATCAGAAAAGCTAACAGAAGATGATTTTGATTGATCCTTATGATTCTTTATTCCCACGCGATCGGAATGAACTTCAACAATTACATAATCACTTCCGTCCGATATCTTAGTTTTAGCATCTTTAAGTTTAGGAAGAATGTTTTTAAGTTCACTTTCTGTTAATAATGATTCTATTAATGCCCCGTCAGACTTGTAATACCCAACAGCTTGTTTTTTTTTAATTTTATCAGTCAATGTTTGCGGCATACGCTCACCTACTCTTGGTTAATGGTCTGTATGGGTTGATCAGTTCGTCTTTACTCGTTTTTCAAAAATTTCTAAAACAATCATGATTAAAATCTTTACGCCAATCCATTTTTATCTATCGAATAAGGATAGATCGTGTGAGGAACGAACCACGATCTTATCCGATTGTTGAACAAGCCCGGCCCAAATGAGCCGGGTTTCCATATATATGAAAATATCTTTTTGGGGATTAAGGATCTGAAAGGCGTGTTATTTCCGGGCTCCTGAGATAAGACGCACCTATAGCGTTGCCCTTTTCAGGGCTTTCTAAAAAAAGCCGGATTATTTCATAGTGTTGTTCACCTCCAGTTAAATTGAGATTGGGTTTCTACCTTTTGTTTATCCTATCCTGTACCGACAGGCTTTATTCCGAGGATTTTCATAGGCTTCCCGCAATGGGGGCATTTAAAAACAGGCCTTGGCCGAAGCACTATTGCCATAATCCGAACGTGGAGAATCATCTGTACTATGAAGAGCAATTTCTTGGCATTCCCGTGAAGAAAGCCGTAATCTCTTGCCCTACGAAATCCCCTGGGCAACACATGAAGCAGGATCAGGTGCAGAAACTCCTCTCCTTTAAGGGTTCGCCTGCACATCTCTTTGGTTTTACCGTCAATATACATGAAGGTAACCCGGCCGTCCTGATTGGCAATGATATCACGTTCGCTGATCACTCCCCGGTATAAATATCTGGACAGGTACTTCAGGGCAGACATGCCGGTTCCGACCCTGGCACAATCGACAATCCATTTGGAACGAGCACCTTTGGGAATTGGCAAATTCTCTTTATTCAATCCGTTCAGGAAACGTGCCCGAAAAACTTTGGCCAGGGCTTTTCGATTAAACAAATACTTGCCTTTTTTCTTTTTCCATTGCCGCCTGGATGGGTCAACACCGCCACCTGGAACAACTACATGAATATGCGGGTGAAAATCCAATCTTCTGCTATGAGTGTGAAGAACCATGGTCATACCGATTTGGGCCCCAAGGTGCCGGGGATTTAGCCCAAATTCTTTCAACGTGCTGGATACACATGAAAACATCAGAGAATAAACTGTCCGTTGATTCCGGTATGCAACTTTCCTGAACTGACAGGGCAAGGTAAAAGTTACCATGAAATACTGGACGGGAAGCTGTTTATTTTGCTGCCGGTCAATCCATTGGCTTGTCTCATGGTTTTGACAATGGGGACAATTGCGGTTTCCACAGGACAGTGGATGCAGTTGTGTATGATTGCAGTCTGGACAGACCGTATAAATCTGCCCGGCGTCTGGTGTGCGGCAACGAAGTATGGCGTTTAAGGCTTTGATCTGTTCCGGCAATGCCCTATCCCCGTAACGAGTCAAAAATGCATCATAATATTCTTCAATGATAGGAGAAAGTCGCATGATTACACCTTCCAGAAATCTACATGAATGGTGTTAATCAAATCATTGATGGTCGTCCTGCAGTCCTTTTCCGTGACATCAGTAAGGTGTGCGTAACGTGCAGTTGTTTCAGGACGGGCATGGCCGAGAAGAGCCTGGATGTGGCGAAGGCTTAAGCCCTTTTCAAGCAGATGGGTCGCAAAACTGTGGCGCAAAGAGTGTATGGAAACTTTTTTTTGATACCGCAATCGGCGACTACAGCCTTCATGGCATTTTGGACACCACCCCGGTCCATATGAGATTTTGCCTTCTGGATGGTTTCCAGTGAACCGTTGGCATTGGGAAAAAGCAGTTTGGGGTGTTGATGTCTTTTCCATAGTTCCCGCAGTCCGACCAGGGTGCGGTCCGGTAAGGGAATTAGCCGGTCTTTATGGCCTTTCCCTCTCCGGATATGGACAAGTTTTCGTGCTGCATCAACATCTCTCACTTGCAGGGACAATGCCTCTCCCAAACGCAGGCCCATGGAATAAGTTGTCAGCAGGAAAACCCGGTAACGCAGTTTGCGTGTCGCACCGATGAGCTTTTCCACCTCACCAGGAGTCAAAATATCCGGAATGGTTTTAACCTTAGGCGGCTTAACAATATTCAACCAATTCCATTCTTTTTTCAAAACAAATTTCCAGAAATGCTGGAGTCCAAGGCGATCAATTTTGACTGTACTCCATGAATGAGAGTCAACCAAATCGGAAAAGTAATCTTCAAGTTGTACGGGTTCGAGTTTGTCCGGGCAGCAGTCAAAGTAATCTCTTACCCGCCGGATGGCCCTGGAATAAGCATCAATGGTTTTTTGAGCCTTTCCCTGAAGTCTAAGGGTTTTTAAATGGCGCTCATAGAGTTCGTTAAAACGGTTTACTTCGGATGTGTTCATGGTATACTCCTTTAATTATAGATAGTTGGGATCTTCCGTTTGATCCCACAATTAGGAGTATACATAACTTTGGGGTTTTCCGCCGCGCGAGCGGCTTCGTTCAACAAACAATAAAATTCAAGATTATTGGAGGCCCCCCTGATCATGAAAAGCAAAAATAAATTTAATATATTGGTACTCCTGCCTCTGAGTGAATCTTGAACAAGGCGAGCAATCTGTCTATTAAAGCTTGCTTTTTATGGAACGGTGCCGGACACACTATCTTGTGCATAGTCTTTTTTACATTGAATAATGATGCAAACGAGACTATCTCTTTTGCCCGGGCCGGCAAAAGCTATGCCAATGTCAATCCCGAACCTGTTCCAAATGCCGGTCTTCTCATACTCTCAGGACTGATTGGCCTTGCCGCAGTCAGAAGAAAAAACCAAGCTGCTGAGAATCGAATTCAAAGAAAACAGGAGGGTGCAAGCAAAGGCACTCTCCGGCTTTTTATACCCAGTCTGTAAACGCCGCCCTTAAACGCTTGTACAAAAATTAAACGGAATCCGGGTAAAGCCGGCCCCTGTCCAGGGTATAAAGGGCATGGGTCCCTGGCAATAACTCCTGGTTTGAATGGGTAACATGAATCACGCAGGCCTTTGTCTTCTCTGCCATAGCCCGAACCTGCTCCTTTACCCGGTCTTTCAGGGCGGGTCGGAATTGCAACACAAAATTGACCCCTCTCGACAACCCAATTTTGACCCCCCCTGTTGTTAAAATCATTCTCTTATCGCTTTTTATATAGTTCCGGTTTGGGTAACGGCCAGGGCCAGGGGATCGGCCCGGCGCCGGGCCGATCCCCTGGCCCTGGCCGGACGGGCTACCCAACGCAGTAGTCGGCTATTGCCTTCAACGCTCCTTTTTGGCTGTAATTAATTGATTCCCGTGATTCTACAGCTATGAGAATCGGTTTTGTGCACCCACACTCTTGTATTAACAAACCGGCATCTGTGTCTGTAATGCTCAGGATATCATCATTCTTCTCCGCCTCTTCAAAATAGGTCGTACAGTCTTCGGAGATCTCGATCCTTATCGTTTCATTTCGACCTTTCAGGGGATTATATACATCCAGTTCTTTCATTCTTTATCCTCTCGATTTTAAAGTCTGTTTAAGTCGATAACTGTCCCAGTTACATTGAATAATGTGAGCCCGGTGAGTGACACGATCCAGCAGAGCAGCGGTAAGATTTGCATCGCCAAACACCTGCGTCCAATCACCAAAACCAAGATTGGTAGTGATGATGATCGAACGTCTTTCATGGCGCTCGGTAAGGACTTGGAACAATAATTCAGCGCCGATTTTACTGAACGGGACGTACCCCAATTCATCAAGAATCAACAGCCCATAACCGGCATATCGTTTTATCATTCTACCCAGAGCCTGTTGTTCCCTGGCCTCCGTCAGTTCGTTTGCAAGCCCACAACCAGTAATAAAACGAACTCGATGTCCATACCGGCAGGCTTCCATCCCGATGCTGGTTGCCAGATGGGTTTTACCGGCTCCGCTTTTACCTATCAAAATTATATTCCGGGCTTCTTTAATGAATGTCCCTGTTGAAAGTTCTTTGATCAACCGGGCGTCCAAATCAGGGGCAGCCTCAAAATCAAATGTTTCAAGCGGTTTCTGCATCGGGAACCTGGCTTCCTTGAGACGTCGCTTGCGACCGTTTTCCTGCCGTATTTGAACTTCCGCTTCAACAAGATTCAATAAAAACTCATCGTAGCCGCAGGCCGCCTCATGCGCCTGCCGGATCTGACCTTCCAACTCTTTTTCCATCGTCGAGAGCTTCAGCGTTTTTAAGTGCTGTGTGAGGACTGCCTGGACTGCTGGGTTCATAAGATACCTCCAAGCTGTTCGTATGCCGAGATGTCAGCAGGGGGCAGTGTCTCCCAGTTCGACAAAGGATCAAATTGGGACTCCATAGAGATGTTTTGACTGTGTAAAATCTGCTTGAGAGCATTGCTGCAGCCGACATTGCTTTTCAGTGCTTCCTTTACGGCTGCTTCGATCTTGTCGACAGCATATTTTTCGTACAGCATCAGCACGGTGACAAATTCCCGGGTACCTTTGGTTACACCGTTTTTCCGGCGAAAATGTTCTAATAACTTTTCCAGGCAATCCGGCCATTGATCACGCCATTGTAAAATTGGCCGGGCGGTATCAAATGATTGTGGACGCTGACGAATCAACTCCAGATAATGTTCCGGTTTTAAACTCCACTTATTATTTCCATATAACCGATGATGGGTGCTTATTTTTCTGCCGCTCCAATAAATGATCACCTGGTCTATCTCTACTATCGCCTGCACTCTCATGTAAGCATAGCGCGTCGGGACAGAATACCGGTTCTTGTCAATAATAACGGTGGCATATTTGTTTACCCTGACCATGAACGTCTCAACGTTACTGAACGATGTTGTCGGCAATGGCAGCAATACCTGCTTTTCTGATTCAAACAATTCATTGACGCTTTGTGTTTGACCGGCGATGCGATGCTCTCCATAGGCCATGCAATCATCGAGGAGGCGCGTGTTCAATTCGTCCAGGCTGTCAGCATGTGGGATAGGAACCATATAATTTCTTCGAGCGTAGCCGACCAGGCCTTCAATCCCACCTTTTTCATGGCCCTGGCCGGGATTGCAAAACCTTGGATCGAAGTTGTAATAGGCCTTGAACCGATTATAAGATTCCTGAAGATGACGTTTTTTTCCTTTAAATACCTTTTGTACGACTGTTGTCAGATTGTCATAGATAAGAACTGGGAACACGCCTCCAAAAAATGAAAAGGCCTGGATATGAGCGTCAAATAAAGCTTGCTGCCTTTCACAGGGATAACAGCGAACAAAGTGTTTGCCCGAACATTTTGAACGTATGCAAAATAATTTCAGCTTCACGGGTTCGCCGGCAATAACTGCCTGACAGTTTCCCCAGTCTACCTCGGCTTCCTGGGCAGTCGTCGGATCTGATGGGATAAATGCCTGCTGATTCGTTAAACCCAGCCTCAGCTTTGCCTCACGCACATAACGGCGAACCGTCGTCTCTCCACCGGAATACTCGAGTTCCGATTTCAGACGATGGTATATCCGGGTTGCTGTATGTCGCTGTTTGTATGGCTTGTCCTTGTCATCGCCAAGCCAGCGGTCTATCTCCTGGATATAAGGACCAAGAACGGGATATGGCTGTTTAGATCGTTGCTTGTAGCCAATGTATTCCTGCTTTAAAATTTTTTTTATGGTGTTTTTTGAATGGCCGGTTTCTCTGGCAAGCTCTTTAATGGCCTTTCCATAAACACGGTGAGCTGTTCGGATGTAATCATACTGATCCACTTTAAGCATTCTCCTTTTCGTCTCCGGTAATGGGTTAAAAATCTCCATTCAATACCAGAGTACTGATGCAAAGTGGGGGGTCAATTTTAGGTTGTCATTTGGCCCTCAAAGGGGTCAATTTTAGGTTAGCAAAACCAGGCGGGATCAAGACCAGTAAAAGGTTCATCCAGCAGCAGAAGCTCTGGGGAGACGGAAAGGGCTCTGGCGATGGAGATCCGCTGGTTCATGCCCCCGGACAATTCCCGGGGGTAATGTTTTTCAAACCCGGCCAAGTCCAAATCCTTAAGACATCTTAAAGCGGTTTGTTTCGCCGTTTTTACAGACATGCCGGCCGCTTCCAGGGCCAAACTTACATTTTCCCGGGCCGTGTACCACCCAAGCAGCCGCGGCTCCTGAAAGACATATCCCAACGGGCGAACATGAACCCGAACCCGGCCTTTAACCGGCCGGATCAAACCCGCCGCCATCTTCAGCAACGTGGATTTCCCGGTACCGCTCGGGCCCTGGATACCCACCACCTGGCCCGGGGCGATATCGAGGTTGAGGTTCTCAAAAAGAATATGCCGGCCAAAGGCCATGGATACATTTTCAAAGGAGACCGCAGGCTTCACCATCATAAACACCTGCCTTCCATCCACCGTTCCAGTGGCCGGAATATTAAAAATGCCACAGCTGCGGCCACGCACATGCTGATCAAGGCCAAGGCGTAGAGTTCCGGTGTATCCAGCCGGGTCCGGGCTAGGCCCATGCACCGAAGACTCACCAACGAATATCCGGCCCCAAATTGTAATAATCCCCCCCCGTTTCATCTTTTGACATCCCTCAATTTGTTCCATCCCTGAAAGTTTGGACTGCTGTTAAAAAAATTTGGACGCTGGTGTTAGTCGGATTTTTCTTTTCTGTATTTAATAAGGTTTGTCTCGCCTAATTGTACACTCTTAGAAGAGGAGAAAAAAAATGCGCATTAAAACAACACTTACCTGCTTGGCGGCGATAGGGACCATCCTTGGGGCCAGCTTTGTCCAGGCGGAAGACCCTGCGGGGATCACAATGGAAACTATTACTGTTACGGCCAACAAGGTCGAGGAGGACATCACCGACGTTCCGCAGAGTATCACGGTTATCGACGATGAGGTTCTCAAGGAAAAGGGGATCGAGCGTATCCCCAATGTCATAAGCGAGATCCCTAATATGAATAGTTCTGGTAGTACAGTGAACTTCAGGGGCTTGAACCATTCAATGTTTACCAGCAACAACCCTGTGGTTATCTATATCGATGGGGTAGCCTACAGCAATACTTACGGTTTTGATGCTTCGTTGAACAATGTCAAGCGGATCGAGGTTTTGCGTGGCCCCCAGGGTACACTTTACGGTAAGGATGCCATCGGTGCTGTTATCAAGGTAGTGACCAAGGAACCTGAAAACGAATGGCATGGAAATGTCGGCACCGAATTCGGCAGCTACAATGACATACTGGGCTCTTTCAATGTTAACGGAGCTCTCGTCCAGGATAAACTCTATCTCGGACTGAATGCCCGCTATCAGGAGGATGAGGGCTGGATCACAAACGACTACAACGGTGACGATGAAGCCAATAAAAGCAGCTTCTACAACCTTGGTGGTTTTTTGCTGTATACGCCGACCGACAGGTTTACCGCAAAGGTCACTTTATCAAGCGATTCCCTCAAGAATAACGGAAGCAGAGGTTATGCCTTGCCCAGTGGAACCAATTCCAGCGAGTTCAACCGGGATGACGCCGAACATGTCTCCTATGATGCAGAAAAATTTCAAGATAACGACAGTCAGACGCAAAGTCTTCATCTTAAGTATGAGTTTGATTCTGTGACCCTAAGTTCGACGACCACACATAGAGATGTTGAAGATGAAACTATCGGTGATCGTGATCTTATGGCGGATAACGAGAATGACGGACTTGTTGTATTTGGTAATACCGTCAATGAAGCCTGGACCGAAGAACTGAGGGTGTTGAGCAATAACACGGAAGGTGTGCGTTGGGTTGCTGGCGCATATTTCGATACCGATGATATAGACAGGAGCCCTCACGGGTTACAATCTTCCCGCTCCGGATCTGTTTACGAAATGAATTTCGAATCCGTAACTGAAAGTGAGACCATGGCTGTATTCGGGCAGATAATGATTCCCTTTCTCGACAGCTTTGAGTTGACTCTGGGTGGGCGTTACCAACAAATTGACAAGGAGATGGATTTGAATATGTACTATAACCTGGCCGGGAGCATCAGCAGTCCCATGTACACCCTCAATACAGATGAAACCTGGGATGTTTTTTTGCCCAAAGTTGCGCTCTCATATCGGTTGAATGACAACTGGAACACTTATGTTTCAGTCGCGCAAGGCTATATGCCCGGCGGGTTTAATTATACTGCTTATATGGGTTCGGCGGAAGACAACGCCTTTGATCCGCAGCAGTCAACCAATTACGAAATCGGCGTCAAGGGGCTTTGGAGCCGCGCACGTCTTTCCGCTGCCATCTTCTACATGGATATCAAAGATATCCATCTCTACAAATATGACAGCGGAAGTAATTTGTACGTGACCGATAACGCTGGCGGCGCTCACTCTATAGGAGCGGAGCTTGAGCTGACCTATTTCCCGACCGATTCCATCGAATTGACAGCAGCGTTGGGCATCATCGACGCGGAATATGACGACTACGATACCGGCACTGTTGTTTACGACGGGGAATCGATCTCGAATACTCCATCGCATACAGCGAGGATTGGTGCCGCTTACTACCACCCGAACGGGTTTTATGCTCGTGGGGATGTTACGAGTGTGGGTGAAGTACCCTATTTTGATAGTATCAACGAGAAGTTCAGTGAACTGGAAAGCTACATCACCGCTGATGTCAAGATTGGTTTTCGCTTCAACGGCTATGATATCTACGCCTACTGCAAAAATCTGACCGATGAAGAATATATAACTTCTTACAGCACGAACAGTCTTAGCGCGAATGCGACCTTCGGCGATCCGCGCACCTTCGGTATCGGGGTTCGCTATAGCTTCTGATCATACTCAATTAACAAAAATTGCCAAAACGGGCGAGTTCAACAACATGATATACCATCAATTTAAGGAATAAAAACAATGAAACGCTTTAGTTTAATTTCAGTAATAATTTTAATTTTTATGATCTCCAACGCCAGTGCACATAGTCTCTGGATTAACTGCTTCGAATCCCATGTCCACAAGCCTGGTCATGCCATGGTGTCGCTGGGTTGGGGGCATCTGCTGCCTTTGGATGATATTTTGAATTCAGCCCGTGAAACTATCGCGATCGAACGCTTCGAACTCTTTGATCCAGCCATGAATAAATCTGCCTTGAGATTGCCGATCTCCGAGGTCGCTAAACCCTTAGAATCAACTATTAATGTTGATATAGTTGCTGCCGATCTTGCTACACAGAAAATTTCGTTAAAGGAAAATAGTGCTCCCGGTGTCTATCAGCTTGGTACGGCAACGGTGCCGGCTTTCTATACACAATACATAGATAAAAAAGGAAGAAAACGACTGAAGATGAAGGCGTGTGATGAGATTGAAGATATCGGGACGGTATTGGTATCGGTCAAATACCAAGCGTTTTCAAAATCATTTATGACTCTGAAAGTATGGAAGGAACCTCAAGCACTTGGTCACAGCCTGGAGATTATTCCCCGCACCGATTTGTCAAACCTCCATGTAGGCGATTTGGTCGTGGTCGATGTGTTGGTTAACGGCAAACCATTAAGCTCGTCAGCTAAACGTAAGGAATATCTCACCGCTGCTTCTACCATCTTCGGTCAGGCTGATAAATTTGCACTGTTTTCAAAAATCCAAGCAGGCAAGGCTCAATTCCGTGTACAGAGTCCCGGGCAGTGGATCATCTCCCTAAGTCACAAAGAAGATGTGACTCAAGACGGTGCGTTAAAGGATCTCTATGGCAAAACCAATCAAGTGTATAATGCTGCCAGCCTAACGTTTAGTGTCAAGTAACTATTTCATATACCGCATGACTCAGGGGGATACCATGCTAACCAACAGTGGTATCCCTTTCCCATTTACCTGCCTGGATCTGGCAGATTCAGTTTCTACATAATGGGCTGATCTGCCCACTATGTTCTGTCCGTACGACTGATGGAATCCTCTCCTGATTGACCTGCCCTGAACATGACCGCCTGATCGTATTTGCTTACGGTTACGAGGTGACATTCTGAAAAAATAGTTGAAAAAATATTTAGTTGCATGTATTCAGTGCGAGTTAGGCACAACGAAACTATTTTTTATCTACTTATTTTAAGTAAATTTGGATAAATAGTGAGAAGCCCATGCAAAGCCGGGGTTTGCCTATAAAAAATTAGTTACTTTAAAGAATGTACCTTATAAGAGGGATGGTCAGCTGACACAGTTAACAAGCCATGGAAATTGTTCGTTCTATATTTTCAGAATCTCAAGACACGCCAAATCAATTTGTTTTCAAATTACCTAAAAAGCTTGGCAGTGGATTTATCCTGGCTAACAGGTTTTCGTCAGGATTGACTTTGCTGTATATGGACTTTAGTTCAACCAGCCCAATCTCTCTAAGTTTCGAGACAACTAGTTGGGGTTCTGGTATGAGCTTTAATCTTACCGGGCATTCCGAGATACGATCATCAGAACATCGAACGGTTGTATCAGCTAAACCTGATACCAATGCGCATTATGTGTATCCCTATCCTCAAGCTTTAGAGGAGAATACCGTTCCCCCGCGTAAGGTTAAGGTATCACTTACTTTTGATAAAAAGACCTTGCTGGATTTTGCCGATGAAGATGAAGAACCTTTCGTCCCGTTCTTAAAAGGACTGCAAAAGCAAATTCCTGTTTCAGGCCAGGAAAAAACAACACCAGAAATAAAACGAGCATTGAATCAACTCATTGAATGTCCATATATCGGCAAAACCCGCGCTATTTTTTTGGAAGGCAAGACAATGGAAATTTTTGCCCACAAACTTGAGGAGTTAAGGGTAAAAGGCAAGGGCCTTCCCCGTCAACCCCGTATCAGTGCATCAGATATTGAGCGGATACATTATGCAGCAGAACTTTTGGTCCGTGATCCCCTCAACCCACCGGACCTCACCGAACTTGTCGGACAAATAGGGATGAGTAGAAGCAAGTTTTACAACCACTTCAAAAGAGTTTTCGAGCATTCCCCAATGGACCATCTTCGTAAACATCGCCTGCAGATAGCCAGGCAGTTGTTACAGCAGAAAAAGCATAATATCACTGAGGTTGCCTTTGCCGTAGGGTTTAATAGCCTGAGCTATTTTACCAGAACTTTTACTGCCGAATTCGGTCTCTCTCCCCGTCAAATCATCTAAGTATCTCTGAACAACTCAGGAATGGATCTATCCAGCGGGTATATTAAATCATAAAAATTGAAAGCCATTGCATTAATAGTGAAACGAAAAAATTATAAAGGTAAAGCATGCACTCAATACTGAAAGATATGGAAGAATTCCACGAACAACTCAGGAAGGGATCTATCCAGCGGGCATACGGAGCATTGCTCTCTTATATGATGGGGCTGCGAATACATTTTAGGAACAAGTATCCGAATGCATCTGTATCCGCCCTATATCAAGGATACATGGATATGACCTACTTTGCCGTCTCCACACCTGGACTCAAGCAGCGTGACTTGAAGATCGCAATTGTTTTTAATTATGAGGCGTTCCGTTTTGAGGCATGGCTTGCAGGGAGAAACAGGAAAGTCAGACGACAATACTGGGAAATGCTCAAGGATAGGAAGTTGCCCGAATACCGTATAGTTACTCCTGGAAAAGGCGTGGATTCGATCATTGAGCATGATCTCGCCCGGGGGTTTGAGCTTAGCGACGTTGAAACCCTGACAAAAAATATTGAAAAGGGTACGAGTACGTTTATCAGGAACATTGAGGCTCTCTTGCCTTAATAAGATAATAAGAAAGGTACGCAAACAAGAAGGCCGGGCTAAAGGCCAACCTTCTTGCATCGAGTCATCGCAAAAGGTTACTTTTTTCTTCCGGCCGCCGCGACAAGACCGATTATACCGGTTCCCAGAAGAAGCATGGTGGACGGTACCGGAACAGGTGACGCTTCATAGCGCCTGAGGATTTCTAAAGATCCTCCATTAGCGGCAAGCTCAAGATCCCACTGAAAAATGAATCTTTTGTCATCCATTGATCCATCGCCGGATTCATTTCCCAGATTGATTACACCGGGGTTAATGAAGTTAAAATTAAATTACGACATACTGATGTCGCAATTGTATAGTATAATCGTCCAAAAACTTGCCGTAAAACGCTTCGAGATCTAAGGAATAGAAATGGAAATTGAATATATAGAAAACAAATTAATCAAAGGCTGACCACAAAAACATCGAACCGGATCAGCCAATAACTGTGCTAAAAAAAAGGAGGACAAAAATGAACACACAACACTTTTGCCAAAGCTGCGGAATGCCTGTAACGGAAGATAGCCTGAAAGGCACACTGGAAGATGGTTCACCCAGTGATGAGTTTTGCACCTATTGTTATCAAAAAGGAGCGTTCACTCAGGATGTCACCATGGATGAAATGATCGAAATTTGTGTACCTCACTTGGTAGACTCGGGCATGCCCGAAACAGACGCCCGAAAGCTTATGGCCAACACCCTGCCAAATCTGAGCCGATGGAAATAGATGAAAACGGATCGCCTTTTATCCATTACCATCTACCTGATCAACCGGAAAAAGGCCACCGCCAGGGAACTGGCTGACTATTTTGAAACCACTCTGTTGCCGGAGTTTTTTGACCCTTCAGTACACCCGCCATACAAGGATACATTCCAACAAGACACCCGTTCCACAACCCTTTTTGTCCTTAAATTTGCCCCGTCAGCCAGGGGCAGAATTACGGATTACTACAACCCGCTCAACCTTCACTTTATGCCGGATGGCTTCATCATGGGATTTTTCTCCTTTCCGGAAGATGAATGGGTTTACGGCTGGATTCTCAGTTTCGGCCCACTGGTGGAGGTACTTGAGCCCGCCCACGCCAGACAGCGTATCAAATCCCTCGTGAATTCAATGGGAAACGTCTACAACAAAGGATCGTCATAGCCGGATGGAAAAAAGTGTAGTGTCTGAACGAACTTTTATCATTCTTTTTTTATTTTGCCTATAAAGGCCGCCCCTAAACACCTGCACAACAATTAAACTGTATCCGGGTAAAGCCGGCCCCTGTCCAGCGTAAAAAGGGTATGGGTTCCGGGTAACAGTTCCTGCTTTGAATGGGTGACATGAATCACACATGCCTTTGTTTTCTCCACAACGTCCCATACCCGTTCCTTGACCCGGTCTTTCAGGACAGGATCAAGACCGGTGAAGGGTTCATCCAAAAGAAGAAGTTTAGGGGAGACGGAAAGAGCCCTTGCAATGGAGATCCGCTGGTTCATACCCCCGGACAATTCCCGGGGATAGTGGTTTTCAAACCCGGCCAGGTCCAAATCCTTCAGATATCTTAAAGCGGTTTGTTTTGCCGTTTTTCCGGACATGCCGGCCGCCTCCAGGGTCAGACTGATATTTTCCCGGGCCGTGTACCACTCAAGCAACCGGGGCTCCTGGAATACATATCCCAATGGGCTTGCATGAACCCGGACCCGGCCGTTGGCAGGCCGGATCAACCCTGCCGCTATCTTCAGCAACGAGGATTTGCCTGCGCCGCTCGGACCCTGGATGCCCACCACCTGTCCCGGGGCAATATCAAGGTTTAGGTTCTCAAAAAGAATATGCCGGCCAAAGGCCATGGATACATGTTCAAAGGAGACTGCGGGTTTTACCATCATGGACACCGGCCTTTCATCCGCCGTTCCAGTGGCCGGAATATAAAAAACTCCACACCTGCGGCCACGCACATACTGATCAGAGCCAGGGCGTATAGCTCCGGTGTATCCAGCCGGGTCCGGGCCAGGGCCATGCAGTGGCCAATGCCTTTGTCCGCCCCCATGACTTCGGCCAAAACCGAAACCCGGACAATATTGCCCCCGGCAATGACGAGCGCCGAAAAAAACGGACCGGCCACAGCCATGGCATATATTTTGATCAACCGCATTTTAAGGCTGAACCGGTAAATCCGGGCCATCTCCAGAAGATGGCGGTCCACCCGGCCCAGGGCATCGGCCAGGTTGACAAAAATAATGGGCGCCCCCATGCTTGCGGCAATGGAGATCACCATCACATCTCCCATGCCAAACCAGAGCATAAACACAATGACAATCACCACCCCAGGCACCGTGGTCAGAATCCAGCGCACCGGTTCCACCAGAGCGCGGACCTGGGGCACCAGCCCTGCCACAAGCCCAAGCACGCCTCCGGCCAGGATACCGGCCCCAAGTGCCAGGCCCATGCGCCGAAGGCTCACCAACAAATGTCCGGCCCAGAACCCGGTGTCGGACAAAAGCCTTGCCGCTGCAGCCAGGGTCTCTCCCGGGTCCGGAACCACCAGGCCGGAAAAGGCGCAGGAGGCCTGGTGCCAGGCCAGTAACAGCCCCAAAACACCCAAACCTGCGAATATGTGTGTCCCCCGCAATGGCGAAACCCGGAACCCAAAAACCTGAAAATCTTTCATGGATATCCCCTGAACAGGTCGGGTCCGGGCACAACTTTGCCCACGGCCCCGGGGTCCAGATCATGAATTTTTTCCAGGAACAACCGGGCCGCATCAAAAGCCTTTTTACTTGTGAGCATCGGGGTGCCGTGCAGGGGTATGCCGGAGATTACTAACGCCGGGACTGTTTTCTTTGCAATGGCCCGGGTCTCTTCGGGATGTTTTTTTATCCAATCCAGGGCAAGTCCGTATCCCTTTATGATAGCTGCAACCTGCCCCGGCTTATCCACGGCATCGCCGAAAACGGCAAAGCTGGATACGCACAAAGGCCACCCGTTAAAGCGCTTTTCCCAAAGGGTTCGCAAATCCAGATGTTTGACCAGTTCCGGCCCGGGCATCTTCCGGGAACGGGCAACAGCCAGGGATGCGGCAGGTTCGGCCAGCAATGCATGGTCTGCCCGGCCCATGAGCAACAGGTTCATTGCCTCCAGGGCCCCACCGGTGTGCCGGGTTTCAAGGTGCGGCAACCTTTTTTCCATAATAATGTGAAATACAATTTCAGGCATCTCCCCAGGGCCAAAGGGAAACAGTAAAGTGCCCTTCACCGGCCCCTGGGGTACGGGCCGGGCACTGACAATCCACAACGGCGAAGAGAAGACCCCGGCCACGGTTGTTTTAATCCCTTTATTGAAAAAAACGGCTGCTGCAGATGTGGTCACCACCGAACCCTGGATTTTGCCCGCCGCAATCAAAGCCCTTGCCTGGTCCGGAGACTGCCAGGTTATAAATTTTACGGATTCCCCGGAAAAGCCTTGGTCCGCCATCACGGCAAAAACCAGGCTTTCGGCCACAGGTGGCCCTGAAATGACAAAGGGCTTAGGTTTATGGGTAGCTGCACCAAGGACAGCCGGCAACCCAAATATCAGACCAGCCAACAGCGCAACGGCTTGTTTCATGCGGTTTTCCTGGCCGTGACCAGCTCCCATTCATCCACACCGAGATTGACGGTTCGGCTTTCCACCCGGGCAAAGCCGGCCGCTTTCAGATATCCTGCAATCCGCCCCCGTTCAAAGGAGACATCCTGCCCTTCCAGGGCCAGGGAAAGCCTGGACAAGACAATGCCGGCCGGCCGGGTTCGCTCGCAGGTCAACCCTTCGTGCAGGCAAACCACCACGCCTTTGTCTGTAAGAGCCTCTCTAAGGCGGGCGTAAAAACATTGGGGATCACGCACATAATAAAGGTTGTGGCTGGCCCAGATAATATCGTATCCGCTGCCCAAATCCGTTTCATTGTAATCCCCAGGTATAAAGGAGATCCGCTGTTCCAGCCCCTCTTTTCGGATCTCTTTTTCAGCCAGATGAATGATGGCAGACTGGTCCAGGAGCACGCCTTTAAGATTTGGGTGCCGGCGAACCATTTCTGCGCCCATAAGGCCCGGCCCGCCACCAAGATCCAGAAGCTTTCCGGCATCTTTGAACTCCGGCAGGGCCTGGACCAGATCAGCAACCCGCTGTGCCATGCCGGCCCGCTGGTAGGCCGCCAGATGTGACACGGCTTTTTCCCATTTCGCTTCAGATGCCAGAACCTCACTTTTTTCAACTTCGGGCGGGCCGTTTTTAACGATATCGGCGATCCGGTCCAGATTTTTATGCTGCATCCCCGTCATCCGGGAAACAAAGGTTTTCATATACAAAGGACTTTTGGAATGAAGGTAGCGCAGGGCAAATTGCGTGTCCCGGTATAATCCATTTTGCTTTTCTAAAAAGCCCATGGCGGTCATGCCGTCCAGAAAAGCCCCTAAAGCTTGGGTGCCTGTACGGACATTCAAAGCCCGGGCAACTGCATGCACCGGCATGTCTTCTTCCAGGACATCGGCTACTTTCAAGTCCAAAGCAGCTTCCAGAACCGCCATTTTAACCGGCCCGACTAAAATATCAAACAAAGGGTCCATGGGCACATCATTATCATTTTGTTTCATCATTACCATCTCCAGCAAAGGGTGATACCCAGGGTCCTGGGCGCACCGTCTTCCACCAGGGTATACCCTGAGGATGCCACCATCTTCTGGGCGTATTCCTGGTCAAACAGGTTTTTGCACCAGAGCGCAATATCCCACTGTCTCCACCTGTAACCGGCCTTGAAATTAACCAGGACATACCCGTCATCCTCTAGCGTATTGGCGGCATCAAAGTATTGCCGCCCGGCCCAGAACACATTGGCCGTGCTATACCAGCCGCTCTCATGGGTATAGGAGAATCCGGCATTGGCGGTCAGGGCCGGTGCCCAGGGGAGCGTACAGCCGCTGTAATCCTTGGCTGTGCCGTTCAGGGTCCCGGTCCAGTCATCAATTTCAGCCTGGGTGTATCCCAGGGCGGCAAAGAGTTCCAAATTCCGGATAGGCAATGCCCGCAGTTCCAGTTCCACCCCCTGGGTATGGGCATCAGCTGCATTGGTTATTTTCCAGGCCCCGACACTGCCGCCAGCCGCCTCTTCTCTGATCTGTTTGTCTGTAATGTCTGTGTAAAACACTGAAAAATCGGCTCTCAGGCGGTTATCAAAAAATGAGGTTTTGATCCCGGCTTCATAATTTCTGGTGTATTCGGGGTCATAGGCAAAATTGTCTTGGGTTGTGGCGGAATATACATCATACCCACCGGTCATCCAGCCCGTGGAAAAAGTCAGGTACCCCATGGTATCGTGGGAAAATTTCCAGGATAAAGAGGCCATGGGCAGCAATTGGGTATCTGTGATGTCCCGGTCATACACAGTGACTCCCGAAGCCCTGGTATAAATCTGGGAACCGGATGCGGCTGCATGGTCCAGGCGCAGGCCTGCGGTGGCGGTCAGCTTTTCGGTCAAGGCCTTGGAAACCCGGCCGAACAGGGCCAGACGGTCTGTATCCGCTTCGGTGACCCGGGTGTTGGCCAAGGACACACTGACGTGGTCAAGATCCCAGCTGTTGTCCAGGTTTTCTGTGGACGCATAGGCGCCTAAAAGCCAGGAAGAAAAAAAACCACCGGCAGATGAAGACAGCCGCAACTCCTGGGTCCATGAGGTCCTGTCAATGTCAATGAAAGAGACGCCCAGGCGCATGGCGCTCCTGTCCGAATCCATGGTATGCCGGCGGTTAAAATCCTGGTGGGAGGTCACCGAGACAACATCTATATCATGGTATGCGTACTTAATAACCAAAGATTGGCCAAAACTGTCCTGGTCTGCCCAAGAGGCCTGGTTATTGAGCACTTTATATGTCTGGGTGGCAGACGGTCCGTCCAGATACCTGAGATCGTCAAGCCCCGTTTCTCGGTCTGTGCCGTCCAGGGCCAGAGTAATGTCCAACGCTTCACTGGGCGTGAATCTTAAACTTGCCCGCCCCGTAAAACCGTCATTATCAGATACAGTATCAGAATCGAGGTTGGTGTTTTCCATGTAACCGTCCGACACACTTTTTAATGCGGAAACCGTGTAAAACAATTTGTCTTTTTTCATGGCACCGCCCACCATGGCCCCGGCGGTAAAGGTCTCGTGGGACCCAGCTTCCAGCAACACACGGGCCCGGGGCTCATTACCCTGGGGTGCAGAGACCATATTGATCACGCCTGAGGAACTGTTTTGCCCGTAGAGGGTGGACTGTGGGCCTTTGAGCACCTCGATACGTTCAATGTCAAAAAGAAACCGGGACTGCATATAGCTTAAAGGATAGGCCACATCATCAATGTAAAATCCCAGGGGTGAGTACAAAGAGGTATCAATAGTCGAGATCCCCCGGCTAACAAAGGCATCACCGGACGTCGCTGTTTTAAAAAACAAATTCGGCACAAATCTTGTCATCTCTTCGGTGGTCCTGATGTTCTGCTCATCTATGATCTGGGCATCCACCACGGATATACTGCCGGGTGTATCTTTTGCCAGGGTTTCCTGTTTTGCTGCCGTCACCACGACATTGCCTAAGTCAACCCCGGCCGGGGCCTGCTGCCCCAAAACGGCTTTTACCGGTATCACCAGGCACACGGCAACCGTTATTGCCGCCACCAGGTCCGACAGCTTATTTTTTTCCGATATCCGCATCTGTTCTCCTTTATATCTTCAGTTTCAAGGCATTCCCATTCACGTTTTTTAAATCCAAACAGACCTGGGAAGATATAATTTACAGAACAGAGTTGAACATATTAAGAGCGCACAGATACCAAAATCGACGTTGGGGGAAATGAATGCAATCTAAAATAGTGAGAGGACCTATTTTTTTCTCATTTTAAATTTTCCTAAAAAGTTACATTCATACCCAAGACCGCGTTAATTCCAGATATGGGATAAAGCATTTCACTTCCGGGATTACCGCTGCCGCTGCCAACAGCGTTTTCATCTAAAAGGTTGTTCGCAGCAAGGAAGAATTCAATCTGCTTGATTTTTTTTGTATATCTGGCGTTCAGCACCCAGAAGCCTTCGTCTTCATTGGTGTTCGCAAAGTTAAAATACCGCCTGCCGGTATATACAGGGTTGAGAGAAATATCGCCCAAGGTTTCATTTCGGAAACCCAAAGTAAAGGCAAATAATATATCCGGAACACCTGTTACTTTTTTTCCTGAATAGTCAACCCCCATGCTTACAAAATCCTCGAACTTGGAATCCTGGTAAGTAAAATTGGCAGAGGTGTAAATGCCATTGGGGAAATTGGTACCAACCCCCATTTCGAAACCTTTTGAACTGGTTTCACCGGCGTTCTCATATTCCGCAGTCCAGTCAGCACTGGGCAAGACAAATTTGTCGTCAACGGTTTGCAGGAAAAAGGCAAAATTATAATTGAGCCGGCCCAAATGACCGCGAAACCCGACCTCATAGGCCTGGAGTTTTTCCGGATCAAGGTTTCCGTTTGTCCAAAACACCGGCAATTTGACAGGGCTTTTCAGGCCGCTATTATATCCTGCAAAAAGATTTACTTCATCGCAAATCTGGTACGTAAAGCCAATCTTGGGGCTGAAGTCGCCTTTATCCTGGGCCCAGGAAGTACCACCGGTGATATGTGAATTTTGTTCCAGGTCAAAAAAATCATAGCGGATACCTGCGGAAATAGTCAGTGAATCGGTAACTTGCAGTTCATCCTGGAAGTAGCAGGCATATCCCACATCTTTTCGGGTAAAATCATGGGTCAATACCGTCAGGTCATTAAAGCTTGATGCTGTGTATCTATGCACATCATAATCGTGGTTACGGTATTCACCACCGACAACCAGTTTGTTAGCCATGCCTGCCATGTCATGATTAAAAGTTATATTCATTTCCGGGTGAACCAGTTCTGAGTCCATGTGGGTAAAATAGCCCCAAAATAATTGATAATCCGCAGTCTGATACTCTATTTTTGCCATGAATTCATGGTCCCCCAGTTGTTGCTGATACACCAGGGCCTGCAGGGTATCTTCGGATTCATAGTCGTAATCAGCACCGGTATTGGGATTCTGGCTCGGGTCCGACTCCAATTGATCTCTGGTCAGACTTTCGGCATAAATCCCCTGTGTATCAGTATAAGAGCCATGAAAAATTAATTGCGCACTGTCATTAAGTACATAGCCGATCCTGGTGTAAACATTATTACCGTCCAGATTCACTCTATCTTGATAGGCGTCTTCCCGTTGCACGGACGCGTCAATATAGTATTCCCATTTATCCTGAGTGCCGTTGAGTACGCTATACCCGTTGCCGCCCCCTAAACTGGTAAAAGCAATGCCGGCCTTGCCCTCCATAGGTTCCTTTGCAGCCCGGGTAATGATATTGATCACGCCTCCTATGGCCTGGTCACCGTACTCGGCCGATGGTGTTTTGGTGATTTCGATGCGCTCTATATCGTGAACGGCGATGCGGCTTGCGGCAATAACCCCATCAGGTCTGTTAAAATCAATACCATTAATCATGATCTTCATTCCCCAGTTTGAATTTTCAGATCCCCGGGTACTGATTGAAACGTCCTGACTTCCCCCGCCATAAACATTACCGGAAAAAAACAGACCCGGAATATTTGCCTCCTTCAACGCGGACAATGCAGTGTGATGGCCTAGGAGCCGTTCCAGTTGCTTACGGGAGATAACGCTGACATTGGTCGGTATGTTATCCACTGTTGTGGCGACCTTGGTTGCAGTAACTACGATTTCATCGAGCGAAATACGTGGATCTTCAATGTTGTTATCCGCTGCCCATAGTTGTCGGTAGACAAGGCATCCAATAGTGATAATGAAAAAAACAATAATTTGCATTCGATTATTCAGCAATTCTGCACCTGAGGTTCTACTTTGCATCCTTTTCTCCTATTGTAAATTAGTCACCTTGCGACCACCAACTCGAACTCTCCTGCCGGAAATTCTATCATTCTCGAATCAACCCGGTGAAAGCCGGCCTGTTCAAGGCAGGAAACAATTTCTCCTTTTTCAAAAAAATAGCTTTGCCCATCCTTTTCCAGAGCGCTGGAAAGTCGCATCAGAACGACACGTTCCGGTGCGGTCTTTTCACGGCTTAACCCTTCGTGCAGACAGACAAAGACACCGTTGTCTGACAGCGCGTTTTTCACACGCCGGAAAGCGGAATTGATATAAAAACTTTTAAAACCAGTTACAAACTGGGGTATTTAATCCAACTTCCCACTGAAATAATATCATCTGCGTAAAATTAAGAGCATCTGCGTAAATAATAACCATAAGCCTTTATTATGTTGACAAAAAAAATATAAGTTTAGCCTAAACAATAAAAAATTTTTTGAAAAGATCACAACAGATACAAGGAAAAAAACAGTGCTGTCTCAAACTCAAGTTCTGATCAAAGACAATAAAGGAAATTACGTAAACTTTACCCCCTGTGCACCTGATGACGCATTTCAAAACGCAACTGTGGTTAGGCGGATTAATGAGTGTTGAGGTAACCATAAGAAACCCCGAAGGCAAATTCATCCGGTTTCAGGAAGAACCGGCGTTTTCCGGCCCGGGGCGGGAGATCGTGCGGTCTTTGCCGCCCGGACTGGGCCGGGGCCGGTTCCTGAATCTTGACTGCCGGTCTGGTATGAAAATCTGCATGAGCCGTTGCCGGTTTACCAGGGATTACCTGGCCAGGATCGCCTGGCCGGCACCCAGGCTAACCTTTGTGTTCTGTCTGTCCGGAGCCACCCAGACCCTGAACGCCTGCAGTACGTCCCCTTTGGGAATCACGGCCGGACAGGCGCATCTCCACTATATTAGGAGAGAGGATGCAAATTTTAGGTAAAAGGCAAAGGCCACTTTCCAGAAATCTTCCACCGAACCGTCGGCCGATTCGTTGTAGTCGGAATCTTCATCGAAGATCATATACCCTAACTCTGTTGCAAAGACTAAATTTTTCATAATTTGATATTCGGAATTGAAATTGATTTCAAGCACCCCCTCATCCTCATTAAGCAGAATATCGTCAGGAGACTGAAAAATTGAATCATCTGCAGTTCCCTCTGCATACATGATTTGAAACTCATGGGTCAACTTTTTTCCGGTGCGGATATCCTTAAGCTTAAATCCAATAGCCCACATGGAAACCGCATAGTTGGAATCATGGAAATCAAACATATTGTCATTGAACCGGTGATTCAGAAGAAACAGGCATGGAGAAAACTGCGCCGGCCGGCGTTTCACTCATCAAATGACTGCCGTATGAAATTTCCTCCAGATCAAACTTCTGGGAACCGATTTTCATGTTTAAGCCAAATGATGTGGTATAATCAATATAAAGTTCGTCCAGTTCAAAAGAGAGATCTCCATCCTCCTCGCCACCTACTTGCGCATCTGTGGACCCGAAATAACCGCCGACGGAGCCTTCCCCGATCTGGAAGCCGGCCCCCCCTTTCAGATGGTCATTTATATGCCACAGGGCTTTTAAACTTAATTCCCGTGTGGCATCAAAATCCGCATCATCGCCCTTGTCGTCGTCATCTACAAAATCAAGGTGCTCTGTGGCACCGAAAGAGGCTGTGATTTTCCCACTGACTTCCATTTTACCCATTTCCCCGGCCTTGAATGTCATGGCCCCTGCACTGTTCCCCAGATTCATTCAGGTGCTTATAAATACGAGGTTTAAACATAGAAAGAAACATTTTACTTTTTTCATTTTTTCTCCTTTTTAATGATATCAGATTCAACCGACATGTTTTCACCCGCCGCTCGTCGCCGGTAATCGCAATAGGTATGCCAGGTCTTTTTATTTTTGGACAAAAAGAGAAACTCAACAGCCTTAAACCCTTTTCCGGAAAAGGGGTGCAGCCAAAAACAGGACCTCTATAAGGAAATATAAAGAAGAGAAATCACGCGGCCAAAATCCGTTAAGGCGATGTCCAGCATAACGTTGGGTTACACTGTAAAAACGGTAGGCAGTGCATAGAAATAAAGACACTCAATTTTGAACGTTTAAACGTTCAATGAACACGTTAAGTACATTGTCCTTTCTGCACAATTATAATTCGATTTTAATTTTTTTTGAGTATAAACATCTTTTTTATTTCACAGCTAACATATTGTATTCAAGTTACAATACCCCACGTCAAAATTAAAATTGCGAATATATTTCTCCCTAAATTAGCCTTATTTTTTAGGTTGGCACGGAATCTGTCTAAGTAAACATTGAGTGAATACTGAAATGTTTTGCAAAACATACTTTTAATAACCTCAAACATAAAAGGAACTTATCATGATCGAAAAAATCGTTAAAACCCTGACATTAACAAGTATTATGGCAACACTTTATTTTACCTCAGCGTCAGCAGAAACCTTTGAGGGCACCATCCAAGGGGCCGACTGTGTAATCAACGATGCCTATTGCGCTGAAGACAGGACAGATCCTCACCTGTGCATGGAGAAAAATTTCATTCTGGTGACCGAAGGGAAAGAGTATTTTTTCCTTCCCAATTTGTACCGGTCTTTGAAAGAAAGCTGCTATAAACAGAACGTGAGGGTGACTGGCAAAAGGAGTGGGAAAGCCATTCGGGTCGATACCCTGGATGTTCAAAAAGCCGGTGAATACCGCCGCATCTGGGACCGCAAAAAATTTGAAGAAGATCTTTACGATAGATAATTAATCTCTGATTCTCCGGGACACCGGGCTCATGCCCTTTGTCCCGGAGATTTTTTAAGCAAAGGTGAAACAACCATGAAACACGTTACCATTATATGGTTCCTATTTTTTTCCATCATACAGGTATTAGGACAACCGGTCCTGGCGGGCCAGGCACCAGCCAAGGTCTTGACCGAAAAGCTTGTAGAACAAGATAAAACCCAATTTGCTCCCATGCAGGGCATTTTATATTTTGATACGGTCTGCAATGCCTCCACCGAGGTGGGCGGACTGGTCAGTGAAGTGTATTTCTCGAACGGTGCTACGGTAAAAAAAGGTGATATCCTAGTCCGGCTCAATACCGATTTTATTGACCAGGATATCCGGCTTAAACAAACACAGATCCAAGGCCTTGACCTACGCATTGAACATGCAAAAAAAGATCTTGAACGGTATGTCAAACTACTTGACCAGGAGGCAGCCAGTGAAACGGATTTTGAACATTTGTCCTATGCCCATAAAGAACTGGTCAAGGAGCGAGACGCACTAAAGGTCAATCTTGAAAAAATCCGGTTAAAGAAAAATAAAAGCGTTATCCGGGCACCTTTTAACGGAATTATCCTGGAAAAAGATGTTGATCGGGGCAACTGGATCCAGCCTGGAAAAAGCCTATGTAAAATCGGTTCTACAGGGGATTTGTTCGTTAACGTTCCGGTCAATGAAAGCCTGTTGAAATTTCTTGGGCGCGGTACCCCCATTAGGGTAGTCCTTCATGCGTTTGACCGTGAGGTCACAGGACATATGGAGGGAATACTGCCCCGTGCCTGCGAAAAAACCAAAAACGTTTCATTAAAAATCCGGATACCCGCACAAACAGCAGTTGCGGAAAATATGTCCGCCACTGCCTATATCCCGACATCCCCCAAAAAAAACCTTAAGAAAATTCCCCGGGACGCCATTATCCTGCGCCAGGGAAAATCCATTGTATATACTGTTGTCGATGACAAAGCAAAATCCATTCCTTTAAACATCATTTTTTTCAAAGGGGCATATGCATATACGGACACCGCCTGTCTGGCCCCGGGGATGGCGGTTATCGTTGACGGCAACCAGCGGCTCATGGAAAACCAGCCAGTGAACAACCTGGGAGGACATCTATGAATCTGATCAAATATCTGGTTAAACGTCCCATTCCCGTGGCGTCGATCACTCTGCTCATTGTATTTTTCGGTATTCTTGGGCTACACAACCTGCCCGTCCAGTTGACGCCGGATGTGGAACTGCCCCAAATCACAGTCACCACCACCTGGAACGGGGCTACCCCCTATGAAATCGAAAGGGAGATCATTGAAAAACAGGAAGAAAAACTCAAAGATATTTCTGGGCTTATTCTTCTGGAGAGTTCCAGCTATAACAATTACGGAGAAGTGACACTCACCTTTGATATTGATATGGAGATCTCCGAGGCTCTTCTTCATGTATCCAATAAAATGAACGAAGTAGAGGACTATCCTGAAAATGTCGATGAACCGGAAATCGATACCACAGGGGCACAAAGTGATCCTGTTCTCTGGCTAATGCTCAAAAAAAAGGGAACAGCCACCCGGGGGGTGAACCGTTTCCAGACCTTTTTTGACAACCGCATCAAACAAAAGCTTGAGCGGGTTCCCGGTGTGGCATCCCTTTATGTGGACGGGGGGGCCGAGGATGAACTTCACATCACCCTTAATTTAGAAAAAATGGCCCTGCACAATATTACCATTTCCCAGGTCAGGGAAAAGATCATCAAGGCGAATCAAAACCGGGCTGCAGGTGTCCTGGGCATGGCTGGAAAAGATTACCGTCTTAGAATCACCAGCGAGTTCCAGACACCACAGGACCCCATGGATGTGGTCATTTTTGATGATGGTGTCAATCGCATTTTTTTAAGGGATATTGCCCGGTCAACGCTTGGCTGGGAAAAAGAGAAGGTTTCGGTGATGCAAAACGCTTCCGAGGCCATTGTCATCGGGGTTCATAAAGCGCATGGGGCAAACGTGCTGAATCTTCTTGATGATATGCGCCAAGTGGTTACAGACCTTAACGACGGCATTCTCAAAGAAAAAGGCCTTTACCTTGACTGGGGATATGACCAGTCTCCCTATATCAGGACCGCGCTTTCCATTGTGAAAAAAAATGTCCTCATCGGCGGGATTCTGGCAATGGGGGTCCTGTTAATTTTTCTTCGCAGTCTGAGTGCCACTCTGACAACAGCCATTGCCATTCCCATCTCCGTTGCCGGAACCTTTCTGGCGCTTTGGGTCTGCCACCGGAACCTGAACGTGGTGAGTCTGGCAGGAATCTCCTTTGCCGTGGGCATGCTGGTTGATAACGCTATTGTGGTGCATGAAAATATTGACCGGCACAGGAATTTGGGGAAACCCGCATTCCAGGCATCCTGTGAAGGCGCACATGAGGTGCTTGGAGCGGTTGTGGCCTCCACCTTGACCACGGTGGCGGTTTTTCTGCCGGTCATTTTTGTCAAAGGCGAAGCCGGGCAACTGTTCAGTGATATTGCCATTGCCGTTACCGCCTCAATCCTTTTTAGTCTCTTTGTATCCATTGCTGTAATCCCTGTTCTGACTAACCGGTTTTATGCCATGGGAACACCGGGAAGACAGGCTTCCGGATCTTCTCTCTGGCTGCCTGTGGAAAGGGTGGGCGCAGGACTAAAAAATCTTTTAATGTCCGGCTCCAACCTTTCCTTAAAAAATAAATGGGCCCGTTTATTAACGGTAACAGGATTTACTGCCGCAGCGGTTTTGCTGGTTATGGTCCTGCTCCCTCCTGCGGAATACCTTCCCCAGGGTAACCAGAACTATATTCTCAATCTGCTCATACCGCCCCCCGGGGCCTCGGTGGAAAAAAGAAAAGAGATCGGTAATTTCATTTACCGGGAAACCGCAGACTATTTTAAAGAGGACCGGAAAGACGGTGTCCCAATGCTCAAATACCTTTGGTACATGGCCACCGACAAGCTCAACGTGTTTGGTGGAATCTCCATTCATGATACCCAGGGCAGACAGATTATTCCCTTGTTTCAGCGGATCACCCAGGCCATTCCCGATATGTTTGGCGTCTGCTTTCAGGTGGGGATTTTCAATCACCGTATCGGAAGCAGCCGGGCCGTGGATGTCAGTATTTCCGGAGAGGAGATGGATCGCATTACCCATACCGGGCATACCCTTTACCGGGCCATCATGAAAGTGATTCCCGGTGCCCAGATCCGGCCGGTCCCATCCCTGGAATCCACCTACCCCGAGGTGCACATTAACCCGGTTAAATGGAAACTTGCTGCAAACGGTATGACCGAAGAAGATTTTTCCCTTTACCTGGATATTATGATGGACGGATGTAAAATTGATGATTACGCCCCTGAAGGCAAACGGGAGATCGACCTGGTGCTTAAAGGTGATGACAGGCGTTTCACCTCTCCGGAAGCGCTCATGGACTGCCAGATCGTTACCCCCCAGAGAAAAAATATCCGGTTCCGGGATGTGGCAACCCTGTCGTATACCACCGGCTTGGTTCAAATTGATCACCTGGAAAGGGACCGGACAGTGAAACTTGAGGTCAGCCCGCCGGCAGGAATAACCCTTCAGGAGGCCGCAGAGATGATCCGGGAACAAGTCCTTGCGCCCATGCAGTCCAGTGAGGACCTTGGCGGGACATCGGTCCGGGTCACGGGAAATGCCAACCGGCTCACCGAAACCCGGCAGGCCCTGCAATGGAACCTGCTCACAGCCCTGATCATCACCTTTTTACTCATGGCAGCCCTGTTTGAACATTTTTTCTATCCCTTAATCATCATGTTTACCATCCCTCTGGCTGCGGCCGGCGGATTCATAGGGCTTAGGCTGGTCAATATTTTTGTCTCCCCCCAGGGGTTTGACGTATTGACCATGCTGGGGTTCATTATTCTCATCGGAACGGTGGTCAACAACGCCATTCTTATTGTCTATCAATCCCTGTCCAATTTTAGAGCCGGCCAAATGGCGGTTATCCCCGCCATTTCAGATGCGGTGAGCACCCGTATCCGACCGATCTTCATGAGTGCAGCCACCAGCATTTTCGGGCTGTTACCCTTGGTGCTTTCCACGGGTTCCGGAAGTGAGCTTTATCGCGGTATCGGCAGCGTACTTCTAGGCGGATTGTCCGTTTCAACTCTGTTCACCCTTTTTGTTATCCCGGCCCTGCTTTCCTTTTTCATGGGGCTGGAAAAGAGGGGCAAAAAGGAGGTGACCCATGAAATTCAATAAAAAAGTCAATTGGTTGACGCCATTTTGGGGCCTGGTTTTGGCGGCTGTTTTTTCCATGGGCTTAGGTGCGCCGGCCGGGGCCGTAACTTTGGATGAACTTATGGATACAGCCATGGACAAACGGGCCCTGATCAAGGCCCAGGAGGCCATGCTGGGAAAAAGCAGAGAAGAGGTATCCCGGGTTAAGGGACGTTTTCTGCCAACCATTGATCTGGGATACCAGTATAACAGTCTGGACCAGGCCGATCTATCCGAGACCGAACGTAGTTTTTTCCAAAGCCGTGCAACAGCCACCTGGAATCTGTTTTCAGGTTTCAAGGACATAAATGATTTGAATTCAGCCAAAAAACAACAGGAAATCCGCCAGCTCATACTCAAGGGCGCCGAACAGGATATCCGCTTGGAAGTAGCCCTGGATTTTCTTAAGGTGTTTGGCGCTGTGGCCTATCTGGAAGTGGCTGAAGATGCGTTAAGTCTCTATCGCAAAGAGCAGCACAATGTTGAATTAAAATACAAAGTAGGCGTGCTTAAAAAAAACGACTTGTTGAAAGTTAAAGTGGAAGCGGCCAATGCCCTTCAGCAGGTCCTCAAAGCCCGGGCCAGGCAGGACCAGGCCGTCAATGACCTGGGGTTAAAAACCGTTACCCAGGTAAAATCAGCTCAACTGAATTTTGATTGTTTTGACCGTATTCCGGTTCTGGATGATCCGGCGCGTTACCAAACCCTTTTAATGGAAAATCGAAGCGAGATCAAGGTCCTTCGCTGCTGTGTGGAGGATTTTAAGATCCGCGTTAATTCGGCCAAAGCCATGTTTTATCCAAAACTGGATCTTGTATCCCAATACCTCCATCGTGATGACGGGCCAGGAACTTCAGATTCCGGTGAAGAATCCCGGGTCCTGCTTCAGGGCACCATAAATCTGTTTGACGGATTCCGTAAAAACCGGGAACTGGGAAAGGCTCGTCTGGACGTGGTTAAAGCCCGGGCTGATCTCACCGAACTTGAACGGAAGATGACCAACAGCCTGGACAATCTTTTCCTGGATTTTAGCGTTTCCCTGAAGAACATGGAGGTGGCTGACAAAAGCCGGATTGAGGCCCAGGAAAATCTTCGCATCACCCGGTTGGCTTTTGAAAAGGGCATACTTACCTCGGCGGATTTGCTGGATGCTATTTATTATCTCTCCAGAGCGCGTTTCAAGCTTGTGGACAGCCGGATCACCATGTTTCAAAACTCTTTCCGTATTCTGAGAATGGTAGAAACCCTTTGATATTTATAATCTGTAAAGGGTCATATATCAGACAATGGCCCTTTACAGGTATTTTTTTTGTTCGCGTATTTTGGAAGAAAAAACTCTACGCTTGACACAGGATTATTTTAACTATACCTAACAAATGTTTGATTTGAATTTAAGGAGAAATGCATAATGCATCCCGATGATTCCCCGGTAGTTCCGCGGGAAGAAAAACCGCAAAAAGCAAATGCCCCCATTGGTATATGCCCGTTTAAAGGCAAGCACCAATGCGGAAACATCATCGGGCAGAGCCAGGCCATGAAGCGGATTCACACTGCCATTGCAATGGTATCAGCGAGCAATGCCTCTGTGTTGATCCAGGGAGAGAGCGGCACCGGAAAGGAACTGGTTGCCCGGGCCATCCATTGCTACAGCCAAAGAACCTTTCATCCCTTTGTCACCATCAATTGCTCGGTTTTTAGCGAATCGCTTCTTGAAAGTGAGCTGTTCGGCCATGCAAAAGGGGCATTTACCGGTGCCATGACCGAGCGGATCGGTCGGTTTGAAGCCGCCGACGATGGTACTGTTTTTCTGGATGAAGTCGGTGAACTGACCTCCTATATGCAGATAAAACTGTTACGGGTACTCCAGGAAAGGGAGTTTGAACGGGTGGGGGAAATCGAAAAGCGGCAGGTGAATATCCGGGTACTGGCCGCCACAAACCGCGACCTGCGGACCATGGTTGAACAAGGCACGTTTCGTGAGGATCTTTACTACCGGCTCAAGGTTTTTCCCATTAATATACCGCCCTTGCGTAAACGCAAAAATGATATTCCCGCCATTGTGAATCATTTCATTAAAATGCAAAACCGGGAAGGCGATAAAAAAATAACCGGGATCAAGGAAAACACCCTTAAACTGTTCATAGACTACCCCTGGCCAGGGAATATCCGGGAATTAAGAAATGCCATTGAATACGCCTTTGTGGTTTGCCAGGATCAACAGATTGGCATTACAGATATTCCGCAGGAAATCAAAACCGTTGAATGTACCCCCCTTCCCAGAAAAAATACCTTTGCGGATTCGGCGCCCCCCGCACAAAAGGTCTTGACCCCGGAACTTTTGTTTGACCTGCTTAAAACCTGTGACTGGAACAAGGCCGAAGTCGGCCGGAGAATGGGTCTGAGCCGAACCACGATCTGGACATACATGAAAAAGTGGAACATTCCCCTCAAACGGTTAGACTTTTCCAGGGACTGCCTTTATGGTGGAAAGTAATCCGTAATTTTTTAAAATGTGATCGAAAACCCAATGGGAATGGACCTGTTCTGTTTTTTTGTTGCGAATATTCGATCAAGTAACCATTCCCGTTTTTAGGCGGATTAATGAGTGCTGAAGTAACCATAAGAAACCCCGATGGCAAATATATCCGGTTTCAGGAAGAACCGGCGCTTTCCGGCCCGGGGCGGGAGATCGTGCGGTCTGTGCCGCCCGGACTGGGCCGGGGCCGGTTCCTGAACCTTGACTGCCGGTCTGGTATGGAAATCTGCATGAGCCGTTGCCGGTTTACCCGGGATTACCTGGCCAGGATCGCCTGGCCGGCACCCAGGCTAACCTTTGTATTCTGTCTGTCCGGAGCCACCCAGACCCTGAACGCCTGCAGTACGTCCCCTTTGGGAATCACGGCCGGACAGGCGCATCTCCACTATTTTGAAGACCCGGTCCTGGTGCGGCGGACCGCCGGGGATAAGGAGATCCGGGCCGTGGTGGTCCGGTTTCCTTCTGAAAAGATTGCCGGCCTTTTGGGGCCACCCAATGAACCCGGGCCCCAAAAGACGATTACCAAAGCCATTGCCCAAGGGCGTCTTTTTTATTCCCAGACCATGAATTTCACCGTACAATCCGTGCTTCACCAAATGTATGCCTGCCCCCACCGGGGACTGGTCAGGCAGATCTTTCTGGAGAGCAAGGCCATGGAGCTTGTGGCCTATACCCTGGAGCAGGCCTTTGACACTGCCCTGCCGGGATCGCCGATCCGGGCCGATGAACGGGACCGGATTATTGCGGCCCGGGATATTTTGGTCTCCCGGCTCAAATTCCCGCCGTCCCTCACGGATCTGGCCCGGCAGGTGGACATGAGCCACACCCGCCTGACCCGGGGATTTAAAAAGGTGTTTGGATGCACCGTGTTTGCGTATCTTAGAAAGGAGCGCCTGGCCTATGCCGGGATGTTGCTTTCGGAAAACAGACTGAATATTACCGAAGCAGCCTTTGAAGCCGGGTTCTGCAGCTCCAGCCACTTTGCCCAAGCCTTTCGCAAACAATTCGGGATCTCTCCTTCGGACTTCACGTCCCGGAAATAAACGCCATGAATAGGTTGAAAAACATGGAAAAACAGATGCAGAAAATTCAACTTAGCGCGCCAAAGCCGACAGAAACGCCCAATAGGTTCAGGATAAATCTGCCTTCTGCGCTTGGACAGGGAGGGCATGACATATATTTTTTCAATTCCGGACTGAAACTGACCATCATGCAGGCAAGATTGAATCAACCGGTGCAGATACCGGGCATGATTCAAGAACCCCTTGTCGGCTTTGGCTTTTGCATGGCCGGAAGCTTCGATGTGTTTTCTTCTTCAAAACGTCCGGTTACCATTAAAGCCGGAGAAAGTGCTTTTCTTTCTTGTCCTCCACACATAGAAAGCATAGAAAATATACCTTCGAATCATTTGCTCAGAATATATCTGATGCTGGAAGGAGAGATATTATCATCCTTTGCCAAAGGGGATGAAAATTATTTTTCCCCTGCCCTAAAAAGCCTGGACAAAAAACAGATCAACCGCATTGTTCATCCTATCACGCCCCTGATGCGGGCAACCCTGCACCAGATTCTTCATTGCCCCTATTGTGGGAAGGCCGGACATCTCTATCTTGAAAGCAAGGCCATGGAACTGCTTTCCCACAAGCTGGCACAGCTTCACCCTTCCGATGGTTGCCAGCACTTTAAAGTAAAACGCGCTGATTATGACCGGGTCATTCATGTCGCCGAAATTTTGGTAAACAACATGGAAAATCCGCCGGATACCATGGAATTGGCACGTGCCGTGGGATTGAGCCGCAGCAAATTACAACGCTGTTTTTTCCGGGTTTACGGGGTATCCCTATTTGAATACCTGCGCAACCACCGCCTCCAAACGGCCAGACAGCTTCTGCAAAGTGGAGAGGTGAATGTCACGGAAGCGGCATTGCATGTCGGTTACGCCAACCAGAGTTATTTTGCAAAAGCCTTTAAAGCCATGTTTGGGGTAGCCCCCGGCACGTTACTGCACACCCCCGCACGCCGTTAACCTCCTTTTTGAATTTTCAGCGTCAAAAAAAGAGGCACAGGTGTTAGCAAAATTTATGGTTTTCATTTACTTTTACGCCGTTTTTAATTTTTTTAATCGCACCTAAATAAGTTGCTATCTTAAAAATGGGAAATGAAACAGGAGAGTATATGAAACATTTGAGTTGTTGGATACTGGGAGGTCTATTGATGATTTGCAATACTGCAGTATCAGCAATAGCTGAAGAACAGGAGGCAACCAGCCTGGAAACAATGACGGTCACGGCCCAAAAACAAGAAGAAGATGTTCAGGATGTGTCGATGGGGGTGACCGCATTTGATGATCAGGCCATTGAGGATATTAAGATCGAATCCGTAGCGGAACTGGCCGATTATGTCCCCAATCTTATGATATACGAAACGGGTATAGAAATGAGGGGGCAACCAATCATGCGAGGGGTTTCCGCATCAGGTACTTCTGAAAATTCTACTGCCGTGGGCCTATATGTAGACGGGGTCCCAACCTTGTCAAGCTTCGGATTTGGAGCAGGCTTTGTTGATATCGAACGTATCGAAGTCTTGCGTGGTCCCCAGGGAACCTTGTATGGAAAAAATACCGAAGCGGGCGTCATTAATATTATTACCCGGCAGCCGGACAATACCTTTAGAGGAAAAATTTCCACGGAACTGGCGGAAGATAGCAAATATAAGGGGATGGCAAGCCTGAGCGGTCCGTTGCAGAAGGATAAACTCTTTTTCAGTATAGCCGGGGAGTATGAGCAGAAAGACGGTTATATCGAAGATATCGCTACCGGAGACACCCTGGATGACAGGGAACATTGGTTCGGCAGGGGGAAGCTGCGGTGGACGCCTCTGGATAATCTGGATATTTCGTTGATCGTCTCAAGGCTTTCCCGCGATGATGGCGGGGCCAGGATGAATTTATCCCTGGAAGGTGCTGCATCTCTTGGCCTTGCAGCACCCCAAGACAGGAAATATGGGAAAAATGTTGACCTGTATCGGGATACGGACAGCGATATGCAGGCGCTTAAAGTAGTATATGATATCAATGAAACCTATACATTGACCTCCATTACCGCCAGAAAGAAGTTCACAAGCAAGACTTCTGATGACTGGGGTTTTTCCAGCGCAGAAATGATGGAAACAGCCTCGGAAGATGAAAATTGCACAATCTCCCAAGAGTTGCGTTTAAACGCCGGCATCGGAAAGCTCAAATGGATTGCCGGCCTATATTTTGATGATGATCATATTGAAAGCAGGTTAAAAAAAACCTTGAGCGGGACGGTTACAAGAGATCGTGAAACTAATGGCAATTCCTATGCTGTTTTTGGACAGGCCAGTTATTTTTTGACGCAACGAATAAATTTGGTCGGCGGGTTACGCTTTGAAGAGCAGGATATGAAATATAAAAACTATCTAATGGATACCAGCGGGGATGATTCCTGGAATGATATCTCGCCAAAAGCCGCCCTGGAATATCATATAACTCCGGATATTATGTCGTATGTCAGTATTTCGAAAGGATATCGATCCGGCGGTTTCAATCAACAAACCGAAAACGAACAGTATGCCAGTTATGACGAAGAAACCTTATGGTCTTACGAACTGGGGGTGAAAAGTGCTTTTTTTGACCGCCGGCTCATTGTCAACGGCGCTGTCTATTACATGGATATCAATAATATGCAGGTGTCCGAGGCAGTTAGCCCCTCAGAAACATACATCACCAATGCCGCTGAAGCAACGGCAACCGGTGCGGAACTGGAGATAACCGCCCGGATCGCTCAAGGCCTGACGCTGACTGCCGGATTCGGTTATTGCGACATAACCTTTGATGAGTATCAGGATCAGCTTGGAGATTATGGAGGTAATCACAACACGTTCGCGCCGGATTATACCTTTAACCTGGGTGCCCAATACCGGCATGCCGGCGGTATGTATGCCAGGGTGGATCTGCTTGGTTACGGCAAGATATATTTTGACAAGGCCAATGAATATTCAAGAGCCCCTTATGAACTGGTGAACCTGAAAATCGGTTACGAAAGGGAACATTTTGATGTGTATCTTTACGGAAAAAATATCTTTGACAAGGAATATGACTCGGTGGGGTGGTATAACGGCTTTTATACGGTATATAGCGACCCCAGGGAGATCGGTCTTCAGCTCACCTATCGATTTTAATAAAACCTTACGTGGTATGAATGTACATTTTTAATTTATCTTTAAGGAGACATAAAATGACGAAAAGCCTGGTTACTTGCATATATCTGATTACATGCATCTTTTCAAACGCAGTATTTGCCGCAGATAAGGAAAGGCAGAGCATCTGCGATCTTACGCCATGGAAAGGAGATAGTGTACCTGTTCTTAGACTTTACGATAATGAAGCCGGAGAAAGGTTTTATGAAAAAATCTTAGACAATTTGCCGGGAGGCTATACAAAAAAAACGGCAAGAGATTTTATTCATGGCTTGTATGAAATGAACATAAAAACCTTCAGCGTGGTGGATGAAAATACGATCCGTATTGATGATAAGCTTACCGGGGATTATGTCCATGTCTGTACCGTCAGCATGGGAAAGGAAAAGAGGCCTGCTTGGCAGGTTTTTATAACTGATTCAAAAGAGATGATCGAGGCTGGTTATAAATATATCATGTTATTACCGCTCCACCAGCATGGTGAAGATGGTCTTAGACACTTCCATTTAAGGTATGGCAATGAAAATTTTGACTTCCTGACGACTGACCCTTCGGTGAAAGAATGGTGGCCTACTGTTTACCAGCCGGCAGAAATCGATGAAGCCAAAGCGACTCAGCAGATGACCACACCCAAATTAGCAAGATTGTATGCAAGCATGATGAAAAAAAATTTACCAAAATAAATTGAAAAAATTATTAGAACATGATTTATTAATTAGCCTCACATAACTATAGATGCAAGCCCGTATACTTAGGTGTAGCCATAAAATCAAATATGACCATAAAAAATGATGCAGAAAATCCAACTGAGCGCGCCACAGCCGACAGAAACGCCCAACAGGTTCAGGAGAGATTTGCCTTCTGCGCTTGGACAGATGAAATATGATATACATTTGTTCAATTCCGGACTGAAACTATTCATCATACATACAAGACTGAACCAACCGGTGCAGATACAGGCCATGGCTTCCAACCCCCTTGTCGGCTTTGGCTTTTGCGTGGACGGAAGTTTTGATACGTTTTTTTCTTCGAAACTTCCGATTACCACTAAAGCCGGAGATAGCGGGTTTTTTTCTTGTCCTTCACACATAGAAATCACAGACCATATTCCGTCGGATCGTTTGCTCAGGATATATCTGATGCTGGAAGGAGAGATATTATCATCCTTTACAAAAGGGGATGAAGATTATTTTTCTTTTGCCTTAAAAAGCCTGGACAAAAAACAACCCAGCCGCATCGTTCATCCCATCACGCCCCTGATGCAGGCAGCCCTGCACCAGATTCTCCATTGCCCCTATTGTGGGAAGGCCGGACATCTCTATCTTGAAAGCAAGGCCATGGAATTGCTTTCCCACAAGCTGGCACAGCTTCATCCTTCCGATGGTTGCCGGAACTTCAAATTAAAACGCGCTGATTATGAGCGGATCATTCATGTCGCCGAAATTCTGGTGAACAACATGGAAAATCCGCCGGATACAATAGAATTGGCACGTATTGTGGGATTGAGCTGCAGCAAATTACAACGCTGCTTTCGCCGGGTTTACGGTGTATCCCCCTTTGAATACCTGCGTAACCACCGCCTCCAAACGGCCAGGCAGCTTCTGCAAAAAGGAGAGATAAATGTCACGGAAGCATCACTGCGTGTCGGTTACACCAACTTAAGCTATTTTTCCAAAGCCTTTAAAATCATGTTTGGGATACCACCCGGGCAGCTACTGCACAATCCCCCACACCGTTAATCTCCTTTTTGAGTTTACAGCGTTAAAAAAAGCCGCTCAAGCATTAGCCAAACTTATGGCTTTCTTTTATTTTACGTTCTGTGTAACTTATTTGCTTTACCCTAAAAAAGTTGATATCTCAAAACCAAAAAGGATTGAAGAAATGAAAAAAACCGGGAAAAGGATAAAAAAACTAAAAAGGAAAATAGCTTTGAGTGTTATTGCATCACTTATACTTTCACAACCCATTTATGCTGATGAGAATCCTCAAGAATTGGACAGTATTACCGTAACGGCACAAAAGATGGAAGAAAATGTACAAGACGTACCGATCTCTATGACTGTATTTGATGAAGTCACCATTGAAGACAGAAAAATAGAATCGGTTAAGGATATAGCGCCTTATACTTCAAACTTTTTTTTGTTAAATAAGTCAGGTGATTGTTTCACTCCTTCAATACGGGGTATTTCTAATTCGGTAGGACCTGCAATGTCACAGCCGACCAGTGTGATTGTTGATGGTGTCCCCGTATCATATCATTATGGTTTTGATACAGCTTTAATGGATATAGAAAGGATTGAAGTTTTAAAAGGACCGCAAGGGACACTTTATGGTAAAGATGCACAGGCAGGCGTTATCAATATTATCTCTAAAAAGCCTGATAACGAAACAAGAGGAAAAATAGGCGTTGAGTTTGGCGAGGACAATAAAAGACAATATACGTTAAGTGTAAGTGGGCCTATGGTAGAAGATAAACTATTTATGGGCGTATCTGCAAAACATTATGAAAAAGATGGATTTATAAAAAATTCGCTTCTTGGGGGATATTATAATGATAAAGAAAATGATTATGGAAGAGTAAACTTAAGATATACGCCCACTGATAATCTTGAGATATCATTGAGTTCATCCAGGCTGGAATATGATAATGAAGGCATTGATTATATTGACTCTTCTGATCTTATTGGTGATAGAATTATTAGCCGAGATGAAAACGGTTATGACAGATCCACCATAACTTCCCATGCCTTAAAAGTATCCTATGATATAAACAATTATCTTTTAGAATCTATTACAACTTATCGAGATATACATACGGATACTTTATATGTTAATAGTGCTTACAAGACTGATGATAATTCAGAACATAATAAGTATTCACAAGAGCTTAGAATAAGTAATAGTAGAGATTCTTTCAAATGGACAGCAGGGCTTTATGCAGAGAAATGTGAAGTTGATGACTCATCAAGTTATATTTATCCATCAGATATTTACCCTTTTGAACAATATCAAGAGAGTGATTCTTTAGGCGTTTTTATCCATACCGATTATGCAATCAATGATAGATTGTCTTTTATCCTAGGGGCTAGGTATGATAAAGACAATCAAGAGTATGAAAGAAAAACAACAGATACAAAATTAGAATTATCCAATGATGAGCTTTCTCCAAAAATATCTTTAAAATATCGGCACAATCAAGATAGCATGTATTATGCAACCATATCAAAAGGCTACCGTGCAGGAGGTTTTTGGACTAATGCGCCGGATGGCTATTCACCAAAATATGATAAAGAGACTTTATGGAACTATGAGATAGGGGCTAAAAACTCATTTTTTGATAACAGGCTTATCGTAAACGCTGCGATTTTTTATATGCAGATAGATGATATGCAAGTAAAAATTTTTCCAATTAACGATCCGGATAAATCGTATATAGATAATGCGTCAAGCGCCACTTCAAAAGGTTTTGAAATAGGATTAATTGGAAAATTAACGGATACGATAGAACTCTCTGCGTCTTATGGATATACAGATTGTACTTTTGATGATTATAAAGATGCAAAGGGTGATTATAGCGGAAATAAAAACACATTTTCCCCGGCATATAATTATAATATCGGTATTCAATATAGGGATGAACAAGGTTTTTTTGCAGGAGCTGATTTAAATGGGTATGGAAAAACATATTTTAATGCCGCAAATACAAACAGCAAAGATGCTTATAATCTTGTAAATGCGAAAATCGGTTATGAAGCCGAGAGTTATGATATCTATTTATACGCTAAAAATATTTTTGATAAAGAGTATAACTCTGTTGGTATATGGGGTGGCAGTAGCGTTGTATATTCTCCACCCAGAGAAGCAGGTGTTCAGTTGACCTATAGATTTTAAAAAAGGCTCATGTTGTGTTTCAAGGTCTTATCTGACCAAAAGTTCGACAAGTGAATGGAGCAAGGCCTTTCCTCGCTTGCCAGCGTTATGAACGAATTCAAAAAAGCCAAGATAAAACGGGAGCTTTTCCTGTGAAACTCCTCGATGTGGACGCAACCAACCACGTAGCAAAGACCAGAAGCCTTCCATCGTATTTACATGGACTTCATGGAAACCATCCCCATCCTCGTCTCTGGCATATTCTCCAGCCCCGTGATTCACGCTCTTATGCTTGTACCCCCACTCGCTTAATCGGTTATATATCCCGTATTCATCCGTGTAGATCAAAGTTCCTGGCAAAATGACTGATTTTATCAAGGGCTCAATGGTTACCCGGCGAACATTGGCAAGCATCTTGATTACCACCAGCCCGCATCGCTGAATCATACCAAATACAGGTGGCTTCTCTTTTTCCAATGTACCCCGCCCACGAGCACCTCGTAAACGATTTCGACGGCCTTCCCTCCCTTTTTGGAATACTGCTTCGGGATTGCCTTTATGCCCTGCTACAATGTAGACTTCATCGCACTCAACCTTGTCGTCGAGAGTTACGGGCGGCTTTTTTTTACCACGCCTTCACGAAGTTGGGTGGTCATCTTTTGAACATCCGTGCGGTCCAAGTCCAGTTCTTTGGCAATCTGCTTGTTGGACAAGTTCAGCCCCATAAAATAAAGACACAAAATCCATACTTTTAGGGGTTGATGATGCCCAGCGAAAATGGTACCCGTCAAGTCGTCAAAGCGTTTACTACAATTTTTACATTCATAACGCTGCCTGGCAGGTTCTTTTTCATCGAAACCCCTTTTGATTACTCGTTTGGATTCACAAAACGGACATTGGCGTCCTTCCGGCCAGCGCAATTCCCGAACAGTTTCATAACATTGTGTATCATCAATCAGAGTCTTTATGTTTACCTGCATCCGTTAAGCTCCTAAGGTGAATTCGGTCAGAAAAAATCACCATCTACCATTATACGACCCTGATACGCAACATGAGCCTTAAAAAAAACCTGCATCATCATCCCTAAATTTTTCATACAAAACATCTTATTATTCTTGACAAACTTTTTTCAATACATTAGACAGTTTTTCAGTGCGATTATAAAAAAAGGAGACACCAATGGAATTTCCGAATATCACAATGACGCCGAAACCGATTTTTGATCTTTTTGGTGGAACGACAAAATCGTGGGTACTGATGACTGCAATTGAATTTAAGGTATTTAACCTGACGGTTGAAAACAAAACTGCCTCTGAAATTGCGTCATCCCTAAAATCCCACGAGGCGAATACCGTACTTTTTTTAAATGCCCTGTGCGCAATTCAACTGCTTAAAAAGGAAAACGGAGCGTATCGCAATACCGAACTGTCCGACATCTTCCTTGTCCAGGGAAACGATTGTTATTTGGGCGAGCTTCTTATGCTTTCCAATCAATGGAATTTCCAGACCAGGGAGCAAATGGCAGATGCCGTTAAAAACGGCCCCGGGCCCCAGGCGGAAAACTTTGATGACGTGGGAGAGATGTTTGCCTCCCATGTGAAAGCTATGGGCAATTATTCCCGGGCCGGGAATTCACAACTCATTGCAAAAGAAATCAGCAAACTGCCCGAATTTGCCGGGATGAAAAGAATGCTCGATCTCGGCGGGGCCCACGGCATGGATTGCATTGCCGTGACCCAGAAAAGTGCATCTTTGAAAGGTGTTGTTTTTGATAATCCGGCAGTGATAAAGATTACAAGGGAAATCATTGCCGAATACGGCATGGAAAACACAGTCGCGGTCATGGAAGGCGACTATGCAAAAGATCACATCGGTATGGGCTATGATCTTATTTATGCAAAAGCAACATTGAATTTTTTCAAAGATAATCTGCATCCCTTGTTTTCAAAAATCTATGAAGCCCTGAATCCGGGAGGGGTGTTCGTCTCTGTTCATGACGGCCTGACAGAGGAAGGTACAAAACCCTCGGGTATGGTGGTCAGCTGGTTGCCGACCAGCCTCTCCTCCAAAGATTTATCATTTGACCGGGATATGATACCCGATGCCATGCTTGAGGCCGGATTTAAAAGCGTAAAACTTAAACCCATCCCCGTTTCCATGTGTGAATCCATGGATATATGCATCGGCAGAAAATAAGAGAAACCCCGGCCAAAGACGCCCTTACTTAAAGCGTATTGGTATTGGCCGGGAAAAAACATCTATCTTCGATTAGAAACGATATGTAAATGAGATCCCCATCATTCTGGGATCACCATCAAGACCTTGATGAGCACCTGAACTTGCAAATCTTACTTGCAAATATTCTTCATCAAAAAGGTTTTTACACCACAGATGGATGTCATAATTCTCACTTTCAAATCCCAAGCGCAGGTTGAAAATCCCGTATCCATCTTCTTTAGCGGTATTTTTTGAATCACTGTAAACAGAGCCTGTTCCAAGCCAATCCGCTCTGCAAAAAAATCCTGACATATGGCGGTACTGAACCCCCAAATTGTACGTATAGTTTGGGACATTGGGAAGTCTATTGCCGGAATAATCATATTGATAAGAACTACCAGTCGTGCTGTCGTATTCCGTGGAAATCCAATTATCAATTTCCGCATAAATAGTCTGTGTACCGCCACTAGTGAATTCTTGTTCTCCGTTAAAATCTGTAAAATCATAACGAAGGCCGGCTGTTAAATGAAGCCTGTCAATAAAAGTATAGGTTCCTTGTCCAAAAAAAGCATAGCCAAAACTATCAACATCCGTGTTTCTGATGGTGGTGGTGGTTTGAGAAATCTTATCCTGGTAAATTTGTATATCTTCATCAAAAAAGTAGACACCGGTCAGCCATTGGAAAGGATCGTTATTTTCAACTGAAGAAATACGTATCTCCTGAGATAAAGAGGTGCTTTCATCAACTGTTTTTGATGTCATAGAGGACAAAGATGTCATATCAAAATCATAATTCGGAATTGCAACACAAAATTGACCCCTCTCGACAACCCAATTTTGACCCCCCCTGTTGTTAAAATCATTCTCTTATCGCTTTTTATATAGTTCCGGTTTGGGTAACGGCCAGGGCCAGGGGATCGGCCCGGCGCCGGGCCGATCCCCTGGCCCTGGCCGGACGGGCTACCCAACGCAGTAGTCGGCTATTGCCTTCAACGCTCCTTTTTGGCTGTAATTAATTGATTCCCGTGATTCTACAGCTATGAGAATCGGTTTTGTGCACCCACACTCTTGTATTAACAAACCGGCATCTGTGTCTGTAATGCTCAGGATATCATCATTCTTCTCCGCCTCTTCAAAATAGGTCGTACAGTCTTCGGAGATCTCGATCCTTATCGTTTCATTTCGACCTTTCAGGGGATTATATACATCCAGTTCTTTCATTCTTTATCCTCTCGATTTTAAAGTCTGTTTAAGTCGATAACTGTCCCAGTTACATTGAATAATGTGAGCCCGGTGAGTGACACGATCCAGCAGAGCAGCGGTAAGATTTGCATCGCCAAACACCTGCGTCCAATCACCAAAACCAAGATTGGTAGTGATGATGATCGAACGTCTTTCATGGCGCTCGGTAAGGACTTGGAACAATAATTCAGCGCCGATTTTACTGAACGGGACGTACCCCAATTCATCAAGAATCAACAGCCCATAACCGGCATATCGTTTTATCATTCTACCCAGAGCCTGTTGTTCCCTGGCCTCCGTCAGTTCGTTTGCAAGCCCACAACCAGTAATAAAACGAACTCGATGTCCATACCGGCAGGCTTCCATCCCGATGCTGGTTGCCAGATGGGTTTTACCGGCTCCGCTTTTACCTATCAAAATTATATTCCGGGCTTCTTTAATGAATGTCCCTGTTGAAAGTTCTTTGATCAACCGGGCGTCCAAATCAGGGGCAGCCTCAAAATCAAATGTTTCAAGCGGTTTCTGCATCGGGAACCTGGCTTCCTTGAGACGTCGCTTGCGACCGTTTTCCTGCCGTATTTGAACTTCCGCTTCAACAAGATTCAATAAAAACTCATCGTAGCCGCAGGCCGCCTCATGCGCCTGCCGGATCTGACCTTCCAACTCTTTTTCCATCGTCGAGAGCTTCAGCGTTTTTAAGTGCTGTGTGAGGACTGCCTGGACTGCTGGGTTCATAAGATACCTCCAAGCTGTTCGTATGCCGAGATGTCAGCAGGGGGCAGTGTCTCCCAGTTCGACAAAGGATCAAATTGGGACTCCATAGAGATGTTTTGACTGTGTAAAATCTGCTTGAGAGCATTGCTGCAGCCGACATTGCTTTTCAGTGCTTCCTTTACGGCTGCTTCGATCTTGTCGACAGCATATTTTTCGTACAGCATCAGCACGGTGACAAATTCCCGGGTACCTTTGGTTACACCGTTTTTCCGGCGAAAATGTTCTAATAACTTTTCCAGGCAATCCGGCCATTGATCACGCCATTGTAAAATTGGCCGGGCGGTATCAAATGATTGTGGACGCTGACGAATCAACTCCAGATAATGTTCCGGTTTTAAACTCCACTTATTATTTCCATATAACCGATGATGGGTGCTTATTTTTCTGCCGCTCCAATAAATGATCACCTGGTCTATCTCTACTATCGCCTGCACTCTCATGTAAGCATAGCGCGTCGGGACAGAATACCGGTTCTTGTCAATAATAACGGTGGCATATTTGTTTACCCTGACCATGAACGTCTCAACGTTACTGAACGATGTTGTCGGCAATGGCAGCAATACCTGCTTTTCTGATTCAAACAATTCATTGACGCTTTGTGTTTGACCGGCGATGCGATGCTCTCCATAGGCCATGCAATCATCGAGGAGGCGCGTGTTCAATTCGTCCAGGCTGTCAGCATGTGGGATAGGAACCATATAATTTCTTCGAGCGTAGCCGACCAGGCCTTCAATCCCACCTTTTTCATGGCCCTGGCCGGGATTGCAAAACCTTGGATCGAAGTTGTAATAGGCCTTGAACCGATTATAAGATTCCTGAAGATGACGTTTTTTTCCTTTAAATACCTTTTGTACGACTGTTGTCAGATTGTCATAGATAAGAACTGGGAACACGCCTCCAAAAAATGAAAAGGCCTGGATATGAGCGTCAAATAAAGCTTGCTGCCTTTCACAGGGATAACAGCGAACAAAGTGTTTGCCCGAACATTTTGAACGTATGCAAAATAATTTCAGCTTCACGGGTTCGCCGGCAATAACTGCCTGACAGTTTCCCCAGTCTACCTCGGCTTCCTGGGCAGTCGTCGGATCTGATGGGATAAATGCCTGCTGATTCGTTAAACCCAGCCTCAGCTTTGCCTCACGCACATAACGGCGAACCGTCGTCTCTCCACCGGAATACTCGAGTTCCGATTTCAGACGATGGTATATCCGGGTTGCTGTATGTCGCTGTTTGTATGGCTTGTCCTTGTCATCGCCAAGCCAGCGGTCTATCTCCTGGATATAAGGACCAAGAACGGGATATGGCTGTTTAGATCGTTGCTTGTAGCCAATGTATTCCTGCTTTAAAATTTTTTTTATGGTGTTTTTTGAATGGCCGGTTTCTCTGGCAAGCTCTTTAATGGCCTTTCCATAAACACGGTGAGCTGTTCGGATGTAATCATACTGATCCACTTTAAGCATTCTCCTTTTCGTCTCCGGTAATGGGTTAAAAATCTCCATTCAATACCAGAGTACTGATGCAAAGTGGGGGGTCAATTTTAGGTTGTCATTTGGCCCTCAAAGGGGTCAATTTTAGGTTAGCAAAACCACATAATCCATGTCATCTCTGTAATGACGGCGCCCGGTAATGGATAGTACGTTAAATTTATCACCGGAATACTTGACACGCAATGTTTGTCCATTACCATCTCTATCTCCGGTACATGGTCCGTTATAACTAATTCTATGCCTTCCTTCATTTTATAAACGTTAGCGTTCACAAGTTTGAAGGAAATATATTTTGTAGAACTATGTTACGCGGAAAGATTTACGCAGCTCGCTTGGTGCTATTCCGAATGTGGATTTAAATGCCCTAGCAAAATAACTTAGATTCGTATAGCCGACCATCAAGGCCGCCTGGGTGACATTCACCTCACCATCCTGGAGCAGTTTCATGGCCATCTGTAGACGGTGACTGCGAAGATATTCAAAGGGTGTGAGCCCGAACGTCTGACGAAAGGTACGAAAAAGCTTGGTCCTGCTCAATCCGACCGATCGGGCGATCTCCATGATATCCGGCGGATTATTCAGGCTCCGGACCAGCATGTGTGCGGCATGGTGAACACGTTCTTTATCCGATGCTTTTAAAGCACAATCATAGCGGCAGCCATAACCGGAACTGATCTGTTCCATCATATGGGCAATCAATTCCATACTTTTCCCTTCCAGGAAGATCTGTTGGGTTGTTCCACGGTAAGGGCAATGGTGCAATTGGTGTAAAGCCGTTCTCATCACAGGCGTTAGAATATTGCCCATTCGGGTAGGAGATTTTTTTTCCAGACTTTTCAATATCGGATAAAAACGATCTTCATCTCCATTGATTAATATGGATAAACGTTCCCCATCCAGCAACAGAACGACCCTGTGCATTCTCTTATCATCGGTTTGTTCAAGGATTTCAACGCCCTTTGGAAAAGAAAAAAAGCCGCTTTCTCCAGCACGTATTGACAGCGGCCGATTAAAACAGGCCGGGTGGTGACCATACCGGCCATCAAGACAAAAACCGAACCCAACGGAATGATCGTTTAGACCTCCTTGAAATAGGGAGGCTTGATTGATCTGCCAATCAAAGATTAACAACTGAACCCCGGACTTCAAAAGAATAAGATCAATGCCGCCTTGCCCAAGCGATGCAGGGATATCCGCTCTGAGTTGATCGGGATTCGCTGTCGGATGAAGAGAGGGCAGAGGGATTGTTTTCATATCATTCTCGGTAATACATAGTTTCAGGGATTAGCTCATACCTTCACGCTATGTTTTCCGCGCAATGGCACACACCACAATAAAAGTAAAAGCTAAATTAATTAACCATACAAAACACACATAGCAAGCCTCAAGCTTCTCCGTCAACTTAATTAATGTTTAAAAAAATACTTGACCCTTGCCTATATTCATGGTTAACAATCATTTGATATGAAAGTTAACCACGAATTGCCGAATAACAGGCAAATGATCCTTAAGGTTTTGTACCAGTCGGACGGCGAACCTGTGTCCGGGGTTAAAATCAGTGAAGCCGTCGGGATCTCCCGGGTAGCGGTATGGAAACACATTAAGGCCTTGAAACAGGCAGGTGTGGATATTGAGGCCCTGCCGACAGGGTATCAACTTCAGGACGCCGGCAACCTGCTGTATCCTTTTTGCTTCCCACCACACCTTCAGGACAGAATTTTTCATTTCCCGGAGCTTGACTCTACCATGGACCAGGCCCGCAAAACAGCCCGTCAAGGAGTGCCGCATGTCAGCTGCGTCATAGCCGAAATCCAGACAACCTCCAGGGGACGGCTAAACAGACCTTGGGACTCTGACCGGGGTGGACTTTGGTTTACCCTGATTCTTAAGCCGGATTTGCCTCCCCCCCTGGCCTGGACCATGAATTTTGCGGCATCGGCCTGCATGTCTGAAGTTTTGTCCGACCTATTTGACCTGGATGTTCGTGTCAAATGGCCCAATGACCTGCTGCTCAACGGCCGCAAGTTATCCGGGATGCTGGCAGAAATAGAGACCCGTGCGGATATGGTTAATTTCCTGTTTCTGGGCATTGGCTTAAATGTGAATAACGAACCCGATTCAGATCAATACCAGGCTGTTTCTTTAAAAACAGCGCTTGGAAGATCCGTTTCCAGAAAACAGATCCTGATCCGGTTTTTGGATCTGTTTGAATCCAGGATTAAAACCGTTGATCCGGCCCGGATTATCACGTGCTGGAAGGAACGGACCGCCACCATCGGAACCCAGGTCAGGGTTCAAACCCATGATCAGGTGTATGAAGGCAAGGCCTTGGACGTGGATGACACCGGTGCGCTTATCCTTCAAAGCCAAGACGGCACCACCCGGAAAATTATCTATGGAGACTGTTTTCACTCCTGAACAGCCATGGGCTAGCCTGGCCTTGCTGAATACCTAAAACTTGCCCCCAAATACAACATGCGAATAAATTAACAACATATTGGACCGTCTCCATTAACTTAATTGAAATGAAAAGTAACCCCATGGATGTTTCCGTAAAACCAATTGTGTATTCAGCCCTTTTTATTGCCCTGATCAGCATAGGTGCAATGATTGCCATACCGGTGGGCCCGGTTCCCATTGTACTGCAAAATATGTTTGTGCTTCTGGCGGGCTTGATCCTCCCACCGGCATGGGCTGCCGGATGTATTGCGGTTTACCTACTTATGGGATTTGCCGGACTGCCGGTATTTGCCGGCGGTACCTCGGGTATTGGTAAAGTGTTCGGTCCTACGGGTGGATATCTTGTCTCTTACCTGCCGGCTGCCTTTTTTACCTCGGTAATTTCCGGGCGCGCCCCCAAAAGCCTGGTTCGGGATTGTGTGGCCACCGTTGCAGGCATGGCAACGGTTTATTTGTTTGGTGTGCCCTGGCTTAAGTGGGTGTTGTCTGTCTCCTGGGGCAAGGCCCTGGCTGTGGGCATGTACCCCTTTCTTGTAGGCGCGGCCCTTAAAATGGTTGCAGCAATAATTATCGCCCGCAAACTTCGGCCTCTGATCCGGTTTTAGCTGTTTTATGGATACGATATTACTGAAGACAGACCATCTGACCCATGCCTTTGGTTCAAAAGAGGCCGGTATATTTGATATTTGCCTGACTGTTTCTCCTGATGATTTTATTGTGCTTGCCGGTAAAAACGGATGCGGGAAAACCACCCTGATTCGCCATTTTAACGGTTTGTTGAAACCGGATACCGGTCAGGTTCTGCTCTATGGACAGGATATTGAAAAAAATCTGATGTTTGCCCGAAAAAAAATCGGCATGGTGTTCCAGGACCCGGATACCCAGATCATTGCAGACACAGTGTTTGACGAAACCGCTTTTGGCCCGGAAAATTTAAACATGAGCCGGGAAGCGATTAATGAAAAAGTCAATAAAGTCCTTAATCTGCTTAACCTGGGCCATTTACGTGACCGAAATCCCGCCACCCTTTCCGGCGGAGAAAAACGGCGTCTGGCCATTGCTGGCATTCTGGTTATGGAGCCGGATCTTATTGTTTTTGATGAGCCCTTTGCCAATCTGGATTATCCATCTATTATTTCCCTGGTCAAACTATGCCGAAAGCTTCACCAGTCGGGGCATGCCATTGTCATGACAACCCATGATGTGGCCCCTGTGATTGCCCTTGCCACCAAACTTGTGCTGATGGACAAAGGACGGATCATATCAAAAGGAGATCCTGTGTCTATTGCGCCCGACCTTGAATCCTATGGTGTAAGAAACCCGTTTACGCCCGTGGCAGAGGCTTGGGAACTGTGACTCTTTTTTCCTATCATCCCGGTGGTACCCTGTGGCACACCCTGGATATCCGGTGCAAATGCCTTATGGTCTGCCTGTTGAGCCTTGCCGTACTCAAAACAGGATTGCCTGGAACGACTATCTGCCTATGCGTTTTAATGGGTATTTTAAAAACATTGGGGTTAGGCCCGGCAAGGCTTATGACGCAGTTGAAGTCCTTTCTTTTATTTTTAATGCTGATTTTTTTATGCCGCTGGGCAGGCACAGCCGGTGACCCCATGGTGAGCCTTTACGGATTCAGCCTCACCCATCAGGGATTTTCTTCCGGCAGCCTGATTTCGTTGCGATTTTTGGTGGTCATGCTGCTTGGGCTTATATTAACGGTCACCTCCCGGTCCATGGAAATCAAGGCGGCGATCCAGTGGTTTTTCAAACCCATTCCTTTTATTCCTGAAACACGGGTGGCTGTGATGGCAGGATTAGCCCTTAAATTTATGCCCATTATCCTTGTTAATGCCAGTGAAGTGACCCATGCCGTCAATGCCCGGTGCGGGAATTTAAGAAAGAATCCTGTTCAAAGACTTATTAATCTGTCCTGGCCCCTGCTGAAAAAAACATTTCAATCCGCAGATGACTTAAGTCTGGCCATGCAGGCTCGGTGTTACAATGAAAATCGAACAGATCCACTGTTTTTCCAAAATGGAAAAGAAGCTTGGATCCTGGCTCTAACACTTATTTTTTCTTCCGGGATGCTGCTGACGGACTATTGGCCGCTTATCCTTTAGATTAGATGAATTAACAGTCGAAGTCAGTTTTCCACTCGCGAATCTAAGTTCTATGGACTTTGTTTGCAACGCTGAAAAGTTGGGCAAATTCACAAACACTGGATCAACGCGTTTCAGTTAACTGGAACTCCGGGATACAGCACATCCCAATTGATTAAAAGTACAATCAAAGTGTTCTTAACAAAATTTATCAATTGCTTAAATCAAAGTGCTTTGTTATCGTAGGTTTAGACCTTTTCAAAAATCGTATTTATTTAATTTCCGGGAGAAAGAGAAATGTTAAACAAATTATCCATTAAACAGCGGATGTTGTTGATCATTTCCATGTTTTTTATCCTGTTCATATGTATGGTATTGTTCTCTATCAAAGGATCCAACCACGTCAAAGATATTTCAGCCGCAGCTGTCAGTAAAATTATGCTTGAAGATCAAAAAGATAAAAACAATGTCTATGTTTAGAGATGTAGCCCAATCCGGCGGAGGATTTATCGAGTATATCTGGCCGAAGCCCGGTGCCGGAGACACCCCGAAACTTGGTTACGCAGAGATGATTCCCGGCGTTCAGGATATTGCCGGAGGCGAAGGCGATTTAACCAAACGCATTGACATTACGTCAAAGGATGAACTTGGGGAACTTGCCAAATGGCTGAATTCGTTTTTAAACAAACTCCAGGATATCATTAAACAGATCACTACGGAATCCAGTGGTGTGGACCAGGCATCCAATGCCCTTGCGGACATATCTGGAGAGATGACCAATGGGGCGCAGCACACATCTGAACAAGCCGATAATGTGGCGTCTGCGGCCGAAGGGATGAGCACCCGTTTGAATGCCGTTGCCGCAGCGATGGAAGAATCCTCCCAGAACGTTAACATTGTGGCATCAGCGGCAGAGGAGATGAATTCAACCATTAATGAAATCGCCGGAAATGCGGAAAGAACCCGGGTCTCGTCAAACGAAGCGTCCACCAAAGCCAACGACGCCGGCAACCAAATGAAAGCCCTGAGCGAAGCCACGAAATCAATCGGGCAAATCACCGAAACCACAACCGATATCTCCGAACAGACCAGCCTTCTTGCATTGAATGCCACCATTGAAGCGGCAAGAGCCGGCAAAACCGGTAAAGGATTTGCCGTGGTCGCCAGCGAAATTAAAGCATTGGCAACCCATACAGCCGATGCCACCTTGAACAGCAAAGAACAGATTGAAAACGTTCAAAATGTTTCTGATTCCAGCATTGCCGCCATCAATGAAATGTCGGAAGCCATCAGCACTGCAACAGAGATGATCGCCAATGTCAGTTCAGCCTCAACCCAAATGAGCGCCAATAGCCAGACAGTCAAAGACAGTGCCGCCCAATTAAAACAGCTGGCAGAGCAGCTTAACAAAATTGTGGATACGTTTGTTATTGAATAGGAATCAGTGTTGCAGCACCGTTAGATTATCACCTTATACTCATGATGAGTATAAGGTGATTTATGAATTTTGGACAAATCCTTTTTACTAACGGCCCTGGGCCGACCTGGTCTATCAGCGGCCAGGCTCGGCTCACAACAAAACATGAAATTAACTCAGTGATGTATTGGTTCTTTCATATAATCCTCCATGTCCTGACAATCAGCAGCATGATGACGTTTAAGGACTCAATGCTCTTTGTGGCTTTTGTCGGGAAAGGATCAACTTTCATTATGCGCTTACCATTGGAACAGAGTGAACAACTTGGGGAGGGCCGTCGTTGAAATTACTTATAATCGATGATGAAGAGTATATCCGCCAAAGCCTTGCCGCTCATTTGGAAGATAATAATTATGATGTCATAACAGCAGAAAACGGCCGTCAGGGATTGGCATTGATCTCCTCGGAGCATCCGGACCTTGTTCTTCTGGATTTAAGAATGCCGGAAATGGACGGCATTGATGTTTTAAGGCACGGAAAAAAGATCATGCCGGATCTGCCCATAATCGTTATTTCAGGCGCAAATCGTATCGAAGATGTGATAACGGCGTTGCGCCATGGTGCCTGGGATTATTTGGAAAAGCCCATAAAAAATTTTAGCGTATTGGATCATTCAATAAATCGGGCGCTTGAAAAGGCCGGATTGATTCGGGAAAACAAAGCGTACCAGAAAAACCTTGAAAGTATGGTAAAAGAAAGAACCCGCGAGCTTAAAGACGCCAACACACATTTATCAGATATCAATGCGCGGCTGCACAAGATTGTCGAAACCACCCAACGGTTGCACGGTTGCATTGAAATGGAACATTTCGGCAAAAAGGTACTTGAAGAATTTGCAGCCCATATGTCGGCGACCGGCGGCAGTTTATATTTGATCGAAGAAAATGGGCTGCGGCTTGTGCATTCAATTATTCCTGAGCATACCCCTGAATTTATCCCTTTTCCGTTACCTGAAGATTCCGTGTTTAAAACCATTTTGGAGAAGGGTCAGGCACTTCTTGTTGGCGACATTGGGGAAAAAAACGTATATCTGCCCAGTGGGTGGTCCGGGTATATAAATGGTTCATTTCTTGCGTTTCCCTTAAGAGAAAATTCCGGCAATCCCATTGGTGTTATAACCCTTCATGACAAACACCCCCCGCCTTTTGTTGACCAGGATAAAGAGATTGGTGCCATCCTTTCGTCTTATTGCTGCGAAACCATACGTGCCATTAAAGCATTTCAGGAGTCCAAAAAAAAGGAGATCCAGCTTCAACAAGCCCAGAAAATGGAAGCAATCGGAACCCTGGCCGGTGGAATTGCTCATGATTTTAATAATATCCTTTCCGGCATTATCGGCCATGCAGAATTGGCCAGGATGAATTCTGATTTCAACTCAAAAGCCCAAAAAAATATTGACCAGGTGCTTAAAGGTGCATGGCGTGCCGGAGAGATTGTCTCCCAGATTCTGACATTCAGCCGCCAGGCTGAATCAGAAATGAGACCGTTGAAAATGTATCTGATCGTAAAAGAAGCGGTTAAATTCCTTCGCTCATCCATTCCTTCCACGATTCATATTATTGAAAACGTGGCCGCCAAGGATATGGTTGTGGCAGACGCGGCCCAGATACATCAGGTGGTTATGAACCTGTGTACCAATGCCTATCATGCCATGAAGCAGACCGGCGGAACCCTATCCATATCTTTAAGGAATGCTGAATCCAGGGAAGATCTGAAAGAGGAGTGCATTTTTGGCGAATATATCGTTTTGCAGATAGAGGATACCGGATGCGGGATCGATAAAAAAATTATGGAACGAATTTTTGATCCTTATTTCACAACCAAAGAAGTCTCCCATGGAACAGGGCTGGGCCTGGCCGTGGTCGGCAGTATCGTTAAAAAACACAACGGCATAATAAAAATTAACAGCCAGGTGGGCAAAGGGACTGTTGTTAATGTTTTTTTTCCGGTATCAAACACAGCCCTGGATAAATGCACAAAACCGAAATATAGTAATAAAGAATTGGTGGGAACCGAACGTATCCTGCTTGTTGATGATGAACAAGGTATTCTGGATTCCACCCAGGAAATGCTTTCAACGATGGGATATAACGTATCCGCGTTTGTGAACAGTATATCTGCGTTTAAGGCATTTGCCAAAGAACCGGATGCCTTTGATCTGGTGATCACCGATATGGCCATGCCCAATATGGACGGCAGGTTATTATCGGAAAAAATTTTATCCGTTAAAAAAAATATACCGATAATCCTTTGCACAGGATTTCATGAAACGTTTACTGAAACAGAAGCCTTTGAAATAGGTATTCGCCAATACCTCCATAAACCGGTCCCCCTACAAACCTTAACATTGGCCATTCGCAAAGAATTAGGCCGGCGAGGAAATGATGATGGAAGAAATTAAAAAAAACATATTAGTCGTTGATGATGAAATCTATATCCGACAGAGCTTTATTGATTATTTTGAAGACAGGGATTGGATGGTTTTTGATGCGGAAAGCGGTGAATCCGCGTTAGAACTGCTCAAAACCCAGGCCTGTTCCGCTGCCATCGTAGATATACGCATGACCGGGATGGATGGTGAAACGTTTATCAGACAAGCATCAAAAAAATACCCTGATATGGTTTTTGTCATCTGTACAGGGTCTCCTGAGTATGAAACCTCGGAAGATCTTCGTCAATGTCCCAATGTCGCGGATCAGGTGTTTGGAAAGCCGGTAACAAACATTGATAAACTGGAAAATACAGTCATAAAGATATTAGCCGATGCAAAGGTATAAAATCATTGCCCCCCATAAAGGGGAAGTGACAGCTGAATCAAGGGGCAGGGAGGGCGATAGATATCTTATCATGTAGTTAGCTGTTTACTTCAGACAGTTAACAACGAAGGGAAGGTCTCAATGAAAAAGACAACTGTGCCCAACACCCTATCCTTAAAAAACTCGGCCTTGAATCCAATTGTGCTTTTGATTCTCTTTGGCGTTCTTTTATACGCTTGCGGGCCTGAAGAACCGGTGCGAATCGGTCTTATTACCGGCACTGTAGGACACATGGCCGATGTAGAAATAACTGCACGCTATGCAATCCAGATGGCGGTAGACCAGTGCAATGAAACAGGGGGCATCCACGGCCGTCGGGTAGAATTGCTTGTCAGGGACAAACAACAGAATGCCGATGACGCGGTAAAGGATGTAAAGGAGTTGATTGCCCAAAGGATTGACGCCATGATTGGTCCGCTGTCCAGCAGCATCGCCCTATCGATCCTGCCCAGCCTGAACCAATACCGGATGACAACGGTCTCTCCTACGGCGATAAGTCCACTGCTTGCCGGTCGTGACGACTATTTTTTCCGCGTCTGCCCTTCGTCCAAAGATCTTTCACGCCTCACAGCCGAGTACCAGATCCGGTTAGGGAACATGCGACATATCGCCATTGCTTATCATGGTGGAAACCCTTCTTTTTGTGAACCCTTTATCGAAGCATTTCAAAACAAGTTCCATGCCGACGGCGGCACAATTGTCACTAAAATCGCATTTATTCCCAATGAGGGGCGCTCTTTTTTTCAAGTCGCCGAAGCGTTGTTGAGGGAAGAACCTGACAGCATCCTGATCATTGCCAATGCTATGGATTCGGCAATCCTATGTCAGCAGATCCGAAAAATTAATTCTTTGGTCAAAATAACCATATCAAGCTGGGGCGCTACCCAGCGATTCATCGAACTGGGCGGCAGAGCCATTGAAGGGGTTACCCTGGCCACTGCCATGGATTTAAACAGCCCACTGCCCCGGTATCAGGAATTTCGGAAAAACTTTCTTGAGCGTTACCAACACGAACCCAATATATTCAACTTTTATCCCTATAATGCGGCCCAGGTGGTTCTAACGGCCCTGAAGGCCCAAAAAAAAGGCCAAAGCTTAAAGGCTGTCCTTCTCTCAATCGGTAAATTCGACGGACTCCAGGGCAAAATCATCTTTGACGCATACGGGGATGTGAAAAAGGCCGCCTTTATGCGCATTATCCGCGACCAGAAGTTTGCCGAACCGGAGTGATCCCATGTCGTCTCATATCTCCTTGAAAACTTATATTTCCCGACATCTTGGTGCTGTGGCAATCCTGCCTGTGCTCATCATTGCCAGCCTGACTTTGGGAATCATGATACCGGCCATAAAGACCCGGACCGGCACGCTGCAACAGGACCAGGCGAGTTCAATTGCAGATCAGCTTTCTGCCCGCCTGGACGGCGGAGAGCGCCAGCTCACAGCCCTGGCTGCATATATAAATAAACGGCAGTTCACCCCAGGTTCGACCTTGACTGATCTGCTGGACACCCAATGCGGCAATGGAGAGTTCTTTGAGGTTCTGTTCATCATCGACGATACAACATTTACCATTCAGGCGGCCGGTTTGACACCAAGCCGCCGGCAGCGGCGCTCTGACTTCATTGGAATGGACCTTTCCGGCCGCCGGTTCATCTATGCCCCTAAAGGTACAAAAAAACCGGCCTGGTCAAAATGCTTTTTGTCTACAGTGAACAGCAGGCCAGCAGTTGCACTGACCCTTCCATTGACCCATGGTTTCCTGGTTGGGGAACTCTCCCTGGACAATCTGGCCGGATTCATAAACACACTCTCGCCGAAATCTGAATTACTGACACTGATCATGGATAACCAGGGAACGATTGTAACCGATTCTCAGAGGAGATACTGGGGAAAATCTCTGCCTGATGATGGAACGACCAGGACAAAATCAACGAATCAATCCTGGACGGTTTCAGGGGCATTTGAGTTCAATGGGCTAAAGCTGCTGGGTGCCGTAGCAAAGGTGGAAAAAACCGACTGGAAAATTCTGGCCGCCCAGCCGGTGCACAAAGCTTTTGAGCCGCTGTGGGATATCCTCACCCTGATTGGTATGGGGCTTGTCATCGCCATGATCATCGTCTTGCCCATAGCCTGGTTTTTGGCGGGCAGGTTTTCCCGCATTTTTACCTCTTATGCCGAGCAGGCAGCATCCATTGCCGGGGGGGACTATGATATTAGCTGGCCTGAGTGCAAAACAAAAGAATCACTCCTATTAGGCCAAAGCCTTGCAAACATGGCCCAAACAATCAAGCAGCGGGAAAGGGAACTCAAAACCGAAGAACAGCGAACCCGGGATCTTCTGATCAATGTTCCAGGTGTGATATATCAGTACACTTTTAACCCTGGTTCTCCTCATACAGGGACTTTTTCCAGCCCGGCTCTGGAAAGGAGCCTTGAAATGTTCGGGCTTGATTTTGAACAAAAAAATTTTGTGAATCTTTTTGAGGCTTGCATTCCGGAAAATGACCGGGCCCGTTTTCGCCTGTCCGTGAAAGAAGCGATTGAATCCGCAAGCCCCTGGCATTATGAAGGGAAGTTCATCAAACCCTCCGGAGAAGAGATCTGGTTTGACGGCCGCTCCCATCCCCGGCAGACGGATGGCTTAATTTCACATTACGGAGTATTCACGGATATCACCCAGCGCAAGGAACTGGAAGCATCCTTGCGACTGACCCAATTCTGCTTTGACAAGGCGCCCATCGGTATCTGGCGGATGGGAAAAAACGGCCAAGTTATAGATGTGAACGAGCAGGGCTATAAAAGCCTGGGCTATTCCAAAAAGGAACTATGTCGAATGTCCGTATTTGACTTTGCCCCGGGATTCACCACCAAGGACTGGGAAAACGCCATGGACCATTTGAACAGGGCAGACCCCAGCCCGCTTGAATCCCTCCACCAGAACAGAAACGGCGAGGTATTCCCCATCCAGGTTATACAGAAACTCATGGTCTTTGAGGATCGGGAATACTGTATGGCGTTTGTTCAGGACATCACCGAACGAAAACAGATGGAAGAAATAATGATCCAAAACGAAAAAATGCTTTCCGTAGGGGGCCTGGCTGCCGGTATGGCTCATGAAATCAACAATCCACTGGCCGGCATGGTGCACACCGCCCAGGTAATGGCCCAGCGCCTGACTGCTGACCTTGATATCCCGGCCAGCCGTAAAGCAGCCAAAGCGGCCGACACAAGTATTGAATCCATTGGTCGGTTCATGGAAACTAGAGGTATACCGCGAATGATTCAAACTATTATTGAGTCAGGACAGCGGGTGTCTGAAATTGTGAACAACATACTCAGTTTTTCCAGGAAAGACGAAACGACCATATCCACCCATCACCTGGATAAAATCATAAACAAAACCATTGAACTTGCAGCAACGGATTACAATTTGAAAAAGGACTATGACTTTAAACAAATTACAATCACCAGGGAATACGACGACAGCCTTCCTGCCGTTCCCTGCCAGGCCGGCAAACTCCAGCAGGTGGTGCTCAATATTCTGACTAACGGCGCCCAGGCCATGCAGGAGGCAGGAACACTTAAGCCCCGATTCATCCTCAGGACCTATGGAGATTCGGACCGGGATATGGCCTGCATTGAAATTGAGGACAACGGCCCTGGGATGGATGAAAACGTGCGCAAGCACATTTTTGATCCATTTTTCACAACCAAACCCGTGGGGGTAGGCACAGGACTTGGCTTAAGTGTTTCCTATTTCATCATCACTGAAAACCATAAAGGGGAAATGACGGTTGAGTCGAGTCCGGGGGCAGGTGCGAAGTTTATTATAAAGTTAGCTGTCGGCAATAGCTAACTGCGATGATCCAACAAACCACTGTGGCCGGCATCATGAAAGATGAAAACAAAACAAAAGTCCAGCTGATCAAAGAATTGCAGCAGATGCGCAAACGCGTGGCTGAATTGGAACAGAACAGCATGATTGAAGATCATCAAAAAGCACATGACAAAGCCCTGCAGGCAAAATTCATCTCAGAAAAAAAACGGACTGCAGCGTCCCTGAGCCTGAGCAAATTTTGCATTGATCGAGCAAATATCGGGATTTACCAGGTTGGCATGGACGGACGAATTTTCAATGTAAATCCCTATGCTGCACGGATGCTGGGATATACAACAGAAGAGCTGACAAAGCTATCGATTTGCGATATTGATCCATTTGTTTCCTTGGATACCATGGGTTTAGACATAGAGAGGCTTTCCGCCGGGCGTCAAAAAAATACTTTTGAAACGATTCACATAAAAAAGGACGGTACCAGAATCCCGGTGGAAATTACCGGTAATATTCTGGAATATAAGGGACAGTGGTACTCCATTGCTTTTGTAAAGGACATTACAGAACGTAAACGAGCCGAGGACTCCATGCGGCTTTCCCGATTCATCATTGACAACGCAAATGTCGGTATCTATCGAATCGCTCCCAACGGCCGAATTAAGGAGGTGAACCCAAAAGCTGTGCAGCTTCTCGGCTATACAAAAAAGGAATTGGAGTCTTTGTCCATGTCCGACATTGATCCGCAGGTTGCCCGTGAAGACTGGAATACTCATTGGCGTAGATTAAATCTTCAGGGCATACAAAACATAGAAAGGACGCATCTTAAAAAAGACGGTTCCGTGATTTTTGTTGGGGTGCACAGCAATCTTCTGGAATATGGGAACCGGCAATACGCCATCGCCTTTGTTCAGGACATTACCGAACGTAAGGGGATGGAACAGGCGGTAAAAGAGAGCAAGGAACGATTGGATCTGGCCCTTGATGGCGCCAACCAGGGAATTTGGGATCTAAACCTGCATGAAGGTACGGCCTATATGGATGCTCGCGGTTATAGGATGGCCGGCTATGAACCCAACGAATTTCCCGGAATACTTAATGAAATCTCAAAACGGATTCACGAAAACGACCTGGAATATGTCAGATCAACCTTTTGCCGATATCTGGCCAGTGATCTGGAAACCTACGAGGTTAAATTCAGATTTTTGCGTAAAGACGGTACCTATATGTGGGTTTTGTCCAAGGGGAAAATTGCTGCACGGGATGCACAGGGACATCCTATCCGCTTCATCGGAATCAACACTGATATTACCCAACAAAAAAAAATGGAAGAGATGTTAATCCAGAGCGAAAAGATGCTCTCCGTGGGCGGGCTGGCCGCAGGCATGGCCCACGAAATCAACAACCCCCTAGCCGGAATGCTCCAGACTGCCCAGGTAATGTCCCAGCGACTCACGGCAGGTGCGAATCTTACGGCCAACAAAAAAGCGGCCAAAGAGGCAGGAATCAGCATCGAAGCCATAGACCGATTCATGCAGGCAAGGGGAATTCCACAAATGCTCCTTGCCATCACCGAATCGGGACAACGGATGGCGGATATTGTCAGTAATATCCTAAGCTTTGCCAGAAAGGAAGAATCAGACCTATCCTCCCATTACCTGAACAAAATTCTGGATAAAACCATCGAGCTTGCGGCCACAGACTATAACCTGAAAAAAAAATACGATTTCAAACAAATTAAAATCACCAGGGAATATGATGATAACCTGCCTGATATCCCCTGTCAGGCAGGCAAAATCCAGCAAGTGATTCTCAATATTTTGACCAACGGGGCCCAGGCCATGCAGGAGGCAGGCATACTTGAACCCCAATTCATCCTCAGAACCTATGCAGATCCGGTCCGGAATAGGGTCTGCCTGGAAATCGAGGACAACGGGCCCGGGATGGATGAAAAGACCCGCAAGCACATTTTTGATCCGTTTTTCACTACCAAACCCGTGGGGGTAGGCACAGGACTTGGCTTAAGTGTTTCCTATTTTATCATCACTGAAACCCATAAAGGGGAAATGATGGTTGAATCAAGTCCGGGTGCAGGCGCAAAATTTATTATACAGTTGGCTGACAGTTATGAGTTATGAACCGAATTATCATTTCGTTCAAAAAATCCGCCAGGGAATTGAATCCGTTGTGTGATGTCCTGTTTGTACCAACCATGAAAGGTGTTAAGGACGACAACGGCATCCCCCTTCTGGATAAACAGATCCTGCCCATTCTCACCGACACCTTTGCCAAACCGGTTATCGGCGACCACAAGTTCTCTATTGAGCAAGGAATGTTGTGCGGAATGGCACAAGCGCCCGAGGAGCAGGGATTCACCGCAGCAAGAATGCTGGTTAAAACCATGCAGGGAACGCCGGTCTCCGAAATGCCCATAACCCAAAACCACCTAAGCAGGGCAAGGTGTTGGCAGATTCCCTGGGTCAGTATTGAGGACAAATTTTGACAAACAATTTTATTGCCGGAACAGGATCGAAAGACAGCCCCCGGCCGGTGTCAAAAATATTTAAATTCAATGGTCGAAACATGTTTGGCACAGTGGTGGATATGGATGAAACCGGTTGGAAAATTTTGATCGCCCAACCGGTCAGAAAAGCGTTCCAGTCACTGTGGAATATCCTTACCCTGATTGGCCTGGGTCTGTTTCTTGCTTTGATATTTTCCCTGTTCATCGGCCAGTTTTTGGCCGGCAAGTTCTCCTTTGCGGTTGAATCCTATATCATGCAAGCGTCATCCATTGCCGACGGAGACTACGATCTTCAATGGCCGGAACATAAAACAAAAGAGTTCTCTCTTCTGGGTCAAAGTTTTAAACGCATGGTTCAAAAAATCAACAAACGTGAAGAGGAACTTCGTCAAATGTCGTGTTTGACTTTGATCAGGACCAAAGCATCGAGGGCTGGGATTAAGTGTCTCATATTTTATCATCACCGAACACCATAAAGGCGAAATGACGGTGGAATCAAGCCCCGGGGCAGGTGCTAAATTCGTTATCAGGATCCCATTGACGGAATCTCAATTTAAGCTGTCAAGCATGTAACCCAGATCATGCGTCCATTTTTTTCTGCCCATAGGTTTTAAATTTTTCAAGCACGGTCTCCATCTCTTCATCCTTCAGGATGACGGGGTTTCCGATATTTTTGGTCTGATAATAAATCCGGGCGACAAATTCAATCTCTTCGGCAACGGCAAAGGCTGAGTCCATGCTCTTACCGACGGCAACAAGACCATGATTGGCAAGCAGCATGGCGTTATAATCACCAATATATTCGGCCACGATTTCAGCCAGTTCAGGCGTGCCGAATGTGGCATAGGGTGCCAGGGGCACTTTTTTGCCTGCAAACCCCACAAGATAATGGACGGCTGGGATCTCCCAGCCCAGGCAGGCCATGGTTACCGCATAAGGGGAGTGCGTGTGGACTACGGCCTGTATATCCTTGCGCTGATGATACAAAGAGAGATGAAACCCAAGCTCGCTTGAAGGTTTGGTATCGCCTTCTATAATATTTCCCTTTAAATCGGTGAAAACAATATCCCGGGGCTTTAACGCTGCGTACTCGATTCCACTGGGACTGACGGCAACCGTTCCCGAATGCCTGTCAATAATACTCAAATTTCCACCGGTTCCTGTGGTCAGGCCTGATTTCACCATTTTAAGTCCAAAACGTACAATCGCTTCTCTTTCATTTTCCAATTCCATAATCGCCTCCGTAAAAAATAGTCCGGCCGCTTATGACCATTTGAATCATCCGAATCTTGTCTAACACCTATTTTTTAAGGTTGCAAACAGAACCGGACAGCCAAGCCTATCGATTAATAAATGAGGAACGGCTGTGCTCAAGGCAAATTCAATCCGCCCTTACCCTTAAAAACGAGGCGAATTTCGGTACGCCGTTTATACTGAAACCATGATATTTAAAAGTAACTGTTGTGCCGACGGCAGGCGGATTGTTTCGAACCATGTCCGAGAATCCGGTCCCTAACTTAAAAATCACACCGTTTTCCAGTTTCAGCGTGAGTGACCCCATGGCTTTTTCATATTTGCCTTTCCCCTTGTTAATACCAATAACAAGGCCTTCCATGTCCCTGGCTTTTTTTACCTTGAGAACATGTTCGCTTCTGCCTGTATGGTAAGGCATATTGGGATTTTTTAGTATAACACCTTCACCGCCCCGTGATTCCACGTCAATCACAAAACGATTCAAATAAAATCTGTCTTGAACCAAAGTCTGGGGGATCACCCTGACATGGGCGTTGGGATGTAATGCAAACCACTGTTTTGTCCGGTCAAGCCGCTGGAGAAATGTCCCTTTCTGGTTGGGGGCTTCAAAAATATGGTAATTTATTTTTTCCCAGCCAGGGCCGGGATTGGCATCAAGCACCACAGACTGGATAAATTCAAACTCTCCTTGTTTGCTCCACAATTCCCCATCCAGTTCAAAGGTAGGAAAATTTTCAATGAACCATGGGGGCGGATGAAGGGGCAGTCCCTTCCGGGTCAACAAACGGCTGCCGTCCCAGTATCCCCTTATCCCATCCAGTTTTTCGCTCATTACCCACCCTGTAATGTCTTCATTTCCGGTATAGGACCGGGCCTTTTGCAAGTGCGGCGTTTCTGCCGTGCAAACCGTGCACAAAAAGACGCTCAGCATGGTTCCAATCAAACACATCTTGTTAATTTTACAATAAATGTTTTTGACGAAATCAGGCATAAGTCCCCTATTTTGTTTGATTTGAGAATTAAGAAGGACTGTAAAATAACTTTTCGGCTCTTGTCAAGGAATGTCTCTCTATTTGCTGATACATACATTTCGTAATTGTAAAATGATTTTATTTGACATTACTTTTTTATTATTTGAAAACTAACTACTAAAGTTTATAAAAATATTCTTTTAAGTGAGTTACTATGATATCCACACATTTTAATAAAAACGGCCCACGGCAAATGGAATACCCAACTGCCCCTGATGCCAAAGTAAACGGCAACAGGAAGGTCTTGGTGCAAAGTATTCCGAACTTAAAGGACACAACAGTCCAAAACCGGTGCCGGGAATATAAAATCCAGGAAGGATTCAGCATCAGCCTGTTTGACGTTGCATCAGAAAACGATTTGCACCTTTCATTTGAAAGGGATCAGCCCACGGTTAATTTTGGTTTTGTTGTTTGCGGCAACTTCTCAAACCATATCAAGGCACCGGGTCTGAATTCAAAGGAGTTTTCCAATCAGGCCGGTAGCGCAGGCATCCTATTTCTTCCCCGACAGGATGGCTGCCTTACCGTTCCAGGAAACCAGCGGGTCTGTCTGGTTCATGTCCATCTTTCCCCAACGGCATTTCATTCCCTGTTCTACCCGGACCGGGAGAACCTTCCAAAGGGGCTTCAATCTATGATGGAGGGACACAGAAACAAGGCCTGGCATTTCAGATCAGGGATCTCCACACATGCAGGAGACTGCTTGAACCGACTGATAACAGGCCCGGTTCCAGGGGCGCCGGTTCATATTTTCTACCAGGGTATTGCACTGGAATTGCTTGCAGATCAAATTACCAGGGCCAATGCGGCAAAGGCCCAGGTAACCGGAATGAGTCTGGATGATAAAGACCGGGTGGTCCAGGCAAGAGATCTGCTGATCCAGGATTTGTCTTCTCCCCCCTGTATTAAACAATTATCCAGGACAACCGGCCTGAACATGAATAAACTCCAGCAGGGGTTTCGCCGTTTGTACGGACTTTCGGTCTTCCAGTATCTTCAGTCTTTCAGAATCAGAGAGGCCAACCGTCTTTTTCACGAAACAGACATGAACGTCAGCCAGGCTGCATTTGCCGTGGGATATACCAATGTCAGCCACTTCAGTCGGGCCTATAAAAAACATTTCAATATCCTTCCTAAAAAGCATCTGGCCTGCATTAAAAACAATTAACTATTCGCTTCTAACGTACTTAAACGCCGACCGATTTAAACCGTTGTGTGCTTCGGAGCATAAATCGGTTGGACCAGGGTAGAAACCGACAGTCTGATTCCCTATACTCCTCTTTTAGTTTTGCCAACCAAAATATTTTAGGAGTTAAAATGAAATTTAGCACGCATTCACTTAGACCCCAAGGCTGGTGGTTATGCTAAAAAAAACCACCTCGTTAACCCTGGCCCTTTCCGGACTGGTTATGCTGGTGACCAGCATCGTGCTCTATTTTGGCCCGGCCGGTCATGTCGGCCATTTTTGCCCCTGGTCGTTCTGGCATCTTTCCCGGCATCACTGGGGTGCACTTCATCTGAATTCAGGTATTTTGTTCTGCCTGGCCATGATTGTCCATGTATGGCTTAACTTCAGACTGCTTGCGGCCTATGTAAAAAAACAAAAAAAAAGATCGCCGGCCATTGTTGTATCTTTGATCCTGACCCTTTATGTCTGCATCGGAGGGTACTTTGAACTTCCGCCCATGGGGCAATTTCTGGGTATAGCCAGGTCGTTCAGGATTGATTCCATACAAAAATACGGCTCCCCGCCGTACGGAGCAGCCGCCCGATTTCCGGCGCTTCATATTGCCCGGTACATGGGCTGGGATCCACAGCAGTCCCAGGCACAATTGAGCCAAAACAGCATTATGCTTGACACCCCGGACCAGACCCTGTCGGACCTGGCCCAAAAGAATCACACCAGTATCGGACGATTGCTGGATATCATGTGCACCCATTTGAACAAGGGAAATCTAAAATGACCACCGTAAAAAACGTATTTAACAGCGACCATGTTATTAACTATGACCAAAACGCTGAAAAAGTAAATTGGCTGGACCCTGCAATCACCTTCGGCATGGCTTACCGGTTTGTCAAACCCGGGGACCGCCTGCTGGATATCGGGATTGGTACCGGATTGTCTTCTCAATTGTTTCACAAGGCCGGCCTTGAAATTCACGGAATTGATTTTTCCCCGAAAATGCTTGCCCGCTGCCGGTCAAAACAGATGGCCAAAGACTTAAAAGAACATGATCTGTCCATACCCCCCTACCCTTATGAGGCAAATTCCATGGATCATGCCGTCTGCACAGGAGTAACGCATCTTTTTAAAGATTTAACACCGATTTTTCAGGAACTTGCAAGAATCCTGAAATCAGGTGGCGTATTTGCCTTTGTGGTACCGGACTGCCAAGAAGGCGAAGCCCGGGAGATCCAGGTGGAATCCCGGCATTCCCCCGGGGAAAAAGTCACCATTTTTTCTCATTCCATACAAGATATAAACAACCTTCTTGATTTATACGGCTTTGTTCAAATTTACGATCTTTTATTTGAGGCCTCGGCCATCGGCCACCGTACGGCGAAATATAAAGCTTATGTGGCTCACAAGAACTAAAAAAAATAATTTTGGAGAAAAGAGAGTTGATGAAAAATTTTCACACTATCATTGCGTCCTGGACAGGTAAATTGGTGTGGCTGACCATTGTTTCTGCCATTTTGATTTTTTGCGGCCGGAATCTGCGGGCCGAAGAATCACTTGAAACGCCTCTATCAACGAACAAAGAAAAAGGTAAAACGACATATCAGGCAGAAGCGGTGCTTGTCACCGCCCAAAAGCGCGAAGAAAATGTACAGGATATACCGGACAGTATAACGGTGCTGGATGAACTGGACATTTCCGATGCCGGCATCACTGATATGGTCAGTCTTTCCACATATGTGCCCAACTTTGAATTTTATAATTTCGGCAGCCGCTGGCACTCCCAAACCTATATCCGCGGTATCAAGACCCTGAACAACAGTGAACCGTCAACCGGCTTGTATGTTGACGGTGTGAATTATTCCAAATCCTATCTGTTTGACTTCCCTTTGTTTGATGTGGAACGGGTCGAGGTCCTGCGCGGTCCCCAGGGGACATTATACGGCCGCAACACCATGGCAGGCGTAATCAATATACACACCAGGACACCGGACAATGAAACCCGTGCCCAAATTTCGGGGACATACGCAAGCTATAATGAAAAACAGATTCAAGGCCACGTCCAGACACCCATTCTCAAGGACAAACTTTTTTTGGGAATTTCGGGGCTGATCTCTTCCAGTGACGGATATATGGAAAACGATATTGACGGCGTCGGCGAAGATGGCCGGCATCAAGACGGGCAGGCCGGGAGAATAAAACTTCGGTATCTGCCTGCCCCAAAATGGGATATCACCTTGAGTCTGGATGCCCAGCATCATGACGACGGCGCGTTCCCTTTCCGCAGGACCCAACGCAATTCATTTGTTAAAGCGGGGATACTGGAAGCGGACAGCCCATATCACTATTCCCATGATTTTGACGGCACGTCAGAAAACGATTTCTGGGGGACAACCCTGAATACCTCGGTTGATACAAAAATTGGCAAGGTCACATCCATTACAGGATACCGGGACTTTGACAATGAGGATATCATTGATTCGGACTTCAGTCCGTTGGATGCGGCGCGCATGAAATATCTCCTGCAGGAGCGAACCTTTTCCCAGGAACTTCGCATTGCATCGCCGGAAAATAAAACCGGCCCCAAATGGCTGGCCGGTATCTACTATTTTCACATCAACTCGGACAAGGAACGGACCAACTACTACCAGTCTGCCATGGCAAACAGTCCGAGCAATCCCTTTGCCCCGGGAACCGGTGCCAGAAAGACCCAAAGCAAGGGGACCAACTCCGGGGAGGCCCTGTTCGGCCAGATCACCTGGCCTGTATTCAATACTTTGGATATCACCACAGGCCTTAGATATGAAATAGAAGACGCACAAATGGATGCCACTATTTTTTACACCCCCGGGGGCGGGGCCGCAACCGCCACACAACAGCCCTATCAAGAGAGCCGGTTCACGGCATTGCTGCCCAAATTGAGTGTGGGGTGGCATTTCATGGATGACAAAATGCTTTACACCACTGTATCAAGGGCCCATCGCAGCGGCGGGTTTAACGATCCCAGTGTAGGTGGTGACCCTTATGATGAAGAGTACAGCTGGGTATATGAAGCCGGTATTAAGTCCGAATTTTTCCAAAACCGGCTCACGATCAACATCTGCGGATTTTATACGGATATTGAAGATGAACAGCTCACTCGCTTTGATGAATACAATCAGTCTTACTTAGAGAATGCAGGCGAATCCCACCGAATGGGCATGGAATTTGAGGCCGGCTGGTTCATTTCGAAGGATCTGGAAATTTTTGCATCGTTTACATGGATTGAGGCCGAGTATGACAAGTATACCGACCCTATCACAGGCCAAAATTTTCAAGGCAATACCACATTCGGGGTACCCGATTATACCTATACGTTAGGGTTTCAGTACAGACGTCCCCTGTGGGGAGAATGGAACGGTTTTTGCCGTGCGGAAGTGGTGGGAACCGGCCGTAGATTTTTCGATGATACCAATACTGTTAAAGAACCCGGATATGAACTGGTCAACCTCAAACTGGGCCTGGAGGGTACCCATTGGGACGGCTATGTCTGGGCAAAAAATCTTTTTGATCGGCATTACTGCATTTTTGAAAATGTTGACCGGGGTATTACCGAGGATGGTGAACCTTTGACCATCGGCATAACTCTGTCATATAGATTTTAGGTCCTTGATTTTTTAAGCTCTTTCTTAATTTGTTGTAGGCTGTGCCTTATAGGTGTCGATAAACCGATCCGGCCGTGGCCGTTATAACAAAGTTATGATGTATCCCCAGGTCAGGGAAAGCGCCCGTTTTTTTGCAAACGCTGCTATAGAGGCCGCTAAAGGTAGAAAGCCCATGGATTCTCTGGAAATGGTTCAAAAAGAACTCTCTTCCAATTCTGTTATCTACCAGATGATAACAGATGGACTTGAAAGTATCGATACAGATACGGAACAGGCCATTGCAGGTTTTGGCCAGATGAGTGAAACCCAGGCCGCCCTGCCCGGCACGATTCATCTGATCGCCAAATATCCTAATGACCTGGAAACAGCAATGATTGAAAATGTCATGGCTGGCGCAGATTCCTCTGCACGGGGAATCCTGAGTGCATTTATTCTGGGAATATGCAACGGGATGGACGCCATCCCAAAACAATGGATGGAAGACATGCGATTGGTTGAAAGAATCCGGTCCCTGGCCGGAATATCAGGCATGTAACGTTTACGCTTTAAAAACCCTCATAACCCATATAAAAAAGAAAGGCGCAAAAAACAACACAAAGACCGTTGTGGCCGTAATACCGCCCAGCACCCCGATGCTGATGGCATTTTGCGCGCCTGACCCCGGGCCTGCAGCAAAAGCCAGGGGCATAACACCCAAAATGAAGGTCAGGGATGTCATCAGGATCGGCCGCAATCTTTGTTTGGTGGCAGTTATCGAGGCATCATAGGCCGACATGCCCGATTCAAAATTTGTTTTTGCAAACTCAATGATCAAAATTGCATTTTTGGCTGCCAGGGCGATTGTCATCAGCAGGCCGACCTGGAAATATACATCATTGGCCTGATCAGCGGCCCAGGTAGACAAGGTCGCGCCGAATATGCCAAGGGGCACGGTCAGCATAATTGCCAACGGGATGGCCCAGCTTTCATAAAGCGCGGCCAATGACAGCAATACCGCAATGGTTGAGATGACATAGACCAGCCAGGCCTGCGCCCCGGCTTCTCTTTCTTCGTAGGATAATCCCGTCCATTCCACCCCTATGCTGCCCGGCAGTGACCCGGCAATACGGGAAACTTCGTTCAGCGCTTCTCCGGAGCTGACGCCCTGGGCGGCCTCACCCTGGATTTCCAAAGAGGAGGTGCCGCTAAACCGAGTTAATTTAGGCGGACCATAAGTCCATTCACCGGTGGCGAACTCGGCCAGCGGCACCATTCCCCCCGTGTTATTGCGAACGTACCACCTGTCGATGTCATCGGGCTGCATGCGGTATGGCGCATCCGCCTGCACATAAACGCGCTTGATCCGCCCGTCCAATAAAAAATCATTCACGTATGTCCCCCCCAATGCCGTTGTCAAAGTCTGGTTGATTGTTTCAATGGGAACCCCCATGGCCCGAGCTTTGGACAGGTCAAGATCGATGTCGTATTGGGGACTTGGGGCCAGTCCGTTGAAACGGACACGGGTTAAAAGCTCACTTTGATTGGCCTGGTCTAAAAACTGCCTCATGGCGCTGTTTAAGGCATCCTGTCCCTTGCCGCTTCGGGCCACAAGCTGAAATTCGAAACCACCGGCATTGCCCAAGGCAGAGACGGGCGGCGGCACAATGGGAATGATCATGGCATCCTGAACAGCCGATAATTGTTGCCCTGCCATCTCACTGATTTTAAACACACCCAGGTCCTTACTGCGCTCATCCCAGGGTTTCATTTTAATAAACGCGATCCCCACATTCTGACTCCGGCCGGAAAAGCTGAAGCCTGCGGCAGTAAAAAGGCCGTCCACCGCGCCGTTCACAGTATCGAGGTAAAAATCTTCCACTTGCTTATTTTTTTCAATTGTCTGCCCAAGGGTTGAACCGCCCGGTCCGTTAATCAGTGTCATCATTCTGCCCTGATCCTCCTGGGGCAAAAAGGAGGGCGGAATTTTTAAAAAAAGAACAATGGTCACTGCAATCAGCAAAAAGAACACCAACGGTAAAACGATACGGCTTGCCAGTAATTTTTTCAGCATCGTCTCATGACCGCTGCGCATTTTGCTGAATCCGCGGTTAAAAAAGCCGAACACGCCTGTATCTTTTTCCTTTTCGCCCTGTTTGAGCACAATGGCACATAAAGCGGGTGATAAGCTTAACGCGATAAACAGGGATATCGCCATGGCAACGGAAATGGTGACAGCAAACTGACGGTAGATGACACCCGTGGCCCCTGTAAAAAAAGAGATGGGGATAAAAACGGCCCAGATCACGGCTGTTGTCCCGACAAGCGCGCCGGATATTTCCTTCATGGCCTTAAAAGAAGCCTTTTCAGGTGTCAGGTCAGGATCGAGTTCCAGTTTATGTTCAACATTTTCGGTGACAACAATTGCATCGTCGACCAGCATACCGATGGCCAGTACCAACGCAAAAAGCGTCAGGACATTGATGGAATATCCCAAAACAAACAAGGCCGCAAATGTGCCTAAAATCACAACGGGAATGGCCACCGAGGGAATGAATGTTGCCCGCAACGTCTGTAAAAAGACAAAGATAACCAGAACAACCAGAACGATGGCCATTACCAGCGTTTTAACGACTTCATAAATCGAGGCCTTGACAAAGGGTGAGATATCGACCGGATAGGCAATCTCCAGGGCGTCGGGGATGATATCCTCAAAATCCTTGATCCTGTCTTTGACCGCCTGAATGGTTGCCAGGGCATTGGCCCCGGAAGCCAGTTCTATGGCAATACCGGATGCCGGGCGACGGTTGTAACGGCCGATAATGTTATAACTTTCCGAGCCGATCTCTATGCGGGCAACGTCACCCAGTGTCAGTTGGGAACCGTCCTGATTAACGGTTAACAAAATCGACTCAAAGTCTTCAACGCTTTCAAGCAAAGATTGTGAAGTGATTGTTGCATTGAGCTGCTGCCCCTCTAAGCTTGGTGCCCCCCCGATTTCACCTGTGGCCAGTTGAATATTTTGATCTTCCAACGCGGCCACGACGTCCTGTGTGGTGATATTGTAATTGTTCATGGACTGCGGGTTGAGCCATATGCGCATGGCATACTCCGGCCCAAATGTCTGAATCTGCCCGACCCCGTCCACACGGCTGAGGGGCTCTTCAAGATTGGATGCCAAAAAATCTGAAATATCATTGCGCCCGTAACTGTCATCTGTTGAATAAAAGGCAACGATCAGGGCATAACTGCTGCCCGACTTTCGGACCGAAACCCCGAGTCTTTGAACCGCTTGGGGCAGGGATGCTTCGGCTTGGGAAACTTTATTTTGTGTTTGGACCTGTGCAATATCAGGATCAGTGCCCGTGTCAAAGGTCAATGTTATGGAGACCCTGCCCGAGGACGAGCTTTCCGATTGAATGTAACGAAGATTATCGATCCCGGTCAGGTTCTGCTCTATAACCTGGGTGACCGTATTTTCCAATGTCTGTGCCGAGGCGCCGGGATAGGTGGCGCTGATCGAAACTTTCGGCGCCGCAATAGACGGATATTGTTCAATAGGTAACGATGTAATCGACAGAATTCCCGCCCCCATAACGGCAAGGGCGATCACCCATGCAAATATCGGTCGTTTAATAAAAAAATCTGCAACCATTGGGCTTAACCCTTTTCTTGTAGGGACAAGTGTTTTTGGAATTCTGTTTGAGACGATTGTTTCAATGGTGTTTGTTTGCCTTGCACCGGATGGCTGTCTACTTGCTGGGGTGCAACGTTCATACCTTCCCTTAACATCATTGCGCCCTCAACGATCACTTTATCTCCAGATTGAAGGCCATCTATAATAACCCAATTATTTTTATATGACGGCCCTGTTTTGACCCGGCGCTTTGTTGCCGTATTACCGGATTCGACAACCCATACAGTTTTCGTGCCGTCCGATTGGATAGAAACGCTTTTTTGGGGAATGATGATTGAGGGTGGCCGATCGGTCTGCTCAATGGTGGCCCTGACAAACATGCCGGGTAGAAGCAGCCCGTCAGGATTGGCAAGAACCGACCGCAGCCGGATCGCCCCTGTACGTTCATCAACGGCCAGATCGGTTGCTTCCAGATTACCTTTGTACGGATAAATGTCACCGGTGGTCTCCAAAAACAAGGTCACTTCAAATTTTTCGGATATCCCGGCGTTGAGACGGCTTGTCAGCAAACTTTTCTGCAATTGCCGGCTCTGGGCCACCGGCTGGGATAAATCAACATAAACCGGATCGAGCTGCCGGACAATTGCCAGGGCCGTTTCCTGGGCCGCAGTGACTAAAGCGCCACGGGTTACGGCGGATGGACCAATATATCCACTGATCGGTGAATAGACTTTTGTATAATCCAGATTAATTTTTGCGGTTTTAACGTCAGCCTTGGCCAAAGACACGGCCGCGTTTGCCTGCTTGACCCTGGCCGTGGCATCATCGAGTTTTTGCCTACTGACCCCATTGACCTGAATCAAGCGCAGATAGCGTTTCCGCAAAACCTGGGCATTTTCCAGTTCCGCATGTGCATTTTCAAGATTAGCCTTTGCACGCTGATAATCAGCCTCATAACGCGCCGAATCGATTTGGTAAAGCTGCCGGCCTTTTTCAACAAAGCTTCCTTCCTGAAACAGGCGTTCCTGAATAATACCGGTAACCTGGGGACGAATCTCTGCGGTCATTGAGGCGCTTACCCTTCCGGGCAACTCATTTGAAACGGCAAGTTGTTGAGGCAGCACCGTTATAACACCAACTTTTTTGACAGATTGCCGGGGCGTTCTTTGTGAGTCCTGCTGCTGAGTAAGGGCGCTGCCCGGTTCATTTTGAGACCGTTGAGCACCGTCCCCTTCGCATCCAATAAGTAAAAACAGACAAAAACCAACCCCCAAAATCATATTTTTCATTTTTATCTTTTTCCATTTTTTTAAACATCCAGAACCTTTTTTGATAAGAAACGTTTGGCAAATTGAAATTTTTATTATGAATCTTTACTGTGGACCGGACCAGGATGATAAATCAAGCCCACACGTGACGAGTAAGTTATATTTTGAAATATGAACTTATTTTTTGTCAACTAAAATTGATGGTCCTGTAAAAAGTCAGAGCCCAAATCGAGCTTTTTTTTTGAGTTTACATACTATTTTGATCATATGATCAAAACTTGTTAAAAAACAATTTTTATACGCCAAATTGCTCTTTGACTTTCAAAAAAAGCTGTGTATTACACCCCGAAAGGACTCTCCTATGCCTCCTTTATGCATAGCTGAGCGCCTTCTGGACAATAGTTGCCCTGAAGAGGTTGATTCCTGCTGCTTTTAAGGTTGCCGCGAACCTTACTGCTTGGAGACCTCGATATTTTAATCGTTTCACACCGGTTCGGCGATCATATTCGGACATTGTTGCTTCGACTCCGGCTCGCCACCGATATCTATCTTTGAACTCATCTGTCTGTTCATAAGCTCTTCTTCGGGCGATCCTTGCAGCCTTAGCGGTATATCGACTGTAAGCGTACTTTTTCCCCAGTCTTACCGGACAATCTTCCAGTTGAGGGCAGCCCATGCAGGTATCAAGGGGAAAACCTTGGGTAATCCGTTCCTTCTTTTTCTTTTTAAAAACCGGGGCATGCCCTTGCGGGCATGTTATAATCTGCCCATCTGCCGCAAGGTTGAAATCAGTAAGGCTGAGCTTCTCCTTTTTGGTCGTTCCCATGGTGGGCGAAACAAGATTAATTCCATCTGATTGGGCAATCTGGTGATTCTCATCGCTTCCATAAAGAGAGTCCGCCTGGAGTTCTTTGGGAGAAAGGTTTCTCTGCTTGGCGGCATCCATTGCAGGGATAAGAGCATTGGCATCACTTGCCGAGGCAGGTTCCACCTCAACATGAGTGATAAGATTCAAGGTTCTGGCCTTCTCATCTTCATCCTCTGTTTCTGTAAAGGTTTCCATCACCTGAACCTGGTACCCTTGTCCCTTATGTCCGCTGTAGGTCGCATCAGGGTCTGAAGGATTTTGAAGTGAGTCTGAAGGAATCTCTTTTGGAGCTTTAAGCGCAACCTTCTGGCCACTTTCAGGATCAACTTCCAGATTGCACTGCTCTTTCAAAACCCTTTCAAGCAGCTTGTAGCTGTACATGGATGAAACATCAGAGTCGCTTTTAAATTCCTGGATCAAATGGTAAAGATCCTTGCTGACACTTGCAAGTGTTTTGGCTGAATCAGAGGGTTTTACCATGGAAAAGCAGGACAAGGCCTTTTCCGAAATATACTTCCCGATAACATCGGTGCTGATACCGGAAAAGTGGTCTGGAGATTTGCGTTTCAGGTTAACCAGAAATTTATTGATACTCGCTGCAAAGATACTGATTCTCCCCAGCCGGCGCATATTTGACTTAACATGGACCGAATCGATTCTTTGATTGTCAGCATTAACTTGAAATACGACGGATAGTTTGTCAGCAATAGCATTGAAGAGAGCTTTGTCCAGTTTCTTCTCGATCATGAGTTGACGGAAGTTCCACAGGGTTTTCAAGCATAGATATTTGGCTGCATCTGATTCTTCCGTTAAATTCAAGGCATAGTGCCATTGAATATTGAATGCCAGTTGGGATACGGTTTCTTCATCAGTAAGATCATGAGCCTGCTGGAGCAGCAAAACACCGAGCATGGTAAAGAGTTCTTTTGTGGGACGTCCTGCTTCTCTTGAGAAACAGGGTTTGATCAGATTGACCGGTAATGAGCGGAGGATTTCTTTTTGAAAAAGCCCTGCCCAGGAGTCATCGAGCAATTTCCTGCGCTTCGGGCTTAAAAAGTCCCAGGGATCAAAAAGGTGGAGCTGATTGTGGTCATTTGTCTTAATCATTTAGTCAACCCTAAGCTATTGATAACATAGAGTATATTATACAAAATAAATTTTTTAAATGCAAGTTAAAAATGAATTTTAGCCAATAATATTAACATGTTAAATTGGTTTTGGGCTTTTTACGAACCCATCAAAATTGAATCAGATGTAAAAATAACGATTCTTAAAAAAATTCATTGTTTACTTGACAAAAAACGTTTTCCGGCTTAACCATAGCTCTCGTTGTTTAGAATTTGGAAATAAATGTTGGTGCAGGTGTTACAAAAGCAAGAGCCCTCCTATATGAGTACCTCAATGTAAGTAAGAGCACGCGCGTACGAAAAACAACTTATCCAGATAGCGAACAAACCATCCGCATCATTGGGCCAGGACAGGCTTAATTATGCGATATTGGACTGATGCAGTTATTTAACGGCGAGTTTTCTTAGGTTTTTTTGCCTTGGATTCGCCATGAAAATATAACCGCCTAATAAAAGGGGTATCTATGTCCAACATTGTGTTTTTATTGATCGTGCTGCCGATCATTTCGGCCATGGTCTGTTTTTTGATCCGGGTGGGCCTGGTGAGGACCATCACGGTAACCGCAACCGGGGCCGTTTTAGCGGTCACGTCCCTGGTACTTCTCGGTCAAGACGATTTTACATGCGCCGTGCCCGGGGGATGGGAAATATTGGTTACGATTTTGGATTTTGCGCTGCTGGCCTTGATATTATTTTTCGGGTTCAAGCTCAACAACCGGATCATCAAATCTTTGACGATTTTTCAACTGGTGCTGCTTGCCGTTTTTGAGCTGTTCATTCTGGAACACGGCCCGGATGTCCCGGCCCTGCTCGGGGACAGTCTGTCTTTAATAATGGTTGTGATCGTCTCCATTATTGGTTCTTTGATCTGCATTTTCGGGCTGCCCTACATGAAAAAACATGAGGAACACCTGAAACTTGAAAAAAGCAGACAACCAATCTTTTTTCTTTTTCTGCTTCTGTTTCTAGGCGCCATGAACGGCCTGGTCTTGTCCAACAACATATTGTGGCTCTATTTTTTCTTTGAAGTGACCACATTCTGCTCTTTTGCGCTCATCGGGCATGACGGTACCAAGGAGGCAGTGGAAAACGCAACACAGGCACTGTGGATGAACTCTTGCGGAGGCGCAATGTTATTGACGGCCATCGTTATCGTTTATACTGTCGCCGGCACCCTGGACATCTCCGTTCTTTTAACCCGTGGGCCGGTTTCAGGGGTGCTGCTTGCCGCCGTAGGATTCATCAGTCTGGCCGGATTTGTCAAGGCCGCACAACTGCCCTGCCAAAGCTGGCTGCTGGGTGCCATGGTGGCGCCTACGCCTGTTTCGGCCCTGCTGCACTCATCCACCATGGTAAAAGCCGGCGTGTACATGGTCTTACGCTTTTGCCCCATGTTTGAAGGCACCTTTTTGAGCCACGGCATCGCCCTGTGCGGGGCGTTCACCTTCCTGGTCTGCGCCGCCCTTGCCATTGGCCAGAACAACGGGAAAAAAATCCTGGCCTACTCCACGGTAAGTAACCTTGGCCTGATCATTGCCTGTGCAGGCATCAATACCCCCCTTGCCGTGATTTCAGCGGTAATGCTGATCATCTTTCACGCCATCTCAAAATCGCTGCTGTTTCTGTGCGTGGGTACCATCGAACAGGCAATCGGCTCCCGGGATATTGAAGATATGCGTGGGCTTTACAAAACCATGCCCCGAACGGCTGTGGTGACCATCATCGGCATTTTGTCCATGCTTCTGCCACCCTTTGGGGTGCTGTTGTGCAAGTGGATGGCCCTGGAAGCCGCATCCGACCATCTTTTCGTCATCGTCATGATGGCGCTGGGCAGCGCCCTGACCTTTGTTTACTGGGCCCGCTGGGCAGGCTTGCTGATGGGCGGGCACAATATTTCGGCAACGCCTGAAAAACAACCCCTGTTCACCCGAGGGCCGCTTGTGAGTCTGTGCATCGCAGCACTTCTTTTTGCCTTTGCCACACCCTATCTTTACACCAAAGCGTTTGTCCCCATGTTTGCGGCAAAACATGCGGCCGGCATGTCAGGAATCCTTAAAGGAGCCACCGGCGGATTTGCCATCTATCCCTTTATCGTTCTGATCGGTCTTGCAACAATCTTTGCCATCTACCGGGCACTTCGCGTGGATGTAAAGCAGGCACACCCGTACCTCGGCGGCGCCCATACCGGCGATATTGATGACGGTGCGTTTCTTGGACCCATGGAGACCGTTGTCCCATACAAGGCCAGCAACTTCTACCTGACGGAATTTTTCGGTGAGCACAAGCTTACCTTTTGGGTCAACATGATTGCCGGCGGACTGATCCTGTTAATGATTGGAGGTGTGTTGTAATGGAATCGATATTCTTCGCTGTTTCGGCATTAATCCTGGCCCCTTTAGCCGGCGGACTGTTAGCCGGTATTGACCGACGCATTACGGCACGGATGCAGGCCCGATTAGGACCGCCCGTACTGCAGGCCTTTTACGATGTGGGCAAACTATTTGGAAAAGAACGCCTGCTGGTGAACCGGTGGCAGATCGTGTGCTGCTGGGTCTATTTTGTTGCCGCAGCCCTGTCCGTTGCCTTGTTTTTTGCCCGGGCGGATCTTTTGATCATTTTCTTTGTCCAGGCGGCGGGTGCCATGTTTTTGGTCATGGGGGCCCTTTCGACCCGAAGCCCGTACAGCCAGGTAGGCGCCCAGCGTGAACTGATACAGATTCTGACCTACGAGCCGCTGCTGATTTTAGTGTTTGTAGGCATGTACCTTGCGGTGGGCAGTTTTAATGTAGGCGATATTATGGCCTATGATACGCCGTTGCTCCAGAAACTGCCGCTGATGTTCATTGTCCTTGGCTATGCCTTGACCATCAAGCTGCGCAAATCCCCCTTTGATTTTTCAACGTCCCACCACGCGCATCAGGAGCTGGTTAAAGGGGTGATGACCGAATACTCCGGGCCGGTACTTGCGGTAATTGAGATGGCGCACTGGTACGAAACTGTTCTAATTCTTGCGGTATGTGCGTTGTTCTGGACCACGAGCTGGATCTGGATGATCGTGCTGCTGGTCGCCACCTACCTATTCGAAATCATCATTGACAACACCATGGCGAGAATGACCTGGCGCTGGATGCTCAAGTATGTCTGGAGCATCGGCCTGGTTCTGACGTTTATCAATTTTATCTGGCTGCACGTGAGGTAGACCATGCTCAAAAATTTTTTAAAAAATGCACAAATAAAGTCACCATGGATAATGCATTTTGACTGCGGAAGCTGCAACGGCTGTGATATCGAGACCCTGGCCTGCCTGACACCGCTTTACGATGTGGAGAGGTTTGGTATCATCAATGTGGGCAACCCCAAACATGCGGATATATTGCTGGTGACCGGAACCGTAAACCACCGCAACAAGGCCGTGCTCAAAAATATTTATGAGCAGATGCCCGAACCCAAAGCCGTTGTCGCCATCGGGGCCTGCGGGCTGTCCGGCGGCATTTTCCACGATGGCTACAACGTGATCGGTGGTGTGGACAAAATCATTCCGGTGGATGTCTATGTCCCCGGGTGCCCGGCAAAACCCGAAGCGATTATCGACGGCGTGGTAAAGGCCCTGGAAAAATTTAAACAAAAACAAGCGGGCGAACCCGAATCCGCCGACGCATAAGGATAAATTCATGATTTCAAATGAAACCGCCATCACCTTGGACAACCTTATTGCCGAGGCCGGGCGAATGAAACAGGCGGGTTACCGGTTTGTAACCCTGTCCACCGTCACACTTGAAGACGGATCCACAGACATCCTGTACCATTTTGACAAAGACATGGTGCTTTCTCACTTTCGTTTAAATGTGACGGCACACACAACGATTCCCAGCATATCCGGTGTTTATTTCAGCGCATTTCTGGCTGAAAACGAAGTCAAAGATCTGGCAGACTTTGAATTTGAGGGCCTGGCCGTGGATTACAACCGGACCCTGTACCTTGATCCCAGCGTTGAAACCATTCCGCTGGCCAACAACCTTAAGATCAAGGACAAAAAAGAGAAGAAGGAGTAAGCATGTCAAATAGAACCGTTATTCCCTTTGGGCCCCAGCACCCGGTATTACCCGAGCCGCTCCATCTTAAACTTGTGGTGGAAGATGAAATTGTTAAAGAAGCCATTCCTGCCTTGGGATATGTACACCGGGGCTTAGAAATGCTTGCCGGCAAACGTGACTTTCATCAGATGATCAACGTATGCGAACGGGTGTGCGGCATCTGTTCGATGATCCACGGCACCTGTTTTTCCCAATCTATTGAAGAAATCATGGGCGTTGAGGTGCCGGATCGGGCCCAGTACCTACGCGTGATCTGGTCTGAGCTGCACCGCCTGCACAGCCACCTGCTCTGGCTTGGACTCTATGCCGACGCGTTCGGTTTTGAAGCGCTGTTCATGCAGTTCTGGAAAATTCGCGAACGTATCATGGACATCAATGAGGCAACAGCGGGAAACCGGGTCATTGTATCGGTGAACGTCGTCGGCGGGGTCCGCAAGGATCTGTCTCCGGAACAACTTGACTGGATTCTAAAAGAGTTGGTTCTTGTGGAAAGAGAGTTTAAGGCACTGGAGAGTACCCTACTTGATGATTATACAGTTAAATCCAGAACCGTGGGTGTCGGCGTCATGACCTATGATCAGGCCTATGAACTGGGCGCGGCTGGACCTACGCTTCGGGGCTCCGGAGTCGCACAGGATATGCGCATGACCGGGTACGGGGCATATAAAAAATTAGATTTTCAGCCGGTTACCCACCAGGACGGCGACTGTTATGCCAGAAGCTGGGTCCGTTTTCATGAGGTGTACCAGTCCATAGATCTGGTGCGCCAGGCCATTGCCGCTTTACCCGCCGGCAGCCTTGCTGCAAAGGTTAAAGGCAACCCGGAAGGCGAGTCAGTCGTGCGTGTGGAACAGCCCCGGGGAGAATGTCTTTATTATGTAAAGGGCAACGGTACCAAACTGCTGGATCGCGTGCGAATCCGTACCCCGACCTTTGCCAATATTCCCTGCCTTCTGAATATGCTGCCGGAATGTGAGCTGGCCGACGTACCGGTCATTGTCTTATCTATCGATCCGTGCGTCAGCTGTACGGAACGTTAAAAAGGAGCCTTATGTTTAATTTTACACCCAGCATACTTAAAAATATTGCCTCACGTCCCGCCACCCGACAATACCCGATTGTTAAGCGAGAGCTGCCCGAAGGCGTGCGCGGTGAACTCTATAATGATATTGATGCATGTATTTTCTGCGGTATGTGTTCTCGCAAATGTCCATCAGTTTGCATCAGTGTAGACAAAAAGGCCGGCACATGGACCTGCGATCCGTTTATGTGCGTCTATTGCGGCATCTGTGCAGACACCTGCCCGACCCATTGCCTGCATTTCCATACCGCCCACAGACCTGCGGCAACGGAACGGCAAATGATCTCCATGCAGGGGGAACCCAAAGCAAAGAAAAAAAAAGACACTGATTAAAATGTTTGGTAAAAAGACGTCTTTTTAACAATAGAGGTTCCGGTTATTGTTAAAGTTTTTTTAACACAAAGGGCACGAAGGGGTTATCTGTTCGTGCCCTTTGTATTCCTGCGTGGCATATATTTACAGTCTTGTCGTTCCTTTTTCATTGGGAGAGCTGACGATTTTAAAGACTCTGGAAAAGTCAAAATATGCTTTTCACAGTATCTGCATCCCCAATATCCCCAGAACAATTCATTGGATAACAGAAGTTGAATTTTTAGAACTTATCACGACTTGACAAGAAAAGACAAATAGTTTAGTTCAAATTATTTGTTTGCCCATCATGATATAATGAGTAGGAATCAAAAAAATTAGCTTAAATAAGACACAGCATATCGGGCACGACTTGAACCCTCTGTACGTCCGAACATCCGGGAAAGGCACTATACTGTGAACCATGATCCGATCCTCCGTGTTGAAGCCCTCTACCTCTCCCATAACAACTGGTTGATTAACTGGTTGTACCGGCGGTTGGGTTGCCGGTATGATGCTGCGGATCTGGCCCAGGATACTTTTTTAAGGCTGCTGGCCAAGCCGGGTAAGCTCAAGAATATGCGGACCCCCAGAAAATGGCTCTCCGTCATCGCCCGGGGGATGATGATTGATCTGTTCCGGCGCAGGGCGGTGGAGGCGGCCTATTGTGAACGGCTGGCAGCCATGGAAAGCCCCGTGGAGATTTCCCCTGAAACCCGTGTCTTGTTTCTGGAAACCCTGAATCGTATAGACAGGGCTCTGGAAGGGTTGAGCCCAAAGATTCGGACTGCGTTCCTGCTCTCCCGGCTTGAGGGACTGACTTATGTCCAGATTGCCGAACGACTTCAGGTCAGCACAAGTTCTGTAGAAAAATACATGGCAACCGCCATGCGCCACTGCCTCAGGGTGTCCCGTGACTGACAGACTGCCCGACCATATCCTGAACCAAGCGATTGCCTGGGCGGTGAAGCTGGAATCGGGACAGGCGGACCACAGGGACCGGGAGGCCTGCAGGGCATGGCGTATGGAAGACGATCGCCATGAAACCGCATGGCAGGCCATAGGCGTCATTGACCGGGAATTTGAACAGATTCCCCAAAACTTGGCTGGCCTGGCCCACAGCACCCTGGAAAAGGCCCCGGAACAGTTGAGCCGCCTCAAGGCCAGGCGCCGGGTGGTAAAAACTATTATCCTGGGGGGCCTTTGTATTGGACTGGGCTATGGTATCCGGCAGTTGCCTTTCCTTCGGCCAAAGCGTCAAATCCGTCAACCCCATGTCACACTTAAAGGGCAGCGTCGGACCATCTGTCTGCCTGACGACAGCCGCATCTTTTTAAACACCGCCTCCCAAATATACATTCTTTTTTCCAGGGATGTACGGGAAATCCAGCTCACCTCAGGGGAAATCTTTGTGGAAACCGGAATGGATTCAGAAGGGCTTGGCAGCAAAAGACCCTTTTGGGTAGCCTCGCCCGATGCCAGATTTGAGGCAGTGGGCACCCGGTTCAACCTTCGACGCTCCAAAACGGGGACCCAGGTTTACGTTGCCCAGGGCCAGGTCAATATCCATCCCCTGAAAAAGTCTGAAAAAACCGTCCAGGTATTGGCCGGGCAGACCTTCATGGTCGATGCCGGCCCGGACCAAGGCCCCAGGGCAGAGCACCAACCGGTACTTGAACCGGGGGCATGGGTCAAAGGAACTCTGGTGGTGAAAAATATGTCTCTGGCCAGGTTTGCCATAGAGTTATCCCGATACCACAACGGCACTATACGCTGCGAGCCGGATGCCGCAAATTTTGCCATTTCAGGGGTCTTTCAGCTCAAAAAAGAAAATGACCCGGTGCGAATTCTCTCGGTCCTGTCCCAGACCCTGAATGTGACAGTGGAAAAGGAAGGCAAGACCGGATACCGAATCAGAAAAAAAACAATTGAGGGTTTTAACAGCCTCATCCGGTCCATGGGTAAATAGTGCCCAATCGAAACCGCAAATTTTCAGGTTTAAATTTTCCTTACGCCTTGTACTCAAAAAAATTTCAAGGTTTCCGTTCAGGCACATAATAAACTCTATTAAAAAGGAGAATCCCAGATGTGTTGTGACCGAAACCTGAGCCTTGCGTTGTTTCCCTTTCCCTGTTCAGGGGCTTTTGCCCTGATCCCCTTGATTCTTATAGCTTTTACCCTCTGCCTGCCCCTGCCCGCCGGGGCCCACACCTCAAACCAGCCATCCCCCAATGTCATACCCTTTGACATTCCGGCCGGAAGCCTTGACACCTGCCTCAACACTATGGCCATTCAGGCTAAAATTACCCTTTCCTTTGAGCCCGGACTTGTTGCTGACCGCGGCAGTCCAGGACTAAAGGGCCGATTCACAACGGACCAGGCCCTGAAAAAACTTTTGGAAAACACCGGCATCCTTTACCGTTTTATTTCCAGGGATACCGTGGTCCTTGATACTGACAAAAACTCAGGCGAGCCCAGGACGAAAAAAAAAGCCGTGCAATCAGGAACTGAAACAGAGACCGAGCGTAGCAAGGTATACATGAAAATCGGAGAAGTTGTTGTTACGGCAAAATCCAGCTATGTTGAAGCGGCAGACATGCCCTCTTCGGTTGATGTAATGGGTGGCGAACAACTGGAAAATGAAAATGTTAATTTCAGCATGGAGCTGATGAAAAAATTTCCGGGCATTTACTCGGGTGAGTATAACCAAGGAGTGATTTCAGGCACGTTTTCCATGAGAGGGTATGATCTGAACAGTACCCCTCCGGTGGCCCTGCTCATTGACGGCATACCATCCTACTACAGCAGCACCAAACAGGTGGATATGCAGTTCATATTCCCCCTGGAAATTGAACAAATTGATCTGATTCGGGGCACCAGTGACCCAAGGTACGGCCTCAACAATATTTCCGGCAGCATGAACATCCATACCAAACAATTCGGCAACTATACAAAGGTCAAACTGCTTACAGGCAGCTATAATACCTACGACGGCGGCATTATCACCGGGCATGAAAAAAACAATTTTGCCCAGACCTATTTTGCCGGTTTCAGGTCCACCGAAGGCTATCGCGACAACTCGGATCTTAAAAAAGGGGCGTTGTCCGGAAAATGGTTCTATCTGACAAAGGACGGCCGTGGCTCGGCAGGTATCATTGCCCGTTTTTTTGACATGACCGCAGATGCCCCGGGCTATCTACCAGAGGAGGCTGCCGCCAACGACCCCACAAGTTCGGCGGATTATTCCCGCTCCGATGGCGGCGACCAGCAAAATAAACATATCAGCTTCCACTTTGATTATGAATTTTCAAATGCCCTGGCCTGGACGGTTAAAACCTATGCACAGGAGCTGGAACGGTTTCGCTGGTCAAGATGGAGCGATGCCGGCAGTCAATCCGAGGACCGGGTCCATGACCGGCAGTACGGCGGAATTTCTACGCTGACTTACCAATTAAACAATATCGGTATCCAAAGCCTTAAATTTGACTGGGGTGTTGATTACCAGTTCAACCAAAGCATTACCCAGCGCTGGACATGCATTGACCGGGTCAGACAGGGAGATGAAATCAGATATTTTGACAATGACTTGTCCTATTGGGGCAGCTATATCCAGGCTGACGGAACGATAAACGACTGGCTCAGGCTCGTTGCCGCCCTCAGGGTCGACAAATTTGACGGCCATTTTGAAAACAAACTGACAGGAACCCAATCAGACTTACTGGACATGGGCCTGATCTGGCAGCCCAAATTCGGCACCACCATCACCCCGTTCAAGGGGTATAATATCTATGCCAACTGGGGCAGAACATTTCAGCTTCCTGGGGTACCGGCCCGGTACGGCCAGGGATACGACGGCAGTTTTAATTCCTATGAATTGTCCGAATCTGAAAATGAAGGCTGGGATGTGGGCATCAAAGCATCCCCATTTGACTGGCTTTCCATGCGCGCCAATTTATGGCGGATGGTGGCCACCAATGAAGTCCGCAAAATGGCTGACGGCTCAGGAGATCAAATCAATGCCGGCGAAACCGAAAGAAATGGATGGGATTTAAGCTTCAGTGTACGGCCCCATCCCTGGTTTTCCCTGTGGGGGTCTTATTCCCGGGTTGAAGCAATATATACTGATCCGGGGCCTGCCAAGGCAGATCGAAAAGGCAAGGATATTGAGCTGATCCCCGACTATATGGCCAAATTGGGGATCAGTTTTGATCACCCGTCCGGATGGTCGAGCAGTTTCTGGATGGAGTCCCAGGGCGATTACTATGTTCAGAACGTCTCCGAGGATGAACGCCGTTTCGGAGACTATGATATTTTCAATTTCAAAACATCATATAAATTTCAAAAACTAACAAAAGCAACCGTGGGACTTGAAGTCAAGAACCTGTTTGATAAAGAGTACACGGCATTTGTCTGGAGCTCAGACAACGGATTCCAGCCTGGTTCAGGACGAAGCATTTACGCATGGATCAGCTATGAATTTTAACAAATCAAAGTTGATATTCGTATCATAGTTATCCGAAAATTATAACTCAACCTAATAATTTTAAACACAAACAAAATTTTAAAAAATGCCCACAGCCACATGCACACCATGCTGCGCATGTGGCCGAAGGGGCAAGGACAAAAAAAGGGAATACGGTCCTGTTCCCTGTTTCAATCGACCTGCCACAGCATGACGCCCTGGCAAACGGTCTGTTTTTGATGAAAAATCCCGTTAACGGCCTGGCCGGTGATATAAACCTTTAGCTTTTGGTGAGTCTCCGGCGTAACGTCTGTAATGCCCTGTGTAAAAAAGACTATATTCTCCACGGCTTCATCAATGGTCTCTTCACGGTCATGGGTCCAGACATGGAAATCGATCTGGGGACGGTATCCTTGGGCGTAAACATAGGTGAAAGGATAAATGAAATCCCATGATGTGCTTTCAAGCGTCTGGCCCGTGACATCTTTCCACAGGTTGTTGTAAAAACTGCGAGGGCTCCCACCGGAAAAGGTGCTCAAATAGCAAAATTTTCGAGATGCTTGCATGACTTTTTCCAATGTCGTTGGATCGCAAACACCAGGGTTCATGGAGGAAAAAACCAGGTCAAATTGACCGGCCAGCCCCTCTTTTTCCAAATTCAGGTCCTGCCAAGTCTGCTGTTTGATACGAATTTGATCCGGACCAAACCCCAAAGCGTCAATCTTTTGTCTGAGTATCTCAACCATGCCGCTGGAAGGCTCAAGTGCAACTACGCTTGCCCCCATTTCTGCCATGGAAACGGCCCAGTTTCCCGATCCGGCACCGACATCCAGAACGCGGCTTCCGGCTTGAAGAGCCCCGGCTTGGGTGAGCATAGACAAAATACGTTCTTTGCGGGCAACCGCCTCTGGTGTTGCGGACAGTTTGTCGAACTTTTGGGCGCGATTGTCCCATTTTTTATAATGATCCGTACCTGGGTTTTTCTCGGGGGCATTTTTTAACTCATTAAGCCACAGATTGTTCCAGACACTTTGATTGTTTAACGGGAATAAATTCATTTGGGGATCTCCTTTGTCGTTTATGAAAATAATCTATCAACATCAATTGCAACGTCTATTGTTATAAATCCAGCAGTTTCAGAATGCTATTGACCGCTTTGACGGAATGCTGCCGGATCTTTGTCCGTGACGGCGGCTCAACCAAACCGGTAAGTACGGTCATACGCGTAGACAGAAGAATGCTCAAAAAAACATCGATTTCGTATTGAGCGTCTTCAACATTGAACCGTTCTTTAAAAAACCGTGCAAGGCGGGTTTTGGTTCGCGTAGGCCCAACGGCATAAAAAGCGCGTGTGATTTCCGGGACCATGGGACCTTCGGATACCAGCAGCCTAATATTGGCCAGGTGCGCCTTTGATAAATGTCTTTCAATGAATCCAAAGGCAAAGGCGTTCAGGGCTTTTGTGGTGTCCTCCAGATCCAGTGCGTCCAAAAAGTCATTGGTCGCCTCCAGTCGCTGGGCTTCCAGTGCCGATTTGAAAAGCGCCTCTTTGGATTCAAAATACCGATACACCGTTTGTTTGGTGACCTGGGCCTGCTCGGCAATTTTATCCATGCTGGTGCCGATGAATCCGTTTGATTGGAATAGTTCACGGGCGGCTTTTAGTATGCGCTGAATCTTTAATTTTTTGTTTTGTTCTATTTTTTTCATATGTGATTTGGCCAGGGGTTATAATTTAAAAAAACAAACTCCATAGTATGATTTTCATTGACAGGTCTGGTTAAGACCGATATATGAAAATTTACCATACTGGAGAGTATGATTTTTGTCAAGAATATTTGAATTTAAAATAAAAAAACAGCAAAGGAGAAAAAATGGATGCATTGATTATTTACGATTCTTTGAGTGGAAATACAGAAAAAGTTGCACAGCAGATATATGAAACATCAGCTCAATTAGTGCCCTCGCAAATCGTGAAAGTGAATAAAGATACGGATATCGATTTGCTGGACCACGATCTTGTTTTTATCGGCTCCGGTGTCATCGACTGGTTACCCACCAAAACCTTGACAGAATTTGTTCAGCGCACCATGAAAACAGCCAATAAACAAGGACGAATCAAACCGGCTGCGCCCATTATTCCCGGCAAATTTGCTATTTGTTTTGCCACTTTCGGGGGTCCGCACATTGGCGTTGGCGAAGCTGTCCCCATGACGTTATGGCTGCGCTCTGCCCTGGCGCACCTGGGCTTTATCGTGTTGGACGAATGGCATGTGCCGGGTCAATTTGCCAACCGACCACCGGAATTCAATCAAAAGGGACGGCTGGGAAATATTGAAGGACGGCCAGATGCGCATGATCTTCAAGATATAGGGAATCGCACTCGTGGAATACTCGCATCATTGTCGGCTTACCGGGAATAGCGGAGAATGAACGCCGGATCTTTACACATTCATCCACAACTTCAGAAATCGGATGAATTAGATGAACCCTTTTTCCATAGAAAAGGAAAATAACCGGTACCTTTTTGTGTTCGTTTTTTTTGTTCTTGGCCCATGGTTAAAATAAATCGCACTTTTGCTTGTCTTTTAAGCTGCTTCCAGCAACGTTAAGCCGACAGGAGAACAAGTAGTTAATTTCTTGGCATGCCTTGATGACAACTTAAAATTCAAAGCATCTGTGACAGATTTAATTTTAACCATGGACCTTTCGCCAAATTACAGCGCATAAAGTCAAAAAAGGTCTGTAAAATTGGCGTTGAGTTTTATTTTGTTACGTACAATGTCCTGCGATAGATCCTTTCAAGCAGTTCCGGGGAAACGGGCTTGTTTGTTCTGGCAGCCGCAGCCCGGACCTTGGGCAGTAACCTTTGGGCGGCATCGGCATCAATACTGATATTGCGGTGCGCCAGGGCATGCATGATGGCGGCTGAACCGGAGTGCACCCCTAACACCATCTGTCTTGTGCTGCACCGTCCCACCTGCCCGGGATCATATAATTCATAGGACTGTGCGTTTTTTAACAACCCGGCGCAGTGGATACCCGATTCGTGGGAGAATATCCGTGAGCCCACAATGGGTTTGGCCGGGTGGATCTGCTGCCCGGAGTATCTTGCCACGGTATTGCACAGCCGGGTAAGCCCTGACAGGCGCATGTTGCTTTTTTTGGCACCAATGCCGAACAGGGCCATGGCTGTCTCTTCAAGGGGCGCATTGCCTGCCCGCTCCCCATGTCCGTGCGGGTGGCGTCCTGTGCGCCCACGGAGACCTGATCAAAATATTGGCGTGCAAACCGGACGGTGTTTTCCAGGGTCTCAAGCACCCAGTTCTCATCTTTTTCAAAGGTCTTGAGCAGAATGGACGAGGTAGGAAAACTGATGTGACAGCCGGGGGTGTTGCACCCGATGGCCAGTTCAATATCCTTCTTCACCGCCCTGCACCAGCTGGTGAGCATGGTGGGCAGGTTCAAGTGGGCAATGGCTTCAATCTCTTTGCAAGCCAGTTCACCCATGGCCGGGATGCCCACCTCGATCTCATCAACGCCGCATTCGGCCAGCTGACTTGCGATGGTCAGTTTTTCCAAGGGCCGGAAAAAGACACCCGGGGCCTGTTCCCCGTCCCGAAGGGTGGTGTCTACCATCCAAACCCGCTGATCATGGGTCTTCATTACAGTAGATAATCCTCTGCGATCTCGCCGTCTTCCATGGCGTCTAAAATAGTGTCAATGGCTTCTTCGTTTTCAACGTTGCCGTACCAGATATTATCCGGATAAATCACCATAACCGGGCCGTCATCACACTGTTTCAGGCAGCAGGTAGAAGAGACCAGAACCTCTTCAAGGCCTCTGTCGATCACTTCGTTTTCAATGTAGGCCAGAAAATCGCCGGACCCTTTTCTGTGGCATTTGCCCTTGGGTTCTCCGCTGGGACGAAAACTTGCGCATACGAGGATGTGTTTTTCGGGCTTGTTCATCTTTTCTCCTTAAAAATTTTATTCTTTTATTGGTTATATATTTAATTTGTTTTCGAGCTTGTCATAACATCGGCCACACGTAGGTTGGGTCGAACGAAGTGAAACCCAACAACTTATGGGTATTGGGTTTGGTTCCTCAACCCAACCGACCGGACTACATGCAGCCGGTTCCTGTGCCCCTGCACTCACCGCAGGAGGTCTGTGACCGGACAATCAGATGATCCAGAGATTCACCTTTCTTAATGGCCATGAGTACAAGATCAATCATGCCGTTGACCTCATGGATGGTAAATCCCATGTTGCCCAGCACTTTTTTGGGGGCTTCTCCCACACCGGACACAAGGATGGTGTGGCAATCTTTAATGGTCCGGGCAAGGTTATTCCAGCGGACATCGCCGGCTCCGGGTTTGGGCACGGTTCTTGTCTCCACAAATTCCGGGGTGTCTCCGGTCAGGTCATAGATGTGCAGTTCTTCGGCTTCACCTAGATGCTGATTAATCAATGCACCTTCCCGGGTGGCCAGGGCCACATAGGGTCTTGGCCCGGCAGCATTGAACGCATACCCATCGTCACAATCCTGTTCGTGGCAATACTTGGGCGCGCTGGGCAATAAAATGGGAGATGTGGCGTGAAAGGTCAACCGGTCCATGAGTTTCTGGTTCAAAGGATCGTCCAGGAGGCCTACGGCATCAGCTCTGCAGCGTTTACAATGGGTCATCTGGGGTACAAAGACCTGGGCGGCCTTTCTAAGTTCTTTAAGCTGACCCTTGGTCGGTTCCAGCATATCTTCAAAATTGGAGCCTTTGGTGGGGAAGTACGGCATGATGTTAAAAATATCCACGCCCATCTCGCCCATGGCTCTGGCCACTTCAATCATATGGTCGTCGTTGATACCGGGCAACAGAATGGAGTTGACCTTCACCATGATACCGCGTTCTTTCAAGCCTTTGACTGCGGCAAGCTGGCGTTCCAACAGCACTTTAGCGCCCTCTTTGGGACCCACGGATTTTTTGCCGTCCCTGACCCAGGAATAAATTTTAGCGCCGACTTCAGGGTCCACCGCATTGATGGTGATGCTCACATGGGTGGTATTGACAGCTTTGAGTTCATCCAGGTAAGGATGGATGTTCAGACCGTTGGTGGCCACGCACAACAGCATTTCGGGGTAGGCGGCACGCACCCTGGTCAGGGTTTCCATGGTTTTATCGCCGTTGGCAAAAGGGTCGCCGGGGCCTGCAATACCCACGACGGATGTGTTGGGTTTGGCCTCAACAACCTCTGCCAGGTAGGCCATGGCCTGGTCCGGACTCAAAATGGAGGAGGTGACACCGGGCCGGCTTTCATTCACGCAGTCAAACTTTCTGTTGCAGAAATTGCACTGGATGTTACAGGCCGGGGCTACCGGTAGGTGAACTCGACCGAAATCCTTGCAGGACTTTTTATTAAAACAGGGGTGGTTATCTAAATTCATCATGATCCATAATTTCCTTATTTAGTTTCTGTAGAAAAATGGTCAATTTTCTACGAAAACTATTTACATATATGAGTATCCTATTTTGGATTCGGTCTGTTTTGCCGTTAAAATTGCATTGACGATGGTGTCAAACAACTGCTGTGCCCCTTTGTATCCCACGTGCAGGATACGCGATCCGCCGATCCGGTCGTGGATGGGAAAGCCCACCCGGACCAAGGGAATTTTCAACCGTCTTGCCATGGCATAGCCCTTGGAGTTGCCGATGATGATTTCAGGACGGACATCTTCGGGCATGGCCGCGGCGGTCTCTTCCATGCAGGTAAAATCCATGTCATTCTGGATAACGGCCTGGTCAATGATATGTTCGGGCAAGATCTGTTCCAAGGCTTTTTTAAAGGTTTTGCTTTTGCCGCCGGAAGCGCACAGGACGGGGATGATGCCCACTTCGGCAAGGAATCCTGCCATGGAGACCACAAAATCCTCTTCGCCGTAAATCAGAGCCCGTTTCTTGGCAACATATTTATTGCCGTCCACATAGGTGTCCACCAGGCGCCATTTCTCTTTTCTGTACCGTTCGGGTACGGGACGGCCGGAAATCCGGGACAAAATATCCAAAAAGCGGTCCGTGGCCTTGACCCCCATGGGAATGGGCAGGCGGGTGCAGGGCACGCCAAAGCGTTTGCTTAAAATCTCTCCGGCGGTCTCCTGGCCGGCTTCCGCGGTCAGGGCCAGCACGGAACCAAACTCCATGCTGTGAACAGCCACATTCATTTTTTCAATGGCCGAAATGGTTGTTCCGCCCTTCTGGATGGCCTGGTATTCCTGCCATGAAGGGCCTTCCAGGCGCTCGGAGTAATCGGGCAAAATAGTCACAGGGGTATTAAAATCTGCAAAAATATCTTTTAAATGCCGCAGGTCTTCATTGGAAAGCATGCCGGGGAACAGGTTAATTTTTTTCTTTTTCTTGGGCCGGTAAACAATGCGTTTGCCCGCCGGGTTAAACCGGTCCACTACCGCGGCCACTGCGCCATGGAATCCGTCTACATGGGTGCCGCTGTAAGAGGGTGTGGATACATGGACCAGGGCCGTGCCGTTGATGGTATTGTCCATGCTGTTCAATATCAACTGAACATCATCCCCAATGGTTTCGGACAAACAGGTGGTGGCGATCCCGATCATGGAAGGGGTATACTGGCGGGCCACGTTTTCAATGGCCAGCTTCAGGTTGGCCCCGCCGCCGAATACAGCCGTCTCCTCGGTGAAGTTGGATGAGGCAATATCCACGGGTTCTTTGAAATGGGAGATCAGGTAACGCCGCATATAGGTTGAACATCCCTGGGAGCCGTGAAGCAGGGGCACGCAGCCTTCAATCCCCTGGAACACCAGGGTGGCCCCTAAAGGGGTGCACATTTTACATGCATTCTGGGTGGGGGTATATGAGGGGGTCTCTTTATAAGATCTGCTTGAGGTCATATCGCACCTTCCTTTCCGGTTGGGGTCTGCCGCCTGGGGACCAAGTCCCATACCGGGCTTGTAACGGTTCCATGGACTTCTTTTGCAAAATTGACCATGCCTTCAAAGCCGACCAGGGGAATTTTTCGTTCATGGTTATGGTCGCAGAATCCGATGCCCATCTTATAGGCAATGGGACGTTCCTTAACGCCGCCGATAAACAGGTCTGCGTCTTTTTCAACAGAATACTTAGCCAGCTCCAGGGGGTTTGAGTCGTCTAAAATCACGGTGCCCTCGTTGCACATCTGCCGGAGCACCTCATAATCTTCCTTGGTGCCGGTCTGGGAACCGGCAAGAACCACTTCCATACCCAGGGTTTTCAATGCCTTGATCATGGAGAAGGCCTTGAACGCGCCGCCCACATATATGGATGCTTTTTTGCCTTCAAGATCTTTTTTCATGGTCTCCAGGGTGGGGACAATGGCCTGGACCTCTTTTTTAATCAGCTCCCGGGTCTTTTTAAGGATTTCATCATTTTTCTTAAAGTGCACCGCCACCTGGTACAGGGCCTCGGAGGTATCTTCAATACCGAAATAGGAGACCCTTATATAGGGGATGCCGTACTCTTTTTCCATCTGCTTTGCCAGGTGGGTCACGGACCCTGAACACTGAACCACGTTCAAGGCGGCATTCTTTGCCTGCTGGACCTCTTCCACCCGGCCGTCACCGGTGATCACCGAGACCACCTTGACCCCCATGGCTTCATAATATTTTTTAATGATCCATGTCTCTCCGCCAATATTGAATTCACCCATAATATTGATAGAGTCGGGGATGGTGGCCTGGGGGGCCTTGTTTCGTTCGATGAGACTGAACAAGGCGTCGCATGCCGCCTTGTATCCGTCTTTTTTGGTTCCTTTAAATCCTTCAGAGTGGACAGCGATGACAGGAATGTTGGTCTCTTCTTCGACCTGGCGGCAAACCGCGTCCACGTCATCACCAATGATGCCCACAATGCAGGTACAGTAAATAAAGGCAGCTTTGGGCGAATACTTTTCAATGAGTTCAAGCAACGCTTTTTTCAGCTTTTTTTCTCCGCCATAAATGATATCGGTTTCTGACAGATCGGTGGAAAAACTCATCCGGTGAAGCTCCGGGCCCGAAGATTGGGCCCCTCTGATGTCCCAGGTATAGGAGGCGCATCCGATGGGTCCGTGAATCAAATGCAGGGCGTCTGCGATTGGGTAAAGCACCACTCTGGAGCCGCAGAAGACACAGGCTCTCTGGCTGACTGCACCGGCCAGACTCTTGGTTTCACATTCCATCTCAAAGGGCTGGTTACCCTTCTGGTAGATCTGTTTTTCTCTCTGTTTGAGTACCGATATGGAGGTCATGTTATTTATCCTTTACTGCTTGAGTTGCGCAGATATTATTCTACCAGTTCAAAGGTCTCTTCGGATGCATCCCGGTCCTTGCGGTCCATGAGAACGCCCAGGATTTTTTCCAGAAAACGCAGACCGCCTGAGTACCCGACTGTGGGGAAGTAGGAGTGGCCGATCCGGTCCAGGATGGGGAATCCGTGGCGAACAAAGGGGATATCCTCGTCTCTGGCCATGTACTTGCCGTAGGTGTTGCAGATGAGCAGGTCCACAGGTTCATTCTTGATCCACTGATGCAGCAGGAACATATCGCCGGGGTTCTTGACATTGATATCGTCGCCAAACTTGGCAGTGATCTCTTTGATCCGTTTGGTAAAGGCCTTGCCCGGGGTACCGGAAACGATATGAACCGGTTTCATGCCGATGGTCACCAGAAATTCAACCAAGGGGATCAGCTGATCCGGGTCGCCTGCCAGGGCAACTTTTTTGCCGTACAGGTGGGGCTGCATGTCTGAAATGACGTCCAGCAGCTGTCCGCGTTCCTGGGTAACAGAATCGGGAACACTTACGCCGGCTACGGTGCGCAGGGCATCAACGAACCGGTCTGTGGCCAGCAAGCCGATGGGCAGATCCAGCACCTGGCCGGGCACCTTGAACTGACTGTCAAGGGCTTTGACTGCATCAGCAGTGGCCCAGGCACCCAGGCCGATGGAACCAATACTGTCGCCTGTGCTTTTCAGGTCTTCAATGCTTGTTCCGCCTTTGGGATACATCTCAAACTTTCCGGTGAGCGGTCCGTTCACAATACCGGAGGTGTCCGGAAACAGGATGGACCCAACGCCCATCATTGCGGCAATTCTCTTGATTTCAGCCATATCCGAAGGTTCTACAAACCCGGGGATCAGGTTGACTTTCCCGTTGGATGTGCCGGTCTTTTCGGCCATCTGGATGGCAATGGACTTCACCATATTGGCAAAACCGGTAACATGGGACCCCACATAGGACGGTGTTGCCGTATGGACAACATACTTGCCTTCGGGGATGGTGCCGTCTTTTTTGGCCTTTCTGACAATCTGGTTCACGTCGTCGCCGATGGTTTCGGACAGACAGGTGGTGTGAACCGCAACCATATCCGGGTTATATGTGG